>NZ_CALAHQ010000020.1 GCF_937892565.1 uncultured Roseicyclus sp. | reverse complement strand
TGATCGCCTGATCGGCGGGGCGGGCAATGACACGCTTGAAACCGACGGAATCGGCGATACCCTGTTTGGCGATGCAGGCGATGATCTGATCATCGCGCGCGGCACGCCCGGCGCTAATCTGGGCTCAAGTCTCGATGGCGGCCTTGGCGATGACACGATCATCGGCGATCTGAACGCCACCATCACCGGTGGCGACGGGGCCGACAGCATCACCATCGACAGCGCCTTTGGCTCGGCAGAATCGCCCGCCGTGATCACCGATTTTGACCCGGCATTCGACAGGCTGACGATTGATACGACAACCTTGGCGCAACCGCCGACGACACCCACGCTGACCCTACAAGCGGCGGCAAATGGAACCGATGTCGAGGTGCTTGTGGACGGCACGGTGTTCGTGGTCTTGCAGGCAAACAGCCTGTCCCCCGCGCTGACCGCAAGCATCACAATCATCCCCAGCTAAGGCGCCATCGTAATGAGGCCGCGCTGCGGTCTGGTTCATTTTCGCGCGGGCGGCGGGTTACACCGCCGCCTTGCGCATCTCGTCCAGGTAGATTTCGCGCAGCCGGGCGGTCATGCTGCCCGGCTTGCCCGTTCCGATGGCCTGACCGTCCAGCTCCACCACCGGCATGACAAAGGCCGAGGCCGACGTGATAAACGCCTCATCCGCCGCTTTCGCTTCGTCGATGGAAAAGGGCCGTTCTTCGACGACCATCTGCGCCTCACGCGCAAAGCGCAGCACCGCTGTCCGCGTGATCCCGCTCAAGATCTCGTGGCCCAGATGCCGGGTGACGATGGTGTTGCCCTTGACGATATAGGCGTTGTTCGACGTGCCTTCGGTGACATGGCCATCCTCGACCATCCACGCATCGTCACAGCCCGCCGCCTTGGCCATCATCTTGCCCATCGAGGGGTAAAGCAATTGCACCGTCTTGATGTCACGCCGGCCCCAACGCTGGTCTTCGATGCTCAACACCTTGAGCCCGACCTTGGCCATCGGCGCATCGGCCAGACCGGGCTTGGATTGGGTGAACAGCACGATGGTTGGCGTCGCATCCTTGGGATAGACGAAATCGCGATCCGCCGCCCCGCGCGTGATCTGAAGGTAGATCAGCCCCTCGTCGATGTCGTTGAGCCGCACCAGTTCGCGGTGGATGGCGAGCAATTCATCCTCGGTCACCGGACTGGCCATCTGCAACTCGTCGAGCGAGCGGTGCAAGCGCCTGACATGTCCCGCGAAATCGATCAGCTTGCCGCCCAGAACGCTTGTAACCTCATAGACGCCATCGGCGAACAGAAAGCCACGGTCGAAAATCGACACCTTGGCCTGATCCTCAGGCAGGTAGTCGCCGTTCACATAGACGGTGCGGGTCATTGCGGTCTCATCCCCAAAGCTCTGGCCGCGGTGGGTGCACCCCGGCGGCGTCGTAATCCAAAGGCGTTGCGCGGTCTTCGGCCAGCAAGAGCGGCCCGTCAAGGTCCACGATGGATGCGCCTTGCGCCAAAAGCACCGCGGG
Source organism: uncultured Roseicyclus sp. (assembly GCF_937892565.1). Taxonomy (GTDB): domain Bacteria; phylum Pseudomonadota; class Alphaproteobacteria; order Rhodobacterales; family Rhodobacteraceae; genus Roseicyclus. The sequence goes on along the minus strand of NZ_CALAHQ010000020.1, from coordinate 11,171 downwards.
CGCCATCGCCAGCGAGCTGCCGACCATGCAGCCCACCATCACGCCAAGGCCCTGCGCCTCGGCCTCGGCTTTCAAGGCCAGCGCCTCGGTCAGGCCGCCGGTCTTGTCGAGCTTGATGTTGACCATATCATATTTGCCCCTGAGACCCGGAAGGCTCGACCGGTCATGGCAGCTTTCATCGGCACAGACCGGCAAGGGCCGGGCGATTTCGGCCAGCATCTCGTCGGCGCCGGCAAGCAAGGGTTGTTCCACCAGTTCCACCCCCAGCCGCACAAGATGGGGCGCCAGATCGGCATAGATCCCGGGCGACCAGCCTTCGTTGGCATCGACGATGATCCGGGCCTTTGGCGCGCCCCGGCGCACAGCCTCGAGCCTTGGCATATCCTCGGGCGTTCCAAGCTTGATCTTGAGAAGCGGGCGATGCGCGTGGCGGGCGGCGGCGGCGCGCATCGCCTCGGGCGCATCGAGCGACAGGGTAAAGGCGGTGATCACGGGCAAGGGGGCGCAAAGCCCGGCCAGTTCCCAGACAGGCCGCCCGGCGCTTTTGGCCGCAAGATCCCACAGCGCGCAATCGACCGCATTGCGCGCCGCGCCGGGGGCAAGGGCCCGGGCCAATTCGGCGCGCGTCACATCCGGCGACAGCGCCGCGATCTGATCGGTCACCGATGCCAGCGTTTCGCCGTAGCGCGCATAGGGCACGCATTCCCCCCAGCCGGTCCACCCGCCGCGCGTGATGCGCACCGTCAGCACGCGCGCCTCGGTCCGGGCCCCGCGTGAGATGACAAAGGCCTCGGCCAGACGGAAGCTGTCAGACGTGACGGTGATCATCGCGGCTCCAACGCAGGCACAGACACCCCTAACCTGCCCAAAGCCCGCGCCAAACGAAAGCCGTGTTTCAGAGGCGCGGCAGCAAGGCCACGGGCCGGTCGGACGATGTCTCGAAATCGACGGGGGCGGTGGTTGCGGCGGCGGTGTTGCGCTTGAATTCATAGCGCATCAGATCGCCGTGCTGTTCGGAGGCGACGATCAACGCCTGATACAGGTGCCGCGCGCCTTCATAGATGTCGATGAACCCCCGCAGGCGCGGCGCATCGGCCGCTTCGACCGCAAAACCGCTTTGGGTCATTTCGAGAATGGGAAAGGCCTCGTCGCCGACATGGACCACACGCGTCGCGCGACGGCGGCGGGCAAATTTCTGTACGGCGGCCAGTTCCTCGCGGACCGACTGGGGCAGAAAGCTCGACATCTCCGATTCCTTTTCTGGAGGGTCTGTGGACAAATTGGGGCGATTGTGGATTTGGTCAATGATTTGAATATGCTGCACCTGCAAACGTCACGATTCCGCCACAGCGCGCGCACTGGACGACGGCCACGCAAAGCCCCATGTTGGCCCCCAAGGGCCGGGCCGATGCACCGGCCGGCATGAGGCTTGAAGATGGCAGAACCCCATCCGGGTCATCCGATCCTGCACTTTCTCAACTCGGTCAGTGATGACGGCAAGCAACGGCTGACCAACAGCTTTGTCGGGCCCGAAGGCTTGCGCGATACCTTGGTGGCAGCGGGGCTGGCCCCGCGTGAAACGGCCGTGCCAGGATCGGGTCAGATGGCCGCGCTGATCGCCTTGCGCGAAGCGGCCTATGCCGTCTTGTCGGCCGTAGCGGCTGGGCGCAGACCCGATCGTGAAGAAGCGCTGATGCTGGAAACCGCCATCAAGAGCGCGCTACAGGATGCCAGCTTGGGCTTTCATGCGGGCGGGCTTGCGCTTGTGCCGGGGCCGCTGGGTGGCATCCATGATCAATTGGTCTTGTTGTTGTTTGACCTGATGCGGCGCGATGATCTGGGGCGGTTGTGCGAATGCGCGCGCTGTTCGCATCTGTTCTTGGATCATGGCCGCGGCGCGGGGCGGCGGTGGTGTTCGATGTCGCGCTGCGGCAACCGGGCCAAGGCGGCCGCCTTTCGCTTGCGCAAAAAGGCAACGACCGGCTGAGCCGCGCACCATAGGGCCCCTACGGCGCGCGGCCCCGGCCGCTCAGGCGACAAGCTGTTCGGCTTTGCGCAGATCGACCGAAACCAGTTGCGACACGCCCTGTTCCACCATGGTCACGCCAAACAGCCGATCCATGCGCGCCATCGTCACCGCGTGGTGGGTGATGACCAAAAACCGCGTGGCGGTCCGGCGCGTCATCTCATCAAGCAGATCGCAAAAGCGCGTGACATTCGCGTCATCGAGCGGCGCGTCGACCTCGTCGAGCACACAGATCGGCGCCGGATTGGCCAGAAACACCGCAAAGATCAGCGCCAGCGCGGTCAGCGTCTGTTCGCCGCCCGACAAAAGCGACAGGGTGGACAGCTTCTTGCCCGGCGGCTGGCACAAAATCTCCAACCCGGCCTCCAGCGGATCGTCGCTTTCCACCAGCACCAGACGCGCTTCACCACCGCCGAACAGATGCGTGAACAGCTTGGCAAAGTTCACGTTCACCTCATCGAACGCGGCAAGCAGCCGCGCGCGGCCTTCGCGGTTCAGGCCGGAAATGCCGGTGCGCAGCTTGGCGATGGCCTGTTCCAGATCGGTCTTTTCAGCGGCCAGCGTGTCATGTTCGTGTTGCACCTCACGGGCGTCTTCCTCGGCGCGCAGGTTGACCGCACCCAGCGCGTCGCGCTGACGGCGCAGGCGCTGCACCTCGGCCTCGACATGATCGGAGGGGGGCAGCGGATCGGGCAGATCGCCAAGGCTGTCGCGCAACGCGCTGGGGGTGGTTTCCATCTCGTCGGCGATGCGCTGGGCGGCGGCATCGGCCGCTTCGCACGCGCCATCGCGGCGGGCTTGGGCAGCGGCACGCGCTTCCCGCGCCTCGGATGCCGCACGCTCGGCGTCGCGTTCAGCGCCAATCGCGGCACGCAATCCGGCTTCGCCAACCGACAGGGCCTCACTGGCCGCGGCCTTGCGCCGTTCGGCGGTGGTGATCTTGTCGGCCAGCCCTGCGCGCATGTCGGTCAGGGCGCCGGGCTTGTGCCGGGCTGCCACCAATGCGGTGTCGGTGTCGGTCTGGCGGGCCTTGAGTTCGGAAAGACGCCCCGCCGCACTGTCAAGCCGCTTGCGCCACCCCGCGCTCTCTTCGCCGATCCTGGCGATGCGGGCGCTGCGCCTTTCGCCATCGCGCCTGATCTCATCATGGGCGGTGCGGCGCGCCAGCATCGTCAAGCGAGACGCCTCGAGCGTCGTGCGAATATCCTCGAGCCGGGCCTTTGCGGCGTGCAGATCTTCCAACTCGGCGCGGGCGGCCTCGGCGCGCAAAAGCTCGGTCGCGGCGGCCTGCGCCTCATCGGCATGGCGGGCGGCGGCCGATTGCAGCGTTTCCAGCTTGCCTTGCAACACGCCGCGCTCGGCCTCGGCCTTGGTCAGGATGCGCGACGCATCGGCCAGCCTTGTGTCGGCATCACGGCGCGCCATGCGCGCGGCGCGGTCGGCCTCGGTCAGATCGGCCAGATGGCGCGCCAGCAGCTCGTGGGCGGTGCGGGTTCCGGCGGCACGGGCGGCGGCGCGGGCGGCCTCGGCGCGCAATTCGGTCAGGCGGTTCACCTGTTCCAACCGACGCGCGGCCGACGACACGGCATCGGCGGCCGCGACCGCAAACCCATCCCAGCGCCACAGGTCACCCTCGCGGCTGACCAGACGCTGCCCGGGGTGCAACAGCGGTTGCAACCTTGGGCCGTCGGCGCGCTCGATGATCCCGATCTGCGACAAACGCCGCGCCAGCAATGCGGGGCCCTGCACCACCTCGGCGATGGGCCGCGCACCAGACGGAAGCGCGGCAGGGCTGCCATAGGCGGCCAGCATGCTCCAACCCGAACCGCCCGCAACCTTGGTCTCGGCCGCTTTCAGATCATCCGACAGGGCTGCGCCCAGCGCCGCCTCAAAGCCCTTGGCGACCGTGATCCGGTCAAGGATCTGATCGCCCTGCCCGCGTTCGCGGTCCAGCAGACGGTTGAGTGCGGCCACCTCGGCCTCCAGCGTTCCGGCGCGGCCTTCGGCATCGGCGCGGGCGGCGCGCGCATCGGATTCGGCGCTTTGGGCTTCGGCGCGGGCGATCTCGGCCTCGGTCAAGGCGTGCTCGGTGCCCAGGGCCAGATCGCGGGCAAAGGCCAGCGCATCCTCGGCGCTGGCCACATCACGCGCGATCATGGCCAGACGATCGGCGGCCTCGGCGGCCTGACGCGCGGCGGTCTCGGCTTCGGCGGCATGGCGGGCGCGGGCTTTTTGCGCATCGCTGACACGGCGCTCGGCGGATTGGTGACGGGCCGACAGGCGGGCGGCCGCTTCGGTGGCGTCGGCCAGATCCTGTTCGCGGGTGCGCAGCAAGGCGGCGGCCTGCTGGGCGGCGGCAAGGGCTTCGGCGACATGTTCGGCATGGCCTTGGCTATCACGCACAAGTTTGGCGCGCTCATCGTCAAGCCGCGCGATGCTGTCGCCCGCATCGGCATTCAGCGCGTCTTCGCGTTCGATGTCACGGGTCAGTTGGTCCAGCCGCCCTTCCAGCGTGGCGACCGCTTCCACGGCGCGCGCAATCTCGCCATCCAGCCCATCGCGTTCCAGCGTCAGACGCTGCACGATCGCCCCGGCGATGGCTTCTTCCTCGCGCAGCGGCGGCAGGGCGGCCTCGGCGCTTTCGCGGGCTCTGGCGGCGTGCAGGGCGGCGGCTTCGGCGCGGGCAGCGGCAGTCAGCACATCGCGCAGCACGGCCTCGGCGCGGTCGACAGCTTGCTGTGCATCGCCCCAGCGCAGCCACAACAACAACCCTTCGGCCTGACGCAGATCGGCGCCGATTTCGCGATAGCGCTGGGCCTGACGGGCCTGACGGGCGAGGGTCCCAATCTGGGCGGCAAGCTGTTCGAGCACGTCATCGACGCGCGCCAGATTGGCCTCGGCGCCATTGAGCTTCAATTCCGCCTCATGGCGCCGCTGATAGAGCCCCGAGATACCGGCAGCTTCCTCCAGCACACGGCGGCGCGCCTTGGGGCGGGCATTGATCAATTCGGAAATCTGCCCCTGCCGCACCAGCGCGGGGGAATGCGCCCCGGTCGAGGCATCGGCAAACAGCATCTGCACATCGCGCGCGCGCACATCCTTGCCGTTCAGCTTATAGGCCGATCCCGCATCGCGGGTGATGCGCCGGGTGATGTCGAGCGTGTCTTCGTCGTTGAAGCCCGCGGGGGCCAGTCGTTCGGAATTGTCGAGTTGCAGCACGACCTCTGCGAAATTGCGCGCGCCGCGCGTGGCGGCACCGGCAAAGATCACATCCTCCATCCCGTCGCCGCGCATGGCCGTGGGTCGATTTTCGCCCATCACCCAGCGCAGCGCCTCAAGCAGATTGGATTTGCCGCAGCCATTGGGGCCCACAACCCCGGTCAGCCCGTCCTGAATGATCAGGTCGGTAGGATCGACAAAGCTTTTGAAGCCATTCAGGCGAAGCCGGGTAAAGCGCATGGCGCGGCCCCTCCGGGATGCACACGATTCTAAGGCCTGACTGTCCGGCCCGCACGCCAGTGAGTCAAGCTTTGGCTACCCGATATAGCTACCCTTGGGCGGTTATCCCCAATCTATCTGAATTCGCACAAGGGATATGGCCGATTTCTTGGGGCAACCCAGATGTGGGTTCTGGCCGTGCCGGCACAGTGGCCCCTGACAGGTCATTGAGATTGCGCCCATCCAATGCTACCATCCGATCACCCGGCGCCGGGGGCAGCAGGCGCGCAAACAGGAGGATCGGGTCCTGACCGGACACACCACCGCGGTGGCTAAGACCACCCCCCGCCGGACCGCCGCTGCGGTCCAGATGGACGCACCGACCAGCCAGGAGTTGCTCGACAGCGTTCTTGCCTCTCTCGATGATGACAAGGCCGAAGACGTCGTGCAGATCGATTTGCGCGGCAAATCCTCGATTGCCGATTACATGGTGATCGCCTCGGGCCGGTCATCGCGACAGGTGGCATCCATCGCCGAAAAGCTCGTGGAACGCCTCAAGGACAGCCACAAGATGAGCTGCAAGACCGAGGGCAAAGGCACGGGCGACTGGGTCTTGATCGATGCGGGCGATGTCATCGTGCATCTGTTCCGCCCCGAAGTGCGCGAGTTCTACCAGCTCGAGAAAATGTGGATGCCCACGGCTGGCGCGGCGCAGTAGCGGCCGGCGATGCGGGTGCATCTTTGCGCGGTCGGGCGGCTGAGGGCCGGACCCGAACAGGCGCTGATCGACGATTACCTGACACGCTTCGACAAGACGGGGCGGACACTTGGTCTGAGTTGGGGCGGCATCACCGAGGTCGAGGATCGCCGGGGCGGCGGCATGGCGGCCGAGGCCGATCTGCTGCGCCGCGCGCTGCCACGCGCCGCACGGCTGTGGGTGCTGGATGAACGCGGGGTGCAGATGACATCGCCCGATTTCGCAGGCCAGATTGCCGCGCTGCGCGATGGGGGGCAGGGTGATCTGGCGATCTGCATCGGCGGGGCCGACGGGCTGGCCCCCGATCTGCGCGCCGAGGCGACGCTGGCCATTTCCTTTGGGCGCATGGTCTGGCCGCATATGCTGGCGCGCGTGATGCTGGCCGAACAGCTCTACCGCGCGGCCTCGATCCTGTCGGGTAGCCCCTATCACCGGATCTGAGCCGCCTCAGCGGTTCAAGATATCCTGATGATGGCGCCGCAACAGCACCAGCCCCAAGGCCAGCGGCACCATGGCCCACACCAGAACCAGCGGGACCGAGATGTAATCGGGCGCATAGGTTGGATAGATCCCGGTGCGCGCCAGGCCGGTGAAATGGATCCACGGCGTATACCACAAAAGACCCTGGATCGATGCAGGCATGTCCTCATAAAGGAAAATCACCCCGGCCACCAGAAACAGGGGGCGTGTGGCGATCCCCCACAGGGCACCCCACGCGGAAAACAGACCCGCCAACAGACAATTCAGCGTTCCGATCCCCAACCCCAGCAGCGCCGCCAGGATCACCGACAAGATGATCGGCCCGATGCTCAGCGTCGCCGTGGCAGCGGTGAAGTGCAAAATGCCGATCAGCACGATGATCAAGACCACAACCCCGGTCAGAAAGTTCAAGATGAACCGGGCAAGGATCGCGTCGATCCACGACACCGCCGGATACATCAGCAAGGGTTTGGAAAACATCAGGGCGGTTTGCACACTGCCCGCCACGCTGGCGTAGATCGTGAACGGCAGATAGCCCGACGCATAGAACAGGATGAAGGAATTCCCCAGCGACGGCGCGCGCAGCAGGATGGAAAAGACCACCGCCATCACGATCAGCGCACCCATCGGTTCCAGCACCGCCCAGATGTAACCGCCGGGCGTGCGACCATAGCGCGTCGACATCTCGCGCAGCACAAGCGCCGTGATCGACCGCAGCCCGGCAAAGGACCGTCGCGCCGTCACCGTCCGGCTTGGCGGCGGCAGCCCACTGTATGGATCGGTCGTGCTCAACGATAGCTCCAACGCGCTGGCCATGTCGGGCGGGACTATGTATGACCAAAGGGGGGATTTCAAACCATTGATCTAAGGCATGCAATCTTGGCCGATGCAAATGCACCAAAGATAACGCAGGCAGCCGCCGCACAGGGCACGATCGCGGCCATGCAACCGGTCGCCGCTGCGCCACGCCCGGCGGCCAATCCCGCCGCGTCGGCACAAAAACCTGTGCCACCCCAAGCGGCTGAACAGACCTTTCGACCAATCGCCCGCCCCGCGCGTCTGCAGCGACGGCATTATGGCCTGTTGGTGTCGTTCGTGGTGATGGTGGTCGCGCCGTTGCTTGCCACCGTCTATTACCTTTATGGCTTTGCGCAGGATCAATATGCCTCCGATGTCGGCTTCACGGTCCGCAGCGACGAAGGCAGTTCGGCCACCGATATCATGGGTGGCCTTGCGCAATTCACAGGTGCCGGCGCCGGCACCGATGGGGATATTCTTTTCGAATTCATCACCAGCGCCGAGCTTGTCGGACGGCTGACGCAGCGAATGGATCTGATCACGCATTACGCGGCACCCTACGCCACGGACCCGATCTTTGCCCTGTCGCCCGATGCGTCATTCGAGGATCTGGTTTCGCATTGGCAGCGCGTGGTGCGGGTCTCTTATGCTCAGGGAAACGGCCTGATCGCCCTTGAGGTGCTGGCCTTCGATCCCGAAACAGCCCATGCGCTGGCCACCGCGATCATGGCGGAAAGCCAGTCGCTGATCAACGAATTGAACGCACAAGCCCGCGCCGATGCCATGCGCTTTGCCCAGAGCGATCTGGATGCAGCCCTGATCCGTTTGCGCGCCGCGCGCGAAGCCTTGACGCAATTTCGCACCCAAACCCGCATCGTCGATCCCGAAAGCGATCTTCAGGGGCGGACAGGCGTTCTGAACACGCTGCAACAGCAACTGGCCGCGGCTTTGATCGAATATGATCTTTTGTCGGAAAACACGGCCAACCCCAATGATCCCCGCGTTGTTCAGGCCCAGCGCCGGATCGAGGTGATCCGCGCGCGCATCCAGCAAGAACGACTGGATTTCGCGACCAGCGATATCGGCACCGAAGGTCTGGATTATCCGACCCTGATGGCGCGGTTCGAAGGGCTTCTGGTCGATCGTCAATTCGCGGAAGAAAGCTATCGCGCCGCGCTGACCGCGCTGGATGTCGCGCGCACGAATTCCGCGCGCCAAAGTCGGTATCTGGCCGTCTACATCCGCCCCACCCTGCCCGAAAGCGCCCAGTTCCCCCGGCGCGACGTGATCGCGGGGCTGGCGTTGATGTTCCTGACGCTCGCATGGGCCATCGCGGCCTTGGTCTATTACAGCATTCGTGACCGCCAATAGGGGCAGGGCGCGATGATCCGCTTCGACAGTCTGACGAAATCCTTCGATGTGAACGGGCGCCGCAAACTGGTGATCGACAACCTGTCGCTCACGGTCGAAACCGGAAAATCCCTTGCCCTTCTGGGCCGCAACGGGGCGGGGAAATCGACCCTGATGTCGATCATCGCAGGCAACATGCGCCCCGATCGTGGCCGGGTCCTTACGGATGGCACGATGTCATGGCCCATCGGACAGGCGGGTTCGATCCACCCGCTGATGACCGGCGCGCAAAATGTGCGCTTCATCGCCCGCGTCTACGGCATCGAAACCGAGGAATTGACCGATTTCGTTCAGGATTTTGCCCAGATCGGGGCCCATTTCCACATGCCGGTGCGCACCTATTCCTCAGGCATGCGCAGCAGGCTGACCTTTGGCCTGTCGCTGGGGATCAAGTTCGACACCTATCTGATCGACGAAGTCACCGCTGCGGGCGACGCCGCCTTTCGTGCCCGCAGCGCGGCGTTGTTTCACGAACGGATGAAAACCTCGGATGCGATCATGGTGAACCACAATCTCGGTGAGCTCAAGGAATTCTGCGACGCGGCCCTGATCTTGGAAAACGGGAAACTCCAGTATTTCGAAGACCTTGACGAAGCGATTGATCGCCACAAGAAAAGCCTTTCCTGAGGCCTGCCGCAGCAAGGCAAACAAAGGGTTCACAAAGCCCCGACAATCCGCGCGGATTTTCGCGGTCTGACCACATTTCCTGCCCGAAGCTGCCCTGAAAGACCGTCAGCCTGATCGGCATTGATGTCTTGGGGGGAATGCGCAATGCCGCAGCTGACCGTGACAGGTCAGGTTCTGACCACCCAGAATAGTCTGGATTTCGGGATCACCGATCTGATCGTGCATGCCACGCAGACCGGAACGTATCTGTATTCCACATCCGGCCCGAACGGAGGGGTCGTGGCCTATGCGATCAATCCGGCGGGCGGTTTGTCGGTGATCGATTTCACATATTTCACCGCCAGCATGTCAGAGGGCGTGATGGACCGTCTGGCGTTGATCGACACAGCCAATGGCCCACGCCTTGTCGTCGCGGGCGCGGCAGACGGGGGCCTGACGGCACTGACGCTGGGCGCAAACGGCATGATCGGCACCCAGAACCAGATCAGCGGTCTTTCGAATGTGACCGGGAATGTGTTCGACGTCGATCAGTTGGGCCATGAAACGCTTTTTCTGGCCAATTCCGGCAATGGTTCGATCGAGGCCTATGCCATGATGGCTTCGGGTTCCCTGTCCCGTCAGTATACGGTCCTCGATACCCCCGGGCTTTATGCCGACTCGGTCATTGCGCTGGATACGCTCTCGGTCGGGGGCAAAAGCTACCTTTTGGGTGCCAGCCTGACGGAACAGGGCATCACCGCCTATCGGATCACAGACGACGGGCTTTTGCCGACGGGAAATCTCGGCATCAACGAAGGCGTGGGGATCATGACGCCCAATGCCCTTGTCACCACGACGCTGGCCGGGCGCAGTTTCGTTCTGGTGGGATCGGCCCCCGAAAGCGGTGCCGGTCAATCCGGCGCAATCACGGTGATGCAATTGACCAGCGACGGCCGGTTGGTCGCGACCGATCATGTGATCGACACGCAAGACACGCGCTTTGGCATGTTGCAAAGCCTTCAGGTGGTCGAGGCGAACGGCTTCACCTATGTGTTGGCCGCGGGCGGTGACGATGGCATCACCGTGTTCTTGTTGCTGCCCAACGGCCGGTTGCAGCTTGTCGATGTGCTTGCCGACAGCTCTTCCAGCGGGCTGGAGAATATCTCGGCCATTGCGGCGGTTTCGGCGGGCGACCGGATGCAGGTTTTCGTGTCGTCCGAGGTCAGCGCCGGCATCACCACGCTTGATCTTGATACATCGGCCAATGGCGCCATGCTGTCCGCCATGGCCGCAGGCGGCGATCTTTCGGGGGGCGCCTTGAACGACATCTTGATCGGTGGGGCTGGCAATGACCATCTGATCGGCAATCAGGGCGACGACACTCTCGAGGATGGCTCCGGCATCGACACCCTGACCGGGGGGTCGGGTCGTGACGTCTTTGTGCTGCGGGCCGATGGGATGATCGATCAGATCACCGATTTCGAACCCGGCCGCGATCGGTTGGACCTGTCGGGCTGGCCCTTTCTTTATGACGCCTCGCATCTGAGCATCCAGCCGACCGCCAATGGCGCCATCGTGACATGGCGGCAAGAAACCCTGGTGATCGAGACGCTGCTGGGCGGGACGCTGACACCGGCCCAGGTGATCGCCGCGGTC
>NZ_CALAHQ010000019.1 GCF_937892565.1 uncultured Roseicyclus sp. | reverse complement strand
CGCAGGCCGGGATTGCCACAGCCGACCCAAACCGCCCCGAGGATGAACCGCCGGGCTTGCAGGATGTCACAGGTGCCGATCGCCTGTTCGCGGCGACCGAAAATCAGATGAGCCGCACCGATTCGACCCGCCGCCGCGCCAATATCGAGCATCTGAAAGCCGCGGTTGCCGCACGCGGTCCCGCACGCCACACCGCGCCCGGCGCCCCCGAGGATCCCGAGGATCTGGCCGTGGCGATCTATACGCGGCGACTGCGCGTGGACGTGACCCAAGGCGCTGACAGCCGGCGCCTTCCGACACTGGTGCTTGTCTCCGATCAGCGGGTCCATGATGCAGCCGCATCCCCCGATGCTCCGACAGGCCCCCGCCCCGCGCCGGCCGATCTTGCCGACAGCCCACAGGCATCCGCCCCGGCCCCTCAGACCTTGTTGCACAAACCGGCCAACAGCCTTGCGCAATTGGCACAGCGTGCCGAGGTGATCTTGCGCCACCAGACCGCCGGCCTTGGGCAAACCGATGCCACACCGCCGTCATCGGCCCGCGATCTTGCAGCGCAGCACGATGAAGACGCGATCTTTCACGGCGGACGCTTCGCCATCAAGCTGGATCAAAGCGATGCCATCGAATTCGAGGATGTCATCGAACTGGCCGCCGAATATGCCGAGACCGAATTCGGCGCCCCGGGATTTGACCGCTCCTGGCTGTTTCGGGTCATCCGGCAGGCCACCGATGAGTCGATCAGCGATGCCGATATGCAAAAGGCCTTTGACGCGCTGCTTGCGCTTGGCCGGATCAAGCCGGTCGCGCAGGGCATCTATCACCTGATGCCCCTGTCCACCGCCCGATGATGCGACCCTCAGGCCAAAACCCCCAAAGACCAGGGGCGACAGCCCGATGGGCCGCCTGTGCCAGCACCGCAGGGTGCGGCCGGTCTGCCGATCAATCGGGGTGCTGCGCGTCCGGATCGGCCTGTCCGACGCCCTTGAACACCGCCTTGAGCGGCAGCGCCCACAAGATACCAAGGATGATGTAGATGCCGAACTCCAGCCAGACGGGCGGCCGCTCGAACAGGCTCATGATCCACCATGCAACCGCGATATAGGCTGGCAGACCCAGCAGGAGAACCAGCAGCGACAGCCGCCGTCTGGTCTTGTAACGCAACGCCATCTGGCCCCCGATCTCGTTCAATCCGCGAAGGGGTCGGTCACGAGGATCGTGTCCTCCCGTTCGGGTGAGGTGGAGACTAGCGCCACCGGGCAGTCGATCAACTCTTCGATGCGGCGGACATATTTCACCGCCTCCGCCGGAAGATCGGCCCAGCTGCGCGCGCCTTCGGTCGACGCGGACCAGCCGGGCATGTCTTCGTAGACGGGTGTGCAGCGCGCCTGTTGATCGGCGGCCGTCGGCAGGTAATCCAGCCGCTGGCCATCCAGCTCATAGCCCACGCAGATCTTCAGCGTCTCGAACCCATCGAGCACATCAAGCTTGGTCAGCGCGATGCCATTGACCCCCGATGTGGCACAGGTCTGGCGCACCAGACAGGCATCGAACCAACCACAGCGGCGCTTGCGCCCGGTGGTCGTGCCGAACTCGTGACCGCGCGCGCCCAGACGTTCGCCATCACCATCCTTGAGTTCGGTCGGAAATGGCCCCTCGCCCACGCGGGTCGTGTAGGCCTTGACGATCCCCAGAACATAATCGATCGCCCCCGGACCGATGCCCACACCGGTCGCGGCCTGTCCCGCGATCACATTGGAGGATGTGACATAGGGATAGGTGCCAAAGTCGATATCCAGCAGCGCGCCTTGCGCGCCTTCGAACAAGATGCGTTTTCCCGCCTTGCGCTTTTCGGTCAGGATTTTCCACACCGGGCCCGCATATTGCAAGATCTCGGGCGCGATCGCGTGCAGTGCCGCCATCAGCGCCGCGCGGTCGACCGGGTCGATCCCCAAGCCCCGGCGCAAGGCATTGTGATGGGTCAGCGCGCGATCCACCCGCGCCTCCAGTGTTGTCTTGTCGGCCAGATCGGCCACCCGCACAGAGCGGCGGCCGACCTTGTCTTCATAGGCCGGCCCGATGCCACGCCCGGTGGTGCCGATCTTGGCGCCGGGGCTGGCCGCCTCTTCACGGGCGCGGTCCAGCTCACCATGGATGGGCAAGATCAGCGGCGTGTTTTCCGCAATCATCAAGGTGTCGGGGCTGATGTCGACACCTTGCGCACGAATGCCCGCGATTTCCTTGACCAGATGCCACGGGTCGAGCACCACACCATTTCCGATGACCGACAATTTGCCACCGCGCACAACCCCAGACGGCAGCGCGTGCAGCTTGTAGACCGCACCGTCGATGACCAGCGTGTGGCCCGCATTATGGCCGCCCTGAAAGCGCGCGATCACATCGGCGCGTTCCGACAACCAATCGACGATCTTGCCTTTGCCCTCATCGCCCCACTGGGCGCCAACAACGACGACATTAGCCATGGCAGATCCTCCGGTAGCGGCCCGGAGCGGCTATACCGGGCGTCCGGCGCGGTTGAAAGCGGAACCTCGCGAAAAACGGACAAATGGACCGAATTCTGCGACATGCCGCCACAATCGGTTCACGGCCCCTGATGGCGTGCGCCGGGGCAACAGGCCAATGCGCCATGACGCAATTCCATTCACATGAAACAAATTGCTTGCAACGACGGGGGTTGGTCGCGCTAAGGTTGTGTCAGTTGGGCTTGCGGCTGCATGCCGCATCTCATATGCAAGCGCAAATCCAAGCCTGGCCTCTCGAAGGGACCCCGCCCATGGAAAATGTTGTCCTCGTCGTCCATCTGATCCTTGCCCTCTGCCTGATCGGCGTCGTGCTGTTGCAGCGCTCCGAAGGGGGTGGGATGGGCCTTGGCGGCGGCGGCGGCGTGATGACCGGGCGTCAGGCCGCGACCGCCCTTGGCAAGCTGACCTGGGCCTTTGCCATCGCGTTTTTGGCCACCTCCATCACACTGACGATTCTGGCCGCTCAGAATTCGGCCGGATCATCGGTTCTTGATCGGGTTGGCGGCGGGGTGTCGGGCGATGCAGCGGATGGCGCGGTGCTGCCGCCGGCATCGGATTTGTTGCCCCCGGCGACTGGCGACGCGCCGCTGTTGCCGCCGCGCGCGGACTGAATTCAGCGGATTTTCGCAGATTTAGGGCAATTTCGCCCGGAAACCCAAGATCATGTGCCCGGCGCCTTGCGGCGGGTCGGCGAATCCGGGTAGCATCAAATCCCGTGATACAAGGATAAGGGTGGACCGTGCAGCGTGCGGCGCGCCCCGGCACGGGAAGGTTTGCTTACATGGCGCGATTTATCTTCATCACCGGCGGTGTGGTGTCCTCGCTTGGCAAGGGGCTGGCCTCGGCGGCGCTAGGCGCGCTTCTTCAGGCGCGCGGCTTCACCGTCCGGTTGCGCAAGCTTGACCCCTATCTGAACGTCGATCCCGGCACGATGTCGCCCTTTGAACACGGCGAGGTCTTTGTGACCGATGACGGGGCAGAAACCGATCTGGACCTTGGCCATTACGAGCGCTTCACCGGTGTGGCCGCGCGCATGACGGATTCGATCTCGGCGGGGCGCATCTATTCCAATGTGCTCGAAAAGGAACGTCGCGGCGATTACCTGGGCAAGACCATTCAGGTGATCCCGCATGTGACCAATGAAATCAAGGATTTCATCCGCCTGGGCGAGGATGAGGTCGATTTCATGCTGTGCGAAATCGGCGGAACTGTCGGCGACATCGAAGGCTTGCCCTTTTTCGAGGCGATCCGTCAGTTCAGTCAGGACAAGCCACGGGGTCAATGCCTGTTCATGCATCTGACGCTGCTGCCCTATATCAAGGCAAGCGGTGAGCTGAAAACCAAGCCGACCCAGCATTCGGTCAAGGAACTGCGCTCGATCGGCATTGCGCCCGACATTCTGGTGTGCCGCTCCGAAGGGCCGATCCCGCAAAAAGAACGCGAAAAGCTGGCGCTGTTTTGCAATGTCCGCCCCGATTGCGTGATCGCAGCCCAGGACCTGTCGTCGATCTATGAAGCGCCGCTCGCCTATCACCGCGAAGGCATGGATCAGGCGGTTCTGGATGCCTTTCACATCAGCCCCGCACCAAAACCCGATCTGTCGCGCTGGGAAGATGTGGCCGACCGCATCGCCAACCCCGAGGGCGAGGTGCGCGTGGCGGTGGTGGGCAAATACACCCAGCTTGAGGATGCCTATAAATCCATCGCCGAGGCATTGACCCATGGCGGTATCGCCAATCGGGTCCGGGTCAAGGCGGAATGGATCGACGCCGAGATCTTCGAGCGCGAGGACCCCGCCCCCTGGCTGGAGGGCTTCGATGCGATCCTGGTGCCCGGTGGGTTCGGTGAACGCGGCACGGAAGGAAAGATCAAGGCGGCGCAATTCGCCCGCACCCGCATGGTGCCCTATCTGGGGATCTGTCTGGGCATGCAGATGGCCGTGATCGAGGCGGCGCGCAATCTGGCCGACCTGCCCAATGCAGGTTCCGAGGAATTCGACCATGACGCGGGCAAGAAGCGCTTTACCCCCGTGGTCTATCACCTGAAGGAATGGGTGCAGGGCAATGCCAAGGTGAAGCGCAAGCTGACGGATGCCAAGGGCGGCACCATGCGGCTGGGCGCCTACGACGCCCTGCTCAGGACGGGATCAAGGGTCGCGCAGATCTATGGTGGGCTGGCCATCGAGGAACGCCACCGCCACCGCTATGAGGTGGACATCAAATACCGCGACGCGCTCGAGGCGCGGGGCTTGCGCTTTTCGGGCATGTCACCCGACGGACGGCTGCCCGAAATCGTCGAGGTCGAAGATCACCCGTGGTTCATCGGGGTGCAGTTTCACCCGGAACTGAAATCCAAACCGCTCGAACCGCACCCGCTGTTTCGCGATTTCGTCCGCGCCGCCAAGGACAACTCGCGGCTGGTCTGAAGGGGGGCGGAAAACCCGGGTTTTCCGCACGGGAAATCTTGAGATTTCCCGTGCGTTTTCCTTGCGGAAAACGCACCCCTACCCTGTCGCCTGTTGCGCCATGCTCATCACCTCGTCGCGGATGATGCCTGTGATCAGGCGGCAATCTGCCTCACAAAAGGTCAGGGGAAGGCGCATGTCGACCAACCCCGCCAAGATCGCGTCGGTGCGCGGCAACCGCTGGGGTGGTGCAAAGCGCCAACTGTCATAGCGCGAGGTGAAAGCGACAGGCTCGGCTGCGCCAAACCATTTCAACTCGACCCCACGCGCCGCGCAGGCCGCCACCAGCGCGCGCATGCGGGCATCGCTCCAGCCGGGCAAAAGAAACTGGAACGACGACCCGACGATGCTTTCTTGTGGCGGGCGTTCGATGATCCGAAGGTCGGGACTGTTGCGCAACCCTTCCTCCATCACGCGATAGAGCGCGTTCCAGCGGGCGATCTGGCCCTGCAGCGCGGCCAGTTGCGGGCGCAAGATCGCGGCCCGCAGATGGTCCATTCGTCCCGACACATTGGGGGTGTCGTATTTCACGGTCTCAAAACGATCGATGGGCGGCCCGGCGGTATGGCGGCCAAACAGCATGTAGGACCCCGACAACATCACGGCACGCGCCATGATGTCGGCGTCATCGGACACGATCAGCCCGCCTTCGCCCGAATTCATGTGCTTGTAGGTCTGTGTGGAATAACAGCCGATCACCCCGTGACGGCCCGATGGTACACCGCGCCAGGCCGCCCCCATGGTGTGGGCGCAATCCTCGATCACCGCCAAGCCATGGGCGCGCGCCACATCCATCAGCCGGTCCATGTCACAGATATGGCCCCGCATGTGGCTGAGCAGCAGCACACCCGCCCCCGAGGCTTTGGCCTTTTGCGCCAGATCCTCCAGATCGATGGTCAGCGCATCGGTGGTTTCAACAAACACCGGCTCGGCGCCGACGCTGGCAATCGCCCCGGGTACGGGCGCCAATGTCCAGCCATTGGACAGAACGCGATCGCCCGGCCCCACGCCCAGCGCCCGAAGCGCACAGCCCATCGCATAGCCACCCGACGCCACGGCCAGCGCAAAGCCCGCCCCGGTAAAGGCCGCGAATTCGCGCTCCAGCGCCGCAACCTCGCCCTCTTCGCCGGGCAAAAGATTGTAGCGGTGCAACCGCCCCGAGCGCATCACAGCCACCGCCGCCGCAATCGCCGCGTCGGGGATGGGTTCTTGCTGGGTGAATTTGCCGGTGAAGACGGGTTTTTCCATGCCGCACAGATGTGGCAGGCGCGCGCCATAGGTCAATGCCTTCTTAGGGGATCAGCCGATCTATGATCGCATCAAGCCCGCTGTAATGATCGATCAGCGCATCAGGCGCCAGGTCGGCCACCGTGCGCCCCAGGGGGCCAAAGGTAACCAACGCACAAGGCCGCCCGGCGGCACGCGCAGTGTCGCGGTCGGTCACCGTGTCGCCAATCAGGCACGATCGGTCCCGCACCCCGCCCGAACGCGCCACCGCCTCAAGGAACGGCGCGGGATCGGGTTTGCGCACGGCCAGTGTATCGGCCCCCACAAGCCCCGCGAATTCGGATCGCACGCCCAGACGGGTCAACAATGTCTGGGCCAGGCCCTGGGGCTTGTTGGTGCAGATGCCGACCGCAATTCCCCTTGATTTCAAGCGCGACACCGCCTCCATCGCGCCGGGGTAAAGCCGCGTGTGCTGATCGATCGCCTCCCCATAGGCCGCAAGGATCAGCGGATAGCCCGCCTCGACCATGGGTTCGGGATCGCCCAGCCCCAGCCGTTCGGCCGCGAGCCGCAGCATCGCGCGCCCCCCTGCAAGCGCCGTCGCGTCATCGCGCCCCATCACCAGTTGCGGGGCATGGCCCAGAAGACCAAGCGCCGTGTTGGCCGCCACGATCAGATCGCCGGCCGTATCGGCGAGCGTTCCATCCAGATCAAAGATCACACAGCGCATGTTCGGCCCTTTCGGCAGGTTTCCGCCCGGCTGTGTAACAGGGCGTTGGACAAAGTGAAGCAGCCAGTGCTTGCGCAGCAGCCCGCCTTCGATAAAACAGCCCCAAAATGACAGAAAGCAGGCACGACCCATGTCCGACACAGGCACCCCCCCGCCCATCGCCGTGATCGTGCTGGCAGCGGGCCAAGGCACGCGGATGAATTCCGACCTGCCCAAACCGCTGCACCGTCTGGGGGGCGTGCCGCTGATTGCCCATGCGCTGCAGGCCGCCAGCCTGCTCGAGCCCGCGCGCATCGTGGTCGTCACCGGCCACGGCGCCGACGCGGTCGAGGCGGCCGTGGCCGATCTGGCGCCCTGGGCCGTTTGCGTGCGCCAGGACCAACAACTCGGCACGGGCCACGCCGTGGTGCAAGCCGCCCCCGCCCTTGCCGATTTCACAGGCGATGTGATCGTGCTTTACGCCGACACCCCCTTTGTGACGGCCGAAACGCTTTTTGCGATGCAGGCCGCGCGGCGGCGCCATGACATCGTGGTGCTGGGGTTCGAGGCCGCCGATCCCGGCCGTTACGGGCGGCTCATCATGGCGGGTGATCGGCTTTTGCGGATTGTCGAAGCCAAGGATGCAACCCCTGAAGAACAGGCGACACCCCTGTGCAATTCCGGCCTTATGGCGGCAGATGCACAGGTGCTCATGCGGCTTTTGGGCAAGGTTGGCACCAGCAATGCCGCCGGCGAATACTATCTGACCGATGTGCCGGGGCTTGGTGTGGCCGAAGGGCTGACCGCCACCGCGATCTTGTGCCCCGAAGCCCAGACGCTGGGCATCAACAGCCGCGCCGAACTGGCGCTGGCCGAGGCGGCGTTCCAATCCGCGCGGCGGGCCGAGATGCTGGACAATGGCGTGGCGATGCAGGCCCCCGAAACGGTGATCTTCGCGCAAGACACATGGGTTGGCCGCGATGCGGACATCGAGCCCCATGTCGTGTTTGGCCCCGGCGTGACGGTGGAAAGCGGCGCGCGCATCCGCGCCTTTACCCATCTGGAGGGCTGCCACGTCAGCGCGGGTGCCGTCATCGGCCCCTATGCCCGGCTGCGCCCCGGCGCCGAGATCGGCAATGACGCGCGCATCGGCAATTTCGTCGAAGTGAAAGAGGCCCAGATCGGCGAAGGCGCCAAGGTCAATCACCTCAGCTATATCGGCGATGCCGACATCGGTGCGGCCAGCAATATCGGCGCGGGCACGATCACCTGCAACTATGATGGCGTCATGAAACACCGCACCACCATCGGGCGCGATGTCTTTGTCGGCTCCAACACCATGCTGGTGGCCCCTGTCCGCCTGGGCGATCAATCGATGACCGCCTCGGGGTCTGTGATCACCGAGGATGTGACCCCCGGCGCGCTGGCGATCGGCCGGGCGAAACAAGTCAACAAGCCGGGGCTGGCCATCCGGTTGATGGACCGCTTGCGCGCCATCAAGGCCAGCAAGAAAGGATAGACCATGTGCGGCATCGTCGGCATTTTGGGCAAGCACGAGGTCGCCCCCCTGATCCTCGAGGCGCTCAAGCGTCTGGAATATCGCGGCTATGACAGCGCGGGCATCGCCACGCTGCAAGACGGCCGGCTTGGTCGCCGCCGCGCGGTGGGCAAGCTGATCAACCTGTCTGATCGGATGGTGCATGACCCGTTGCCCGGCAAGGCGGGTATCGGCCACACCCGCTGGGCCACCCATGGCGCGCCCACCGAGGCCAACGCCCACCCCCACCAGACGGGGCCTGTTGCGGTGGTTCACAACGGCATCATCGAGAATTACCGCACCTTGCGGGCCGAGCTTTCGGGGTCGAATTTCGAAAGCGAAACCGACACCGAGATCGTGGCGCATCTGTGCGCCCGCTTCATGGCGCAGGGCATGGACCCGCGCGGGGCCGCCTTGGCCACCATCGCCCGGCTGCAAGGGGCCTTTGCGCTGTGCTTTCTTTTTGAGGGTCACGAGGATCTGATCATCGCGGCGCGCAAGGGCTCGCCCCTGGCCATCGGGCATGGCGAGGGGGAGATGTTCGTGGGCTCGGATGCCATCGCGCTGGCGCCCATGACCGACAAGATCACCTATCTCGACGAAGGCGATTGCGCCTTTGTCACCCGCGCCGGCGTGGATATCCTTGGCCTCGATGGCAATCCCGTCACCCGGCCGCTGGCCCGCATCGAACGCGGCGCCGCCGTGATCGACAAGGCGGGCTACAAGCATTTCATGGCCAAGGAAATCCACGAACAGCCCGTGGTCTTTGCCGAGGCGCTGGCCCGCTATGCGCCGGGCAGCGCCCCGATTTTCCCCGAAGCACTGGATTTCACGCGGTTTGACCGGGTGGTGATGGTTGCTTGCGGCACGGGCTATTATTCGTGCCTGACCGCGAAATACTGGTTCGAACAGATCGCGGGCATGCCGTGCGAGGTCGATGTCGCATCCGAGTTTCGCTATCGCGAGCCGCCCGTGGCGCCGCGCACGCTGGCTGTGTTTGTCAGCCAGTCGGGCGAAACCGCCGATACGCTGGCAGCGCTTCGCTACATGCGCGGCCGCGCCGCGATGGTGGCAAGCCTTGTCAATGTCGGCACCTCGTCCATCGCGCGCGAAAGCGATGTGGCGCTGGCGATCATGGCGGGGGTCGAGGTTTCGGTCGCCTCGACCAAGGCCTATGTCAACCAATTGGGCATTCTGGCGATGCTGGCGCTGCATGCCGCACGCCAGCGCGGCGTGATGACGGCCCCACAGCTTGCGGCTGAACTGGACGCGCTGCGCAAGATCCCCGACCAGTTGCGACAGGTTCTGACACTGGAGCCCGAGATCGCCACCATCGCAACCCGGTTGGCCGAGGCAAAATCGGCGCTCTTTCTGGGGCGCGGCGTGATGTATGCAACCGCACTGGAGGCGGCGCTGAAGCTCAAGGAACTCAGCTACATCCATGCCGAGGCCTATGCCTCGGGCGAATTGAAACATGGCCCCATCGCGCTGATCGACCGCAGCATGCCGGTGCTGGTCATGGCCCCGCATGACGCGCTGTTCGACAAGAGCGTGTCGAACATGCAAGAGGTCATGGCGCGCGGCGGCCCGGTCACGCTGATCACCGACAGCGCGGGTGCCGCCATCGCATCCGAGGGCACAAGCGCGGTTCTGACCCTGCCCATGGCGGGCCGGCTCAGCGCGCCGATGCTTTACGCCATCCCCGCCCAGCTTCTGGCCTATCACACCGCGATTGCGAAAGGCACCGATGTGGACCAACCCCGCAATCTCGCCAAATCCGTGACCGTGGAATGAGCCGCCTTGGCCCCCCGAACCTGACGCTCCGCGGGCGTCATGTCACGCTTGTGCCGCTTGACCGCGCCCATGCCGAAGCGCTTGGCGATGCCAGCGCCGAGGGCCGCATGCAAGATATCTGGTACACCGCCATCCCAAGCCCCGGCGGCATGCTGGCCGAGATCGACCGCCGCCTGCGGCTGCGCGATCTGGGCGCGATGCTGCCCTTCACCCAGCTTGACGCGCGGGGCACGCCCGTGGGGATGACCAGCTACAGCAACATCGATCACGCGACACCAAGGGTCGAGATCGGATCGACCTGGCTTGCGCCACGGGCCCAGCGCGGACCGATCAACACCGAAGCCAAACGCCTGCTCTTGGGCCATGCCTTTGACGTATGGAACTGTCTGGCGGTCGAGTTTCGCACCCACCGCCTGAACCAGACCTCACGCCGGGCCATCGAACGCTTGGGCGCGCAGCTTGACGGGGTTTTGCGGGCGCATATGAAAATGCCCAACGGCACGATCCGCGACACGGCGGTGTATTCCATAACATCCACCGACTGGCCGGTCGTGCGCGCCCATCTGGATGGGCTTATGGCCCGCAAATGACACCCGATGCCGCGCTGGCCCAGTTGCAGGCCATGGCCGACCCTGCCCGCGCGGCCCAGATGCGGGCCTATCACAAACAGACCCGGGCGGTCTTGGGCCTGTCGAACGCGACAACCGGGGACCTGGCCGCGCAATGGCGCACGGGCCTTGCGCCAGAGGCGCTTGTTGCCCTTGCCCAAGGGCTTTGGGCCAGCGACATCTTTGACGCGCGCATCTTGGCGGGCAAGCTGTTGCTTCAGGCGCGTATCCGCCCCGATGACGCTGCGGTCTGGTCGTGCATCACCGGCTTCGTGGCCGATTTCGACAGCTGGGCCATTGCCGATGCGGTGGCCCAGGGCGGCCAGAAACGCCTGTTGCAAGATCCCTCCCGCCTCGACACGCTCGAGGGCTGGATCACGTCGGACCACATGTGGACCCGCCGCGCGGCGCTGGTGTTTTCGCTGCCCTTCACCAAGGCCCGCCACCCCGGCATGACCGAGGCGGCAGCGCGCGCGCGCATCCTTGGCTGGTGCGCAACGCTCGCCCCGGACCGCGACAGGTTCATCCAGAAAGCCATCGCCTGGTGGCTGCGCGATCTGTCCAGGCGCGAGCCCGAAACCGTAGGCCTATGGCTGGCGACCCATGGCAGCACGCTCAAACCCTTCGCCCGAACGGAAGCGGCCCGCCATCTTGGCCCTTGACCCCCGATCAGGCGCAACGCGGCGCCGCATCTGTGCTTGAAAACGACGCCGGAGTCCGGGGGCAAAGCCGCCGGCGCGGTCGGGATGCAACACACGCGCCATGGCGTGATGCCTGCGGCTTGCACTCGGCGCGCGCTTTGCGTCACCTGTGCGCATGTTGCGCCGCCTGATCCTTGCCCTGCCCGTGATGCTCGCCCCTGCCGGTGTTGCCGCGCAGGAGTTCGTGCCCGTGCCCGGTCTGATCTCGGACGAGGATTTCTACCGGCTGGTGGCCTGCGCCGCCCCGCCGGGGGGGGGCTGTGCCAAGCCGATGATCCGCTGGCCCGAGACACGCCGCCACCCCTTGCGCATCGGCATTGCGGCGATTGCGCCCGGTTTTCCGGGCTACAAATTTGATCTGGTCGATCGCGCCATCGATACCGCGATCGATCAGATCAACGCCACGGGGGCCGATCTTGTGCTGATGCGCGTCTATGAGGGCGCGCTTGATGTGCCCTTCTATCTTGTGGAAACGCCGCAAGGCGGACGGATCGAAGGCACCAGCATCGCCGAGCTGGACGGGGCCGACATCGCCATGGCGCGCGTGGCGCTGCGATCGCGCGGGGGCGATATCCATGCCGCGGCCATCGCCATCAGCCAAGACATCCGACGCCGTGAAATCATCTCGGTCGTGCTGGAAGAGCTTGTGCAATCTCTGGGCCTGCCCACCGATATCGACGGACCCGCCTATGATCGGTCGATTTTTTCCGAAACCACCAATTCCGCGGTCTGGCTGCGCGGGCAAGATGCCACCGCGCTGCGCCGCCATTACCCCCGCCCGTGAGTGTCGCCCGTCAATCCCGCCCTTGCGCCCCGCATAAGGATGCCCGCCAGATGCCCAGCCAAAAGACGATCCCGGATTACATCCGCACCATCCCCGATTTTCCGCATCAGGGGATCTTGTTTCGCGATGTGACCACCCTGTTTCAGGACGCGCGCGGTTTTCGGCTGGCGGTCGATCAATTGCTGGCACCATTCGTCGGTGAACGCATCGACATGGTCGCGGGTCTTGAGGCGCGGGGCTTCATTCTGGGTGGTGCCGTGGCGCATCAACTGTCCAAGGGCTTTGTGCCGATCCGCAAGAAAGGCAAGCTGCCCGGCCGCACCATTTCACAGGACTACACGCTCGAATATGGCCAGGCGACGGTCGAAATTCATGACGACGCGCTCGAAGCGGGGCAAAAGGTGCTGTTGGTCGATGATCTTCTGGCCACGGGCGGCACCGCCGAGGCGGGTATCTTGCTGGTGGAACGGCTGGGCGCCGAGGTTGTGGGCTGTGCCTTTGTCATCGACCTGCCGGATCTGGGCGGGCGCCAGCGGCTGGAGGCCATGGGCGTGCCGGTGCATGCGCTGTGCGCCTATGCCGGGCACTGAGCCGCGTCTGCACCGCACAAGGCCGCACGCAACAGATCCGCGGCACCCAGGTCCGGCCCGCCCAGATAGCGCCCATCGCAGGCGACAGCATAGGCCGCACCCGGCGTGATCGCCGTGGCGCGCAGATCGGCGGCATCGGCGGCGCGCTGATGGCGAATGGCCACACCACGGGGGCCAAGGGCTGCGACCAGTGCCCGGGCACGGGCCTCCAGCACGGCGCTTTCGCCGCTTGTCTGGATCACCAGACCCGGCCCCAGGCGCCGCGCCCGCGCCGCCCAATCGCCCGGCAGGCTGGGCAACGACACCGGCCCGTGCAAAACCCGCACCACAAGCCGCACGCCGCCCGGGCCGTGCCCACAGATCATCCAGCCCCGACCGGGCGCATGCGCTGGCGCGATCAGCCCCGGCCCCGCACCGATCAGGGCCACAACCATCTTATAGCCGAAATACCGGGCGAAATCCTCGACCTCCCGCCACAGCCGCCCCGTCGCCTCGCGGGTCCGCGCACCATCGGCTGCGCGCAGATCATGGACCATGATGGCCTGACCGATCCCGATGATCGGACGCCACGCCAGCTTGCCCGGTAAAAACAGCACCAGACCCGCAAGCGGGCGTCGCAACATCCGGATCTGGAGCCCCTCCCCAAACCGCCCCAAGACCCAGTCGCGGGCCAAGGGCGCGTGCGGTGCAGCCAGCATGCCGTCGATCTGCACAAACTCCGTACGGTCCAGCCGAGGTGGCGAAACCGTCAGCATGTCCTGGCCGTGGTCAGTCATCTGGCCCCCCTCCATGCGATCCATGGCTCCGCGCGTCACGCTCGCGGATGGGCCATGGATGGGCCATGCAAAGGCATCGTGCCTTGATCTGTCGCAATCGGGCAGCCGCCCATCCGATTGCCAATCGCCGCCCAAGCCGCTAGCCATGGCCGCGCGGCGGGCGTGATGGAATGGTAGACATATCGGACTTAAAATCCGTGGGCCGTATGGCCGTGGGGGTTCAAGTCCCCCCGCCCGCACCAACAGGCCGACACGATGCCCGTCAAAGAAAAACGCGCCCGGTTCGGGGCGCGTTTTTTCTGATCGGGCCGATGATCCGCTGTCGCGTCTCAGGCGGCTTCTGCCTCGGCGTCGGCTTGATGGCGCCGCTCGCTTTCTTCGCGGCTAAGCGCGACCGATGTGCGCACACCGCGTGACACAAAGGTCATCAAGCCCTGAACGACGCGTTCATTCGGGTCGATCCCCGCGCAGCTCAACACCTCACGACCATCGCGCGAGCGGGCCCAGCGGGCGATCTGTTCGGGACCATTGCCGTATTTCTTGTCGTCTGCGATGGCGTCATCCAACGCAGCCAGAACCACCGCCGCGAAAAGCTTCCGCGCGCGCTGACCCTGTTCAAAGTTGAAGGCGGTGCCATCAACGAAATCTCGCATTTCGTCGTTCCTTGTTTTTGCTCTTGCATTTTCGGCGTGCGGACCCTTCTGCACGAAAACCATGCGATTGTGTGATGCGAAATCCACATGGGAGCTATTCCCAAAACGCATGGCTCACGGCAAAACACACAGTTTCCTGTAGCCTTGGCGCCGACATGAGGCACATATAGGCGTCGTTAAGAAACCATCAAGTTTTTGTCACGCGTTTGCCATGAAATCATGGGGTGATTCTTGGCCTGCGTGATCAGGGCGCAACCCGTGCGCGATCGCGTCAATCCGGGCCGCCCGACCAGGGCGAGCGTAGCCGATTGCGGGCGCCGCTGCGCGGGATGCGGGTCGGATCGCGCGATGGGGCAGAGGCTGGCGCGGTCGGCGTGACGCGGCGCACGCGCGGGATCGGGCTGATGCGGCGGGGTTCGGTCACATAGGTGACTTCGGCATGGGGTGGCTTGCCATGCCATCTGCCCCAGAAATCGACGCCGCCCAATCGCAACCAGCGCGGCACCAACAAGACCACGCCGGCCACGAACCCACCCGCATGCGCCCAGTAGGCAACCCCGCCCCCCGCGACATCCATCGCCAGCCCGTTGAACAGCTGCAGACCGAACCACAGACCCAGCATCACCCATGCGGGAACGGTAAAGATCTTGATCAGCACCACGATGATCACCAGCACGTCGATGCGCGCGCGCGGAAAGAACAACAGATAGCCCCCCATCACCCCGGCGATGGCCCCCGAGGCGCCCACCATCGGAATGGTCGACCCCGGCCCGGCGATGATCTGACCGGCCGCGGCTGCAAGACCGGCCGCCAGATAAAAGACCAAATACCCCAGATGCCCCAGAAGATCCTCAAGATTGTCGCCAAAGATGTACAAGAACAGCATGTTGCCGATCAGATGCATCCAACCGCCATGCAAGAACATGGAGGTGACGAGTGTATGCCCATCGGCCCCCGACAAGACCTCGGCCGGGATCAGCGCCCAGGCATCGAAAAACGCCATCAACTGACGCTCCGACCCCGACAGGCTGGGGTAATAGGACAAGAACACGATCACATTGATGGCGATCAGCGCCCATGTGACGATGGGGGTGCGGTTGGACGGGTTGTGATCGCGGATGGGAAACATCGGCCCAAGATCGACCGCGGCCGCGGTCCGGTCAAGGGCCGAGTTCACAACAGATCGGCACAGCGGCCAAGCCGGCGCGCCACGCGGCACTGGCCTCG
>NZ_CALAHQ010000018.1 GCF_937892565.1 uncultured Roseicyclus sp. | reverse complement strand
ACCCGGATGAAAGCCGCGTCTTGACCTCGGTAGCTAGCGTTTTGAACACCAATGGGCAGCTCCTGCCCAGGCTCAACACTTATGATGTAAGCTTTGGAAGCCGCTGTTTGCACAAGTGCGTCGATCGCTAAGATTTTCTGTCCCACGTTGGCTGTGGTGTTGTTGAAATCTTTCATGCTCGTCTTCCCTATTTTAGTTCAGGTGGCTGACGGCGGTGCCGCAGCTGTGCGTTTCGGGACCGCACGCGATTGAAGGGCGCACAGCAACATTTCTGAGAGTGTGAGCTTCGAGACCACGTGGGGCTCTCGGCTGTGTGGGCATTCTTGATGTGATGCCGTCGCGCGGCCGCGAAGCTATCAAACACAGATGTTGTTGCTTGTCCGCATGAAGCCTCGGCGCGTCAGCATCCATGGGCGCGATGATCGCCGCCGTGATCTTGGGTGGGCGGACACTGGCGCCACTGTCGCAATTGGCTTCGGCAATGTCCCGGGCCAACGGCGCGCGCCAAGCCTATCGCGCGCTTTCCTCTGTCATGAATGATACCTTTGACCAGATTGACAGCAACCGTTCACGGCTGAGCCGCCCCCATTTGTCCGGTGCGGTCGAATTCAAGAATGTGAGCTACACCTTTCCGGGTGCAACCAATCCGATCATTCGCAATTTCTCGTTGAAGATCCCTGCGGGGCAAAAGGTTGCCATTGTCGGCCGGATGGGCTCGGGCAAGTCGACCATGTCGCGCCTGATTTCGGGACTGATCGAACCCGGTGAAGGCTCCATCCTGATTGATGGCGTGGACTTGCGCCAGATCGACAAATCGGATGTGCGGCGCAATGTGGGTGTCATGTTGCAAGAAACCTGGCTGTTCTCGGGTACGGTGAAAGAGAACCTTCAGATGGGGTTCTATGAATATGACGATGCGCATCTTTTGAACATCGCCAGGCTTTCCGGGGTTGATGATTTTGTCTCCAGCCATCCGCAAGGCTATGACATGGAATTGCGCGAACGGGGCGAGGGGCTCTCGGGTGGGCAGCGCCAGTCAATCAACCTTGCCCGGGCTCTTTTGCATGATCCCAACCTGCTTGTTTTGGACGAGCCGACAAGTTCGATGGACACCGCCACAGAAAAGGCCGTGATCGGGCGATTGAAAGCTTGGGCTGGTGGCCGAACGCTGGTGATGGTGACGCATCGCAACACGTTGCTCGAACTTGCCGACCGCGTTCTGGTTATGGATCAAGGCACCATCGTTGCAGACACGACGCCCGAAAAACTCAAGGCACAAGCGCGGTAAGAGGGCAACATGGCTGACATCGATTTCAAAACCTTGTCGCGTGACATGGCCGGCCGTGAAGGTCTGGCCGGATCGGCGATCATGCTCAGCATTGTTGCGCTTTTGGGGTTAACTTTGATCTGGGCAAATTGGGCCGAACTGGACAGCGTGACCCGAGGCGAAGGTCGGATTGTTTCCTCGGTCCAGAACCAGATGGTGCAGGCGTCAGAAGGGGGCGTTATCTTGCGCCGCTACGTGTCGGAAAACACCGTCGTCGCCGAAGGCGAGGTGCTCTTTGAAATCGATCCAGTCGATGCCAGCAGCGAGTTGAACCGCCTGGCCCAACGTCTTGCTGGACTTGATATCAAGGAGTTGCGACTGCAGGCAGAAATCAACGGCGGCGACTTTTCCGTGCCGGCTGACTTGAGCGCGCGCTCACCGATGGTGGCGCTGACAGAACAAAGCTTGTTTGCCGCGCGCCGCGCGGAACTGGCCGGGATGCTTGCGGTGCTCGAACAGCGGTTGCAGCAACGCCAACAGGACCTGCGCGGGGCCGAATCCATGGTGGGCACAGCCGAACGTACGGCAGGTTTTCTTGAGGAAGAGATCGCAGTGGTCGCACCCCTTGTGCGCGACAGTATCGCACCCGCCACCCGACTGTTGGAATTGCAGCGTCAGTTGGAACAGATCCGCGGCGAAGGCGATCGTGCGCGCGTCGCGATCGAACAAGCCCGCTCGGGCATGCAGGAGCTTGAGACCGAGGTGGAAAACGCGCGGGCAAACTATGTGCTGCGGGCAATGGACGAATTGAATTCCGTCGTCGCCGAGCAAAGCGAACTGCGTGAATCGCTGCCCCGGCTTGAGGAACGCGTCAGCCGCACGGTGATCCGTGCCCCGATGGAGGGGATCGTCAGCCGGCTGAACTTCCGCACGCCTGGCGGTTTCGTGAATACCGGTGACGTGATGCTGGAACTGGTCCCCACAGGTGAGGCTCTGATCATCGAGGCACGCATCATGCCCCAAGATATCTCGCGCATCAGGGTGGAGGATGATGTGCGCATCCGCCTGTCGGCGTATGATTCCGCCAAATACGGTTCAGTCGATGGGCGCGTGATCCGCATCAGCCCCGATGCCGTCGTCGATGACCGGAATCAGGGTGCCAGCCATTACCTGGTGGATGTGGCGATCGAGGGTGAATTGATCCTTCAAGACACCGGCCTTGCCGTGACGTTCATTCCTGGCATGACGGCAACGGTCGATGTGCTTTCGGGCAAGCGGACCGTGCTGGAATATGTCTGGCAGCCGATGGCAAAGATACAGGAGCTTGCGTTGCGCGATTGACCAAGGATGGTGCGTTGCCACCCCATGGTTGCGCTTTGCGCCAGCGCGCTTGACACCCAAGACCGGCGCGCTGTCTATGGTTCGGCTGTCGGAGACCGCTGATGCAAGATGCGCCTGAGCTGTTCGTGACCAACTTCAATCCCCGCTACACGGGGGTATCGGCCACCGCCGCTGCGGTTTTGCCAGAGCAGATCCACAGGTTCAGGGCCGTTTTGGTGGGCTGTGCCTTGCCCGGCTGCCCGGACCCGATCACCAGGAAGCGCGCCTTGGCCTTGTCGCGCACCGCCCCAAAGGATCGGCCTTTTGCGATCTGGCATGTGCGCCGCAACACCGAGATGCAGCTTGCGCTGATCGCGCGCGATCTGTTGCGCTTGCCCATTCGGATCGTCTTTACCTCGGCGGCGCAGCGCCGGCATTCGGCCTTTCCACGATGGCTTATCGGGCGCATGGATGCCGTGATTGCCACGACCGATGCAGCGGCAGGTTTTGTGCCGGGATGCCGGGCCATCGTCCCCCATGGCGTTGACACAGTTCGGTTTTGTCCCGCGACAGACAGGGCAGCGGCATGGCGCGCAACGGGCTTTCCCGGCGAATATGGTATCTTGACCGTCGGGCGTGTCCGACCCGAAAAGGGCACCGATCTGTTTGTAAAGGCGATGATCCGAGCCTTGCCGGACCTGCCGGGGGCCGTCGCCGTCGTGGCAGGCATCGCCAAGCCGGCGGACCGGGCCTTTCTCGCGGGATTGAAGGCCGAGGTCGCGGCGGCTGGCCTGGCTGATCGCGTCATCTTTGCGGGGGATGTTCCAGCCGAACGGATGCCCGGTCTCATGCAGGGATCGCGCTTGCTCATGGCGCTGCCGCGCTACGAGGGGTATGGCGTCACGCCGATCGAGGCCATGGCCTGCGGTGTGCCGTTCATCGCAAGCCGGACGGGGCATTTCGCGGAATTCGCCGGACCCGAGGGCGGCCCGGATCAGGCAGGAGCGGTGGTGGCACCCGAGGATTGGCGATCGGCGGCTGATGCTGCGCTTGCCCTTCTGACCGATCTGCCGCGCCATGCGGTGATCTCGACCGCGGCGCGCAACCGCGCCTTGCGTCTGTTCAGCGTCACACGCGAGGCCGCCGCCATCGGTGCTGTTTATGAAGATCTCTGGTCAGGACGCCACCCTTGATTGCGCAAAAAAAGGTGCATTCTCGGCCCCTTGGGCGGTGCATGGTCCGATGATATGTGGTTTTCGCCAGAGGCGACGCATGGTGTTGCTTCCCGACTGCGCTGTGTCAGGTTTTCAACGCGCCTATGACCTGCTACTTCTGTTCCGTCAGAAAAGGTGTGGCACGATATGCAAGGCGATTGGCGGTCAGTCACGGAGATGGAGCAATCCGCGCTTGATCCTTATTCTCACCTCCCGTTCGGATATTTCGCGCCAAACGTCGTTCAGCGCATGCTGATTGGACTTGGTCGCGCCAGCTTCCTGAAGCGCGGCGTGTTTCGGGGGGGCATGACGCGGTTGATCCTGGCTTTGGGCCGCAGCCCGCTCGACATCCGTTTTCGCCGGGCTGGCTATCGTATCCGCGGGGAACAGAACCTGATCGAATACGGTCTGCTGTTGGTGCCCAACTACAATGGCACTGATATCGATTTCCTGCTCGACGGAGCGCCGGAGGATGCAGCGTTCGTCGATATCGGCAGCAATATCGGCCTTTACGCCTTGCCCTTGGCTGTGGCGCGTCCCATGGGGCGCGTCGTGTGCGTCGATGCAAACCCCAAGATGATCGCGCGCATCCTGTGGAATTCCGCCGCCTCCGGCCTGAGCAATCTGGTGGCTGTTCATGCGGCTGTCTCTGACAGTGATGGGCGTGGCGATCTGGTGATCCGAAAGGATGACGTGGCCATCGTCGCAGTCAGGCAAAGTGCGAGCGGGGAAATGCCCATTCGCACGCTGGCGGCGATCTTGTCCGAAACCGGCCTTACGGCGATCCATGGGCTTAAGATCGACATCGAGGGCAACGAAGATCGTGCGCTCGTGCCGTTTCTCGACACATGCGACGAGAGGCTGTTGCCCCGCCGGATCGTGATCGAACATCCCGAGCCCGATGCCGATTATCCGGGCTGCGCCGCCGCATTTGCCCGCCGGGGATATCGTCTTGTGGCGCGCACGCGGAACAATTCACTCTATACGCTGCCCTCATGATCACGCAAAAATGGGCGCATACACCATGAACCCACCACTTGGACTAGCGGCCAAGGCCACGAAACATTCTTGGGAAACACTGTCAAATTTCATAATTTTATGGCCATTACGGTAGCAATCGGCGATAGACTTAAAGCCCTGTGACAACTATTAATTATCTACTGACATTGACAACTGTTTTGGACCTCATATGGATCAGCTTGCCACCTTTGTGATTAATCTTGACTCTAGCCCAGAACGATTGTCCGCAACCGCAGTGCAGATGGACAAAATCGGATTAACCTTTGTGCGGCTGGCAGCAGTTGATGGGCGTCGATTGGATCACAAGACCTTGGGCATTGGAGCCATCAACACTATAGGGCGTCAATTAACCCCGGGTGAGGTGGGTTGTTTTCAAAGCCATATCAAGGCCGCCGAGGCATTTTTGCAAACTGATGCTGAATTGGGTCTTGTACTGGAAGATGACGTTGCTGTCACAGAGCACACAATGGCGACTCTACAGGCATTTTGTCGGGACTGGCCGCGGCAGTCAATCTGGGATGTCGCCAATTTGGCACGTCCTGCAAAACGATATTTTACGCCCATTCGAGACGCAGTTTGGAGTGGTCCGCTGCCTCTATTTCAAGCTCATTATATGCCCGTGACCACAACCGCGCTCATGTGGACTCGCGGCGGCGCACGAGCTTTCTTGATGATGGTGCAGGCAACAGGAATGCGTTATCCAGTAGACGTGCAAATTCAGCGTTGGATTGCGCGGACAGATCGTGGTCTCGCCTGCCAGCCCGCACCATTCGGTGTACGCTCGGAAATCAGCACCATCTCCACAGATCATCGCCGCAGTTCGAAGGGGTTGCGCGGCCATCGTTTGCGGTTGATGCATTTGATACAAATCCATTTATTGGGACTTAAGGCGCGATTGCGTGCGCAGGGACGACTGTCATGAAGCCTAGCCATCGTCCTGAATTCAATGCACTTGCTACGCGACTGCAGACGATAGCAGCAGGACGCCCTGCTGTGTTCTTTATCAACCCTGGAAACTGGGGTGATAGTTTGATTCGTGAAGGTGCCGAAGCCTTTCTAAGGTGGGCAAATATTTCATATGTGCCGATCCGCGCAAAGGATATCCACAAAGGCCGTCTAACGATTGAAACTGCCAAGGCAGCAACAGGTCACCCAGATCCAATCATGATTTATAATGGGTCTGGTGCGCTGACCACACACTATGATATTCTGCCGAGATTAGCCAATCTTGCCACTGCTTTTGACACGGTTGTGATTTTGCCGTCAACCTTTGCAATACCCATAGATCGTAACTTGTTTCCCAAGGATACACATTTTTTTGCACGGGATCACTTTCAAAGCCAAGAGTACATGCCTGATAGTTTCTTTTGCCATGATATGGCGTTCTTTTTGGATATTGCGTCTGCGGCTCCTATCGAACCGCATGGTCTGTTCTTCCGGGAAGATGCAGAAGCGCCCAAAGATGGTTTCATGCTGCCCAAATCTAACGTCGACTTGTCGAGGCTTGGGCGAGCGCACACGCCCGTTGATCGTTTGCTGGAGCGGATTGGGCGCTATGCTCAGGTGTCCACGAATCGGCTACACATCGCGATTGCCGCTATTATGTTAGGGCGACGTGTTCATATGGCCCCCAATGATTATTTCAAGATCAAGGCGATCTTTGACAGTTCGATAAAGTCCCACTACCCAAACGCATATTTTTTCAATTCAGCAAAAGAGTGTTTGAGTCATATTTCATGATCGATTACTGATTTTTCTGTCGTGGTCTTTTCGTTTGTCAAGCAAGGCACGATGTCAGCGGATTCTTCATCAAGCTGCTCATGCAGACTACGGGTATGAGTGCGAGGTCTCGAACTGGAAAAGATCGTATTGCGCTGCTTTTTGATTTAAGCCCTTTTTTGATCGAACCCTTAAAGGCTTTTTGTTGTGTCGTGCTTTGAAGAGGTGGTTCGCTTTAATTGGCCGGGCGTTTCCCCCAAACATGGAAAGGGTTCGGGGGCCGCCGGTGATAAGGTGATCTTGCTGACCGAGAACCAGTCGGTCTATGTTCCCCCCGGCGCAATCCACCGGCTGGAAAACCCCGGAAGGTTGCCCATGGTCTTGATCGAGGTTCAAACCGGCAGCTATTTCGGAGAAGATGACATCATCCGCTATGAAGATGTCTATGCGCGGACCTGATCTTTCACGGCGCTCACGCGGCCCCCGTTTGGGTGCGCCCTGAGACTTTGGTGCGATTGCTGCCCGAGGATCACTGTATCAAGGTGAGGTGTGACTAACCCCGGCGTGACCGAGGCGCAAACCAGACAGGGGCACCCGTGGCCAAACAAAAAGACGACCGTCAGCGCCCGCTTGATGCCGTGGTCGCGCTGGAAATTGCGAAATCCCAGCGTGATTTCTACCGCACCCAGCTTGATGATCTGCGCGCTCAGCTTGCTGCCGCCAATGCGCGCGCCGAAAAAGCCGAGGATCGGCTTCAGGAAACCACACGGATGCTGTTCGACCTTGGCCGCGATGCGCTTGCTGCACGCCCGCAATCCAGCGCGACCGAAGTCATGATCGAAGGCCGCAGCGTGCTGCGCCTTAGCCGCCCTGTGGCGCATGATGGATACGCGCCACACGGATGGCCGCAGGGCTGAGCGACCGACCCAATCGGCGTGGCTTTTGGGCGGGGTGGATCGCCGTCGTAACCGGCCGATCGGGCCGTTGCGCGCCGTCAATGCGTGATTCCCTCAAGTGCGGCATTCTGAAATCTCTCGATGGGAAGATCAGGAACGGACATAGGCAGTGATCTGGCGCCTTCGGGCAAGGGACCACAGGCCGATCCTCCGAAACTGTATCGACCTGTCGGGCCGATCCACCGCGGTCGGGCAAAGATTATCCGGGGGTGACCCCGATGAACGATGCCCGAGCCGCGGTGGATCTGGTCCTGCCCCGGACCAAGGGGGTGGGGCGGTCGAGATGTCCCCAGCTTCTCCCGCCTCGCCCCCGCCCCGGGGCATGCTGGCGTTTGGCCGGCAATCAAGCGCCCTTTCGCCCCCTTGAACTGCCCCCGGGTCTTGCGGATGCGCGGTGCGTGTTGCGCCCCGTCAATGCCGCGATCCCGGCAAGCGTCAAGCCTGTCGCCATGCGGCACACAAGGGCCGAACCCACGAAAATCACGGAGAAAACCCGATGTCCTTGACAGAACGGCGCGTTCCTCAGCCATCGTCCGACCCCGCCCTGATCTTGTCCAATCTTCAGATCGCGGACCGGTTTTCGCGTTTTGCCGATCTGCTCGATCAACAAGGCGCCGACCGCTTTCGCATCCGCGCCTATCGCGCCGCCACCGATGAGATCGTGGCGCTGGACGTGCCGCTGGAAGACATCCACGCCCGTGGTGGCATCGCAGCCTTGATCGCGCTGCGCGGTATTGGCCGCGGCATCGCTGCCGCCATCGTCGAGATGCTTGCGACAGGCCGTTGGGGGCAACTCGACCGGCTGGAGGCGGCGCTGACACCGGCGCGGCTCTTTGCGACCATTCCCGGCATCGGTTCCGTTCTGGCCGAGCGGCTGGTGGATCTGCTTGGCGCGCAAACGCTGGAAGATCTGGAGGCCGCGCTGCGTCTGGGCGATGCCGAGGTGCCGGGGGTCGGCGCGCGCCGGCGGGCGGCGATCCTGGCGGCCCTGGCTGCGCGCCTTTCACGCGTCCCTCGTGGGCGGGCGGGCCGCACAAAGCCGCCCGCGCCGCCGGTTGGCCTGCTGCTCGAGGCCGATGCGCTCTACCGCCGCAAGGCTGCGGCCGGCCAGTTGCGCAAGATCGCACCCCGTCGCTTCAACCCTGAAGGACAGGCGTGGTTGCCGATCCTGCATCTGCGCCGCGACGACTGGCATCTGACGCTGCTCTATTCCAACACCGCACGCGCCCATGAGCTTGGCCGGACGCAAGATTGGGTCGTGGTCTATTTCCGCGAGGGCGCAGGCCCCGAGGGGCAATGCACCATCGTGACCGAAACCCAAGGGCCCCTTGCGGGTCATCGTGTCGTGCGCGGGCGTGAGGCGGAAAGCATGGCCCGTCTGCCCGACGACGCCTCCGGGCCCGATCAAGGCGCGGAGGCGTGGCTGCGGTCAAGCGGCTGAGCCGGGTCGTGTCAGGCGACCGTCAGATGATCGATCACCTCGGTCACGCCGGGGGCCGACCATGCCGCCCGTTCGGCGGCGCGGCGTTCGCCCAGATACCGCACCCGCCCCTCAAGGGTGACGCGGCTGCCTGCCACATTCACCCGGATCGCGCTGGCATCAAGCTCGGCATCGCGCTTGAGCGCCTTTTGGATGCGGTCTGACACATCGGCGGGTTTGACTGCGGGGGTGATCTTGATGCGGTTGTTCACGCCCGTGACACCCACCAGGCGGCGCACCGCCTGTTCGGTGGCGGTGGATTGATAGTGCCATTCCACATCGCCCTCCAACGTGACCCAGCCCTTGGTGACAGTTGTGGTGATCTTTTCATCCGGCACCGAGCTGTTCCATTTCAGCGTGTTGACGATGCGCTTGGCGATTTCGTCATCCGCGGTGATATGCGCGCCGATGGGGCGTACTTCGATGTCATCGGCGATGGCGCGCACGCCTGGGATGCGCTCGACGATGTCGCGCACGGTGACCTTGTCGCTGAAGGATCGCACATGGCCCGTCAGCGTCACCACATTGCCATCCACGGCCACGCCGATATCGGCCGCGTCAAAACTTGGTTCGAGATCCAGTTCTTCCAGAATATCCAGTCTCAGTTCCTTGTCGCCCATGATGATCCTCCATCGGCTGCGGGGTGAACAGGGGGTGATGCTAGCGGGGCGTGGGTCATGGGCATTGACCATGCGCAAGCCCGCCGCGGATGGGCATTTGCGTGCCGTCAATGCTGTCGATCGCATCCGCGCCAAGACTGTGGGCACCCAAGTCTTCCCACATGCAGGAGATCATGATGCCCAAGCGCACCCTTGTTTCGCGCCGGTTTGTCCCGGTGCTGGCCCTTGCCCTCATCGGACAGGCCAGTATGCCCGCCCTCGCTTTCGCCGACGAGGCAGGTCGGATGGAATACATGTACAGCTGTTCGGCCTGTCACGGCGAAACCGCGCTGGGCGATGGCCCGGTCGCGCGCTATCTCAACGTGCCCACCCCCGGGCTGACCCGGCTGTCGGCGGAAAACGACGGCGAATTCCCCTTGCTCGAGATCATTCAGGTGATCGACGGGCGCAGCGGGGTGGGCCCGCATGGCACGCTCATGCCTGTCTGGGGCGCGCGCTACATGGCTTCGGCGGTCGAGGATGCGGGCCATTTCGGGGCCGAGGTCGTCGTGCGCGGCCGCATCCTGTCGATCGCGCGCTATCTGGAATCGGTCCAAGAATGACCGCGCCGTGATCGGCGCTACAGGGGCCCGGCGGCGTGGGGACTAAACACCGCCGGGCCCGCGGCGCACCGATTGCTCGGCGCGCCCAAGACGGCCCCTTGGGGTTAGGCCGCCTTGATTTCGATCTTGCGTTCTTGCTGGCGGGCTTGCGCCGTTTTGGGCATCGTCACCGTCAGGATGCCTTGGGCCAATTGCGCCGTGATCTTGTCGGGATCAGCCCCCGTCGGTAGCCGCAGGCCGCGCTGAAAGGCGCCATAGCGCCGTTCGCTGAGCAGATAATCGGCCTTTTCGTCGCGGGTCTGTTCGGATTTCTCGCCCCGGATGGTCAGCATGCCATCGGTGACGCGGATGTCCACATCCTCGGCGGTCAGGCCCGGCAATTCGGCGGTGACGCGGTATTCACCGTCGCAGTCGATCACCTCGACCACCGGCGACAGCGGCATGTCGACCCTGAAGCCTGCGCGCGGCCCCATGCGCCGCGCCAGCGGATGGCGCCAGAAACCGCTGCCGAAATCGTCGAACAGGCGGTCGATCTCGTCGCGCATGGTCACCAGCGGCGCCCAGCCGTCGCGGCCTGCCTCGGTGCTGGGTGCGGCCTCGTGCTGCACATCCACGGATGAACTGTGTTTGGGCATCTGTGTGTCTCCTGTGTGGGGGGCTGCCACCCGGCGGCAGCGATCCGGCCTCCGACATCATTATGGCGCGTGGGGCGGTGGCGGCATTGACGACCATCAAGGGCCGGGCCGCACCGCCCCTTGGCTTACTGGCGCGCGGCGCCTTGTCCTGCCCCCGGCAGACGTGACCGCGCCGACAAGACCCCGCTGCCCATGCGTGATGCGGTGGACATGTGCAATGTGTGCGTCTGCAAGGCGTGGCTTGTCATGCCATAGGGCCCTTCGGATGTGCCGCGGCAATGGGCGATCTTGTCCAGATCGGGGTCCAGACCAGCCAATTCCGACAGCGCTGCCAGATCGTTGATCCGGTATCGCGCGGGCGACACGCTGTGCAAAACATCGGCTTCAGCAAGCTGGCCCAGGGTCCGGCAGATCGTTTCGACGGTGGTGTTGGTGACATCGGCCCAATCGCGCCGCGATATGGGAATAGAGACCACAAGACTTCCGTCCGGCATGGGTTCGCCGGGCATGATTTCAGCGGCCATGACCACAAACGCGATGATGCGTTCACGGCTGTTGAGCGCGCCACGCCGCCAGACCAGTTCAAGCTGGCGGGCATGCTGTTGGGCGGCCGCGCGCAGGATTTCCAGACGCAAGGCGGGATCACGCTCCATCATGCTGCGCAGGATCTTGGGATCAAAGGCACAGATCTCGATGTCGGTGGCGGCCGATATGGTGCAGTTGCCCGTCCCATCCAGCAATGTTCCGACCACATCCGATGGCACAGCCAGATCGACGATGCAGCGCCGCCCGTCTTCCAGGATCCGTTCGGTCCTCAGATAGCCGCGGCGCAAGATGCCGGTCAGCTTGGGTGCCTCGCCAGCATCGCGCATCACCCAATCTTGCGGCAGCTTCCGCACCCGCGCACCTTGGCGCCCGGCGGCCGCTGCCCCCGCATTGATCGCGCGGCAGATCGCGCGGCTTTTCAGCGGGCAATTCATGCAAGCTTCTGCGCTGGCAAGGCTGTTGTGCATCTGGGTCATCGGCAGTCTCTCCTGGTCGGGCCGCGCTCAGGCGCCGCGGCGTTTGTCGTTTTCATGGATCAATTGCAGCACCCGCTTGCGCAACTCAGGCTCGGGCAGCGTGATCAGGTTCAAGGCACGCTCTGCCACAAGGAT
Source organism: uncultured Roseicyclus sp. (assembly GCF_937892565.1). Classification (GTDB taxonomy): domain Bacteria; phylum Pseudomonadota; class Alphaproteobacteria; order Rhodobacterales; family Rhodobacteraceae; genus Roseicyclus. The sequence continues at coordinate 30,388 of NZ_CALAHQ010000018.1, read as the reverse complement.
ACGCTTCAGGCTTGCGGGCAGTGCCATCTGCAAGACACCCAGCATCAAGGGGCCTGCAAAGATGGCCAGCCGTTCAAAATCATCCGCACGGCGATGGAGCTCGAGAAAGCCAAGAATGTCGTGTGCAAATTCCTCCATATCCTTGCGGATCGGGCCGCCCGGGGCGTCAGATGTGACATCGCCTTCGTCATCATCGGCTGACAGATCGTCGCGCGATGTGATGGCCATGCTGTCGCGCAGATGCCTGGCCCCCGAGGTGCTGAACAGCTCAACCGGGTCTTCGCCATCGACACTGTCGAGACGGCGCAAGATGCGCGCGCGCATCCCATCCGTCACCAATGCCCAAATGCGAAGTGCCACTATTGCTGCTCCCAATAATATACCCTGTCAACTTTCTGACCTTCGGGGAAACAGGGCGATCAACGCATTGACTTTGCTCAATGAAGGCAAATGAAAGTTTTGCCAATTATTGTCCATGTTACCTTTTTAGTAACGTACGTGACATTCTCATGACGCAAGCGGCACTGCCGAACACTGGTGTGTGGCGCTTTTGCCGGGCCAGATCTTGCGGGCCGTGCGCAGGCAGGGATGCATCTGAACTGCACAAGGGGGAAATATGGCTTTCGTGCCAAAAAAGACCGGAACCTGCGTTTCAAGCATGATCCCGGAACTTGCGCATGTGCCCGAGGACATCTTGGCGGAACTCAATCAGATCTGTCAGGTCCGCAAACTCGATGCGGGTCAGGTCTTGACCGATGCGGGCGATGCTTTTGACACCGTCGGTTTCGTGACGGATGGCATCTTGCGGATGCAAAAGACCCTGCCCGACGGGCGCCAGCATGTGGTGGGTCTGTTGGTGCCGGGCGACATGTTCGGGCGGGTGTTTGACGGCCCGATGCAGTTTGCCCTCGAGGCGGCCATCGAAAGCACGCTTCTGACCTTTCGCCGCGGCCCGTTCGAAGCGCTGCTGTCGCGTTCCCCGGCGCTTGACCGGATCATCTTGCTCCAGTTCCTGACCGAGATCGACCGCAGCCGCGACTGGATGATCGTCTTGTCGAACCCGCGGGTCCGGGGGCGGCTGGCGGGGTTCTTGCTGACGCTCTGCAGCCGGTTTCAGACGGTGGAAAACCTGTTTGGCACGATGAACGGGCGCCTGACGGTCCGCATTCCCATCAGTCGCGCGGATGTGGCCCATCTTTTGGGCGCGCGGCCTGAATCGATCAGCCGTGCCTTTCATGCCTTGGCCGACGACGGCTTGCTCGAGATCATCCGCCCCGATCTGGTCGCGATCGACAGTCTTTAGGATCTGGCCGGCGAAGCGGGCGAGCCGGAATTGGTCGACGCGATCCCCGACACCATCCTGACACAACTCGGCGGCAAGCCGCTGCATTGACATCAAGGACCATGACCGACCCGCGCATCTTTCTGCGCGGGTCTTTGCACGGGCGGTATCGGCTTGTGCGCTCGCCGCCCCGGTCAGGGGCAGGCCGCCACGAAATAGGTGCCATCACCGCGCGCATAGGCACAGCGCCCGACGGCTGCGTTCTGGGCCACAAGCGTGCCGGCCGCAGCCCCGGCCAAGGCCGCGATCAGCCGCCAGTTGGAATCCGCGCCCAGCGCCTCGGCGGTGATCAACCCGGTCGCGGCCCCCGCCGTGATCCCCACCAGCGTGCGCTGCTCGGTCGTCAGGTTCTCGCAGCCTGCCACCAGCGCAAGCGCGGCCAGCCCCGCCCAGCACCGGTTCACGTCGCCACCCCCCGACCCGCGCCGTCGTGATGATCGGCCACCGCATGCAACACCTCGCCCGACAATTCGCGGCTGACCGAATGGGCAATGTCGCCCAGGCTCAGCATCCCGACCAGACGCTTGTCGTCATCGATCACCGGCAGGCGGCGGATCTGTTTTTGTTCCATCAGATGGATCGCATCCTCGACCGTCGACGACAGGCGGCACCACACGATGCCCTTGGTCATCACGTCCTTGGCCGTGGTGGTTGCCGGATCAAGCCCGCGCGCCACGACGCGCAGCGCGATGTCGCGGTCGGTCAGCATGCCGATCAGCTTGTCATTCTGGCCGATGGGCACGGCGCCGATGTCGTTTTTTTCCATCATGCGCGCGACGTCCTTGACCGATGTGTCGGCGCTGGCCCATGTGGCCTTGGGGTGCATGGCTTTCGAGATCTTCATGACCGTCTCCCTGTGTGATCGAGGATCTTGAGCATGGCCTGGCGCGCGGTTGCGGTCATTGATGGGTCGCAAGGGGCACCACGCATGGCGGGGCGGGGGCGGATTGTGGCCTTGCATCATGGATGCATGCGATTGCCTCGGCGATCATCGGGGCCACACCCAAAACCCGCAGCCGCCCCGCCAGACCCATGGCCACCTGCGCAAAAGGCGCGACGCTGTCGGTCACGGTCAGGCTGTCGAAAGCCCCGTTCCCCCTCACCAGATCGACCAGCGTGTCGGTGAACAGGGCATGCGTGGCCAGCCCATGCACCTGGGCTGCGCCATGGGCGCGGGCGGCTTGGGCTGCGCGCAAGAGCGTACCACCGCCACAGATCATGTCATCGACAACATGGACCGAAGCCCCCGCCACATCGCCCGCGAATTGCGTGCCCGACACCACGCCAGCGCTGCGCCGTTTTTCGACGAAGCCAAAGCGCACCGGCCGCTGGGTCGCCGTCTCCAAGGCCTCGGCCATCAGCTGTGCGCGCTTGACCCCGCCCGGATCGGGCGACAGCACCGCCAGCGGGCGCGCTGCGTCTTTGACGCGCGCCGCGATATCGGCCGCCCAGAGCCGGTCGGTCGCCAGATGCAGCACCGGCCGGCGAAAGGCACAATCGAGCGCGGCGATGTTATGGGCCTCCAGCGTCACAAGCTGATCGCAGCCCATCGCCTCGATGGTCTGCGCCACATAGCGTATCCCCAGCGGGTCAAAGGCCTTGGTCCGGCGGTCCTTGCGGCCATAGGGCAGATAGGGGGCAATGGCCGTGACGCGCGCGGCGCCATGATCGCGGCAGGTGGCCAGAAAGAACAGCAAGCGCAGCAAGCGGTCGTTGACCGATGCCTCCGGCCCCCCCTGAAGCGCGGCCAGCACAAAGACATCGCGCCCGCGCGGATCGATCAGGGGGCGGGCCTTGTGTTCGCCCCGGTCGAAATCGCGCTCTTCATGGGGGGCGATGGGCCAGCCGCCCGCCGCCGCGATGCGACGGCCCAGTATGTCCGATCCCTTGAGCGTGAAAAACAGCATCACGCGCCACCATGCGCCGTGCGAGCGGTGCGCGCATTGCCTGCGGTCAATGCCCCGGCGCCCACCGGCGCCCAAGCTTGGCGGCAGCGATCACGCGAAAGGACATCCCATGTCGATCACCGGCATCTCCTCAATCGATCACGCACCACAGGTGGTGGCCGAATGGCTCAATGAATTATGCGCCGATCTGGGCTGGTCGGAAAAGGGCCGTGCCTATCTGCTCTTGCGCGAAACCCTGCATGCGGTGCGCGATCTTTTGACCGTCGAAGAGGCCGCCGATCTGGCGGCCCAATTGCCGATGTTGATGCGCGGCATCTTTTTCGAAGGCTGGTCACCCGCCGCGATGCCCATCCGGGCACGCAGCAAATCCGACCTTCTGGCGCGCGTGAGCGCGACATTCGACAAGGCGCCGTTGCCCGACCCCGAGCGCGCGGTGATGGCGGTGCTGGATCTGTTGCGGCGCCATGTGTCGGCGGGCGAGATCGCGCAAGTGCGCCAAACCCTGCGCAAACCCATCCGCGCCATGTGGCACTGAGCCTTGCGGCCCGGTCTATGGCGCCCATACCCCGCATCCGCCCCCCCGGGTTGGCCGACAAGCGCGCCTTTCTGGAAAGCGGCGCGCCCTGGCCCGATGACCCGCCGCCGCGCTGCATCGAAACCCATGCCTCGCTGGTGTTTCTGACCACGACGCGGGTGTTCAAGCTGAAAAAACCCTGTCGCCTGCCGCATGCCGACATGCGCAGCCTTGCGGCCCGTGCGCGGCTTTGCGCCGAGGAATTGCGCCTGAACCGGGCCATGGCCGGTGAGGTGTATCGCGGTCTGGTCGCGCTGGTGCAGACGCCCGAGGGTGGTCTTGCGCTGGGCGGGCCGGGGCGGATCGTCGATTGGCTGGTCGAGATGGCGCGCCTTCCGGCAAGCGCCATGCTCGATTGCCGTTTGATCCAAGGGCCACCGCCCACCGCCCCGGAGATCACGGATTTCGGCCGCGTGATGATCACCTTTTACCGCCGCCAGATTGCGCCGCCCGGTGCAGGCCAGACCTATTTCACCCGCCTCGCGCGTGAGATGGCCACCGACCTGGCGCATCTGCACCAGATGCGGGCGCATCTGGGCGGGGCGCTGTGCGACAGCATGCTGGCGCGCGCCCGCGATGCTCTGGCCCGGGCGCGGCCGCTCATTCTGGCGCGCGGCGCGGCCGGACTGGTGATCGAGGGCCATGGCGATCTGCGGGCCGAACATGTCTGTCTGATCCGGCCGCCGCTGGCCTTTGACCGGGTGGAATTCGACCATGATTTCCGCCTGATCGATCCGCATGACGAGATGCTGGGCCTTGGGCTTGATTGTCGCTTGCTGGGGGCGGACTGGATCGGCCCGGCCTTGTCTGCGCAACTGGATGGGGCAGGGTTCCCGGCACCTTGCCCCGAATTGGCACAGGTCTATGCCGCGACCCGTTGTCTGACACAGGCCCGCCTTGCCATCGACCATCTGCGCGATCCCAACCCGCGCACACCCCGGAAATGGGCTCCGCGCGCACAGCGCTTTCTGGCCATGGCCACGGCATTGCTGGCGCCCCTGGGCTGAGCCTCAGCCGTCTTTCTGGGCCAGCGCGTCGGTCACTTCGGCATCGGTGATCTGTGGGAAATCGGCGAAATGGGCACCCACGGCATGAAACGGGCTGGGGGTGGCCAGACAGATCACCTGATCTGCGTCCTGGGCAAGCTGCGTCAGCACCTCGCGCGGGGCGACGGGGATGGCGACGATCAACCGATCCGCGCCCTGCCGCCTGAGCCACCCCAGGGCCGCGCGCATGCTGGCCCCGGTCGCGACACCGTCATCGACCACCAAAACGGTCTTGCCTGCGACCGCCACCATGGGCCGCACCCCATGCCACACTGCCCGCCGCCGCGCGATTTCGGCAATCGCGGGGGCTGCCAGTTGCGCGATGTCGGCCTTTGACAGGCCGGCGATCCGGGCAACATCGTGGTTGATGCGGATTTCGGGGGCTTGCCCGTTGGTCACGGCGGCCACCGCCAGTTCCGGCTGGCCGGGCAGACCCACCTTGCGCACCAGCACCACGTCAAGCGGCGCCTTGAGCGCCGATGCGATCACCCGTGCCACAGGCACGCCGCCGCGCGGCAATGCGATCACCACCAGATCGCATCCCTTTGCAAGCGCCGCCTTGATCGGGGGCAAAAGCCTGAGCCCCGCGTCGGTTCGGTCGGCAAAGATCGGCCCCATCACGTTACCTCCGGCAAAGCCGCTCGATGAAGGCCCGAACAAGCGCACAGCAGCACCAGCGCCGCGGCGCCGGTGCCGGATCGGGCGGATCGGGCAGGGCGGGCGGATCTGGCGGCTCTGCCGGACCGACCCAAGGCGGCAGGCCATCGGGCCTGCCCGCGCGCTGTTGCAACTGGCGCACCTTGGCGCGATCGATCCGCAGATGTCGGGCGATCTCGTCTTCGGCCAGCCCCAGATCGGCGAACATGGCGACGGTGGCTTCGGGCCATGGACCCAGATGCGCGCCCATGTCCCCGGTGTCTTGTCGGTCGGTCATGTCTGATCCCGTGTGCGATCGCCGCCGCCTCAGCGGACGATGACAACGGTGCGATCGGTGGCATGCAGCACCTTTTGCGTGACGCTTCCCACCAGAACCTCGCGCAGCCGCCCCAAGCCGCGCCGCCCCAACACGATCATGCCGGCGCCCTCGGCCTCGGCCATGTCGAGGATTTCATCGGCATAATCGCCTGCTGCGACACGGCTTCGGATGTCGCGGGCGCCGGCGTCTGCGGCGCTGGTGCAAGCACGCGCCAAAATCTCGGTCCCGATCGCCTCGATCACCCAGGCGCGTTCGACCGCGCCTTTCGTTGCCTCGTAATAGGCACCAAGACTGCTGGCCGATGAATGGCCCGCGCTGTGCGGGGCACGGGCAAGATGATCGAGCAGATGCTCGGTTTCCGCCAGCCGCGTCAGCTCGATCGAAGGCCGGGCATGCAGTTGCACATGCAAGATGCTCAAGCCACGGTGCAGCTTGTCGGAGAGTTCCGCTGCACAGGCCACGGCGCGCGCGCCCGTTTCCGAGCCGTCAGTTGCCACGAGGATTCGATCCGCCATTGCCGCTTGCCTCCCTTGGTTTCGGTCTTGTCGCGTTGGGGCCCATCCTCGGCTGTGGGGCCTGCGTGCGCATTGTCAGCCGTCAACGCGGGCCTCACAGCGGCAGGGCGCGCGCCATTTGCAGCAAGAGCGCCACCAATTCGCTTTGCCGGGTGGTTCCGGTCTTGCGCAAGATCGACGACAGCTGATTGCGCAAGGTCTGTTTGGACACCGCTTGCGCGCGCGCCAGTTCCGGCAGGGTCCGCCCCTCGAGCAGCGCCAGCGCCAGTTCCGCCTCGCGCGCGGTCAGATCGAACATCGCCCAAAGCGCATCGCGTCCAAGGCGCAGCTGATCGGCGCCATCAATCACCATGATCGCCACGCGCCCCTGTTGCGCACAGCCCCCCCCACAGGGCAGATCGGTTCGGCTGAGCGCGGAAAGCGGCGTCAGCGTCAGCACGCGCGGCGCCTTGCGTGCGCCCGACTTCAGGCCCATCACAGCGCTGCGCGCGGAAACCGACAGGCTCGCCTGGGCGACCGCATCTTGCAGATGGGCGGTATCTTCGGGCTCGACCGCCTGCAAGGTTCGGTCCATGCCCAACACCAGCCCAGTGCCCACCCTGAGCAAGACCTCGCCGCGCCCATTCATGGCGTGAATGCGGCAAGCGGCATCGACGATAAAGGTCGGAAACGAGCTCAGTTCCAGAAAATTGCGCGCCTCGATCTGGGCCTGACCAGCCCCAAGCGTCAGATCGGCAATGCGCGCAGCTTGGGCCAGATGCAGCACCAATTCACCCAACACCATCTCGGCGGCTGGTGCGGCCTGGCGTTCCGCATGGGTGGGGTAACGGATTTCCAGCACCGTCTGCACCGGACCCTCGCGGGCGATGACCACACCGGTCGCGGCGTCGAAATCGCCGCCTTGTGCCAGCCAATCCCGAAAAAAGGCTGTGGCGCGAAAGCTGGACCGCGCCATCAGGGCCGTGTCCGAAAACACGGCACCCACGGGCCGGCGGCGATGTTCGCGAAACAGCGGGTTGTTGGCCGCAAGGCTGGCCGGAAAGGCTGGCATGGCCAAACCGCCCAGCCCGCGATGCAAGATACCGCAAGCCGCCGGTTGCGTGCTGTCTTGCCGGTAAAGCAGGGCCGCAGCCCCGGGGATACGCGCGGCCACCAGATCCAGAACCGCCGGCTGAAATCGCCCCTCAAGGGCCGCCTCATAGAGCGCGCCGATCTCATGGCGCGAGACATGAAGACCATCGTGCAAGGTTCCGTCCGCCATCCATCCCCCTTTGCACATGCATCGCATGCGCGTGCTTCCGGCGGACAAGCCTTACGGGCCCCTCCGATGGAAGGGGGTTGATGTTTTCCCGCTTTGTCAGGTGGTTGCCAGATGTCTTGGCCCTGATGGATCGCCGCCGTGGCGGCCTGTGCGACCGCTTGCAATAGGTCGCGCGAATCGTGGCGGGCGGCATTGATGATGGTCAAACACGCCGCTGACGGCAGCTGGGCCTTCACAGCGTCGCGGTGCAGATCACCACCTCGCCTGTGTGGATCGTCAAGAGCGCGCTCAGCGCGTCGCCTGCCGACACGCGGATCGCCACGGCCCCCAAAAGCCGCTCGCCCCCATCCCTCCGGGCGGTAAACCTGCCATCTTGAACCGTTCGGGATGTCCCGCTCAGGCCCTGCTTCAGCACGGTCAGCCGATAGCTGCCCGCCGCGGGTTCGGGGCCCACAAAGATGCCCACAAGCTGCATGACGCGCCCCTCGTTGTCCATGCGGATCGAGCAGACAGGCGCATCCGGGTTGGTCTGGGCCTTTGGGGTTTGGGGGATCAACAGGGCGATGCACAGCACGAGGCACACCGCCACCGCCCTGCTGACCCCCGACCCCGTCACGGCGCCTGATCGATGTCTGGACAGTCTCTCCATGGTCATGATCCCTTGGGGCTGTGGTGGGGTCGGTCGCAAACCGGCAGCGTGCCGGATCACTCGAACAGTGCATCGAACCGCGTTGAGATGCCGCCCGCCGTGCCGCTGCGGGATATGGCCAGGTCACCCAAACGGGTTGACGCTTGCGTCGAGGAATGAATGGCCAGATCACCCGTCTGGGTAACGGTTTGTTCATGGCCTTCGCCCGATTGCGACAAGGCCGACAGATTGTAGCGCCCTGTCTGCGCCACTGTGGCAACGTTTTCCAAACCCTGTTGAAGTGTGAAGGAGAAATTCCGCCCTTCCTGGGTGGTGGATGCGCTGTTTTCGGCGCCGGTCTGGACCGTTTCCGACAGGTTCTGTGCCGCGACGGGGCCGGCAAGGGCCAGGCACAGTATCAGGCCAAAGTGCAGCGAAAGACGATAGCGGGATGGGGTCGGCATGGGCTGTGCCCTCCATTCAGGGGTGGTGTATCGACCGATTGGGGGCCGTGGGCCGCTGGCTTTTGGCCTTGGTCCCACGACCCCCGACACGGATCAGTTGGACTGAACGGTCATCGATGTGTTGCCGATGCCATGCTGGATCGTCTCGGCCTCATGGCCGACGCCCAGCTGCATCGTGGCGGAACTGTTGACGACACCGAGTTGATCGGTGATCGACAGGTTGCCGCCGCCCCACTGGTTGGTGGCCGAGAAATTGCCCACGCCCGTTTGCATGGTCAGCGAGCCGTTGAAGCCACCCGGCACGCCGTGACCGCCGATTTGCCCACCGACTTGCCCGGTATAGGCGCCGTTGTAATTGCCGTTCTGGATCGTGCCTTGTGCGTTGCCGATGCCGAACTGCTCGACGAGCGACCAGTTGCCGCCGGCATTGGCAGCCCCGGCAGCAAGAACGGTGGCAGCGATCAGGGGCATAATGAAACGTTTCATGATTGGATCTCCTTGGATGAACCTGTCGACCGCAGTTCGGCCGACATGACCCATCTTCGGTCAGGCCGCCGGTGCCCGCCTGCTTGCGAACGTATGGTCTGGCACGGACAGGCGACTGGTGCTTTGGCACGCATGCGCGATCTTGCGCCCCGACAGGACGGATCATCTTGCCATTGAGTGCGGTGTGCGGTGCTTTGCGTCAGGGGTTTGGGTTGTTTGCCCGCCCCGTCGTGCAAAAGACAACCGCGCATGGGACGACTGACCCAAATTGGCCGCGATCAATCCGAAATCGGGTATGGTTGAGGCTGTTGACTATGGTCAATGCAGCCTGATCCACGCCGCGCCAGCCTGTGACCCATCGGGGTAGCGAGGGGCAGGGCGTCATCATGAAAACCGGATTTGGACAGAGCCGATGGCTTGCACCACGGGCGCGCTTGCTTTGGCTTGTGCTTGCCCTTTCGCTTTGTCCGCCAGATGCCCGCGCCGACACCGCGTGGGATGGGCGCTATCTTGCCCTTGGGATGGCCATTGGCCGCCAAGGGCTTGATCTGGATGGATTTGCACAGACGGTCAACGGGCACAGCTTGCGGCAAGCTGGGTCGCGGGCCGATATCGGCTTGGCGGGGCTTGGGTATCGCGCGGCGCGGGGCGGCATGCATCTGGGCGGCGAGATCGAACTTCAACCCGGCCCGCGATCCCTGGCGCAGTATCCGCGTTGCGTATTTGGCCAGAATTGTGCCGCTGCGGGTCTGTTGGGGCGGGTCGGGCCGATATATCGGCTGCGCGCCACCATGGGCCGAGACATCGGGGTGGGCGTCTTGATGTCAGGGGGGCTGGGGATATCAATGGCCAAGGTCTCGGTCAGCCATGCTTTCGCGCAAGCTGCCAGCGCACAGGGCGGATCGGGGGTGATCACCTCGGCGATCTCGCCCTTTGCGGTCGATGATCTGGCCCTTGGGGCGCATGTTGTGATCGGGGTGGAACACCGGGTCAGTGCGCGCGCGGCGCTGCGCGTCGATCTGGTGCATGAGCGGCTGTGGGTCGACAACCATCGCCATGTCTTCATTCTGACGACGACCACATCGGGCAACAACACCGCCACCGCGCAGATCAGCGAGGCTGGCCGCTTTGTGATCGACGCCACATCGGTGCGGCTGTCGCTTGTGATGCGCTTCTAGGCCATGTGGCCTTGGGCAAAAGCGCGGCTTGCCCTTAGCTCACGGCGCGCACGGGGTTTTTGGGCATGTCGCAATTGGCATCGATGAAATCCAGCACCAGGGGCCGGATGTTGTTGCGCCAGCTCTTGCCCGCGAAAATCCCGTAATGGCCAGCCTCTGGTTCCAGATAGGATGCCTTGCGCTGCGCAGGCAGGCCGGTGCACAGATCAAGCGCTGCCACGCATTGCCCCGGCGCCGAGATGTCATCCTTGCCGCCCTCGACCGTCTTGACGGCGACGGTGGTGATCTTGCCGATATCCACCCGCTTGCCGGCGACCACAAATCTGTTCCCGGCGATTTCAAGCCCCTTGAAGATGCGCTCGACCGTAGAGAGGTAGAATTCCGCCGTCATGTCCATCACGGCCAGATATTCGTCGTAGAACTTGTTGTGCTTGTCATGATCGCCCGCTTCGCCCTTTGCGACCCGCAAGACCTGGTCGCCAAAGGCCTTGGCGTGCGTTTCGGCATTCATCGCCATAAAGCTCGAAAGCTGTTGCAGGCCGGGATAGACCAATCGCCCCGCGCCCGCATATTTGAAGCCGACGCGCTGGATCGCCATGCGCTCGAGCTGGCCCATGGTCACGCGGCGGCCGAAATCGGTGACATCGGTGGCCGCAGCATCGGGGTTGATCGGCCCGCCGATCAAGGTCAGCGTGCGGGGCTGGGCGCTGGGATCTTGCTCTGCCAGATAGGCGGTGGCCGCCAAGGCCAGCGGCGCGGGCTGACAAACGGCGATCACATGCGTGTCGGGGCCCATGATCCGCAGGAATTCCACCAGATAGAGCGTGTAGTCTTCGATATCGAACTTGCCCGCGCTGACCGGAATGTCGCGCGCATTGTGCCAATCGGTGATATAGACGTCACAGTCGGGCAGCAGGCTGCGCACGGTCGACCGCAGGAGGGTCGCGTAATGGCCGGACATCGGCGCCACCAGCAAGACCTTGCGGCCCGTGGGCGCGCGGCCATGCACCTTGAAACGGATCAGATCGCCAAAGGGCCGGGGCGTGACGCGTTCGACCGTGACCATGTGGTCGCGCCCGTCATCAGCCGGGATCGAATGAATGCCCCAGTCAGGCTTGACGGCCATGCGCGCAAAGCTGCGCTCGGTCACTTCGCCCCACGCGGCGGTCAGCTTGATCATCGGGTTCGCGATCAGCCCGAATTGCGGATAGGAACACATTGCGCGTGCCGTGGATCCCATCCACTGATTGGTCACACGCATGGATTCCATGATGTCATAGGTGAGCATGTAGCGCATCGACGTCTCCTGCCTGACGACCCGCTGCACAAGCACGGCCCCGGATCAAATCGTCGCTTTGCCCCCTCACCCTGGCGCAGCTAAGATTAAGTGAACCATTAACAAGGCGAAATCAAGGTGGCACGAGATGACTCGAAAGAGGGCGAGATGGGTGAGAGCCTTGAGCGCCTGAACCAGAACCTCTCGCGGATGGAGGATCTGTCAAAACGACTCGTTGCCGCGCTGAGCGCGCGCAAGCCCGGCGATGCCGGGCTGGAGGGGCCGGGGCAGGATCTGATGCTCAAGGCCGGCATGGCCATCTGGCAAGAGGCCCTGACCAATCCAGCCAAGCTGATGGAGCGTCAGGTGCAGTATTGGTCACAAACCCTGACGCAATACATGGACCTGCAAAAAGAGCTGGCACAGGGTCATTTCGTCCTGCCCGCCGGCGACACCCCACCCGAAGATCGCCGGTTTTCCAACCCGCTTTGGCAAACGCACCCCTATTTCAACGCAATCAAGACCCAATACCTGATTTCCGCCGAAGTCATGCGCAACGCCGTCGAAGAGCTCGAAGGCCTCAGCCCGCGCGACAAGAGGCGGGTGGAATTCTTTGCCGGTCAGATCATCGACCTTTTTGCGCCGACCAACTACCTTGCCACCAACCCCGACGCGCTGGAAAAGGCCGTGCAGACCGAAGGTGAAAGCCTTGTGAAGGGGCTGGAAAACCTTGTGCGCGATCTGGAGGCGCGCCATGGCGAATTGCTTCCGGTGCTGGCCGATCCCACCGCGTTTCAGGTCGGCCAGAACATCGCCACCGCCAAGGGATCGGTCGTGTTTCGCAATCGGATGATCGAGGTGATCCAGTATGCGCCGACCACCCCAACCGTGCATCAGACACCGCTGGTCATGTTTCCACCCTGGATCAACAAATTCTATATTCTTGATCTCAAGCCGCAGAATTCCCTGATCCAGTGGATCGTCGATCAAGGCTATACGCTGTTCGTGGTCAGCTGGAAAAACCCCGATGCAAGCTACGCGGAAACCGGTTTTGAGACCTATATCGAAGAGGGCTATCTCAAGGCGATCGATGTGGCCTGTGCCATCACCGGCGAGGATCAGGTCAACGCCATCGGCTATTGCGTGGCCGGCACGACCCTTGCGCTGACCCTTGCGCTCAAGGCCAAGCGCGGGCAGGCGCGGGTAAAATCCGCGACCTTCTTCACGACCTTGACCGATTTCGCCGATCAGGGCGAATTCACCCCGTTTCTCGACGGCAATTTCGTCGACGCGATCGAACGTCAGGTGGCAGCCGAGGGCTATCTGGACAGCCACTACATGTCCAAGACGTTTTCCTATCTGCGCGCCAAGGATCTGGTCTATGGGCCTGCCGTGCGCAGCTACATGATGGGGGAACCGCCGCCCGCCTTTGATCTGCTGTTCTGGAATGGCGACAGCACCAATCTGCCCGGCAAGATGACGGTGCAGTATCTGCGCGGTCTGTGCCAGGACAACGGCTTTGCCGGTGACGGGTTCGATCTGATGGGCGAGAAGCTGCATGTGTCGGATGTGACGCTGCCCATCTGTGCCATCGCCTGTGAAAACGATCACATTGCCGCCTGGAAAGACAGCTTTCGCGGCATCGTGCAGATGGGATCAAAGGACAAGACCTTCATCTTGTCAGAATCGGGCCATATCGCAGGTATCGTGAACCCGCCCTCGAAAAAGAAATATGGCCATTGGCAGGGCCCCGAACCGATCGGCACACCCGATGGCTGGAAAGCCCGGGCCGCTTATCATGAGGGGTCATGGTGGCCCTATTGGGAAAAATGGCTGGCAGCGCGCGCGGGTGCCATGGTTGCCGCCCGCATGCCGGGGTCCGAATCGCACCCCAGCTTGGGACCGGCCCCGGGTACCTTTGTCACGGAAAAGCTAAGCGGCTGATCGAACGACAGAAACCGAGCGAAATGCTGCAGCGCAGAAAAAGTGTTGACTTGCTGCGCTGCAGCATGCATATATGCTGCATACGCACAGCACAGCCCCGTTGTACCGGGGCCCACCCCGGAGAAGACCAATGGCACCCAAGACCAACGATTTCACCAAGATGATGTCCGACATGATGTCGAGCTACCCGATGGACATGACGGCCATGACCGACGCCTTCAAATCCTCGGCTGCGATGGGCGAAAAGATGACCAAGGTCATTCTGGACGCCGCCGAGAAATCCACCGACATCTCGTCAAAATGGACCAAGGACACCATTGCCAAGCTGGCCAATGTTGCTGCCGCCAAATCCGAGCCGACCGACTACACCAAATCGGTGACCGATTTCGCGTCGGCTCAGGCTGAAATGGCTGCTGAAACCATGGCAGCTTTCGCGGAAATCGCCAAGAAAGTGCAGATGGAAACGGTCGAGCTGATGATGGCTGCCGGCAAGGAAGCCACCGAAGAAGCGACCGCTGCCGTCAAGAAAGCGACCGCCGAAGTGACGACCGCTGCCAAGAAAGCCGCCTCCGCCGCCAAGTGAGCGACGCGCAAGCGCACAGGAATTCGTGCCGGCGTCCTCCCCGCAGGCATGAACACCAGAAGGGCAGGCCCATGTGGCCTGTCCTTCGCATTTTCTGCCCGTGCACAATAAATTTGCATTTCCCGCTCAGGCGCGTAGGCTTTGCATGCTGCATGGCACGAAGGGATACGGCTCATGGCGGACACAAGCGCACCGCTTCTGATCAAGCGATATGCAAGCCGCAGGCTCTATAATACCGAAACCTCGGATTACGTGACGCTGGAGGATATCGCGGGCTTCATCCGTGGTGGCCGTGAGGTCAAGATCGTCGATCTCAAATCCGGCGATGACCTGACCCGGCAATATCTGCTCCAGATCATCGCCGAACATGAAAGCCGTGGCGAAACCATTCTGCCCATCGCGGTTCTGACCGATCTTGTGCGCAGCTACACCAACCAAGCCTCGACCGTTGTGCCCGATTTCCTGACCATGAGCTTCGAAATGCTCAAGCAGGGCCAATCGAAGATGATGGAAAACATCACCGTCATCAATCCTTTGGCGAAAATGCCCGGATTTGAGGCGATGCGCGCCCAGCAAGAGGTCTTCCTGAAGGCGATGACGGGCGGCATCGGCGCGCAATGGTCAGGCCCGGCCACCGACGACGGCGATGACAAGCCTGCCTCCCAGGAACTGGACGACATCAAGCGCCAATTGGCCGAATTGCAAAGCAAGCTGAACCGTCTTTAGCATCCCACCCGATCGCGTGGCGGCCCGGGCGCTGTCGACCGGGCGTGTTTTTGCGCCAAGATCACCGACTGTCAGCTTACAAAGCGCAGCCGCTTGTTGAGCGGCAGGTCACGTATGCGCGTGCCCGTCAGATCAAAGATCGCATTGGCCAGCGCCGGTGCGGCGGGGGGCGTTCCGGGTTCGCCCACACCGCCGATATGCCCCGAAGTTTCCAGAATACGCACCGCGACTTGCGGCATCTGGTGTTGGCGCAGCGCGTCATATTCGGTGAAATTGCCCTGATCGACAGTGCCACCCGAAAAGCTGATTTCTTCCATCATCGCAGCCGACAGACCATAGACCAGCCCACCCACCATCTGCGCCTCGATGATCGAAGGATCGAGCGCGGTCCCGACGTCACAGGCCATCCACGCGCGGCTGAGCGCAATGGCGCCGTCTTGATCGGTCACTTCGATCACGACGGCCACGGGCGTGTGAAAGGAATGGGTCATCGCCACGCCCATGCCGGTTCCGGGCGCGCGCGCGCGATCCCAGCCCGACATTTCGGCCACGGCACGCAAAACGCCTGCGCTGGGCGCATGTTCGGCTTCGGCCAAGTCCAGCCGGAACGCCAAGGGATCGCGGCCTGCGGCAATCGCCATCTCGTCGATGAAGCTTTCCATGAAAAAGCCGTTGAAGGAATTGCCGACCGACCGCCAAAAGCCGATCGGCACGGACAATTCGGCCAGATGCCCGGTCACGCGATAGTGGGGGATCGCGTAGGGTTGGTTGAACATCCCCTCCACATGGCCCTTGTCGGGGCCGGGCGGCGCGTTGCCCGTCATGCGCGCCATCGCCTGACGGCTGACCGATGGCGCGGCCACCCGACCATCAAGGGCAAGGGCCGCGCCGTCGCGCAGCACGCCCCGCATCCGGGCACAGGCCGCGGGGCGGTAGAAATCATGGCGCATGTCTTCCTCACGCGACCATGTCACCAGCACCGGCGTGCCCGCCATGGCCTGTGCGATGCGTGCGGCCAGCACGACAACATCATTTTCGCCACGCCGCCCGAACCCGCCGCCCAGATAGGTGACGTGGCAGCGCACCTGTTCGGGCGCAAGTCCCACAGCACGCGCGGCCGCCATTTCGGCAAAGCCCGGCGCTTGCGACCCGGTCCAGATGTCCAACCCGCGGGGGGTGAAATGCGCCGCCGCACTCATCGGTTCCATCGTGGCATGGGCCAGCCATGGCACGCTGTATTCGGCCTCGATCACCTGGTCTTCGGCGCCAATCTGCACGGCATCAACATCGCCGTCGTCGCGCAGCTTGGAATTGGCGGGGCCATCCAGCGCGGCGCGGATCACGGTCAGCATTTCGAGCGAGCTGTCCGGGTAGGGGGCGGGGGCCCATTCGATCGCCACGGCCTCGGCGGCCTTCATGGCCGTCCAGGTGGTCGTCGCCACCACCGCGATCCCATGGCCCAGATCGACCACCCGCTCTACCCCCGGTATCGCCAGCGCCGCGCGCGCGTCAAAGGACACCATCGCGCCGCCCAGATGCGGGTTCATCCGCACCGTCGCAAAGCGCATACCGGGCAGGCGTACATCGATGGCGAATTGAGCGGTTCCCGTGACCTTTTCCACCATGTCGAGCCGCGGCATGGCACGGCCAAGGTATTTCCATTGCGACGCCGGGCGCAATTCGACCTGGCGGGGGGGGCCGATGCGGGCGGCATCTTCGGCCAGATCCTGATAGCTGAGTTCGACGCCCCCCGGTGCGATCACGCGGCCATCGCGTGTCTCAAGGCTGCCCATGGCGACGCCCAGCCGATCTGCGGCTGCTTGTTTCAACACCTCGCGCGCGGTGGCCCCCGCCTGGCGCAGCTTGTCATAGGCATCCAGGCTGGAGGTAGACCCGCCCGTCACCTGCAAACCGATCATTTTGGGCAAGACCGACATCGCCTCGACCATCACTTCCTGAAAGCCGGTGCGGTCGTAATCTGTCGAGGGAAGCGCATGGCTCATCAGGCCTGCGTTGAAATAGGCTTGCGCGGCGGGCCCGTGAATGACCCGGATCTGGTCCCATGCCACGTCCAGCTCTTCGGCCAACAGCGCGGGCAGGGTGGTGTAGACACCTTGCCCCATCTCGGCGCGCGCCGCGATCAGCGTGACGCCGCTTTGATCAATGATGATCCACGGGTTCAATGCCACCCCATCGGCGCCGGGGTCCAGCGGGTTGGGCAGTTCGCGGCGGTATTGCCAGACGCCGAATGCCACGCCCCCGGCCATGGCGGCCGACCCGATCAGGAACGTGCGGCGTGCGATCTTGCCCCAATTGGCCATGCCTCAACCCTCCCGCAGGGCGACGGCGGCGGCATGGACGGCCGCACGGATCCGCGGATAGGTGCCGCAGCGGCACAGATTGCCCGCCATGGCGGCGTCAATATCGGCATCGGTGGGCGCGGGGGTTACGGCCAATAGATCGGCGGCTTGCATGATCTGGCCCGATTGGCAGTAGCCGCATTGCGCGACCTGATGGTCGATCCACGCCTGTTGCAGGGCATGAAGGGCGGCGGGCGTGCCCAAACCTTCGATGGTGGTGACAGGCCCCCAGACATCGGACAGCGCCACTTGACACGATCGCACGGCCTGACCTTCGATCTGGACGGTGCAGGCCCCGCAGGCTGCAACACCACAGCCATATTTGGTGCCCGTCAGCCCCAGCGCATCGCGCAAGACCCACAACAGCGGCATGTCGCCGGGCAATTCGACCAGATGGGCAGTGCCGTTGACGGTCAGGGTGGTGGCCATTTGTCCTCCGGGCGGTCTTGTGCCGATCAGGTAGCGATGCGCTGCCTTGCGTCAAGGGGCAAGACCCTCACGACGTGGCGTCAATGCGTGGCCCCTGACCAGATGTTCAAGACCACGACCCCTGCCACGATCAGCCCGATCCCCAAGAGCGCGGGCAGATCCAGCCTTTGGCCATACATCGCCCAACCGATCACCGTGACCGCGGCCACGCCCACGCCTGACCAGATCGCATAGGCGATGCCCAGGGGGATGGTACGCAACACCTGAGCCAGCATGAAAAAAGCGATGCCATAGCCCGCGACAACCAGCACACTGGGCCCAAGGCGAGTGAAGCCATCCGAGGCCTTCAGCGCCGTGGTGCCGATGATTTCACCGGCGATCGCAATGGCAAGATAGAGCCAGGGCATGGGCCTGCCTTTCGGGATATGCTTTCCACCTCCGCTTAGGCCGCCCCGGTCGGACCCGCAAGCGCGGCTCGCAAAGGGAGGGGAAAACCGGAGTTTTCCCGCGCGAAAAACCCAAGGTTTTTCGCCCCCGCTTGCGCGGGCGGTTCAGCGCCCGCGAATGCGCGGGTCAAGCGCGTCGCGCAAACCATCGCCGATGTAATTCACCGACAGCACCGTGAGCGAGATCGCCATCCCCGGCCAGATCACGCGCTCGGGATTCTGCGTCAGCCAATCGGTGGCGTCAAACAACAGCCGCCCCCATGTCGGGAAATCCGACGGAAACCCAAGGCCCAGAAAGGACAAGGCGCTTTCCGTGATGATCGCATTGGCAATGCCCAGCGTCGCCGACACCATGATGGGCGACATCACATTGGGCAACAGATGACGGGTGATCATGCGACGGCTGGGCGTGCCGATCGAGCGGGCGGCCAGAACGAATTCGCGTTCCTTCAGCGCCAGCACCTCGGCGCGCACCACGCGCGCGGTCTGCATCCATGAGGTGACGCCGATCATGAACACGATCAGCACGAAAATGCCGCCTTCGGGGCCGAAATTCGCCCGCAGCGGGTCGCGAAACAGCATGATCGTGACCAGCAACAGCGGCAAGAGCGGCATTGCCAGAAACAGATCGGTGGTGCGCATCAACAACCCGTCAAGCCGCCGGAAATACCCCGCCAGAACCCCCACCAGCGTGCCCAGAAGCAAGGCCAGCGCCATCGCCGTCAGGCCCACCGCGATCGAGGTCTGCCCGCCCGCCATCATCCGCGCCATGGTATCGCGGCCCAGCTGGTCGGTGCCCATCGGATGGGCAAGGCTGGGCCCTGCATTGCGGGCGCGGATGTCGATGAATTGCGGGTCCATCGTCCACACGAGCGGGCCAACAAAGACAAACAGCAGCGTGAAGACGAAAAACCCAAGCCCGAACAGCGCACCCTTGTGGGTCTTGAATTGATCCCAGACATCCCACCATTGATTGCGCGGGGCGGCATAGGTCTCGAATTCTGCCGCAAGGGCGGGTGTGGCCGGTGCGGGCGCTGCGGTGCGATCTGCGGTCTCAGTCATAGCGGATCCTCGGATCAAGCACGCCATACAAGATGTCGGCAATCAGGCTGAACAGGACGATCAGCACCGCAAAGATGAAGCTGACGGTCTGCACCACTGGCACATCGCCGCTTTGAATCGCGATGATCAGAAGCTGGCCGATGCCGTTCACCTTGAACACCTGTTCGGTGATGATCGCGCCGCCGAACACGGCCGGCACGTTCAGCGCGATCACGGTCACCACCGGGATCATCGAGTTCTTCAGCACATGCACCAGCACGACGATCTTTTCGGTCAACCCCTTGGCGCGCGCGGTGCGCACATAATCCTGATTGAGATTGTCAAGCATCGAGGCGCGCAGGTAGCGGCTGATCTGGCTGGCATTGTACAGGCCCAGCACCATCACCGGCATGATGATCTGCTTGAGCTGCACCACAAAGCTGTCCCAGTCGGTCACCACATGGGTGGTGTTGTAGACCGACGGAAACCAGCCAAGGTTCACCGCAAAGATCACGATGAACAGCACACCGGTGAAAAAGGTGGGCACGGAAAACCCCACCATCGAGATGAAGGTGCCGACCTGATCGAAGATCGAATATTGCCGGTAGGCCGAAATGATGCCCAAGGGCAGCGCGATCAGGATGCCCACGATATAGGATGTGCCAACCACCCAGAGCGTCTGGGGCATGCGCTGGGCGATCAGATCCATCACCGGGCTGCGGGTCTGGTAGGAAATGATGCGCGGGCCTTCGGGGGCCACCGGCCAGCCGGTCGCCCCTTCGATGAAATGCAGCGGCTCATCCCAGACCATCAGCTTGAGCCATTTGAAATACTGCACAAAAACGGGATCGTTCACGCCAAGGCTTTCGCGGATCAGTTCGCGCACGTCGGGCGGGATGGTCAGCGGCAGGCTTGCCGTCGGATCCGAAGGCGACAGCTTGACGATCAGAAAGATGATGAAACTGATGAACAGAAGCGTCGGGATCGCAAGGATCAATCGCCGGATCGTGTAGGTCAGCATGGGGCCAACGCCTCGGGTCAGAAGTTTCGGGTCAGGAAATGGCCCGCGCCACGAGGGGCGGCGCGGGCCTGTGTCAGATCACACCGTCACTGGGCGCGGCGCCAATCCATGATGTTCCACAGTTCGCTGTCCCAATCCGACATCAGATGCCCCTCCAGCGTGGCGGCACGGGCCGAAACGCCACCCCGATGCACCAGCGGCACGATGGCATAGTTCTGCATCAGCATGTCGTTCATGGCGCGCGCCAGACGGCCACGTTCCTGAAGATCGGCTGTGCCTGCCATCTCGCGGATCATGGCATCGTATTCCGCCATGCAGAAGCGCGGGATGTTGGCCCCCTGCCACTGGCTCGACGGGTTGGGTGCCTGATCGCAGGCCCAGTCGGCCATATAGGCCTGTGGGTCGACACCGGCGAAGTTGTTGGTGTACATCTGCACATCGGCAAAGAACTTCTGGAAGGTATCCGGGGATGCCGGATCGCCGCCAAAGAACACCGAAGCGTCGATGTTGCGAAGCTCGGCATCGATGCCGATTTCCGACCACCACTGCTTGATCAGCGCCTGCGTGTCCTGACGCACGGCATTGGTCGAGGTCTGGTAAAGCACGCGCAGCGGCATGCCGTTGTATTCCCGGATGCCGTCACCATTGCTGTCCACGATCCCCGCCCCATCCAGAAGCGCGATGGCGCCGGGAATATCCTGCACGAGGCAGGCGTCATTCGCGGTCGAGGCATAAAGCTCGGGCGCGGGCAGCACGTTGCAGGTGGCCTTGCCACCGGCGCCATAGCCCACATCCACGATCAACTGACGGTCGATGGCCATCGACATCGCCTGAACGATGGTCTGGTTGGTCAGGAAGGGGTGCGCGCCGCCTTCGGCGGTAGAGCGGGTATCGCCCAGCGCCGCATCGGGGTTGGTCTGGTTGATTTCGATCCGCTCGACCGAGGTGCCGAAGGATGTCATGACCACGCAGCGGCCCTGTGCTTCCATGCCCGCCAGAATGGTCGGATCCATCTGCAGGTTCCAGGCGTAGTCAAACTCGCCGGTCTCACAGACCGAGCGCGCCGCCGAGGTCGCATCGCCGCCACCCTTGAAGGTCACGGTCGCGAAATGGGGACGGTCGGGAAAGCGGAAATTCGGGTTGGCCGACAATTCGATCACGTCGTTGGGCCGGAATTCATCCACGACAAAGGGGCCGGTGCCGATGGGGCCGAAATTCGCATCCGTGCATTCGGGCGCGCGCGCCCCGAGGCAATCGGCGAATTGCGCGGCCTGGAGCACCGGGCTCTCGGAGCCGACGAAGGCCGTGTAGGGGAAGGGCGTGGCCTCCGCGAAGGAGATGCGGATCGTCCGGTCATCGACCGCCTCGATCGCGGTCACGCCGTCGAAATAGCTCGACTGGGCGCAGCCGCCTTCGGGATGGGTGCAATAGGTCCAGGTAAAGACGAAATCAGCCGCGGTCAGCGCCGATCCATCCGACCATGTGATGCCATCGGCGATGGTCCAGGTAATCGAGGTCAGATCCTCGGAGATGCCGCCGTTTTCAACCGTCGGCACGCTTTCGGCGAGCCACGGCGTGATGGTGCCGTCCTGGTTGAAGCGGGCCAGCGATTCGAGGATCAGCGAGGCTGATTCGACCTCCTTGGTGCCGCCCGAGAGATACGGGTTCAGCGTCGAGGGGGCTTGCCAGTAAATGATGTTGAGATGGCCCGACGCTCCGCGTTCGGCCATGGCCGCAGCCGGCGCAAGGGCCAGCGCGGTCGCGCCAAGCAAAAGGGAATACCGTTTTTTCATTGGTCTGTCTCTCTCTCCTTGTTGGGTGCTCATGCCCCGGTGGATTGTGCCGCATGCGCTGCAGTCTTCTCGGTTTCTTTGGTGTAGAGATGGCAGGCCACAAACCGGCCCGGCGCGATCTCCTGAATGTCGGGGTCGATCCGGCGGCAAATTTCCATCACCTGCGGGCAGCGGGTGCAGAAATTGCAGCCATCGGGCGGGTTGGCGGGCGATGGCACATCGCCTTGCAAGATGATCCGGTTCGCCGCGTCATGGATGGCCGGGTCGGGTTCGGGAACGGCTGACAACAGCGCCCTCGTGTAGGGATGCAGCGGGTCCTCATACAGCGCGTCGCGCGGCGCCAGTTCGACCACCCGGCCCAGATACATGACCGCCACACGATTTGCGATGTGACGCACCATCGACAGATCATGCGAGATGAACAGATAGGTCAGCCCAAGGCGGGCCTGCAATTCCTCAAGCAGGTTGACCACCTGCGCCTGGATCGACACATCGAGCGCCGCAATGGGTTCGTCACAGACGATGAATTTCGGGTTCAAGGCCAAGGCGCGCGCAATCCCGATGCGCTGGCGCTGGCCGCCTGAAAAGGCATGCGGATAGCGATTGGCGAAATCGCGGTTCAACCCCACCGCATCCATCAACTCGTAGATGCGCTCAAGACGCTGATCCGCGGTCAGGTCGGTATGTTCCTGCAGCGGCTCACCGATGATGCCCGCGACCGTCATGCGCGGGTTCAAGCTGGCTTGCGGGTCTTGAAACACCATCTGCATCTTGGGGCGCAGGCGGCGCAGCTTGTCAAAGGGGGCGTGGGCGATTTCTTCGCCATCGATCACGATCGAGCCGGATGTGGGGTCATAGAGCCGCAAGATCGCCCGCCCGCAGGTCGATTTCCCACAGCCCGATTCCCCCACAAGCCCAAGCGTTTCGCCCTCGTAGATGTCAAAGCTGACGCCATCCACCGCCTTGACCGACCCGGTCAGGCGGCGCATCAGCCCGGTGCGGATCGGAAAGTGCATCTTGAGGTCGCGCACTTCGACCAGTTTCCTCGCGCCGCTGGTGTCAAACATGGCGCGCGGCCCCCGATTTGAAATCCCAAAAACAGGCCACGTCGTGGGATGCGCCCAGATCGAAGCGCGCCGGATTTTCGCGCGCGCAGCGATCGAAGGCCTGTGGACAACGCGCGCGAAAGGGGCAGCTTGCGGGTGGTTTGGACAGTATCGGCGGCTGGCCCTGGATCACGCGCAGCTTGTCGTTGCGTGCGCCGCGAATATGCGGCACGGTTTCCAGCAGCATGCGGGTATAGGGATGTTGCGGATTGGCGAACAATTCCCGCACCGGGGCCTGTTCCACCACCTGGCCGCCATACATCACCATCACCCGGTCCGCGATACCCGCGATCACGCCCAGATCATGGGTGATCCAGACAATCGCCATGCCCAACTTCTGACGCAGCTCCTTGATCAGTTCAAGGATCTGCGCCTGTATCGTCACATCAAGCGCGGTCGTCGGCTCATCGGCGATCAGCACCTTGGGCTCGCAAGCCAGGGCAATGGCGATCATCACGCGCTGGCGCATGCCGCCTGAAAACTGGTGGGGGTAATCGGCCAGCCGCGCGCGCGCATCCGGAATGCCGACCAGATCGAGCAATTCCGCCGCGCGGGTCGCGGCCTGCGTCTTGGTCAGGCCCATATGGGTGCGCAACGGCTCCATGATCTGATAGCCCACGGTAAAGACGGGGTTGAGCGAGGTCATCGGGTCCTGGAACACCATCCCTATGCGTGCCCCGCGAATGGCGCGCAGCGCATCTTCGGGCGCATGGGCCAGATCCTGGCCTTCGAACAGCACCTGACCGCCCCGAATTTCGGCCGGTGGCATCGGCAGGAGCCGGATCAGCGACATCATCGTCACGGATTTTCCCGAACCCGATTCACCCACCACACCCAGCAATTCACCCGGCTTCAGCGTGAAGCTGACATTGTTGACGGCATGGACCTCACCGCTGCGGGTGCGAAAAACCGTCTTGAGGTCCCTGACATCAAGGACAAAGGGCGTGGCCCCATCGGGCATCAGCAGATGCTCCCCATCCTGTTGGCGCGCCGCTTCTTGTGGTGGGGTGAGCGGCTGAAGATTTCGGCGACGCTAACATGAATTTTCCATGCGACAAGCCGCAATCATCGCATCATGCCAGATGCTTCATCATTTGCTCAGCGATTGAGCAGCTTTCGCGCGCTCGGGCTTGACGGCCCCGCGTCGCTGGCACAGGGTCGAGGCTACAACCAAGCCGGAGCATGCCATGACGGATGTTTTGAGCCCCCGGGCTCTCTTGGACAAGCTTGTGTCCTTTCCCACGGTCAGCCGCGACAGCAATCTTGCGCTGGTGGATTGGGTCGGGGATTACCTTGCCAGCCATGGCATCGCCAGCCATCGCGATTACGATCCGACCGGGCAGAAAGCCAGCCTTTATGCCCATGCAGGCCCCGATGTCACCGGCGGCGTGATCTTGTCGGGCCATACCGATGTCGTGCCTGTCGATGGTCAGGCATGGACCAGCGATCCTTTCAGCGTGCTTGAAAAGGACGGCAAGCTTTACGGGCGTGGCACCTGCGACATGAAGGGGTTCGATGCGCTCGCCATCTGGGCCACGGTCGAGGCGCACCGGCGCGGCGTGAAGCGGCCCTTGCAACTGTGCCTGTCGCGCGACGAGGAAATCGGCTGCACCGGCGCGCCGCCGATGATCGCCGCGATGCAGGCCCATATGCCCAAGGCCGCGCTGGCCATCATCGGCGAGCCGACCGAATGGGGCATCGTCAATGGCCACAAGGGCGGCGTGGGGCTGGATTTGCATGTCCACGGCTACGAGGTGCATTCCTCGATCGCCCATACCGGCGTTTCGGCGGTGATGGAGGCGGCACGCCTGATCGACTGGGCCAATCGCACCAATGCCGAAAACGCCGCAAAAGCCGATCCCGCCAGCGATTACGACCCGCCCTATACCACGCTGCATGTGGGCATGATCCAGGGCGGCACCGCCCACAACATTACCGCCAAGGATTGCACATTCGTGCTGACCGCGCGCTGCATCCCGCAAGAGCCCAACACCCAATGGGCCGCCCGCATGATGGCCGAGATCGCGCGCATCGAGGCGGGCATGAAGGCTGTGCGCCCCGAGACCGGCATCACCGTCGTGCCGCGCTGGGATGTGCCGGGCCTGCGCGCCGAACCAGATGGCGTGGCCGAGGCGCTGATCCGCCGCCTGACCGGCGAGAACGGGACAAGCGTGGTCAGCTACGGCACCGAAGCCGGTCAGTTTCAGGCCGCAGGCTATTCGGCCATCATCTGCGGGCCGGGCAATATCGCACAGGCCCATCAGGCCAATGAATACATGCATGTCGAACAGCTGACCCGTGGCGAGGGCTTCATGGAGCGGCTTTTGGGCATGCTGAACGAGCGATAGCGCCATGCCCGTCAAGAACCGTCTGGCCGAATTGCACGATGACATCACCGCCTGGCGGCGCGATCTGCATGAAAATCCGGAAATCCTCTATGATCTGGCGCGCACCTCGGCGCTGGTGGCCCAAAAGCTGCGCGATTTCGGCTGTGATGAGGTGGTGACGGGCGTGGGCCGGGCGGGGGTGGTGGGCCTTATCCGGGGCCGGTCGGACAGCCGGGGCGCCTGTGTGGGCCTGCGCGCCGATATGGATGCGCTGCCCATGTCGGAAAAGACCGGGCTGCCCCATGCCAGCAAGACACCGGGCAAGATGCATGCCTGCGGCCATGACGGGCATACCGCGATGCTGTTGGGGGCGGCCAGATATCTGGCCGAGACGCGCAATTTCGACGGCACGGTCGTGCTGATCTTCCAGCCCGCCGAAGAGGGCGGCGCGGGCGCGCTTGCGATGATCGAGGATGGTCTGATGGACCGCTTCGGCATCGCCGAGGTGTATGGCATGCACAATGAACCGGGTCTGCCCGTGGGCGAATTCGGCGTGGCGCCCGGGCCGATCATGGCGGCGGCCGATGAGCTGCGCGTGGTCATCCGTGGGCGCGGCGGCCACGCCGCCCAGCCCCATAACGTGATCGACCCGGTGCCTGCGGCCTGTGCCACGGTCATGGCGCTGCAAACCGTGGCCAGCCGGTCGGTCGATCCGTTGAAATCGGTGGTCGTGTCGATCTGTGTGATGCAGACGGAATCGGCGGCCACCAATGTGATCGACGACACCGTGACGCTGGCGGGAACCGTGCGCACGCTCGACGAAGCGGTGCGCGATCTGGCCGAGGCGCGGATCAAGGCCATCGTGACCGCCACCGCCGAGGCCTATGGGTGCAGCGCCCAGATCACCTATGACCGCGGCTATCCCGTGACCGTGAACCATGAGGACAACGCGCGTCTCGCCGCCGAGGTGGCCGAGGCGGTCGCCGGTCCGGGGCGCGTGCGCTGGGGCCGTCCGCCGCGCATGGGGGCCGAGGATTTCAGCTACATGCTGCAATCGCGCCCCGGTGCCTTCGTGCATATCGGCAATGGCAACACGGCCAAGGTGCATCACCCGGAATATGATTTCAACGATGCGGCCATCCCCTATGGATGCAGCTTCCTTGCCGAGCTTGTCGAACGCCGCATGCCTGCGGGCTGAGGGAAAGAACCATGCCGATCAAGAACCGCTTTGCCGAAATGCTGCCCGAGATCATGGGCTGGCGGCACCATCTGCACGAAAATCCCGAACTGCTCTATGAGGTGCATGAAACCGCGGCCTTTGTCGCGGCGCGCTTGCGCGAATTTGGCGTGGATCAGGTGGTGACGGGCGTGGGGCGCACCGGCGTGGTGGGCATCATCCGGGGGCGGGGCACATCGACGCGCGCCATCGGCTTGCGTGCCGACATGGACGCGCTGCCCATCGAAGAGGCCACGGGGCTACCCTATGCCTCGAAGGTTCCGGGCAAGATGCATGCCTGCGGCCATGACGGGCATACCTCCATGCTGCTCGGGGCGGCCAAATATCTGGCCGAGACGCGCAATTTCGACGGCAGCGTGGTGGTGATCTTTCAACCGGCCGAGGAGGGCGGGGCAGGCGCCAAGGCAATGATCGATGATGGCCTGTTTGACCGCTTCCCGATGGATGAGGTCTATGGCATCCACAATGCGCCCGGCGTGCCTTTGGGCACGCTCATGACCCGCCCGGGCCCGCTTCAGGCCAGTTCGGACGAGTTCGAGATCATCGTAAAGGGCAAGGGGGGCCATGCCGCCGAACCGCATCGCGCCATCGACACCACATTGGTTGCCGCCCATATCGTGATCGCGCTCCATTCCATCGTGTCGCGCAATGTCGATCCGCTCAAGCGCGTGGTCCTTACGGTTGGCACCTTTTGGACCGACAGCGCCGCCTCCAACATCATCCCGGATGAGGCGCGGATGGCCGGCACGGTGCGCACGCTTGACCCCGAATATCGCACCATCGCCGAGGCGCGCATTCGCGATGTCGTGACCCATACCGCCGCCGCCTATGGCGCCACGGCACAAATGATCTGGGATCCCGGCTATCCGGTGACGGTCAATGACCCACAAGGCGCCGCGCGTGCCGCAGACGCCGCGCGCGCGGTTGGGCTTCACGTGATCGACGACGCCGATCCGATCATGCCGTCCGAGGATTTCAGCTACATGCTGGAACAGGTCCCCGGCGCCTATGTGTTCCTTGGCAATGGCGACACGCCCATGTGCCACCATCCGAAATATGTGTTCGACGACGAGGCCATCCCCTATGGGTGCAGTTTCTTCGCCGAACTGGTCGAGCGACGATTGCCGACCGCCTGACCCTTGAGAAGGAGATCAAAGATGCCCGTCAAGAACCGTTTCGCCGAGCTTCTGCCCGAGATCACCGCCTGGCGGCGCGATCTGCACGAACACCCCGAAATCCTGTTCGAGACGCACCGCACATCGGCGATGGTGGCCGACAAGCTCCGGGATTTCGGCTGTGACGAGGTGGTGACCGGCATCGGGCGCACGGGCGTCGTGGGGATCATCAAGGGCCGATCGAACACATCGGGCCGCACGATCGGCTTGCGTGCCGATATGGACGCATTGCCGATCCACGAGGCGACGGGGCTCGACTACGCCTCGAAAACCCCCGGGGCGATGCATGCCTGCGGCCATGACGGGCATACCGCGATGCTGCTTGGGGCGGCAAAATATCTGGCGGAAACGCGCAATTTCGACGGCACGGTGGCGGTGATCTTTCAACCCGCCGAAGAGGGTGGCGGCGGCGGCCGCGAGATGGTCAATGATGGCATGATGGACCGCTGGAACATCGCCGAGGTCTATGGGATGCACAATTGGCCCGGCGTGCCCACGGGCAGCTTTGCCATCCGCTCTGGCCCCTTCTTTGCCGCCGCTGACCAGTTCGACATCTATCTGACGGGCAAGGGCGGGCATGCCGCCAAACCGCAGGAAACGCTCGACACCACGGTCATCGCCTCGCATCTGGTGCTGGCCTTGCAAACCATCGCCAGCCGCAATGCCGACCCGGTGAAACAGGTCGTGGTCTCGGTCACCAGCTTCGAGACGGGGTCGAAAGCCTATAACGTCATCCCCGAAACCGTGCATCTCAAGGGCACGGTGCGCACGCTTGATGCGGGCATTCAGGACATGGCCGAGGCGCGGCTGAAGGCCATCGCCGAAGGCACCGCCGCGACCTTTGGCGGGGTGGCGCGGGTCGATTACCGGCGCGGCTATCCGGTGATGGTCAATTCCGACGCCCAGACCGAATTTGCCGCCGATGTGGCGCGCGCCGTCGCGGGCGATTGCGCCGAGGCGCCGCTGGTCATGGGTGGCGAGGATTTCGCCTTCATGTCCAACGCCCGGCCCGGCGCCTATATTCTGGTGGGCAATGGCGATACCGCCAATGTCCACCACCCCAAATACAATTTCAACGATGATGCGATCCCTGCCGGGTGCAGCTGGTGGGCCGAGATCGTCGAACGGCGTTTGCCTGTGGCCTGACACGACCGCGTGACAAGGGCCCAAGGCTTGTGCGCAAGCACTTTGCGCACAGCGCAGCGTTGGCTATGCTTGTCTCCAGTTACCGCAAGAGGCCCTGTCATGTGGCGTGTGTTCGTTTTCCTTGCCGCTATGGTGCTGCCCCATGCGCTGATCGCGCAAGACCAGCGCAGCCTGTCGGGCAGCGTCAGTTATCTTGAACGCATGGCTCTTGCACCCGAGGCGCGTGTGATCATCGAGGTGCTGGGCCCTGATCTGTCGCGTCTGGCCGAGGCGCGCATCCCGACCGACGGGCAGCAGGTGCCCATCATGTTTCAGATCGACCTTCCCGACACCGTCACGGGCAGCTTGCGCGCCGGTCTGGCCATCGGGGGCCGTGTGGTCTGGCTGGGTGCGCCTGTTACCGTTGCACCCGACGGTGCCGATGATCTGGGCGAGATCATGCTGGCCCGTCACACGCCCATGGGATTTGTGGCCGATTACCGCTGTGGCGCCGTGGATGTGCATGTGGGGTTGTCCGATACGGGTCTGGTGCTGGATGTGGCGGGCGCGCGCCGGCTCTTGCGCGCCGTTCCCGCCGCATCGGGGGCCCGATACGAGGCCCCGGACGATCCAATGACCTCTTTCTGGTCGCGATCCGACGCGGCGCTTGTCTCGGTCGACGGGATCGAGCTGGCACAATGTCATCTCGCCCTGCCCACCCCCGAGACGCCGTGGCGCGGGGGCGGCAACGAACCCTTCTGGTCGGTCAGGGTCGATGCGGGGGTAATGGCCCTGAGCCGCTTGGGGATGCAGGATCTGATCCTGCCGCTCACGGCGCCGCAAATGACCGATGCCGGGGACATTGTGGTGATTGCGGCCGATCCCGACCGCGCCTTGCGCGCCGTTCTGCTGCGCCGCCCCGTGATCTGTCGCGACACCATGACCGGCATGCCGCATCCCGAGACCGTCGCCCTGTCGATGGGCGATCACACGATCCATGGCTGTGGCGGCGATCCCGCCCGTCTCCTGCATGGTCGGACCTGGCTGGTCGAGGATATCGCCGGCGCGGGTGTGATCGATCGCGCGCGGGTGTCGCTGGGATTTGGCACCGATGGCCGTGTCGCGGGTTCGGGCGGGTGCAACCGTTGGTTCGCCCGCTTTGATCTGACCGGCGAGACGCTGAGCATCGGGCCTGCGGGGGCCACGATGATGGCCTGTGCGCCCGCGCTGATGGATCAGGAACGCCGCTTTCTTGCAGCGCTGTCCGTGGTCAGGGGCTTTGACATCGACGCGACCGGCGCGCTTGTCTTGCTGGGCCCGGATGGCGCCGTGATGACCTTGCGCGCCGCAACCGATGGCAGCGCGCCCTAGCGCATGATCGGGCGTCTTGTCCGCGCCAGCCCAAACCAGATCCCCATGCCC
>NZ_CALAHQ010000017.1 GCF_937892565.1 uncultured Roseicyclus sp. | reverse complement strand
GCCATCGGCATTCCGCCGGGATCGGAGGTGCGGATCTTCCGGTTCGGGCGACCCTGCCGATTTGAGGTTGTGGGCACGAGCACGCGCGAGGGAACGCAGGTCAACTTCCTGTTTTCGACCGAATACGACGGCACACCCTTCATCTACGGGGATGGTTCCACAGTTTATGGGCGGCTGTTCCACACCTTCATGGCGCGCGCGCAGGAGGCCTGCGCCCGCCGCAACGACGAGCCATGGCGGGGAAGCAACCTCACCAACCGGAGCAAGTGCATCATAGACTACTTCAGAAGGGCTCAGAGGGGCAACATCGAGACCCCTGTGTTTCAGAGCGAATTTTCCCCACAGCGCACGGTCGCGGTCTACTCCCGGGGGGATGACATTTACGGACTCAACGTCCGGAATGGCAATACCGGCGAAAGAATGCTGAACATCGATCTTTTGACAGAGGTGCCGCGGTGACCATCGAGATTACAAATGAAACAGAAAGTCCGCGCGTTGACCGTGCAATTGACCGC
This sequence comes from uncultured Roseicyclus sp., assembly GCF_937892565.1. Classification (GTDB taxonomy): domain Bacteria; phylum Pseudomonadota; class Alphaproteobacteria; order Rhodobacterales; family Rhodobacteraceae; genus Roseicyclus. Next base: position 7,993 of record NZ_CALAHQ010000017.1, on the reverse strand, counting down.
GCCTTTGGCGGCACCAAAACTCTCCGTCATCGGCGGATCGCCGCCTTGGTCAATATCCCGATGGCGTCAAGGCGGCCGTGGCTGCGTTAGCCGTTCGTTTTCAAGATCTCGCCGGCCAGATAGAGCGAGCCACAGATCAAGATGCGCGCCTCGGGATCTTGGGTGGTGATGGTCGCCAAAGCGGCCGCGACGCTGTCGGCCTCGTGCGCGGGCAGGCCGGCCGCACGGGCGGCCGTCGCGGTGTCAGATGCGGTCAGGGTCGCGGATTGACCGGGAATTGACACGGCATGCAGGCTTTGGGCGACCGCCGCCAGCGGCGCCATGAACCCCGTCACATCCTTGGTGTTCAGCATCCCGCAAATCAGATGCGTGGGGCGCGCGCCCATCCCGGCCAAAAGGGCGGCAATGGCGCGGGCGGCATGGGGATTGTGCCCGCCATCAAGCCACACTTCAGCGCGTGGCGCGCTGTCGACCAGCGGGCCATGGCGCAACCGCTGCATCCGCGCGGGCCAGACCGCCCGGGTCATCGCGGCCTCGCAGGCCGCTTCCCCCTTGCCCATGACGCGGAGCGCTGCCAACGCGATCCCGGCGTTCTCGATCTGATGGGCGCCCAAAAGTGTGGGCTTGGGCAGATCAAGCAACCCGGTCTCGTCTTGAAACACCAACCGCCCGGCTTCTTCCCAGACATGCCAATGCTGCCCATAAGCATAAAGCGGGGCCGACAGGCGCGCGGCCTGTGCCTCGATCACCGCAAGGCCGTCGTCGTGCTGGCGGCCGACGATCACCGGCACACCGCGCTTGATGATGCCCGCCTTTTCACCCGCGATCCGGCCCAGCGTGTCGCCCAGATATTGCTGGTGATCCATGTCGACCGGCGTGATCACGCACAGCGCAGGGGTATCCACCACATTGGTCGCATCCAGCCGACCGCCCAGACCCACCTCGAGCAGCGTGTAATCGGCGGGCGTTTCGGCAAAGGCCAAAAGGGCGGCGGCGGTCGTGATCTCGAAATAGGTGATCGCATCCGTGCCATTTGCGACAAGGCACCGGTCGAGCATGTCGGACAGCAGATCCTCATCGATCAGATCACCCGCCAGACGGATACGTTCATGAAAGCGGGCCAGATGCGGGCTGGTATAGGCATGCGTCACATGCCCCGCCCCCTCAAGACCTGCGCGGATCATGGCCAGCGTCGACCCCTTGCCATTGGTGCCCGCGATGTGGATCACCGGCGGCAAGCGCCGTTCGGGGTGATCGAGCGCGGCCAGAATGCGCCACATGCGCTCGAGCGTCAGATCCATGATCTTGGGGTGAAAAGACATCATCCGCTCAAGAAGGATGTCGGATCGCGGGCTGCTCACGGTGTGTCTTTTGCCTCGGGTTCGGCGGCAGCCGGGCTGGGCAGATCGGCAATCACAGCGGGCGGCAGGCGCGTCAGCATGCGGATGATGGTGATCAGCTCGCTGCGGATCTTGGCGCGCGGCGTCACCCGGTCGAGCATCCCGTGATCAAGCAGATATTCGGCGCGCTGAAAGCCTTCGGGCAGCTTTTCGCGGATCGTCTGTTCGATCACGCGGGGGCCTGCAAAACAGATCAGGGCGTTGGGCTCGGCAATCTGCACATCACCCAGCATGGCATAGGATGCGGTCACGCCCCCGGTCGTCGGATGGGTCAGAACCACGATATAGGGCAGCCTCGCTTCCTTGAGCATCTGGATGGCGACCGTGCTGCGTGGCATCTGCATCAACGACAAGATGCCTTCTTGCATGCGCGCGCCGCCTGCCGCCGAAAACAAAACCAGCGGCCGCTTGAGTTTCACGGCGCGTTCACAGGCGGCCACGATGGCATTGCCCACATACATGCCCATGGAGCCGGCCATGAAGTTGAAATCCTGTGCTGCCGCCACGATGGGGGTGCGGCCGATCTCACCTTCGGCCACCAGCATCGCCTCGGCCTCGCCGGTGGATTTCTGCGCGGCCTTGAGGCGGTCGGGATATTTCTTTTGATCGCGGAACTTGAGCGGATCGTCGATCGGCTTGGGCACCGCCACCTCGATGAAGATGCCGTTGTCGAACAGCGCCGTGAACCGCGCGCGGGGTGTGATCGCCATGTGATGCCCGCAATTGGTGCAGACATTCAGCGCATCGGACAATTCCCGATGAAACAGCATGGTCCCGCAGTCATCGCATTTTGACCAAAGGTTCTCGGGCATCTCGCGGCGCGAGAAGATCGAGTTGATCCGGGGGCGGACGTAATTGGTGATCCAGTTCATAAGCGCGCGGCTCCGGGGTCTGTCCGTGTCATGGTTCAGATATGGGATGGCGGGCCAACATGCAATCGGGCGCTGATTTCGCGCATGACGCGCAAGGCCGCGCGTGATAGGGCACGCGCCATGGCCCAGCTTCCTTCCAAAGACCAAATTCTTGCGTGGATTTCCGAAAATCCGCATGCCGCCGCAAAGCGCGATATCGCCAAGGCCTTTGGGCTGAAGGGCGCTGTGCGGATCGACCTCAAGCGCATCTTGAAGGAGCTTGAGGCCGAGGGGCATCTGGAAAAGCGCAAGAAAACCTATCGTGATGCCGAACGCCTGCCCCCCGTGGCGGTGCTCAAGCTCATGGCGCCCGATGATCTGGGCGATCAATTTGCCCAACCGCTGGAATGGTCAGGCGAGGGGCCCGAGCCGCGCATCCTGTTTTCGCCGCGCGCAACCGATCCCGCCTTGGGTGCAGGCGACCGGATTCTGGCCCGCCTGCAAGAGGTGCAGGGCGAAGATCATCATTATGTCGCGCGCTTGATCCGCAAGATCGGCACCAACCCGGCCCGCGTCCTTGGCGTGTTTCGTGCCGGGGCCGAAGGCGGTCGGATCGTGCCGATTTCCAAGGGCAGCGACCGCGATTGGCTGGTGCGGCCGGGCGAAACCCATGGTGCGCGCGACGGCGAACTGGTCGAGGCCGAACAGATCGGCCCCAAGGGGCAGATGGGCCTGCCCCGCGCGCGCATCGTCACGCGGCTGGGCGATCCGGGCGCGCCGCGCGCGGTCAGCCTGATCGCCATCGCCGAACACGGCATTCCCGATGCCTTTCCCGACGCGGCCGTGGCCGAAGCCGATGCCGCCACCCCCGCACCCCTTGAGGGGCGCGCTGATCTGCGCGATCTGGCGCTTGTCACCATCGACCCCGTCGATGCACGCGACCGCGACGATGCGGTTCTGGCCCATGCCGATGACGACCCGAAAAATCCCGATGGGCATGTGATCTGGGTCGCCATCGCCGATGTCGCCCATTACGTCCGCCCCGGCACCGCGCTGGACCGCGAGGCGAAGCGGCGCGGCAACTCCACCTATTTCCCCGACCGGGTGGTGCCGATGCTGCCCGACACGCTGTCGGGCGATCTGTGTTCGCTGCACGAACATGTGCCGCGCGCCTGTCTGGCGGTGCGCATGGTGATCGATGCCCAAGGCAACAAGATCGGCCACCGCTTTGTGCGGGGGCTGATGCGTTCGACAGCATCCCTTCACTACGAAGAGGTTCAGGCCGCCCGCGACGGCCTGCCCAATGCAAAGACCGCGCCCCTGGTCGATGGCATCATCGCGCCGCTTTATGCCGCCTATGAGGCGCTGACATCGGCGCGCGCGCGGCGGCAACCGCTGGAGCTTGACCTGCCGGAACGGCGGATCGAACTGAGCGAGGCGGGCGTGGTTTTGTCGGTGGGTTTCAAGGACAGGCTCGATGCCCATCGGCTGATCGAGGAATTCATGGTGCTGGCCAATGTCGCCGCCGCCGAGGAACTGATCGCGCGCCGTCAGCCGCTCTTGTTTCGCGTTCACGAAGAACCCAGCCCCGAAAAGCTGCAAGCACTGCGCGAAACCGCCGAGGCAAGCGGGTTCACCCTGGCCAAGGGGCAGGTGCTGCAAACCAGCCATCTCAACCGGTTGCTGGCACAGGCCCAAGGCACGGATTTCGACGAACTCATCAACATCACCACGCTGCGATCCATGCAGCAGGCCTATTATTTCCCGCAGAATTTCGGCCATTTCGGTCTGGCGCTGAAAGCTTACGCCCACTTCACCTCGCCGATCCGGCGCTATTCCGATCTGATCGTGCATCGCGCGCTGATCACGGCGCATGGCTGGGGCCGCGACGGGTTGCGCCTTGAGGATGCCGAAACGCTCGAAGAAACGGCCAAGCATATCTCGGACACCGAACGCCGGTCGATGGCGGCTGAACGCGACACCACCGACCGGTATCTGGCGGCTTACCTGTCTGACCGCGTGGGCAGCACATTCACCGGGCGCATCTCGGGGATCGCGCGCTTTGGCGCCTTTGTGAAGCTCGATGAAACCGGCGCCGACGGGCTGTTGCCCATGCGGGCCATCGGCAACGAATATTTCCACTATGACGTCGAAAGCCAGACCCTGATGGGGGCGGAAAGCGGGCTGAGCATTGGTATCGGCAACCGCGTGACGGTCAAGCTGGCCGAGGCAGTGCCAGTCACGGGCGGGCTGTTGCTTGATCTGATCGACATCGACGGGCAGAAAACCCCGACACGCAGATCCGGCGGCAAGGGGCGTGGCCCGGTGCGCCGCATGGCCGGACAGGCGGCAAAAAAGCGCGGCACGGTGCGCAAGAAAACCCCGCCCCCCCGAAACGGCCGGTAAGGCGCGGATCACGATCCTGCATCTGGGCGATATCTTGCTCAAAAATGCCGCCCGACAAACGCAAGGGATACCCTGCAAGCGCGTGACATTTCGGCTATACTACCGTCAGACTTACCATAATCTTGTGCCGGAACAACATCATGCGCCCTTTTGGCCCCGTCGGTTTTGCCTTGGTGTTGATCCTGACGACCCCTGTTTGGGCGCTGCCGCCCATGGCATCGCCGCGCCCCGAAATGCGCCCGACACAGGCACAAGCCCCAAGCCAAGACCAAAGCATGGCCGTTGAACGATCCATCCGCCCGGTGCCGCGCATCGATCCGGCGCGTGCCGCAGCCACGCCTGCCGATACGCAGGGTGATTTCACCGAATGGCGGGCCGGATTTCGGGCCCGGGCGCTGGCAGAGGGGATAAGGCCCGAAACCTTTGAGCGCGCCTTTGCCGGGGTTCAGGCCAACACCCGTATTCTGCAACGCGACAGCAATCAGGCCGAATTTTCGCGCATGCTGTGGGAATACCTCGATGGTGCGGTTTCGGATGCGCGGGTTTCCAACGGGCGCGCGGCACTGGCGCGTCACGGCGATGTTCTGGCCCGGATCGAACGCCACTACGGCGTCGAGGCCGAGGTGGTGGTGGCTGTCTGGGGTCTTGAGACCGCTTATGGCGCGATGCGCGGGTCAACCGACACCATCGGCGCCATGGCAACGCTGGCTTTCGAAGGGCGGCGGCGCGATTTCTTCGAGGCCGAGTTGATCGCGGCGCTGCGCATCTTGCAGGCGGGCGACGTCGGTGCGCGCCAGATGGTGGGGTCTTGGGCGGGCGCGATGGGGCACACGCAATTCATGCCGACATCCTATCTGGCGCTTGCAGTCGATTTCGACGGCGACGGGCGGCGCGATATCTGGTCGGACAATCCGGTGGATGCGCTGGCCTCGACCGCCAATTACCTGCGCCATCATGGCTGGACCACAGGCCAGCCCTGGGGGCTAGAGGTGGTCTTGCCGCCGGGGTTCGATTACGGCCTCACCGGCAGCGCGACCAAGCGTGGCGCAGCCTTCTGGGCACGCCAGGGGGTGCGGCCGGCCGATGGCGGCCCGCTGCCTGACCATGGGCAGGCCTCGATCCTCGTGCCGGCCGGGCACCGGGGCGTGGCGCTGATGATCTTTGACAATTTCCGTGTGATCGCACGCTACAACCCGGCCACTTCCTATGTGATCGGGGTGGGCCATTTGTCTGACCGGATCGCGGGTGGTGGGCCGTTCCGCGCCGCATGGCCGCGCGGCGACCGGGGGCTTAGCCGGGCCGAGCGCGAAGAGCTTCAGCGCGGTCTGGCCGCGCGCGGGCTGCATGCGGGCGCAATCGACGGCATCCTCGGCCCGCAGACATCCGAAGCCGTCCGGCGGTTTCAGGCCTCGGTCGGTCTTGTGCCAGACGGATATGCCTCGCCCAGCCTTCTGGAGCGGCTCAGATAGGCGTCACCACCCGTGACAGGCGGGCAAAGCCGATCAGATCGCGCAGCGTCTCCGGAAGGGGATTGTACATCTTCTTGATGCGCCTGGACTTGCAATCCATGGGGATTTTGCGGTGCTGGGGGCGTCTTTGCCGCGCGACCGCACAGCCCGCATGGTCTGGCGCGCCCGGGACGAGGCGTTCGAGGCCCGCGCCATGCTGGCTTGTCCCGCTGTCCACGACACCGGGCGCAGGCCAGACATCGGCCTTATGTGGGCTGTCGGCAAAGACTGTCCCATTGCCTTGGCCCGCTTGAAGCTCCGCAAAGGGCCGGCCACTTTGGTCCTGTCGTGGCCTGTGCCACGGGCGGAAAGCGGCCACTCGGTGCCAGGATCCCGAAAGACCGCCTCCGATCTCAATACGTTTCGATGACCTTGGCATAGACCCCGCGCAGTTGCAGCGTGACGGTCACGGCGGTGTCGTCGCGGTTGCGCCAGAACCAGCCATGTTCGCCGGCGAATGGGGCGTCAATGCTGCCTTCGGCGGCGGTTTCGCCGCGGCCGCGGTCATAGTCGACAGACTGGCCCTCGCCATGGGCATGCAGGTCGAAGTTGATCCGCCCGCCCGTCGCGGCCCACGCATATTGGGCCACATCGCCTGCGGCCATCACCAGCTTGATCTCGGCGGTGGAGCCGGGGTCGAGCGTGAAGGTGACTGTGTCGATCCACACTTCCTGCGCATAAGCCGCGCTGACGAACAGGCCGAAGAACCCGTCGATCAGGCTTGAGGATTGGTCCGTGTGGATGAGCGCATCCTGCGCCGCCTCTTCGGCCAGTTCGCGCTTGATCTCGCCCATCTCGGTCAGGCCAAGGATGCGGCCCACGCCGGTCGGGTCGATGGCATGTTCGGCAGGCAGGTAGACGGTGACAAGGATCACGACGGCGCCGATGGCCGCCATGATCGAGGAACGGAAAAGCTGCGCCTTGCTGGGCAGATCCTCGGGGCGGGGTTGGGGTGCGTTGTACATGTGTCTCTCCGATGTCTCAGGCCGAGGCGACGTAACCGGCGATCTGCTGGCCGGTCAGGATCACGCCAAGGACGATCATGATGATGTTGGCGACAGTGGCCTGCCGCATGAAGTTGGGGCTGCGCCGCCAGTAGCCCATGACGATCAGGATGACCGCAAGCGCCATGAGCTGGCCGATCTCGACGCCCACGTTGAAGGCGATGAGGTTGGCCAAAAGCCCATCTTCGGCGATCTGGTATTCGAGGATCTTTGTCGCCAGACCCGTGCCGTGGAACAGGCCAAAGATCAGCGTCGCGGCCTTGGTGTCGGGCTGGACCCCGAACCATTTCTGGTATGCGCCAAGGTTGTCGAGCGCCTTGTAGACCACCGACAGGCCGATGATCGCGTCGATGATGTAGGCGTTGATGCCCCAGCCATACCAGACGCCCAAAAGCATCGTCACCGAATGACCCACGGCAAAGATGCTGACGTAAACCGCCACATCCTTCATCTTGTAGAGGAAGAACACGACGCCCAAGAGGAACAGGATGTGGTCGTAGCCGGTCACCATGTGCTTGGCGCCGAGATAGATGAAGGGGATGATATGCACCCCCCAGATTTCCTGGATATAGCCCGCGTCACCCGGGGTGACGTTGTGGGCCAGCGCCGCCGCCACGCTCGATGCGTAAAGCGCAAGGATTGTAAGGGTAAGGGCTGTGGCGCGGTGCGCGGCCCGGGCGCGCAAGCCCTGTGACGTCAAAGGCATGAAAAACTCCGGTGTTGGCTGTGTCTGACGATGTTCGCCGCGCATCTCGCGCGGTGGCCCGTCAGGCACGCGGAGGTCGTTCGATCCGAAAAACGCTGTGATGGTCCGATTGTGACGC
>NZ_CALAHQ010000016.1 GCF_937892565.1 uncultured Roseicyclus sp. | reverse complement strand
AGCAAACCCGTGATCGTGGTTGAGAACAGGCTGGAGCAGAGGTTCGAGGCGTCCTCGCCGGATCAGCTCTTGGTGACCGATATCACCTACATCAAGACCCATGAAGGCTGGCTGTATCTCTGTGTCGATATCGACCTGTTCTCGCGCCGGATAGTTGGTTGGTCCGCTCAGTCATGCATGGCAACGGATCTGGCTTTTCAGGCCCTGTTGATGGCCGTATGGGGGCGCAAACCCGCAGGCAAGGTCATGGTCCATTCAGACCAGGGTTCCCAATTCACCAGCCGGGAGTGGCAAACGTTTCTACGCCAGCACAATCTGGAGCCCAGCATGAGCCGACGCGGCAACTGTCACGACAACGCAGTCGCCGAAAGCTTCTTCCAGTTGCTGAAGCGAGGGCGGATCAGGTGTTGGTCGGCGGCAAGCCTGCCGGTGTATCAAACTGGATGTCCTACTCGTCTAACGCCGGTGCAATCTTGTCCACTGCCTTGATGGATCTGGAGCATTGCGAATTGGGCAAAGAGGTAACGGTGCTATGGGGTGAACCAAATACCCAGCGCCGCACTGTCGAAGCGCATGAACTGAGCGAAATCCGCGCGACGATCGCGCCGGTTCCCTATTTCGACAAGACGATCAAGAAAGACGAATAGGTCAGCTTTTGCGCTTGGCGATCATGCGGGGCAAGACTTTGCCCTTCACGACGCCAAGCGCGATCTTTCTGCGCATGCCCATACTCCCTCGCTTGGCCTGCGCGAAAAAACCACTCAGGGCTCGTCAGCCGCGACAAGCTCCACCTATAATGGGCCAAGGCACGAGTGCTGCCAACTTTTCATTGTCTTAGGGCAAGTGCGAACCATGGACTTATGGTTCGGGTGATCACGCAACATCATGCGAAAGGCGCGCCCTTATGCAAGATTGACCGCCGCTCGCTACACCCTTGTAAGCGACGACACGAAACCTTCGCGCAAGACTTCCGGGTCATAAGCCTTGCGCCCAAAGACCTCGCGCAGCATGGGCTCAAAGCGCGAAAGCGGCTCTGTCGGGTAATCGGGATCAAAGCTGGATTGATCCCATCGTTCGCAAAATTCCGCGCAGCTGTCGAAACAAGGATGGTCGCGAAACCGCTCGCGCGCGTCACGGTCCCACCCGTAGTGATGGGCATAATAGAGCATCTGGAAAATGCCATGATGCTCGACAACCCACGCCACATCCCAGCGCACAAAGGGGCGGATCACCTCGGCCGACAAGCGGTCATGGTTCTGCGGGGCCAAACCATCGCCGATGTCATGCAAAAGCGCGCCCACGACCCAGTCGATATCGGCCCCATCGCGCATCGCACGCGTCGCCGATTGCAGCCCGTGGGTCAGGCGCGAGATCTTGTAGCCCTCCAGCGTCACCTCATCCGCGCGGCGCAATTCGTCCAAGACACGATCGGCAGTGAGAGCGAGAAAGGGTTTTTCAAGCTGCGCAAGAAGCGCGTATTCCTCGCGCGTGCCATCTTTCATGGCAGTGAACGAAACAGTCTCAGCCATCGATGCAGCCCCAAATGATCGTGACCAAGTCAATCATCCATCGCGGCGGCGCACAAGATTTATGATGTCTTGCCTGAAGCTTCGTCGGCAAGCGGTGTGGCCGACTGCGCCGCCAGTGCAACGATCTGGTCCCAGGTTTCCTCGGGCACATGGATCAAATCCTGCGCAGCTTGATGATGGTTGCGTTCGCGTTCACCGGGGATCTCGACCGCGGCAAAGCCCGGCGCAGGTGGGCAGGTGCGCAGCTCTGCCAAGATCGCTTCAGCAGCGGTTTGCATCGGTCCATCTGGCCGAAACCGCGCCGTATCGATGCAGATCAATAGCCAGTTGCACTCGACCGTTACCGGCCCCAGCATCGCCTCACCGATGAGCTCGGCCATCAATGCCAACGCAAAGCCCTTGTGCCCGCCTGCTGGCAAGATTGCACCGCCGTTGAAATAATCCTCCGGATCGCGCGTCGGGTTCCCGAACCGGTCGATCACGCAACCCTCAGGCAAAAGCGCACCTGCAGAACGGGCAGCATGTATCCAGCCGCCTGCGATCTTGGATGTGGCAAAATCGAGGATATTGGGGCCTTGCTCGCCACCGGGAATGCCCACGCACCAAGGATTGGTCGGCAGCATCGCCTTGATACCGCCATGCGGCGCAACCTGCCGCCATTGCTCACGTTTTCCGCCGCCGGTCAGGATGGTCAAACAGCCCTTCTGTGCAGCGAGATCAGCGAAATATCCATGACGCCCAGTGTGCCCCGCATTGCGGATCGCCACCGCCGCGATCCCATTTTGCGTCGCAAGGCGGCAGCCTTCGTCAAAGGCAAGGCGCATGGCGGGAATGCCGATCGCACCATGGCCATCGACCTCCGGCGCGCCTGTTGCGGTGATCCGGAAGTCCGGCGTTGCGTCGGCGATAATATGGCCTGCGCGATATTGCGCTGCGTATTGGAGAACACGGACAATCCCGTGACTCTCGACACCCGACAAAGAGGCGTCAACAAGATGCGTCGCCACCTCTTGGGCAATCGCATCCGGCACCCCAAGCGGTGCAAGGATCTCCATGATACGCAGCTTAGCAGTTGCGCTTGGGATCGCGACCCGGCCACCACGCAGTTCAAGCTTAGACGCATTGGGCAAAGCCGCGGTCATTTGCCCTCCGCTTGGCATGTTGGGTGTTACGGATCCGGGTGCGCTCATGATAACTGCGGCGCTGCAAGATCGTCGCGATGACACCAAATAGTGTGGCCTGCCGCGAAGGTTTTGGGCGGTGGTGCGGTCTGGTCACAAATTGCACCGAGGCGCTTTGGGCACCGTCGCTGAAACGGGCAACCACGCGCGGGTGGGCTCTGCTCGACGACATCGCTGGCTGAAAGCGATGGCACAAAATCCGGGTCTGGTTCCAACACCGCGCCGAGTAAAACCTCGGTGTAGGGGTGGGCTGTGGGACCATAGACATCGACCGTTGGGCCGATCTCGCATAGGCGGCCCTGATAAAGCACGGCAACCCGATCTGACAAAGCTTTGACCACGGCAAGGTCGTGGCTGACGAAGATGTAACTCGTCCCGTTATCCCGCCGGAGGTCATCGAGCAGTTCAAGAACCGCCGCCTGCACGGAGACATCCAAGGCCGATGTGATTTCGTCGCACAGCACAAGCTCCGGCTGGGCGGCAAAGGCGCGGGCGACGGCGACACGCTGTTTTTCGCCGCCTGACAGCTGACTTGGAAGCCGTTCAAGATAATGCGCCCCGAGCCGCACCTGTGCCAATAGCGCTGTGGTACGCGCGATTAGTGCTTGGCCACTGAGACCGAAATAGAGCTTGAGGGGCTGGGCTAGGATCTGTGCGATGGTTTGGCGAGGGTTCAAGCTTTCGTCGGGGTTTTGAAAGATCAGTTGCACATCGCGTAAGTGCTTTGCGCTACGATCCTCGACACGCGGTGGCAAATCATCTTGCCCCCGAAGCGCGATCTGCCCATGCAGCGGCGGCAATAGCCCAGCGATGGACTTCAAGATCGTCGATTTCCCGGAACCGCTTTCGCCCACCAGCCCCAAGGTCTCACCCTGCCGAAGCTCGATATCGATACCATCAACAGTGGCAACTTTGGCAGTATCGCGGCCAGTAAGCCGTTCAAACAACCCAGCGCGGGCGTATGAAATTGCAAGATCCCCTAAGGAAAGCGATAGCTCCGCAGGAAGTTGCCGCTGTTGTGCATTGCGCTCGCCACTGAGCGGAATGCTGCGCACCTGTTGTGGCAGATGGCAGCGTGTCTTTGCCCCATCAGCGATGCGGGACAGGTCAGGTCGTTCAACCATACAGCGTTCAGTTGCAATCGCACAGCGCGCCACGAAGGCACAGCCATCCCCTGCCCCACCCGGCGGCGGTGGTCGCCCGTCAAGCGCGCGCGGCAAGCAGACATCCGAAAGTTTCGGGATCGAGGCTAAAAGCCCGCGTGCATAGGGATGGCTGGGGTCGCGCAATATCTGCGCGGCGGTGCCTTCCAACACCACTTCACCGGCATACATGACTGCCACGCGGTCGCAAACACGCGCGATCGCGCCCAAATCGTGGCTGACATAGACCATGGCCATGCCCGTCTCGCGGGCAAGGTCGCGCAGAAGTTCGAGGATATGTGCTTGCGTCGTCACATCCAGACCGGTTGTCGGCTCATCGAGCAACAATGCTTCCGGCTCGCCCGCCAGCGCCATCGCGATGGCGACCCGCTGCTGCTGTCCGCCCGATAGCTCGTGCGGGTAGCGGCGCGCAATGCTGGCGGGGTCTGGCAACCTTACCTGTGTCAGCAAATCCAGAACGCGCGCGGCATGCCTCGCCTCGGGCAGCGCGCTATGCAGTCGCAGCGCCTCGCCAATCTGGGCCCCAACCCGCAGATTGGGCGCCAGGGATTGGCCCGAATTCTGCGGGATCAGCGCTAAACGCCCACCGCGCACTTTCTCGAGCGACTGGCGATCTTGCGCGAACATATCAATGCCCGAAAAGTCGACCCGCCCCCCAAGGACATGCAGGCCCGTCTTCAAGTAACCCATCATGGCGAGCGCAAGCGTACTTTTGCCCGAGCCACTTTCGCCGACCAACCCAATGCTTTCGCCGGCACCCACTGATAGCGTGATATCGCGCAGCACGGGCAGCCATGCGCCCGCACGGCTTCGGAAGCCGACGCTCAGCCCATCGACCGCGATGATCGGTCCGTTTGACTTCGGCGGTGTGGTCATACCGGAGCCTTCTGTGCGCGGTCGATACCCAACGCCTTGGCAAGGGCATCGGCACTCAAATTGATCCCGATGATTAGCGAAGACAGCCCGATCATCGGCGCGATTACGCCCCAAGGCGAAAATGACATGAAGCCGCGCGCATCGGCAATCATCAGCCCCCAATCAGGCGTAGGTGGCGATACCCCAAAACCCAGAAATGACAGCGACGAAAAGGCCAAAAGCATCCAAGACCAGCGCATGGCCCCCTCGACGAGCAATGCGTCGCGCACATTGGGCAGCAATTCTTGCCAGATAATCGTAAAGCGCCCATGTCCGCGCGCCCGGGCTGCTTGGACGAAATCGCGCGCGACGACATCATGGGTCGCGGCGCGTGCGATCCGGATCACAGGGATGCCATAAAAGAACGCAAGCGTGGGTATCAACACCTCAATCCCGGTGCCAAAGGTCACGATCAAAACAAGCATTTTGAGAATCCAAGGCAGCGAGAGAAATGCATCGACAATGCGCATGAGCACATCGTCGACGCGCCCCCCCACCAGTCCGAAGAAAACGCCGACAAGCCCACCCCACAACACGGCAAGTGGCGTTGCGATGCCCGTGACCAAGATCGCCTCGCGCCCACCCAATAACGTGCGCGTCAAGGTATCTCGCCCAAGATGATCCGTGCCAAGCCAATGCGCGGCAGAGGGTTGTGATAGCATCTGCGCTGCGTTCATCGTCGTGTAGTCATATGGCACGATGAAGGGCCCGATCAGCGCAAGGGCAACATGCGAGAAAACCAACGCAAGCCCAATCGCGCCGGATGGGCGGGAACAAATATCCTTGATCACGCTCCAAAAGCGCTGCACCGGCCCCGCGCGTCGATAAGTGCTTGTTACTGCCATGGTGTCATTTCCCGCGCAAATGTGCGGTACGCAGCCGCGGGTTGGCGACCATGGTCAACAGATCGGCCAAAAGATTAACACCGACATAGACCGAGGCAATGATCAGCGCGATGGCTTGGGTCACCGGCAAATCACGGTCCGAAATACTGTCGATCATCATCCGCCCGAGGCCGGGATAGTTGAAGACCGTCTCGATCACGACCACACCGCCCAAAAGCCATGCAATGGTCAGGGCGACGACATTGATCGTTGGCAAAAGCGCATTGGGCAGCACATGACGAAAGACCATTTGCCAATATGGCACCCCCTTTAAAAGGGCCATCTGGGCGTAATCCGAGGCCAAAGTTTCGATCACGGAGGAGCGTACCGTGCGCAAGATATGCGCAGTCATCACCAGCGTCAGCACAGCGATGGGCAAGAGCACCTCGGGAAAGAATTCAGCAAGAGGCGCGTTCGACGATGTCAACACAATCCCCGGAACCCAGCCAAGCCAGACCGAGAAGATCAAGATCAGCAAGGTGGCTGATACGAATTCAGGGATGGTCATCGCCGCGATCGCTGTCGTGGAGACAATGATGTCGAAAGGACGATCACGCCACAGCGCTGCAACGATACCCAGAAACAGTGCCAAGGGGATCCCACAAAGGATCGCACCCGAGGCAAGCAAAAGCGTATTGCGCAAACGATAGCCAACAAGTTCAGAGATTTGCCGTTGCCCATCGGGCGACACGCCGAGATTGCCACTCAATGCATTCGCCGCCCATTCACCATAGCGCATCCAAGCGGGACGATCCAAACCAAGATCGCGGCGGCAATTCTCAAGCAAGAGACCTTGGGCCTCTCTTTCAAGAAAGGCGGTGCATGCATCGCCGGGCAGAATTTCTACGCCGATGAAAATGATGATCGATACAAGCCAGACTGTGATTAAGCCCAAGGCAGACCGTCGCATGAGCATCGATAGCATCGATATCTTCCAATCGCGCAAGGAAAGCCGGGGCACGGATCATGCCCCGGCCAAGAGGTTTCAGTCGACTGTCACAAGATGCCAGCGAACCGACATGTTTTCGACAGCGTCAAGATTGCCCACCCGCGCCGAGGTGCCGACCAAACGCGTCACATGATAGGGGATCAGCGTGCCAGCGGTCTGCCACAGATGCTCTTGCGCCTGGATATAGAGTGCGCGACGCGCGTCGAAATCAAGCTCTTGGCGCGCATTCGCCAGAAGAGCATCGAAGTCAGCATCACGATAATAGCTCTCATTCCAACGCGCGGTACTCACATAGACCTCGTTCAACGCCTGATCCGCCGGACGTTCGTTCCAGCGCGTTGTCACGGCATCTTTTTGCATCCAGACATCACTCCAGAACCCATCGGTCGGCACTTGAACGATATTTACACGGATACCGGCAGCGGCGGCTTGTTGCTGATACACCTCTGCCATCACTGGCCATGTCGGCTCAAGTGTGGCGACATGCAGATCAATATCGATGCCATCGGGAAAGCCCGCTTCTGCCAAAAGCGCACGGGCACGTTCAATGTCTTGGGGACAATCAATTTCAGCACGGTATTGATCACGCGGACCAACGGGCGTGTCGCAGGCCACGACAGCACCACCCCCCATGACCAGATCAACCATCGCCTGCCTGTCGGCAGCCAATCTCAGCGCTTGGCGGACGCGGACATCGTCGAATGGCGCAACATCTGTGCGGAAAACCAAGCCGCGCCAGTTGCCTGTCGGGATCATCTGGATGTTGAAACGGTCCGAACTCGACAGCATTACGCTTTGCTGCGCGCTGATGCCGCGCTCCATGTCGATCTGACCACCAAGCAAAGCTTGCAAGCGGGCTTGCGCATCGGGAATGCCGATGATTTCCATCTCGGCAACGCCGGGCGGACCCTCGAAATAGTCCATGTTCGCCACAAGCCGCGTCGTACCCTCGGCGTCGAAATTCACCAATCGGAACGGTCCGGTGCCAATCCCCGTCGTGGCGATTGTGTCACCCGATCCTTCGGGGATCATGCGCAGACGATAATCCATCAGCAACAAGGGAAGGTCTGCAAAAGAGGCGCTGAGCGTCAGCTTGATAGTGTTTGCGTCAACCGCTTCTACACGATCAATCATAGCGATTGCCGCACGGGCCGGGCTATCGTTTGCAGGGTCCAAAACGCGTTGCAGCGAATAAACCACATCCTCTGCCCCGAAGCTGGAGCCGTCGTGGAACATCACACCCTCGCGCAACGCCAACGTCCATTCGGTCGCATCTGAATTGGCCGACCACGCGGTTGCCAGATCAGGCGCTGGGCGGCCATCCATGTCAGGTCGCACCAAGCGGCTCATGATCTTTTCAGTGATCTGGAACACGCGCCCCTTTGAGATGGGGTCGAGGCTGGATTGCGCCCCAAAACCATACTCATGCGCCTGGCGGAATGTACCCGTCGGCTCGGCGAGTGCCGTCGTTCCCGCTAAGGCAAGCGCCAAGGCAGTAAAGCTCAAGGTCTTTCTCATTCGGATTTCCTCCCTGGGTGGCGGCTTGCGTTCTTTCATCGACGCTCGACCGCAGGATGTAGGCTCAATCGCAATGTCCGACTGGACAAGCGACATTTTATAGACCGATACATAAAGAAATTTTGATCTATGGATCAGATCGGGATTTCCAATCGTATCCTCAGGTCGATTCGAGTTTTCGACAAATAGAGTTATTTCTCGATCCTATTCGCAGAGCCTATGTTAACACCTCCGCAGCTTCGAAAAGGGGACCGCCAATGCCTGAAACGACCCTGATCGCGATCGGTGGCGGCGGTGCGACCCATGGCACACATCCCGAATTGGATCGCTTGTGCCTCTCGTGTGCCTGTAAGCAACCGCGCATTGGCTTTATTGGCATCGCAAGCGACGACGATCTGGCGCAATTTCGCCTGTTTGAAGCCGCGATCAGGCCCATGGCAAGCGCTGTCACACGGCTGCATCCGATGGCGGATGAAAGGACGGCGTGGCATTGGGCCGAAGGGCTTGACCTTGTCTATCTGGGAGGTGGCGATCCTGTGCGGCTGGTCGCGCGTCTGATTGCGACCGGGATCGGGGCAGTTCTGGCAGACGCTTACCGCCGCGGTGTGCCGCTGGCCGGTGTCAGCGCAGGGGCAATGTGCTGGTTCGATAGCTTTCTGTGGCGCAGCCCCGATGCGGGTCTTGCAGTAGCACCAGGGCTTGGGCTGGTGTCAGGAAGCATGACACCTCACAGCTTGATCGAACCTGAACGCCTGATCAAGATGCAAGACCTTGTCGACAGCGGTGCCTTCTTCGAGGCTTGGGCCGTGGACGATGGGGCCGCACTGATCATTCAAAACGGGGCTGCGTCGAGCTGGTATCCGCAAGAGGGCACACCAAGGGTGCATCGCTTTGCCCGGTCCGAACCACGGTCCGTTTCAGGCGTTTAAGGCAGCCTCTTTGATCATCCACTTGCAGACCTCGTCGATCTCACGTCGCTGGCGTGCGCCGGGCCGGGTCAACAGATGGAAAGACCGGGTGGGCGTCAGGTCAATGTCGAACGGCTTGATCAGCCGTCCAGAATCGACTTCGGACTGGCAAAACGGGAAAATGCCAAGGGCCATCCCCTGCCCCGCGATGGCGGCCTGAACAACGACATTTGTGTCGACGATTGTTGCCTTGTCGATCAGTTGCATCCCTGCGCAGCCCGCAACTTTCAACCATTCCTGCCATTCATGGCGGTCTTGCTGGTGGATGACGGGAAAGCGCGCAACTTCCTCCGGGCGGGCGGGCATCCCAAGCCGCTCGGCAAGGGCGGGGCTGAGCACGGGCGAATAAACAATTTCGAACAAAGGCGTGTTCTCGAGCCCGACCCATTGCCCTATGCCCCAGTCAATGGCGATATCGGCGGTCATCATGCTGGCGTCGGTGATGCGCGGTGAGTTGCGCAATTCGATATCGATGCCGGGAAGATCCTCGCCGAAACGGTCCAGCCGCGGGATCATCCACCGCGAGCCAAAGATCGGACCGACCGCGAGCGACACAGATTTGCGCCGGGCGCGCATATGGGTCTCAACCTCGAGCCGGATATCCTCGAGCGACCGTGACAAGACGCGAGACAGAGACCGACCAGCATCTGTCAGCACCACGGCGCGTGTTCTGCGAATAAATAGCTTGCAGCCCAATTCCTGCTCAAGGCGTCGGATCTGGTTGCTGACGGTCGTTGCGCTGACGCAAAGTTCTTCGGCGGCTTGCTTGAAACTGAGGTGTCGCGCAGCGCTTTCGAAGGTGCGCAGCGCTGCAAGGGGCAGGTTTCGTGGGTGCATTCGCGGAGCTCGCTGCGCATGGATTAATTTTGCTTTATCCATATTCGCCCATCAAGTCACTTGTCCACCTTTTCGCACGTGGCAGTGTCGGCTCGGGTGAGGGATGAGGCAAATGAGCGTTCGACGCAAAAGACGCGACCGGCCCGCAGAGGATGCTGCCGGTCCGCAGGTGCCAGACCTTGCAACCAAGGGCGGGCGTCTGGCAATCCTAGACGACACTGAGATGGCGCGCATCCACGAAGTCTCAGTGACCTTGTTAGCAGAGTTCGGAATGAGCGATGCCCCGCCTATTGTGGCAGAGTTGGTCTGTGCGGCTGGCGGCCGCATGACCGAAGAGCAGCGCCTGACCTTTCCACCCGATCTTGTGGCCCGCGCCTTGGCGGGCCTACGTCGTGACGTCGCTTTGTGCGGGCGCTTACCCGAGCACGACATGGCCTTGGGGGACGGCGCGGTGCATGTCGGCTCTGGCGGTGCGGCACCGATGATCTTGAACATCGACAGCGATACTTACCGTGAGACGACACTGGGTGATCTCTATGATGCAGCGCGGCTGGTGGATGCCTTGCCGCATGTACAGTTTTTTGCGCGTTCGGTGGTGGCGCGTGACATGGATACCGACAGCTTGCTGGACATCAACACCTGCTATGCTGCGCTGGCAGGCACGACCAAACATGTCTTTGTCAGCGCTGCATTTCCTGAACATGTCGCCGATATCGCAAAAATGTGCCACATCGTGGCAGGAGGACGGGAAGCATTCGCGGCCCGTCCCTTCTTGTCGTTGAACATCAACCATGTGGCGCCGCCAATGCGCTTTTCACCAGATGCGGCCGAGGTGCTCGTCGCCGCCGCCCGCGCGGGTTTGCCATGTATGGTAAATACCTTCGGACAGATGGGTGCGTCGAGCCCGGTCACGGTGGCTGGATGCTTGGCGCAGAGCAATGCCGAAACGCTGGCCGGGATGATCGTGGCATGGCTGGCCAATCCAGACGTTCATGCGGTCTATGGCGCACGCCCGATGGTCACCGATCTGCGCTCAGGCGGGATGGCCGGAGGGAGCGGCGAACAGGCCCTTCTCACTGCCGCGGCAACACAGTTGGCACGGTTCCTCGGCTTGCCGAATTCGACAATCGCCGGAGCGACCGACAGCAAGATCCCCGATGCGCAGGCCGGTTATGAAAAGGCCTTGTCAATCACCATGGCGGCACATGCGGGGGCCAACTTGATCACCCAGACCGCAGGGATGCAGGCGGGCTTGATGGGCGCGTCGATGGAAGCCTATGTCATCGATAACGATATGTTGGGCGCGATCCGGCGCAGTCTTGCCCCAGTCGAGATCAGCCTCGACACATTATGCGCGACGATGATCGCAAAAACGATCCGCAGCGACGGCCATTTCCTGGGTCATCCCCAGACCTTTGACCGGATGAAATCCGACTTTCTATATCCCGGCCTGGCCGACCGCCGCTCGATCGCGGATTGGCAGGCGTCCGGCGCGCGTGACATCAGGGTGCAGGCAAAGGAACTGGCAACCGAGATATTGGCCGGGCATTTCCCCCAAACGCTTGCACCGGCTGTGGATGCCACCTTGCGAGAGACATTCGATATCCGCCTTCCGGTCGCGCGGATGACCAAGCCATGAAGATCGCGATCTATGGAACCGGCGCGATGGGGTCCGTCTATGCCGGCCTTTTCAAGGAAGCCGGTCACGAGGTCTGGGCCGTTGATCCTTGGGACGCCCATGTCGCAGCGATTTCCGCCGATGGGCTGCAACTGGACGGGGCAAGCGGCGACCGACGCATCTTGGGCATCCATGCGACGACCGAGGTCGCCGAATTCGGGCGTGCCGAACTTATCGTCATTGCGACAAAGGCGGCCGGTGTCGCGCCTGCAGCACGGGCCATCGCACCACATATGACAAGCGAAACCCTTGTTCTGACGATCCAGAACGGTTTGGGAGCGGCTGACCGCATCGCGGCCCATATGCCGATGGACAACGTCCTTTTAGGGGTGGCGGATGGCTTTGGTGCCTCGCTCAAGGGGCCGGGGCATGCACATCATAATGCGATGAACCTCGTTCGGATCGGAGAGATCGCGGGCGGGCCGAGCGCGCGCGCCGAAGCGCTGGCCACCTTGTGGCGCGCGGCGGGCTTCAAGGCCCAAGCCTTTGACGATATCCAACAGCTGATCTGGGAAAAATTCCTTTGCAACGTTACTTTTAGCGCCCCTTGCACCGTCTTCGACATGACGGTTGGTGAGTTACAGGCACATCCCGAACGCTGGGCCATTGCCTTGGGCGCCATGCGCGAGGCCTATGCCATCGCACGCGCGAAAAATATCAATCTGACCTTCGATGATCCGGTGGCCTATGTGACCGCTTTCGGCGCACGCATGCCTGCGGCACGCCCATCGATGTTGCTCGACCATCGGGCCAGACGCCTGTCGGAACTCGACGCGATCAACGGGCAAGTGCCCGAACTTGGGCGCGCCCTCGGCATCGCCACGCCTTTTAATGACACCTTGGTGGCGATTTTGCGTCAGCGCGAAGCAGCATTTGAACGAACCTCGGCATGAAGCTGGTAAGTTTCCTGTACGATGGGCGACCGGGCTATGGCACCACTGACGGCGTTACAATCCGCTCAGCAAGCGCGGCGATGCGCGCACGCTGCCCCGACCTGCGCGCCGTGCTATTGCAAGATGCGCTTGGCGCGCTTGCCGCCGATCCAGATGCAACCAGCGTGCCGCTCACCGCGGTCATCATGCGCCCGCCTATCCCCAACCCGTCGCGGATTTTATGTGTTGGGCTGAACTACCGCAAACCCTATCCCGTAGATGGCGTTGCGCCGCCCGACCCCGAAAACATCATTCTCTTTGGCAAGGAGCGGCAGGCCCTCGTAGGTCATGGCGTGGCCATCCAGATCCCTTTCGGCGCACCGGCTGACAGCTTTGACTACGAGGGCGAGATCGCGATTGTGATCGGCCATAAAGGGCGCAATGTGCCAATAGAACACGCCATGCACCTTGTCGCGGGCTACAGCGCCTTCAACGATGGGTCAGTGCGCGCTTGGCAAAAGCACAGCATCCATGCCGGCAAGAACTTTGAGCGTTCCGGATCATGGGGGCCATGGATCACCACCGCAGACGAGATCGCAGACCCGCAGGCGTTGGAACTTTCGACCCGGCTGAACGGCGATTTGGTCCAGAACGCGCTGGCCGCTGAGATGATCTATACGATCGCTGAACAAATCGCCTATGCCTCGCAGATCACAACGCTTGAACCCGGCGACGTCATCGCGACCGGCTCACCTGACGGCACCGGAGGCAGCCGCACCCCAAGGCGGTTCCTGCGCGCGGGTGATCGGCTCGAGGTGTCGGTCAGCGGTGTTGGGACGCTGGTCAACGACGTCGGCGGCTTTGATTGATTCCCCAGCAAAAGAGGGCGGCAAGGCTTCGACTTCAGTCCTTTAGCAGGCCACGGGCGATCACAAGTTTCATGATCTCGTTGGTCCCGGCATAGATGCGTTCGATCCGGTTGTCGCGATACATGCGCTCCAGCGGATATTCCGCCATCACGCCATATCCCCCGAAAAGCTGGAGGCAGCGATCGATGATCTTTGCCTGCAAATCGGTCAGCCAGTACTTTGCCATGGAGGCTTTTTCCGTGGTCAGATCACCCTTCAGATGCGCGGCGATACAGGCATCAAGAAAGGTCTTGGCGATGGTTGCCTCGGTTGCGCATTCCGCCAGCACGAATTGGGTGTTCTGAAACTCGGCTATTTTCTTGCCAAAAGCCGCGCGTTGCTTGACGTAATCCAGCGTGACACGCAGGGCACGTTCGATGCGTGCCACGGCATAGACCCCAATCAACAAGCGCTCTTGGGGCAATTGTTGCATCATTTGCGCAAAGCCTTGCCCCTCTTCGGGTCCGAGCAAGGCAGATGCAGGCACCCGCATCTCCTCGAAGAAAAGCTCGGATGTGTCGTTTGATTTCATCCCCAGCTTATCAAGATTACGCCCCCTGCGGAATCCCGCCAACCCATCGGTTTCCACCAAGAACAGCGAGATGCCACGACCGCCTGCTTTTGGATCGGTCTTGGCGGCAACAATGATCAAATTCGCCAAGCCGCCATTGGTGATAAAGGTTTTTGAGCCAGAGATCTTGTAGTGATTGCCGTCCTTGACCGCCGTCGTCGTGATCGCCTGCAAATCGGAACCAGCCCCCGGTTCGGTCATCGCAATGGCGCCGATGAGTTCACCAGAAATCATGCGCGGCAGGATACTGTGTTTTTGCTCCTCGGAGCCGTAGTGGATCAGATAGGGGATCACGATTGAATTGTGCAGCCCACCGCCCCACCCATCGATACCTGCGAGATTTCCCTGGTAGGCGATCACAGCATCATGAGCAAACGTACCGCCCAGCCCGCCATAGGCCTCGGGCACCTCTGCGCCGAGCAACCCCATGGCACCCGCTTTCAGCCAAAGATCACGGCTGAATGCGCCCTGCGCCTCCCACGCGTCGTAATAGGGGGCGCATTCGCGCGCATAGAACTGGCGACAGGCGTTCTCCAACATCGACAATTCTTCGTCGATCCAACCTGATTTTGGCAATTCGAAGATTGTCATGCGCACCCTTTCGCTTGGCGTGAATCCTAAAAACTTACCAGCCTTGCGGCTAATCGCATTTGCAGATCAACCCATACACAGAACGGATGAAATGCTTTGTCCTATACAAAGCTTTTCCAAATGATAAACACGCATACATCAGCATTTCGAAAGAAAAAGCCATGAACCTGCGGCAGCTTGAGGCTTTTCGTGCAACCATTCGGGCCGGGTCAGTAACCGAAGCCGCGAATATGATGCATATCTCTCAGCCCAGCGTCAGCCGGTTGATCGCGGAACTTGAACGCGCAACGGGTTTTGCGCTCTTCGCACGGGTCGGGCGCGGGCTGACACCGACCGTTGAGGGCCAGCAATTCTACAAAGGCGTCGAAGGAATGTTCGTTGGCGTCGCACGGCTGGAGGACTTGGCGCGCTCTATCCGCACGACCCAAGGCGGCACGATCTCGATCTCGACGATCCAGTCGCTGGCCGCCATCGAACTGCCCGCCGCCATCGGGCGCGTCTACCGCGAGAACCCCGATATCCGGTTCAAGATCAATTCCCGCAACACGCCGGCCATTCTGGAAGCGGTGCAGATGCATCAGGTCGATCTTGGCATTGTGGGACGCGAGGCCACCCATGAAGGTGTCGAGACGCTGTTTCGGACTTCCGCGCCTTATGTCTGCCTCTTGCCAGAAGATCACCCTTTGGCCGATCAAGGTGGTTTGATCGACCTTGAAGAGTTGGTCGCAAACGAGACCTTCGTGACATTTGGTGGCACCTATCCTGATACGATGATGTCGATGGACCCCGCGCTATCGCGCAAGCTGCAAGCGCGCTCTCGGCTTTCTGCCGCGAATATGCCGCTGGCAGGGGCGCTGGTGCGCGAGACAGGTGCATTGGCCATTGCCGATCCATTCTCCGCCGAACAGGCCACCCGAATGGGAGGGGTGGTCTTTCGCCCGCTTTCGCAAAACTTGACCTATTTCGTGTCGATTGTCGCCGCAGGCCGCGAACAGCTATCGCGCCAAGCGCTGGCCTTTTCGGATCTCTTGGCTGCGCAATTATCAGCCCGCGTCGCCTATGTTGAGGCGCTCAGTCGTCAGCCCTAACAGCACCGACAGGCCCCTGGAACATTTGTCATAGAATTGGCGAATAGAACCCGGAGCAATTTCGATTGGTCCGTTCAGGCGACCTGCCGCTAGGCTGGAAATCACGCAAAATCCTCCCGACGGATCATAGCCTGATGACGCGACGGCCAAGCATATTTTCGAGCGAAGATGCCCGCATCGCGGCACAAAAACGGCTGCCGCGCATGATCTTTGACTTCATCGAGGGCGCCGCGGGCCGCGAAGTGGCCAGCCGCCGCAACCAATCGCGGTTCGACGACATCTTACTGCAGCCACGGGCCATGGCTGACATTGGGTCACGCACACTCACAACGCGGTTCTTGGGTCGCGACTATGCCCTACCGCTGGGGATTGCCCCGATGGGCATGTGCAACCTCGCCCATCCGCGCGCAGACAGACAGATCGCGCAGGCTGCGGTCGATTGGCAGATGCCGGTTTGCCTCTCTTCCGCTGGCTCAAGCGGCCTTGTCGACATGCTGCGCTGGAGCGATGGGCTTGCATGGTTCCAGCTCTATTTTGGGCAATCGTCCGAGGTTTCGTTCCAAACCGTGGACCGCGCGCATGCTGCAGGCTACGAGACACTTATCCTGACCGTGGATGTGCCCGAGGTCTCACGCAGGATCAGAGATCAGCGCAATGGCTTCGGTTTGCCCTTTCGCCCTACCCCACAATCACTTTTGGATTTTGCGCAACACCCAAGATGGGCACTCTCGACACTCTTGCATGGCGTGCCAGCGCCGCAGAATTTCGCGTCCTCGGGCAAGAGCTTCGACCGCACGGCGAGCCGCGCCGGGGCTGATTGGCACTTTTTGCAGGCTCTGCGGGACCGTTGGCCCGGGAAGTTGATCGTCAAGGGCATCACATCGCCCGAGGATGCGCTCAGGGTGCGCAGCCTTGGAGTGGATGCGATCTATGTCTCCAATCATGGCGGTCGCCAGCTGGACAGCGCACCTGCTGCAATCGACCTTCTGCCGATCATCCGGCGCGCCGTGGGGCCAAGCTACCCCTTGTTGTTCGACAGCGGCGTGCGCAATGGCGATGATGTCGTCAAGGCAATAGCGCTTGGTGCGGATTTCGTGATGATCGGTCGCCCGGTGCTTTATGCGCTTGGCGCAGCCGGCGGCCCTGGTCTGCAATCCCTGCTGCAATGTTTTGCACAGGACATCGACCTTACCATGGCGCAGATCGGCATCGCCCGGATCGAGGATATCGATACGCGCACCCTGTTTTCCGCCGTACCGCAAGTCTCATCCGGCGACACATTGTTAGGTCCGCGCACACTGGCGACGGCCCTTCGCCCCCTGCAGGAGCCCGCAAGAAAATGACACAGACACCATTCCTGCGCGGTGGCGCATTACTGGCACGCGCGCTCAAGGAAAAGGGTGTGGAGCATGTCTTCACGCTTGCAGGGGGCTTTTGCAATCCCGCGCTTGAGGGCTTCATGGAATGCCAGATGCCCGTCATCAATTGCCCGCACGAACAGGTCGCGGGGCATTTGGCGGATGGGCATACACGGGTTACGCGCAAACCTGCGGTCTGCCTTGTCGGGCCCGAAGGTTTTGCCAACGCCATACCCGCCATGCTTGAAGCTTGGGGCGAGCGCGCGCCGGTTATTTTCGTGACGGGATCGTCGACGCTTAAGCGGCAAGGTGCCGGCGGCTTCAAGGAAATCGATGATGTTGCCATCGCCGCGCCCCTGACAAAGTACTCTGTGCAGATCACCGACGGCACGCGGATCAGCGAATTCGTCGACCGCGCTTGGCGTGCGGCCACCACTGGCTACCCCGGTCCCGTACACCTGTCTTTGCCGGTAGATATCATGTTCTCGTCTTTTCCCGAAGATGCTGGGCGCGCGGAACGCCCCTTTGACCGGAGCGACCGACCAGTCCCGCGCGCATGGCCTGACCCCACACGGCTGGAGGAGGTGCTGACCTTGCTGCGCGGCGCGGAACGCCCGGTGCTGATCGGCGGCCACGGAGTCTGGTGGTCGGGTGGCGAGGACGCGCTTGCCCATGCGGGCAACCATCTGCGCATCCCCATTTTCAACGTGCCCTATCACACCAAGATGCTGGGCGAGGACTGCGAGGCCTTCATGGGGCTGGCGGATTTCCACCAGTACCACCCCTCCAAACCGGCAATCCAAGAGGCAGACCTGGTAATCATGGTCGGTTGCCGTTTGGACAACCAGATGAACTTCGGAAACCCGCCCTTCATCGGCGCGCAAACAAAACTCGTCTGTGTGAACGGCAGCCACGAAGAACTGGACTATAATTTCGGCGCCGATGTGCAGCTGTTATCCGATCCCGGTGCTTTTCTCACGGCGCTTTCAACGCTTGAGTCCCGTTGGGACGAATGGCTGGACTTACAAAAAACCCGGCGCGCGCAATGGGTGCGCCATTGGTCGGACCATATCGCAGCCGAAACGGCCATCGACGCAGCCGAGGGGCGCCTCATGCACCCGCTCCAACTGGCGCTCGACGTACAGGCCGGGATGAAGGATGGCGACTGGCTAGTCTTTGACGGCGGCAACACCCATTTCTGGAACGAGATCGCGACCAACATTGCAGCGGCGCGCGGGCGGATACTTGGCGGCGTGCTGCATCCAGGCAACTATAGCCTGCTTGGGGTCGGCGTCTCGTTTGCCTTGACCGCCAAGGCGTTGCACCGCGACCGGACCTGTGTGCTGGTCACAGGCGACGGTGCCTTTTTGTCAGGTGGCCTGTCGATCGAGGCATGTTTCCAAGAAGATATCCCGATTGTCGTTGTTGTGGACAATAATGGCGGGCTTGATTGTATCAGCCAACAACAAGAGCGCCTTTTCGCGAATGGGCGACATTTTGCGACCGACTTCCGCGACATCCCCTTCCATGCGATGTTCGAAGGTCTCGGCGGGTACGGTGAATTGGTGACACGGCGTGAAGACTTGCCCGGCGCGCTGGAACGAGCCATCGCCAGTGGCAAGACGGCCTGCCTGAACGTCAAATGCCGAGGGGTCATCAGCCCCATCGTCGCGGCGACCTCGGACAAGCGCGAAAAGGCCTCGATCGAATGACCGCAATCGTCTCTTCGCATCTGCTCAACAGTGTCGATGGCAGCCATGCTGGCGGGATAGCCGTGCGGCTGATCAATCTGGCCAGCGGCGCGACTATGTTTCAGACCGCATCCGATGACGCTGGACGCCTTTTGCAGGAAATCGCCGATCCTGACCCGGCGGCGCGCTTTGAATTGGTGTTTCACACTGGCCCCTATTGGCAAACCCGCGTGGGCCAAACTCACGGCGTGCGCATCATAGACGAAATCGTCCTGCGCTTTGCGATGCCCGACAGCACGGGCCGCTACCACATGCCCTTAATACTATCACCGCATGGCTATGCGCTTTGGAGCTCAACTGAACATGGCTGAAGGATTGAACTTCTCGCGCCGCCTACGACGCACACCTTATACTTCCTCGGCCGAGAAGGCAGGCGTGACGGGGTTTTCCATCGTCAACCATATGTTGTTGCCAAAGGCCTATCGCCGATCCGTCGAAGAGGATTATTGGCACCTTCGCGAGCATGTGCAGATCTGGGATGTCGCGTGCCAACGGCAGGTGCAGATACAGGGCCGCGATGCGGCGCGCTTGGTGCAATGGATGACGCCACGTGACATCTCGCGCGCAAAGGTCGGTGATTGCCTCTACCTGCCAATAACAGACGACACCGGCGGATTGATCAATGACCCGGTTCTGCTGAAGCTGGCCGAAGACCGCTTCTGGCTTTCTATCGCCGATTCCGATCTTTTACTCTTTGCCAAGGGCTTGGCCCTTGGGCGCGGATTTGAGGTCAGTATCGATGAACCTGACGTGTCGCCGCTAGCCGTTCAGGGGCCGAAAGCCGAGCAGCTGCTTGCGGAATTATTTGGGGCGCATATTCGCGACATCGGGTTTTTCAAATTCGGCTGGATCGACGTTTTGGGCACACGCCAGCTGATCGCGCGCTCGGGCTATTCGCGTCAGGGCGGCTTTGAAATCTACCTCCAGGGGGGCCACCTCGGCGCCGGGCTTTGGGACATGATCTGGCAGGCAGGGCTCGCCCATGACATCGCCCCAGGCTGTCCAAATCTGATCGAAAGAATCGAGGGTGGGCTGTTTTCTTACGGAAATGAGATGACACGCGAGACCACACCTTTCGAAATTGGCCTACAAAAGTTCTGTAGCCTCGATGGTAGCATCGACTACTTGGGCCGTGCGGCCCTGCAACACGCGGCCGCGGCAGGGCTGAGCCGCCAGATCCGGGGTGTGTTATTCGACGGCGGCCCCTGCCCCACATGCGCTGCGCCTTGGCCAGTGCATGTCGGCGACAAACAGGTCGGACAAGTCACTAGCGCCATCTGGTCGCCGCGCCTCAAACGCAATGTCGGGCTCTCACTGATCAACCGCGCATTCTGGGACGCCGGCCAACAGGTCACTGTGCACAGCACAGACGGCGCGATACGCAGCGGTGAGGTCTCAGGCTTACCCTTCTCATGAACTTAAGGGGTGTCATGTCGATCACTCCATATGCCCCCAGCTGGTTCAAGCCGGGGTAAGGTTGCACATGGGTCAATTCTCAGTGACAGTTTTGGCGGTTGCCGGGTCAAATCTCAGTGGCAATCAACAGCCAATGCGGCGTTCATCGGCGGGTGAGAACGACGCCCAGATGAGCCAAACCGCT
>NZ_CALAHQ010000015.1 GCF_937892565.1 uncultured Roseicyclus sp. | reverse complement strand
CTTTCTGACCGCGGGCCAAACCAGCGACGACACCGGACCGGCGGCCCTGCCGGACTGCCTGCCTGCTGGCGAATGGCTGATCACCGACCGGGTCGACGACGCCGACCGGTTCAGGGGAAGCGTTGACGGAAAATGGAGGATCCCCAGCAGACCCGGCCAAACGTCACGTGGCAAGGCCATCCGCTACGGCAAACGCCGATACAAGCGGCACCAAAGGATCAAGATCATGTTCGGTAAAATGAAGGTCTGGCGCCGGGTCGCTACCCGCGATGACACATGCGCCAGAACCTTTGTCTTGGCCATGCCCCCAGACGCAACCGTCAGCTTCCGGCTTTGACATTCACTGAGCCGTGAGCCTGTGGGTTATTCGCCTGTCCAATTCTGGGGGCGCAGATGATGTTGCCATCCTACTGGATTGTGTAGCTCCCCAGTTCGCACATATCCACGGTATCTTCCAGCCTGTCGCCATCATCAAAAACCATAAGCATGTCATACACGCATTGAGAACGACCATCGGCCACTGTGATTTTCAGCGTATATCCGCTCTCAAGCACATCGTTTCCAAGCACGTCTTCTTCCCAAGACGCGACATCTTCGGGCGATGTGTAAAACTCCACAAGCGTGTAACCAGACATGTTGATAAGCACAAACTCCAAGTCCTGAGCAAATGCAGGATAAGAGATGAACATCGCAACTAATGAACCAAATACGTATCGAAAGGTGGTCATTTTTGGGTGTCTCCTGAAAATTACATGCAAGAAAAAGGCTAATTGAAATCTATCTGATCGAGCAACAAGAATTATGAAAAGGTGACCGACGGTTTAGGTGATCCAAATTTTCTGTCCGTTTTAGCGCATTTCAAAGCTGTATCGGGCATGTGTTTCAATGTGCCTTTTGCTCGTTCAACCCTCTCCAATATGCTTCGTTCGGCCGGTGCCGATCAAGGGCGGGCGGGAGCCACTTGGTGTTGTGCAACCCACAATGACACACTGGTCTTGCAAGCCATGTTGATCATGTCGAGGTGGATCGCATCGTCTTTCGGGCTTCGCAAGGAACGCTCACAAAGATGGCCTTCTTCACGGTCTCAATACAAACGTCGGTATGCATCGTGTTTGTCAGCCGCCAGTTCAGCAGCTTGCCCGCGCGATCTTGGTCTCATGAACACGCCCCATTTACGCGCCCCGGCTGTGGCTGGGCGTCAGGGCCGTATGTTGACGTCAGGCAAGATGAAGGGGGCACAGCATGTGCCGGAACCCTGCCTTTGATGGTCATTGCCCCAATTGGGGGCAGGTGGCGATATTTCGCCCGCCCGACAGGGTTTCGTGGCAAGTGGGCGACGCAGATGCGCCGCTGATGCGGCTGGACGTATGGCCGTTTTCAACTGCGGTCCGGCGATGGCTGGGAATGTCTGCCTTTGCCACCGCGCGCAACAAGACCGCTTGCCGCGCCGCTCGTTCCGGTTCAACGTCACGCCATGGATTTGCGCCACGTCACTGCCCTTGATCTGTGTGCCATCGCCGAACTGCATGCGGCAAATGGGCTGTCACTCCAATCATGAGCCCCGCTTTGCGCGCGATCTTGTTCATCTTGCTGGGCGTCTTGTGCGGGTCGCTCAATGATCTGGGGATCAAGCTTTTGTCGGGGGAATACCCGCTGCATCAGATGATCTTTGTGCGCTCGATCGTGGGGGTTCTGGTCAGCCTTGTGTTCTTGCACCTGGAAGGGGGCTTGGCGCTGTTGCGCACCAAAAGGCCGGGTCTGCATCTGGTGCGGACCGCCTTGGTCGTGTTCTCGAACATGACTTTCTTTGCGGCCTTGGCTGTCATGCCTTTGGGGGCGGCGACGGCGCTGTTCTTTGTGCCGCCGCTTTTCATCACGCTTTTGGCGATTCCCATTCTGGGCGAACCGATTGGCCGCCATCGCATCGCGGCCGTCTTGATCGGGCTTCTGGGGGTTGGTGTGATGATGGCGCCGGGGGTTGATTGGGGGGGGATCGGGCGGATCAACCTTTTGCTGCCGGTCGCGGCTGCGATGTTTTACGCAGGCATGCAGGTGCTGACACGCAAGCTGGGTGCCTATACCGCTGCATCGGCCATGGCGCTGTATATTCAGCTGACCTTTTTGACGGTGTCGGCGCTGTTTTTCGTGGTCGCGGGCGATGGTCGCTTTGCCGACGGCCTGACCCATCCTTCGGCGTTGTTCTTGCTTCGTGCGTGGATCTGGCCCGATGCGGGCGATCTTTGGGTCTTTATCATGCTGGGCTTGATGTCTGCCTTGATCGGCTATTGCATGGGCATGGCCTACAAGCTTGGCAATGCTTCGGTCGTGGCATCCTATGAATATGCAGCACTTCCCCTCGCGCTGTTGTGGGGATGGCTGATCTTTGGCGAGGTGCCGCGCAGCGTGGTCTGGTTGGGGGTGGTGCTGATCACGGGGGCGGGGCTCTATGTCTTTGCCCGCGAACGGGCACAAGATCGGGTGCTGGCCGCCAGCCCGCCGCTGCGTCATCCGTGAAAAATCCGTGTGCCTTGTCCAAGGGCGCTTGACGGCGGGTGCAGGGCACAATAGTCACGCCTTCACGCGCGGTTGTAGCTCAGTTGGTTAGAGTACCGGCCTGTCACGCCGGGGGTCGCGGGTTCGAGCCCCGTCAACCGCGCCACTTTCCTCCCAATCGTTTCGACGTGATGTGCCTGAGGCAAAACCTCGGTCTGCGCAGATCTCAGCCGCACGGCGCGCCCGTTACAAATACCGCCCAAGCTGCCATTGACGCCGCCATGCTGATTGCCTAAAGCACCCTTCACGCGCGGTTGTAGCTCAGTTGGTTAGAGTACCGGCCTGTCACGCCGGGG
>NZ_CALAHQ010000014.1 GCF_937892565.1 uncultured Roseicyclus sp. | reverse complement strand
CCGCGTCCGCCGCTATGGCGGGCGCAACGTCCCCTTCGGCGAGGCGGCGCAATGATGACCCCCGAGCAGCTCAAGGCGTTTTTTGCCCCCTATCGCCGCGCGATGGAGACTTTCGACCCTGCAACGGCACGCGCGGTGACGGGCGCGCTTTTTGCGCCTGACGCGACGCTTCGCATGTGCCATCCCTTTGGCGATGTCGCAGATCTTGTCGAAGACTGTCTGGTGCCGCTTCATGCCGCCATGCCCGATCTGGAACGGCGCGACATGATCGTCATGGCGGGCACCACACCCGAGGGGCAGGATTGGATCGGCTGCATGGGCCAGTATATGGGCACCTATCTTGCGCCCTTTCTTGGCATCCCGCCGACGGGGCATCTGGCGCATATGCGCTACCACGAATATTTCCGCGTCACCGATGGCCGCATCACCGAGATGCAGGCGATCTGGGACATCCCCGAACTGATGATGCAGGCCCGCGCCTGGCCCATGGCGCCGCAACTGGGGGCCTTTCTTGCCACCCCTGCCCCGATGAGCGGCGATGGGCTTGCGGTATCTGGCGATGGGCAAAAGGCGCTCGACCATGTCATCGCCATGCTGACCGATCTGTGCCGGTTCCCAAGCAATCCCGATCCGGACATCATGCGCCTTGGGGTTTACTGGCACCCCCGTTTCAACTGGTATGGCCCTGCGGGCATCGGCACATCACGCGGGATATCGGGCTTTCGAAACTGGCATCAGGGCCCCTTTCTGCGCGGCATGCCTGACCGCAAGCTGGACGCGATGGGTGATCTGATGAGCCACTGGGTCGCCGAGGGCGCCTATGTCTGCGAAACAGGCTGGCCCAATATGCGCTTGACCGTGACAGGTGATGGATGGATGGGCATCGCCCCGGCAGGACAGGAGATCTTGCTGCGAAGCCTCGATTTCTGGCGGCTCGAGGGGGATCTGATCCGCGAGAATTGGGTTCTGGTCGATCTTTTGGATGCTTACCGCCAACTCGGTGTGGACGTGCTGGCCCGGATGCGGGAATTCAACAAGGCGCGGGTTCCCGGACAGATCCCGCTGCCCGATTGGAGAAACGCATGAGCCCCTGCACGCCGAACCGCACCACCGCCCCATTGCCCGCCCCAAGGCATGGGGTGGCCTGATGGCGGAGCAGCGCATCACTTCGCTCGACGTGGCCCGCATGGCCGGTGTCAGCCAATCGGCGGTCAGCCGGGTATTCTCGGGTGCATCGGCAAGCCCCACGACCATTGCCAAGGTCCGCGCAGCAGCCGATCATCTGGGCTACCGGCCCAACGCAATGGCGCGCGCGATGAAATCGGGCAAAAGCCGGATCATCGGCCTGTTGGTCGCCTATCTGGAAAACCAGTTCTATCCGGTCGCGTTGGAACAGCTGTCGCGCGCCTTGCAGGAACGCGGGTATCACATTCTGGTTTTCATGGTCTCAAACGCCAGCGATCAGATCGAAAGCACCGTTCAGGAACTGATGGACTATCAGGTGGACGGGATCGTGACCGCCTCGGTGTCGATGTCCTTCGGGCTGACCGAGCGCTGCGCGGCATCCGGGATACCGGTGGTCTTGTTCAACCGCGGTCAGGATGGTTCGGGGTTGTCGACGGTGACATCCGACAATCTGTCGGGCGGCAGCAAGGTGGCGGAATTCCTGCTTGCCGGCGGGCATCAGCGGATCGCCCACATCATGGGCTGGCAAGGGTCATCGACCGGGCGCGACCGGGCCTTGGGCTTTCGGCGGGGGCTGGCGGCGGCAGGCGCCGCGCCGCTTGACGAGATCGACGGGATGTACACACGCGATGCCGCCGCCGCGGCCGCCCGCACCCTGATGGCACGACGCGATCCGGCCGATGCGATCTTCGTCGGCAACGACCACATGGCCTTTGCCGTGATGGATGTGCTGCGCAGCGAGCTGGGGCTGCGCATCCCGCAAGATGTCAGCGTCGTGGGCTATGACGATGTGCCGCTTGCCGGCTGGCCCGCCTATGATCTGACCACCCTGCGCCAGCCGCTCAACCGCATGGTCGAGGCGACCGTCGACACGCTGTTGGGTCAGATCGAACACCCCCACCGCCCCACCCAGAAGATCGAGATCGCAGGCCCGCTGATCGTGCGCAGCTCGGCGCGCATTCCCAAAGGATGGACATCATGAAGGGTTTTGACCCGAAATTTCGCGATTTCCCCGATTACATCCTCGGCATCACCCAAGAGATCTGGGAAGGGCGCGCGATTGCCACGCTCCACGATTATTACGCCCAAGATATTATCGTACGCTCGCCCAGCTCGGTCGTGCGCGGCAATGGCGGCGTTATCGCAGCCACCATGGCGACGCTGGCGGAGTTTCCCGACCGTCAGCTTTTGGGCGAGGATGTGATCTGGTCCGGCACGCCCGAGGCGGGGATGCTGTCCTCGCATCGGATCCTATCGGTGGCGACCCATACGGGCGACGGCGTGTATGGGCGGGCGACGGGCCGAAAGCTGGTGTACCGCGTCATCGCCGATTGCCATGCAAGGAACAACACGATCGATGACGAATGGCTGATCCGCGACCAATCGGCCATCGTGCAGCAGATGGGATGGATCCCCGAGGACTACGCCCGTGACCTGATCACGCGCGAGGGCGGACCCGAGGCCTGCGTCAAACCTTGCAGCCCAGACAATGATATCGTCGGCCCCTATACCGGAACGGGCAATGCCGACCCTTGGGGTGAAAAACTGGCCGATATCCTGATGCGGATCATGGGGGCCGACATGGCGGTCATCGGGTCGGAATACGACCGTGCAGCCCATCTGGAATATCCCGGACACAAGACGGTGCATGGGGCAACTGAAGCGACCCATTTCTGGATGGGTCTACGCGCGGCCTTCCCCTCGGCACGTTTCGCGATCCATCACCGGATCGGGCGGGCTGACCCCGACATGCCCCCGCGCGCTGCGATCCGCTGGAGCCTGACAGGCAAGCATGACGGCTGGGGCATCTTCGGCCGACCGACGGGTGCCGCGGTGCATGTGATGGGCATCACCCATGCCGAGTTCGGCCGGCACGGCAGCGGGCCTGTGCAGCTCCGCCGGGAATGGACGCTCTTTGATGAAACCGCGATCTGGAAGCAGATCCACCTTGCCACCGGCCTGGTCTGACCCAACGCCACACCGCCACATGACTTGATCGAGGACACCCCGCGATGACCCCCCAAGAGATGGAAGCCCGCATCGTCCGCTACGGCGATCTGCGCCCCTGCAAGACCGCCTTCATCGACGCCCACACGCCCGGTTCAAACCAGAAGGAGAATTTCACCATCATCGGGGGCGGTGTGTCGGAAAGCGCCGATCAGCATGTGCATATCAGCCTCAAACACGGCTTCAACATTGGTGCCGCAGGCCAGCCGCCCAAATGCCGCAACTCGCTGCATGATCACAACACCGCCGAGGTGTTCTTTGTCCTCTCGGGGCGTTGGCGTTTCTTCTGGGGCCGCTGGGGCACTGCGGGCGAGGTGGTGCTGGAGGAAGGCGATATCATCAACATCCCCACGGGCATTTTCCGTGGGTTCGAGAATATCGGCACCGATTATGGAATGATCATGGCGATCTTGGGCGGTGATGATGCGGGGGGCGGCGTGAAATGGGCGCCGCAAGTCATCGAGGAGGCGAAATCGCACGGTCTGATCCTTGCCGAGACGGGTAAGCTTTATGACACCAAGAAAGGCGAGGCTTTGCCCGAAGGCGTCAAACCAATGCCCGTGCTTGGTCCCGAAGAGCTTGCCAAACGGGCGGAATTGACGACAGCGGATGTGTTGCCAAACCATGTCGCGCGCTACTGGGATCTGGTCGCGTTGTCCGACAGAACCCCCGCCAAGGTGATCGGGGCCGATGGCATCCTGCGCGACCGTCCGGGCTTTGAGGTGCATTTCATCACACGCGGCTCGGCTGGAAGCGACGCGCGCCGCCATGACCGCCCCGCCGTTCTGATGCCGGTCAAGGGCCATTGGCGCGTCGATTGGGATGGCGGCAGCGCCACGCTGGCCAAGGGTGACACCATGTCGGTGCCACAGGGCCTCGCCTATCGTCTGACGCCGTCGATGTCGGGCGATGCGGCACTCTACCATGTGCTGGGCACCGACGACCCGGCGGGCCCGACCCGAAAGTCCTGAGCCCGGCCAGAGCCATCCAAGATCAAGGGGACCACCCGATGAGCAAGATCAAGACCACCCATGTCGGAAGCCTGCCGCGCAGTCAGGATGTCGTGGATTTCATCTTTGCCCGCGAACGCGGCACCGAATACGATCCGGCCGCCTTCGACGCCTGCATGACGGCGGCGGTGTCGCGCACCGTTGCGCGACAGGTGGCGGCGGGGGTCGATATCGTCTCGGACGGGGAAACCTCCAAGATCAGCTACGCCACCTATGTCAAGGATCGCTACACGGGCTTTGATGGCGACACGCCCCGCAGCCCGCCCCGCGATCTGCAGCTTTTTCCCAATTTCCTGAAGAAACTCGCCGATGATGGCGGCTCGCCCCGCTATGCGCGGCCGAAATGCATAGGCCCCGTCATCTCCAAGGGTCAGGGCGAGTTGCAAAAGGATATCGCCAACCTCAAGGCCGCGATGGCCGCGCATGGCGCAAGCCGGGGTTTCATGAACGCCGCCTCGCCTGGCGTGATCTCGCTGTTCCTGCCCAATGAATACTACCCCACGCGCGAAGCCTATCTGTCTGCACTCGCAGATGCGATGAAGGCGGAATACGAGACCATCGTGGCCGCTGGGCTCGATCTGCAACTCGACTGCCCGGATCTGGCGCTGTCGCGGCATATGCTTTTCCCCGAGCTTGCCGATGCCGATTTCGTCAAGGTGGCAGGCCTGCATGTCGAGGTGCTGAACCACGCGCTGCGCGACATCCCGCAAGACCGGGTGCGGGTGCATATCTGCTGGGGCAATTACGAGGGGCCGCATGTCTGCGACATCCCCATGGCCAAGATGTTCGACACGCTGATGTCGGCCAAGGCGCGCTATGTGCTGTTCGAGACATCAAATCCCCGCCATGGGCATGAATGGGCGGTCTTCCGCGATCGTCAGGCTGACATCCCCGAGGACAAGATCCTCGTGCCGGGCGTGCTGGATACGACGACGAACTTTGTCGAACACCCCGAGCTTGTGGCCCAGCGCCTGCAGCGTTTCGCTGATATCGTCGGCGCGGACCGCGTGATCGCGGGCTCGGATTGCGGCTTTGGCACATTTGCGGGCTTCGGTTCGGTCGATCCCGATATCGCCTATGCCAAGCTTGCCGCCATGGCCGAGGGGGCTGCGTTGGTGCGGTGAGCCTTCCCTTGATCATGGTGCCGGGGATGATGTGCGACGCGCGCCTGTTTGCGCCGCAGATCGCGGCCATCGCCCCCCACCGGCCGGTGCATGTGGCCGCATTGTCCGGGGCTGACCGGATCGCGGCGCTTGCGCATGCGATCCTCGACATCGCCCCCCCCCGCTTTGCGCTGGCCGGGTTGTCGATGGGGGGCATCGTCGCGATGGAGGTTGTGGCCCAAGCCCCTGACCGCGTCGCGGGGCTGGCGCTGCTTGACACCAACCATCTGCCCGAGACCGAGGCCGTGACGGCGCGGCGCGTGCCACAGATGGAACGTGTCAAAGCGGGTGAACTGGCTGCGGTCATGCGCGAAGAATTGAAGCCCACCTATCTGGCAGACGGGCAAGAGCGGCGCGATATCCTAGAGCTTTGCGCCGATATGGCGCAGCAATTGGGCCCCGATGTCTTCTTGAGCCAATCGCGCGCCCTGATGACGCGGGCCGACCAGAGCATGACACTTGCGGCCTATCCGGGCCCGGCACTGGTCTTGTGCGGCAGTCACGACCGCCTTTGCCCACCCGCCCGCCATGTGGCCATGCAGGCCCTGATGCCACATGCACGTCTGGCGATCATCGACGGCGCCGGGCATCTGCCCTGCCTCGAACAGCCCGATATCACCACAGGCCACCTTTTGGCGTGGCTCAAGGAGACCGAGAATGGATGACACACTTCTGGCCCTGCTTCGGCGGGTGGATACGCCGACCGTCTGCAACGCCATCGAGGTGGTCGAGGGCAAGCGCGGCTTTGACCGCTTTACGCGCGGCACCATGTTGTGCAGCGCGCCCGAGGCAGGCGCAATCCTGGGCTATGCGCGCACGGCACGGATCGCAGCCGCCGCCCCGCCGACCGAACCCGCCGATGTGGTCCGCACGCGGCGCATGGCCTACTACCAGCACATGGCCACAGGCCCCCGTCCTGCCATCGCGGTCGTCGAAGACATGGATGGAGAGGCCGCCATCGGTGCCTTCTGGGGCGAGATCAACACGACCGTCCACAAGGGCTTCGGCCTTGCGGGGGCGCTGACCAACGGGGTGATGCGCGATCTGGGCGATCTGCCCGACGGGTTTCCCGTGATCGCGGGCAGCATCGGACCCAGTCATGGCTTTGTCCATGTGCGCGAGATCGCCACCCAAGTGACCATCTTTGGCCTGAGCATCGCCGATGGCGATCTGATCCATGCCGACCGCCATGGTGCCGTGGTGATCCCTGCGGGCTATGAAGCGGCACTGGGGGCTGCGATTGCCAAGCTTTTGGATACCGAAAAGATCGTCTTGTCAGCGGCACGGGCCGAGGGCTTTGATTTTGCCCGCTTCGCAGATGCATGGGCAAGGTTCGAAGCCGCGCGGACATAGCCAAGCGCCTTTGGAAAGCGCATGGCCTGTCGTCAGCCGGGGACTTGGCGCTCAAATCCTGGCCGCTCTGGACCGATGGCCAACGGCCCGCAACATCTTGCTTGCGGGCGCTTTTCAAGACGTGCACCAATTGCGACCCTGCACTGGCGGCGGTGGTCGGAAACGAAACAGGTTTGCCCGCCGCTTGCGTTCAAAAGCGTTCCATGACCAGCCACACCGCCAAGATCTTGCCCCCTGACCGTATTCTTGCCGGTGTCGGCCTCATGGTGGGGTTTTGCGTGACCGCCCCGTTGCTGGATGTGGCGGCAAAACTTGCCTCAGACAGCGTCCCGGTCGGACAGGTCACCGCTGCGCGTTTCGTGGTGCAATGTGTGCTGATGGCACCGATCGTCTGGCTCATGGGGCTTTCGGTTCGGGTCGAGCGCGCGGATGTGCTGGCATTGGTGCTGCGCGCGGTGTTCTTGCTGGTTTCGACCTATTGTTTCATTGCCGCGATCAGCGT
Organism: uncultured Roseicyclus sp.; assembly: GCF_937892565.1. GTDB lineage: Bacteria > Pseudomonadota > Alphaproteobacteria > Rhodobacterales > Rhodobacteraceae > Roseicyclus. The sequence goes on along the minus strand of NZ_CALAHQ010000014.1, from coordinate 5,083 downwards.
CATGCCGCTGGCCGATGCGCTGGCGATTGTCTTTGTCGCCCCCTTTATCGTGCTGTTGGTGGGCAAATTCTATCTGGGCGAAGATGTAGGCCCCCGCCGCGTGGGGGCGGCTGTGGTGGGTTTCGTCGGTGTCTTGTTCGTGATCCAGCCCAGTTTCGCGGCCTTTGGCGCCGTGGCGCTGTTTCCCTTGGGCACGGCGGTCGGTTTTGCCTTCTACATCCTTGTGACACGCGGTCTGTCGCGGCGGGTGCATCCGGTCAGCATGCAGTTCCATACGGGGCTGATCGCCAGCGTGATCTGTGTGCCGGTGCTGGTCTTGGCCCAAGACACGGGATCGGCATGGCTTGATCCCGTCTGGCCGCAAGGCGTGGCTATGCTGTGGCTGTTCGGGGTCGGCTTCTTTGCGACTGTCAGCCATATCATGATGACCTATGCGCTGTCGCTGGCCCCCTCGGCCACACTGGCGCCCATGCAGTATCTGGAACTGCCGGTGGCGACCTTGCTGGGCTATCTGGTGTTTCGGGATTTCCCCAATGCCCTTAGCCTGACCGGCATCGTGATCATCATCGGGGCCGGGCTCTACATGATCCACCGCGAACGGGTCACCGCGCGGCAAGCGCTGAAAGATCAGTCCGCGCCACCCGCTTGATCGGCCTGCCAAGAGATGCCAGTGCCGGGCGATCTGCGGCCGTCATGGTGTTGTCGCGCGCGCATCGGGCTGTCGTTTGATCACATGCCCATGCGCGCGGTCAGGGTCGGCCCCTCGGCGCGGTTGGAATTGACCCGCGCGTCCACGCGCCAGCGATCGAAATACCCCTCGGGCGCCGCACGCATCAGGGGCGCGGCCTTTTCCCCGGTCTCGCCCAGCCAGCGCGCCCAATCCGTGGGGGCAAGACAGACGGGTTCGCGGTGATGGGTCTGAGCCATCCAGGGACTTGCGGCTGTGGTGACGATGGCGACGCAGGGCCGCGCATCCGCGCCCTGCCCCCAATCCTGCCAGACCCCGGCAAAGACCAAGACACCCCCGTCCCGGGGCGTGAAATACCAGGGCAGCCGGTTGCCTTGGTCATCCTTGGTCCATTCGTAAAACCCGGTCGCAGGCACCAGACAGCGCCGCGCGCGCACTGCTGCGGCAAAGGCAGGCTTTTGGGCAATCGTTTCAGCGCGCGCGTTGATCAACAGCGGGCCGTCGCTTGGCGCTTTGTACCAATGCGGCAAAAATCCCCACCGCATGGGGCGCAAGGCACGCCGCCCGACCCCGGCGGTGACCACCGGCACGGCCTGGGTCGGGCAGATATTGTAGCGCGGCACCGACGGCAGATCATTGGCCGGCATGGCCGCAAACACTTGCGCCATGGCGTCGTTGGGATGGGTCATGGTCATGCGTCCGCACATGGCCCCAAGTTAGACATGCCCCAGACGCCCCGTCACCCCCTGCCCGCAAAAAAGCCGGCAAGCCCGCGCCTGCCGGCTGTGTCATCCCGGCAGGAACCGTCAGTCGACCATGGAAATGCGCCCATCGGTATAAGGTGCATAGGGGCTGTTTTCGGTCAAATAGCGTGCCGCCACCTCTTCCAGACCGGGACCGAAATCATAGGGGTTCACCGCATTGGCGGCAAAAACGGCATAGCCATCGCCACCGCCCCGCATGAAGTTGTTGGACACCACCCCATAGGTCGCCGCCGGATCAAGCGGCGTCCAGACCCCGCCCATGTCCACCTCGGCCGATACGATGCGCGCACCCGGATCGGCGGCGGGATCCCAGACAAACCGTATCCCCGACACTTGCGGGAAACGGCCCGCCCCTTCTGCAACCTGGGAGACGCCGTTTTCCAGCGCTGTCACCACATCGGCCCCGGTCAATTGAAAGGTCGCCAGCGTGTTCTGGAAGGGCAGGACGGTCAGGACCTCGCCCATGGTGATCGGTCCGGCATCGATCGACGCCCGCAGGCCCCCGCCATTGGCAATGGCGATCTGGACGCCCTGATCGCGCACCCGGTCGAGCATGGCATCGGCCACCAGATTTCCCATCGCGCATTCCATCGCGCGACACACGCTCCGGTCCCCCTCGATGACGCCTTGCGTGTCGCCCACCAAAACGCCCATGGCGGCCTCGATCGGCCCGGCCAATTCGGCCACGCGGGCCGCGATATCCGCATCGGGCGTGACGCTGGCATCCAGCAGCAGCGTATCGCCCTGCGCATGAAGGACATCGCCCGCCGCATCGAATGTGACCTCAAGATGGCCCAGATATTTTGAATAGGCATAGGCCTGAACGATCGGCACCATCGCGCCTTCGGGATTGCTGATCCACAGCGGATAGGGGCCGGCGCGGCCGGGATCGCTGGCGCTGAGATAGGTATGGGAATGACCGCCCACGATCACGTCGATACCGCTCACGGCTTGGGCTATGCGGATATCGTCGGGCAAACCCACATGGGTCAGCGCGATGATGATGCCGACACCTTGTTGCGTCAGCGCATCGACATCGGCCTGCAGCGCCGCGATCTCGTCGGAAAAGCCGATCAAGGGTCCGGGCGACGAGATTTCCATCGTGTCGCGCGTCAGCGCCGACACGAGGCCCACCTGCACCCCGTTCACATCCAGCACCACATGATCTTGCACCCGCCCTGCCAGCACCGGGTCGGCGGCGACATCCAGATTGCCCGCGATCACCGGAAAGCTCACCCCGTCGAGCAGCGGCAACAGACCCTCGGGGCCATTGTTGAATTCGTGATTGCCCAGCGCCATGGCATCGAAACCGATGGCCTCCATGAATTCCGCCTCGGCCGCGCCGCGATAGGTGGTGAAAAACAGGCTGCCCTGATACTGATCGCCCGCATCCAGCACGATAATCTTTTCGCCCGCCGCCTCCAGCGGACCGCGAATGGCATTGACCGCCGTGGCGATCCGCGCCACGCCGCCGAAACACGCGCCTGCCGCCTCATCCTCGGCCGAACAGGTCGAATCGAAGCGGTTGATCGGCTGGATCCGGCTGTGAAGATCGTTGATGTGCAAGATGTGCAACGTGGTCTCGGCCATCACCGGCAGTGACACGCACAAGGCGGCAAGACTGGCGGTCGTGGCGATAATCTGTCTGCGCATGGGTTTACTCCACTTCAATGGTCACTGCCCTGCATCGTGCCGGGACATGATGCCTGGGTAAAGTCATTTGATGACCCGTGGCTGACCCTTGACGCCGACCAGACCGCGCGCCAATGGGGGGCATGCACATCTACAAACTCCTTCGCGCGGCTGAATGGGCCGCATTGAACCAGACAGGTCAGACCGCAGGTGCGCCTGTCGATCTGGCCGATGGCTTTATCCATTTTTCGACCGCCCAACAGGTGGCCGAGACCGCGCGTCGCCATTTTGCGGGGGTCGAGGGCCTGATCCTTGCCGCCTTCGAGGCCGACAGCCTTGGCGCTGCGCTGATCTGGGAACCCTCGCGCGGCGGGGCGCTGTTTCCGCATCTCTATGGCCCGCTGCGTCTGGCTGATGTGATCTGGCACAGGCCCCTGGCGCTGGTGGATGGGCAGCACCTTTTTCCTGCGGATCTGTAAGATGTGGGAACGTTTGGGCCTGTCGGTGATGCAAAAGCTCGATCCCGAGCGCGCCCATGGTCTGGCCATCGCGGCGCTGAAATCGGGGCTCTTGCCAGCACCGGGCGCGGTCACCTCGCCCATCTTGCGCGTCACGCTGGCCGGGCTTGATCTGCCCAATCCCGTGGGGTTGGCGGCCGGGTTTGACAAGAACGCCGAAGCCATCGGCCCCTTGGCCCGCGCGGGTTTCGGCTTTCTGGAGGTGGGCGCCGCCACCCCACACGCCCAACCCGGCAATGCCAAGCCAAGGCTCTTTCGCCTGTCCGAAGATCGCGCCGCCATCAACCGCTTCGGCTTCAACAATCAGGGCATGGCGGCGATCGCTGCGCGGCTTCAGGCGGCCCATCGCGCGGCCGTGCCCATCGGCCTCAATCTTGGGGCCAACAAGGACAGCCCCGACCGCGCCGCCGATTTCGCGCGGGTGCTGGCCCATTGCGGCGCCTTTGTGGATTTTGCCACCGTCAATGTGTCGTCACCCAACACCGAAAGGTTGCGCGATCTGCAAGGGCGCGCAGCCCTTGTATCGTTGCTTGACGGCGTGATGGCCGCACGCGCCGATCTGGCCCGCCCGATCCCGGTCTTTCTCAAGATCGCGCCCGATCTGAATGATGACGCGCTGGCCGAAATCGCCGACGTTGCCCAGAGCGCCGGACTTGCGGGCATCATCGCCACCAACACGACGCTTGCGCGCGAGGGGCTGAAAAGCCGCCACCGCGATCAGGCGGGCGGGCTGTCGGGCCAGCCGCTCTTTGAACGCTCGACCCGCGTTCTGGCCAAGCTCTCGCATCTGACGGGGGGGCGGCTGCCCCTGATCGGCGTGGGCGGCATCGCCACGGCGGACCAGGCGTGGGAGAAACTCCGCGCGGGCGCCAGCGCGGTGCAGCTTTATACTGCGCTGGTCTATGGTGGCCTGACCTTGGCCGCGCGCATCGCCCAAGGGCTCGAGGATCGCGCCCGCGCCCAAGGGCTGACCACCATCACCCAGATCACCGGCACCGGCCGGGGCGACTGGCTTTGATCACCATCTTTGCCCGGGAAATACGGCAGGAAGCATGCGCCAAGGGCCCGGCGGGCGCAGCGGCCCCTAACCATCCTGGTCGGCCATCAGGAAATGACCCGTGGCCTGCGCGAACAGGCGTTGGCGGTTGTCTTTCCATGCCTCCACATGCACCGAAGCATAGCGCCGCCGCTGCCGGTTGACCCGGGCCCGCGCATAGGCATCGCGGGGCAATCCGCTGCGCAAATAATCCACCGTGAAATCGATCGTCTTGGGCAGGCGCGGCAGGGTCTGGGCCGTCAGGGCCTCGGCATCGATCCGCCCGGCCTCGACCGCGTCCCAAAGCATGGCAAAGGACAGCTCCATCTTTGCCGTCACCTCGAGAAACGACGCGATAGCCCCGCCATGCAGGGCAGGCAAAAGCGGATTGCCGATCAGCTTGTCATCATGGGCCAAAACAGCCGTCAGCTCATCGCCGCGTCGG
>NZ_CALAHQ010000013.1 GCF_937892565.1 uncultured Roseicyclus sp. | reverse complement strand
AGCGCAGCTTGAGTGTCGCCAGACCGATCAGCGAAAGGATCAGCGAGATGATCCAGAAGCGGATCACCACCTGCGGCTCGGCCCAGCCCTTTTTCTCGAAATGGTGATGGATCGGCGCCATCAGGAACACCCGCTTGCCGGTTGCCTTGAAGTAAAGAACCTGCACGATCACGCTGACGGCTTCGGCCACGAACAGCCCGCCCACGATGGCCAGGACGATCTCGTGCTTGGTGGCCACCGCGATGGCGCCCAGCGCGCCGCCCAGCGCCAGCGATCCGGTATCGCCCATGAACACGGCGGCCGGCGGCGCATTGTACCACAAGAACCCAAGGCCGCCGCCGATCAGCCCGGCACAAAAGATCAGCAATTCGCCCGTGCCGGGCACATAATGGACATCCAGATATTCGGTGAAATCGACCCTGCCCACCGCATAGGCAATCACGCCCAAGGTGCCGGCCGCGATCATCACCGGCATGATCGCCAGCCCGTCCAGACCATCGGTCAGGTTCACCGCATTGGCCGAGCCGACGATGACCAGCATCGCAAAGGGCAAGAACAGCCAGCCCATGTTGATCAACACATCCTTGAACACCGGCACCGCCAGATGCGCCGACAGGCTGTCGGGGTGAACAGACACGCAAGCCACCGCCACAACCGCCGCGACGACAAAACCGATCAGCAGCCGGAAGCGTCCCGACAGGCCCTTGCTTGATTTGCGGCTGACCTTGGCCCAGTCGTCGGCAAAACCGATCAGGCCAAAGGACACGGTCGTCAAGAGCACGATCCAGACATAGGGATTGTCAAGCCGCGCCCATAACAGCGTGGACAGCGCCAGCGCCGCAAGGATCAGCAAGCCCCCCATGGTGGGCGTGCCCGCCTTGGCGATGTGATGGGCCGGGCCGTCGGCGCGGATGGGCTGGCCGGCGGCATATTTGCGCCTGAGCGCGTTGATCAGCGGCTGCCCGAAGACAAAGCCAAAGACGAGCGCGGTGAAAAAGGCACCGCCCGCCCGAAAGGTGATGTAGCGAAACAGGTTGAAGACATCCCCGCCATCGGAGAACGCAGTCAGCCAATACAACATCTAGTGGGGCCCCTCCCTTTGATCCGCTGTCGCTTGCCCGAGTTTTCGCAAGGCGTCAACCACGCGGGACACCTTGATGCCCTTTGAGCCCTTCAACAGCACGATATCCCCCGGCTCAAGGGTGTGTGGAAGGGCTGTGGCCATCGCATCGGCACTGTCGGCATGGCTGCCCCGGATGGCTGCGGGCAGTGCGGCATCCAGATGCGCCATCAACGGGCCCACGGTATGCACAAGGGCGATGCGCGCCATGGCCGGGTGATCGGCAAGCGCGGCGTGCAGCGCGGGGCCTGTCGGGCCCAATTCCAGCATGTCGCCCAGAACCGCGATGCGCCGCCCCCGTCCCGCGGGCTCGGCGGCGGCCAGCATCTCGAGCGCGGCGGCGATCGAGGCGGGATTGGCGTTGAAGGCGTCATCGATCATCTCGATCATCAGGTCCGCGCCCGGCCCCAGCCGGAGCACCTCGCGGGTGCCGCGCCCTTGCACCGGGGTCCAGCCCGACAGCGCAATGGCTGCCTGTGCGGCATCGGCCCCGGCCAGTTCCGCCGCCGTCAGAGCGATCAGCGCGTTCATCGCGTAATGCCGCCCTGATGCGCCTACGCCAAAGGCGCGTTCCGTGCCAAGGATCCTGGCCTCGATCACGGTCGTGCGATCGGCCAGCCTTGCGCTGATCATGCGCGCCTCGACGCTATCGGCGCCCCCGAACCGCACCAGCCGGGCACCCATGGCCCGGGCCTTGTCGAACAGGATCGGCGCGGTGTCGATATCGGCATACGCCAGAGCGATCCCGCCCGGGGCCAGCCCCTCGAAGATCGCCGCCTTTTCATGGGCGATACCTTTGATGACGCCAAAGGCCTCAAGGTGGGCGGGGGCGACGGTGGTCACGATCGCCACATCGGGGCGCGACAGGCGCGACAGCGGCGCGATTTCACCGGGGGCATTCATGCCGATCTCGATCACCGCGAATTCGGTGTCGGCGGGCATCCGCGCCAGCGTCAGCGGCACGCCCCAGTGGTTGTTGAAGCTGGCCTGGGCGGCATGGGTGCGCCCCTGCGGGGCCAGCGCCGCGCGCAGCATGTCCTTGACGGTGGTCTTGCCGACCGATCCCGTCACGGCGATCACTTTTGCGGCGGTGCGCGCGCGCGCCGCCACGGCAAGGGCGCGCAACCCCGCCATCACATCATCCACGACCAAAAGCCGTGCACGATCCACCCCGTCGGGCACGCGTGACACCATGGCCGCCACAGCACCCCGCGCCAGCGCATCGGCCACGAAATCATGCCCGTCGCGCACCGCGCTGAGCGCGATGAACATATCCCCCGGCACCACCGAGCGGCTGTCGATGGAAAGCCCCCGCGCAATCCAATCGCCAGATATGCGCCCAGCCGTCGCGGCGGCGGCATCGCCGGCTGTCCAAAGTCCGCTCATGCCCGTCCCTCCAACGCGGCGATGGCGACGCTGGCCTGTTCGACATCGTCGAAGGGATAGACCACATCGCCCACGATCTGCCCGCTTTCATGCCCCTTGCCCGCGATCAACAGCGCATCACCCGGCTCCAGCGCATCGACCCCGCGCAAGATCGCCTCGGCGCGGTCGCCCACCTCGGTCGCCTCGGGGCAGGCGTGCAAGATCGCGGCGCGAATGGCGGCGGGGTCTTCGGATCGGGGATTGTCATCGGTCACAAAGACCACATCGGCGTGTTCTGCCGCCGCCTTGCCCATCAAGGGGCGCTTGCCCCGATCACGGTCGCCGCCCGCCCCGAAGACGACAATCAAGCGCCCCATGACATGCGGGCGCAGCGCCCGAATGGCCGTTTCCAGCGCATCGGGGGTATGGGCGTAATCGACAAACACTGGCGCGCCATTGGCCCGGCGGCCCGCAAGCTGCATGCGCCCGCGCACGCCCGTCAGACGGGGCAGCACCGAAAACACCGCCTGCGCATCCTCACCGGCGGCGATCACCAGACCCGCGGCGGTCAGCACATTGAGCGCCTGAAAGCCGCCGATCAGCGACAGGCGGGTTTGGACCGTCTGGCCCTGCCAGCGAAACAGCACATCCTGACCCGTGTCATCCAGCCTGCGGCCGGTGATCTTGAGCGCCGCATCCTCGGAATACTGGCCAAGGCCGATCACCTCGATCTCGCGGCGGGCGCAAGCGGCGGCGACGCGGGGGCCATAGCTGTCGTCAAGATTGACGACCGCCACCCCGTCTTCGGCCAAAAGCTCGGTAAACAGGCGCAGCTTGGCGTGGAAATAGGTTTCCATATCGCCGTGATAATCCAGATGATCTTGCGTCAGATTGGTGAAACCGGCCGCGGCAAGGCGCACAGCGTCCATCCGGCGCTGATCGAGCCCATGGGATGATGCCTCCATCGCGGCATGGGTGACACCCGCTTGCGCCATCTGGGCCAAGACCCGATGCAGCGTCAGCGGATCGGGGGTGGTGTGCATCCCCGGCGCGGAAAATGCGCCCTCGATGCCCGTGGTGCCGATATTGACGGCCTCATGATCCAGAAGCGTCCAGATCTGGCGGGTGAAGCTGGCCACGCTGGTCTTGCCGTTGGTGCCCGTGACCGCGACCATGACATCGGGCTGCGTGCCGAACCACAGGGCTGCCGCATGGGCAAGGGCCGCGCGCGCATCTTCGACCACGACCAGCGCGGCGCGCGATCGGGCAAGGGCTTGGGCAGCCAACGCCGCACCGTCGCGGTCGGTCAGGATTGCGCCCGCGCCCATCTGCAGGGCGGTGGCAATGAAATCGGCGCCATGCTGCCGGGTGCCCGGCAGCGCGGCAAACAGCGCCCCCGGCCCGATCTTGCGGCTGTCCAGCACCAGATCGCTGACCGCCACATCCCCCCCGGACCTTGCGGTCAGGCCGAGGTCCGACAATTGCCTTGTCCGAGGCGCCATGCCCAACCCCCCAACCCCGCCTGATCACCGTGAACTGCTGGATAGCGCATCCATGGGGGCGGGTTCAATCTCGGGTCTGAGGCCCATCAGCGGCGCGGCGCGGCGAATGATCTCGGCTGCGACCGGCACCACGGTCCAGCCCGCGGTGCGGCGCGGCTCGGGGCCCGAGGTTTCGACGGCTTCCTGCAACATCGCAACCAGCACATAGCGCGGCGCATGCATGGGAAATGCCGACGCAAAGGTGGTGATGTTGCGGTCGTCGTAATAGCCGCCTTTGGGATTGGGCATGTCGGCGGTGCCGGTCTTGCCGCCCACGGCATAGCCTTCGACATCGGCGAAGGTCGCGGTGCCTTCGGTGACGGTGGCGCGCATCATGACACGCAGCTGCGCGCTTGTGGCCTCGGAGATGATGCGCGCGCCCATCTGCGGGGCATCTTGCCGCAACAGCGTGGGCACGACACGGGTGCCCCCGTTGACCATCGTGGCATAGGCGCCGGCCAGATGCATCAACGAGGTCGACACACCATGGCCGTAGGAAATGGTCATGGTCGACATGTCGGTCCAGCGCGCGGGCGACAACGGGCGGGCATTGCGCGCCTCGATGACTTCCACCGGGGCGGGCACGAGCAAGCCCAAGCCATCCAGAAAGGCCCGCTGTCTTTCGCCACCGATCCGTTGTGCGATGCGGACGGTCCCGATGTTGGAGGAATGGATGAACACATCATGGACCGTCTGCTCGGCCCCACGGCTGTGATAATCGCGGATGGTGAAGCCTCCGGCGCGCATCGGTCCACGGGTGTCGATCATGTCATCGGGTTCGATCAGGTCAAGCTCGAGACCTTGCGCGATGGCAAAGATCTTGAACACCGAACCCAGCTCATAGACGCCCTGAACGGCACGATTGAACAGCGGGCTATCGCCCGGATCGCCTTGGGTGGACGGGGCCGGGCGGGCGTTGGGGTCGAAATCGGGCAGGCTGGCCAGCGCGATGATTTCGCCCGTGTGGGCATCCATCATCACCGCGGCGGCACCGCGCGCATTCATCAGCGCCATGCCGCCGGCCAGCACTTCTTCGACGGCGGCCTGCACCGACAGATCGAGCGACAATTGCAAGGGCTCGGTGCGACCCGGATCGCGCAGACTTGCATCAAACACCGCCTCGACGCCGGCCACGCCGATCACCTCGGCCGCATCGACCGCCTCTTGCCCGAAACTGGCCCCACCCAGAACATGGGCCGCAAGCCGCCCGTTGGGATATAGCCGCATCTCGCGCGGACCAAACAAAAGCCCGGGCTCGCCCAGATCATGAACCATCTGTTCTTGTTCCGGGCTGAGATACCGGCGCAACCACAAAAAGCGACGGTCCGATGCCAAGCGCGTTTGCAGCTCTGCGGCCTGCATTTCGGGGAATATGCGCGCCAGCCCATCGGCGGCAGCGCGGGCATCCACGATTTCATGCGGATGGGCGTACAGCGCATTCGTGGCAAAATTTGTGGCCAAGACACGGCCTTCGCGGTCAACGATATCGGCGCGCGTGGTCAAGATCGAGCTTGTCGCCTGTGCCACGGCGGGTTCTTCGACCTCGGTGGTGGCCAGGGCCGCCATGCGAACGCCCACCCAACCGAAGGCGCATACGAAAACAAGGGCGACCAGCAGCATCCGGCCTTCGGTGCGCTGGCGCAAGCGGTCGCGGGCGACCTCATGGCGCAAGCGCAGGTTTTCACGCTCGATCAGATCGGGGTTGTCGCCACGCGCGCGCGCCGGAAGGATCCGCGCCAAGGGCCGCAGAGGTGTGCGCATCGTCATGGGATCCGTTCCTCTGACAGCGCGACGCTACCGATGATGAGATCGTCCGAAACAAGGACGGCTGGCGGTTGGGGATAGGGTATCTGGGTCGCACGACCGAATTGCTCGGGTGCCAGTGGCAAAAGCCCCAGGCGGTCGAAATTGATGTAGCCCAGTTCCCGCAACCGGTCTGGCCGGTTCAGATAAGCCCATTCCGCGCGCAAGATCGAAAGCCGCTGCCGCTGTGCGCCGATGTCAGCCTGAATCCGTTCAACGCGGCGCTCGGCCTGTTGGGTCAGGATGGTTTGATGATAGGCCCAATAGCCCAGACCGATTACCAGCAGCATACCGCACAAGGTCGCAAAGGCGCGCATCACATTACCTCCGGCAACAGGGGCAGGCCTAGCTTGCTTCGATCGACCGGCGCTGCGGGGGCTATGGCGCGGGTGGCAACACGCAACCGCGCCGAGCGGGAGCGCGGGTTTTCTGACAGCTCATCTGCATCGGGCGCAATAGCCTTTTTCATCGTCAGATCGAAACCCGGGATCTGATGATGCGCCTCGGGCGCGTGGCGCGATCCGCCCCCCCCGGTGCTGGATCGTTCCGCCAGAAAGCGCTTGACGATACGGTCTTCGAGCGAATGAAAGGTCACGACCGCCAGCTTTCCACCGGGCTTCAAGGCACGCTCGGCCGCCTCCAGCCCATCGACCAGCTGGCGCAATTCATCATTCACCGCGATGCGGATCGCCTGAAAGCTGCGGGTTGCGGGATGGCTTTGGCCGGGTTTCTTGCGCGGCAGGCAGCTTTCGACGATCCGGGCCAGCTGCAGGGTCGACACGATCGGCCCTTTGGTGCGTTCGGCCAGAATGGCGCGCGCGATCCGGCGGGCGGCATGTTCTTCGCCGTAGTGATAGAGAATATCGGCGATCAGCGCCTCGGGGGCGGTGTTGACGATATCAGCGGCCGACAGCCCGGTTTGCCCCATGCGCATGTCCAAGGGACCATCCGACAGAAAGGAAAAACCCCGCTCGGCGCGGTCAAGCTGCATCGACGAGACGCCCAGATCCAGCGCCACACCATCAAGCGGCACGTCCGCCAGCCGATCAAGATCGGAAAACGTGCCTTGCACCAGCCGCAACCGGTCGCCATGGGCCCCGGCCCAGGGGGCCGCCATCGCAAAGGCCAGCGGGTCGCGATCAATGCCGATCACCCGATCGGCACCTGCGTCAAGCAAGCCGCGCGCATAGCCGCCCGCGCCAAAGGTGCCATCAAGCCAGACACCTTGCACAGGGGCCACGGCCTTGAGCAGGGCGCGCAAAAGAACGGGAACATGGGGTGCGCGGCCCGTCTGTGTCGCGCCTGCGCCCGTCATTCCGCATCCATCGCCGCCGGCTCGTCGGGCAAAAGCGACAGCGCATCGAAATGCGGGTCATCTTGGGCCAGTTCGGCCAGAAGCGCGGCAAAGGTCGCGGCCTGTTGATCGGCCTGCGCCGGGCTGAGGATGTGGAATTTCTCGCCATGCCCCTCGAAGGCGGCTTCCTCATCAAGCGAAATCTTGTCGCGCAATTCCTGTGACAAGACGATGCGGCCGGTGTCATCCAGCGTCACGGTTTCCGACATGGTCTTGTAGTAATAGGCCATGATGCGGGCCTGGGCCGTGCCTGCCTTCATGCGGCTGATGCGGGCCAAAAGCCGCGCATAGGCGTCGGCCGACCAGCATTCGAGATAAGTCTTGGTTGGATCGCCAAAGGTGACATGCAAGCGCAGCACGCCGCCAGAGACATAATCGGCATCGCAGTTCTGCAAGACACGGCGAAACTTGACCGGGATCGACACCCGGCCCTTTCCGTCCATCTTGTTCCGGCTGACGCCGGTGAACTCACGATCCACGGGACTGTGCCCTTTTGCTGCCTCGGTGCGGCTCTGTCAGGGCCGCCGGAAATGGAAACGGCGGATCGAGCAAGCTGCCATTGCTCGATCCGCCGCTCTCGTCCCATCGCTGGGTGTCCGACTGCGCAGGCCACCTGGGGGGATGTCTGCTTGCTTGCGCGCCGGATCTCTTTGTCTGGCGTTGGAGATGCCTGTATGAACCTGCCGTTTTTTGTTTTTGGTTCAGGCCTTTGCGGCCCGATGTCTATCCCGTCTGCCAATGGGTGAGTGATGCCACGGAGTATGACCCCATGTAAACCCTTTTTTTGGGAAACATTCCCATTTCTTGGGATTTCAAGCTGTCGCGCAATCCGATGACAGGCCGGAACGCCCCCCAAAAGCGCACCCTTTGTAGCCTATGTGATTGCACCCCCAAGATATGGGGGTCACAGGCCCATGGGGACACATGGGAGAAGGTGGGACCCTGTCCCGGATTTTTTTGAACCAGCGATGGAAACCTGACCAGCGGTGACCGGCCCTGAGCCGAAAGGATGCGAATCATCGCATCCCTGGGCGGTCGTCAGACCACACCACCCGCGATCAGACGCTGGGCAAGGGCACCATAGGCCTTGGCCATCGGCCCCTCGCCGACCGCGATGGGGATGCCCGCATCCCCCGCCAGCCGGGTGTCAAGATCGATGGGAAGCGACCCCAGAAATGGCAGGCCCAGCTTGTCGGCCTCGGCCTTGACGCCGCCCTGGCCAAAGATATGCGCCTCATGCCCGCAGTTCGGGCAATGATAGACGCCCATGTTTTCGATCAGCCCCAGAACCGGGGTCTTGAGCAGCTCGAACATGTTGAGCGCCTTGCGCGCATCCAAAAGCGCCACATCCTGCGGCGTGGACACCACGATCGCCCCCGTCACATCCGACCGCTGGCACAGCGTCATCGCCACATCGCCCGTGCCGGGTGGCAGATCGACGATCAGCACATCCAGATCGCCCCATTCCACCTGTGTCAGCATCTGCTGCAGCGCGCCCATCAACATCGGCCCACGCCAGACCACGGCCTTTTCCTCGGGCAGCATGAAACCGATGGACATCAGCGTGACGCCATGCCCGTGCAGCGGGATGATCGTCTTGCCATCGGGCGAGGCGGGGCGCTTGTTGACGCCCATCATGCGCGGCTGGCTGGGCCCATAGATATCGGCATCCAGAAGCCCGACACGCTTGCCCGCCCGCGCCAGGGCGACAGCAAGGTTCGAGGCCACGGTGGATTTGCCCACGCCGCCCTTGCCCGACCCCACCGCGATGATGCGCTTGACCCCCGAGGGGGTCATCGGCCCGGCCTGTGGCGTCGGATGGCCCCCGATTTTCAGACTGGGCGGCGCGGCCGTGGGGGCGGATTTCGGGGCGGGACCATGCGCGGTCAGGGCCACGCTGACCTGGTCGACACCGGGCAGCTTGCGCACCAGCCCCTCGCAGGCAAGGCGCACGGGTTCCATGCGGCGCGCCATGTCGGGGCTTTCGGCCTCCAGCACAAAGCTGATCTTGCCACCCTCGATCTTGAGCGCGCGCACCATGTCGCGGCTGACCGGATCGCCACCATCGGGCAAGCTCAGGCTGCGCAGCGCGTCAAGAATGGTATCGCGGGTCTGGGTCATGATCTGTGCTGTCCTGATTGTGGGGCGGTCTTGCGCGTTGACATAGGCCGTCAGCGCCGCGCTTGCACCCCCAGAATGACGGCGCCCTGCACCACGATGCCCAGCACACCGGCCAGCGCCAGCGCGGGCCCGATGCCCAGCCATTCGCCCAAGCCCCCGATCGCAAAGGCGCCCAAGGCCACGGCGCCAAAACCCGCCACCACCCAAAGGCTCATCACCCGGCCGCGATAGCCGTCGGGCAGGTCGGTCTGAATGGCCGATTGCATCGAAACGCCGACCCATGTGGCACAAAACCCCGCCAGCGCCGTTGCCGCAATCGCCACATACCAGCCCGGGGCAAGCCCCATGGCGATGACGGCCCCCTGCCCCAGCATCGCGGCCCAAAGCACCACCGGCGGAATGCTGGCCCCCGCCGCCCCCACGCCCGAGGCCTTGAGCAAGGCCGACGAAATCGCCCCCGCCCCGGCCGCAGCCGTCAATACCCCCAGCCCGGCGGCACCGCGCCCAAAGGCGCCATCAGCCAGCACCGGCAACACCTCGAGCGCGCCGCGCACCACCGTGGAAAAGAGCAGCGTGAACACCAGGGCCAGCCGCACCAGCGGCGCGGCCATCGCATAGCGAAACCCTTCGCGCAGATCGGCCCAAACGGATGCGGGCGGGCGCTGTGGCAGGGCGCGGGGCGTCAGGCGCGGCAAAACCAGCAGCATCGGCACATAGGACAGAACCGACATCCACAGCGCCACCCCCGCCCCCGCTGTGGCGATGACGCCACCCGCGATGATTGGCGCCACAAGCCGCGCCAGGTTGAAGTTGAGCGCAGCCACGCTGACCACATGCTGCACCATGTTCGCCGGCACCAGACGGGGGCCCAAGGACATCCGCACCGGATGATGCGCCGATGAAATCACCCCAATGGCAAATGCCGCCACAACCAGCACCCATGAGCCGCTGAACGGCAAGCTCAGCGCCAGTGCGGCCAGAACGACGGCCATGGAAAGATTGGTGATGAAGGACGCGCGGCGGATATCGACCCGGTCAGTCATTACCCCGAACAGCGGGCCCATAACCAGCGCCGGCGCAAGGCTCAAGCCCGCCACCAACCCCACGAAGCCCACCGACCCGGTGCGTTCCCATGCCAGCCAGCCGATGGTGACGCGCTGCACCCAGATCGCCTGTACCACGAAGAAGAGCCCAAGGAAAAAGAGGCGGAACTGGCGGTCGCGAAAGGCCCCGCCAGCCAGAGCCGTTATGTCAAGAGGACGCTGCCGCAACGTCATGCCCAGCCATGCATTTGCTGCAAGGCAGCATTGATCGTTCGTTCATTGTGCATTCGCAGCATTCGCTTATGTTCGAGTTCAAGGTTGGGGCACGCAAAGGCGAACAAGCCACGCGCAATGCGGCGCGTCCCTGACGACCAATGAAGGTGAAGCAAGATGGCATATGTTTCGAGCAACCGCTCTGTCTCCACGGGGCTGCGTTTTGGCGATCGGCTGGCAGAGATCGGCAAGGATCTCGCCGATGCGTGGCGCGCCCGCAGCGTCTATCGCCAGACGCTGACGGAATTGCAAGCGCTCTCGCCGCGCGAGCTTGATGATCTTGGGCTGCATGACGGCATGCTGCCCAGCGTGGCCCGTCAGGCCGCCTATGGCACACAGGGCTGACGCCGCCCTGACGCGACAGCGGGGCCTGTGGGCCCCGATACAAGACAGCCCGGCAGACCTTCCCTCCCGTAGGAACGCCCGGCTTGCGGGTCCATCCCCCTCCTCCCCTGGATGGGTCCGCCTTTACCCGGTCCGGAAACGGGCCAGACGGATCGGTTCCCTCTCCTCCCTCCCTTGGGGGAACCGTGACGACCGGCGGCGGGGCTTCCTCCTCCCTTGGCCCCGCCGCCACGGATTTTTGCAAGGCCGCGGGCCTTGCGACATCGGATTGGCGCCTCTCCTCCCTTGGCGCTGATTGCTGGCGGCGGCACCCTCTCCTCCCTTGGGCGCCGCCGCCCTTTTTTTTGGTCACATCACCGGCGGCGTTTGTGAACATGCCGCCCCTTGTGCTGGTGATGGGCGCGCCATCACATCATCGGGCAAACCCTGGCGCAGCCTGTTTTTGCCGCCCGACAGGCCAAAGCGTCCCTAGGCCCGTTCATCCTTGGGCGAGCCCATCACCACATAGGTCGTGATCGTTGCCACCTGTGGCAGCGCGCCCAGAATATCGGTATGGAACCGCTTGTAGGCGCGCAGATCCGTCACCTCGACGCGCAGCAGATATTCGACCGCACCGGTGATGTTGTGGCATTCGCGAACCTCGGGCGCGGCCTGCATCGCGCGCTCGAACGCCTCTTGCACCCGCTTGGTGTGTTCGGACAGACCCACGGTCAGATAGGCGGTGAACCCCACCCCCATTTGGTCAGGCGCCAGCACGGCGCGATAGCCCGCGATCACCCCCGCTGCCTCAAGCGCCTGCACCCGGCGCGAACAGGCCGATGGGCTTAGCGCCACCCGTTCGGCCAGCTCAAGATTGCTGATCCGCCCCTCATGGGACAAGATGCGCAATATCTGGCGGTCTTTTTGATCGATGCTGGTCATTTGTTGCAAGATATCATGGCTTGAACAAGAAAATGCAATTTCATTGCGGCGCATCTCGCGCATTGTTGCACCATGACTGCTGACATCCTCCTTGCCCTGACCCTGTTCGCCTTTGCGACCTCGATCACACCGGGGCCCAACAACATCATGCTTCTGGCCTCGGGGGCCAATTTCGGGCTCAGGCGCACCGTGCCGCACATGCTGGGCATTTCCATCGGGCATGCGGTGATGGTGGCACTGGTGGGATTGGGTCTGTTGGGGCTGTTCGAGGCGCTGCCATGGCTCAGGCAGGCGCTGATGGCCGTGAGTGCGGCCTATCTCTTGTGGCTGGCCTGGAAAATCGCCCATGCCGCCCCACCCGGTGACGGCCCGGCCAAGGGGCGCCCGTTTGGCTTCTTGCAGGCAGCAGGGTTTCAATGGGTCAATCCCAAGGCGTGGTACATGGCGATTTATGCCCAGACCAATTTCGCCCCGGATGCCGGGCCTTGGGGCGCGGTGGTGGTGGCCGTGATCTTTGCGGCGATCAATCTGCCCTCGGTCGCGACATGGGCCGCGATGGGCACGCAGCTGCGGCGCTGGCTTCACGGGCCGGGGCGGCTCAGGGCGTTCAACATCACCATGGCGGTGCTTCTGGTGGCCTCGCTCTATCCGATGCTGGGGGTATAGACCCTAGAACGGCACATCGTCCGCGCTGTCGGCCGCGACCAGAAAGCCCGCGACCACATGCTTGACCCCCGCCTTGTCAAAGGCGATGCCAAGCTTGTCGCCCTCGACCGAGACCACGGCCCCATAGCCGAATTTCTGGTGAAACACCCGATCGCCCAGCGCAAAGGCGCTGACCGCTTCAGCGTCGATGGTGATGTGCCGCGCCTCGGCGGGCTGGCGCAGGCCCGGGCGGGCGGTGTTGGTTTGCAGCCGCTTCCAGCCCGGCGAATTGTAGACATCGGCCCGCGCCGCCGCCTGATGCAGGTCAGAGCCGCGCATCATTCCCGCCACGGGGCTGGCCGTGGCCCCCATCCGGCCATGCCCATGCAGACCCGGCGGCGTCAGCACCTCGACATGATCTTCGGGCAACTCATCGATGAAGCGGCTTGGCATCTGGCTTTGCCATTGCCCATAGACACGGCGATTGCCCGCGAAGCTGACCGTGCAGACACGTTCAGCCCGCGTGATGCCGACATAGGCCAAGCGGCGCTCTTCCTCGAGCCCCTTGATCCCGGTTTCATCCATGGCACGCTGCGAGGGGAAAAGCCCGTCTTCCCAGCCGGGCAGAAACACGGCGGGAAACTCCAGCCCCTTGGCAGCATGCAGCGTCATCAAGGTGACCTTGGGTTCGGACTCGTCGCTTTCATTGTCCATGATCAAGCTGACATGTTCCAAGAACCCTTGCAGGTTCTCGAACAATTCCAGCGCCTTGACCAGTTCCTTGAGGTTCTCGAGCCGCCCCGGCGCCTCGGGTGTCTTGTCGTTCTGCCACATCGCGGTGTAGCCGCTTTCGTCCAAGATCATCTCGGCCAGTTCGATGTGGCTGATCTTGGGTATCGGATGATCCTCCTCGATCAGCAGGTCATCCTCGGGGGCCATGCCCGGGCCCGACATCGCCGCGCCCAGCATCAGCCCGCGCCAGCGCGCGATGCCGTCGACCAGCGCCTTGAGGTCACGGGCCGCCTTGCCGCCCAGCGCGCCCGTGTCGACCGCAAGCCGGGCACCTTCGATCAGGCTGATGCCATGGCTGCGTGCCAGTTTCCGGATCAGCGCCTGCGCCTTGTCGCCCAAGCCGCGCTTGGGCGTATTGAAAATCCGCTCAAAGGCCAGATCATCATCAGGGCTGACCACGACGCGGAAATAGGCCATGGCATCGCGCACCTCCATCCGCTCGTAAAAGCGCGGGCCGCCGATGACGCGGTAGGGCAGACCGATGGTGAGAAAACGATCTTCGAACGCGCGCATCTGGTGGCTGGCGCGCACAAGGATCGCCATGCCATCGGGGCTGATCGGGGCCATGCCGCGGGTGCCACGGGCCATCGCCTCGATCTCTTCGCCGATCCAGCGGGCTTCTTCCTCGCCATCCCAATGGCCGATCAGGCGCAGCTTTTCGCCATCCTCGCCATCCGTCCAGAGCGTTTTGCCCAAACGCCCCTGATTGCCCGCGATCACCGCCGATGCGGCCGCCAGAATATGGCCGGTCGAGCGGTAGTTCTGTTCCAGCCGGATCACGGACGCGCCGGGAAAATCCGTCTCGAAGCGCAAGATGTTGCCCACCTCGGCCCCGCGCCAGCCATAGATCGACTGATCGTCGTCGCCCACGACGCAGATGTTGGAATGCCCCTGCGCCAGCAACCTGAGCCAAAGATACTGGGCGATGTTGGTATCTTGGTATTCATCAACCAAAATGAAGCGGAACCAGCGCTGATATTGGCCCAGCAGATCGGGATGGGCCTGAAAAATGGTGATCATATGCACCAGAAGATCGCCGAAATCGACGGCGTTCAGTTCACGCAGGCGGGTCTGGTATTGCCCGTAAAGCGCAGGCCCGCGCCGGTTGAAGGCGCCCGCCTCGGCGGCCGGAAGCTTGTCGGGGGTCAACGCCCGGTTTTTCCAGGCATCGATCAGGCCCGCAAGTTGGCGGGCAGGCCAGCGCTTTTCGTCGATGTTATCGGCGATGATCAGTTGTTTCATCAGCCGCAGCTGATCGTCGGTATCGAGAATCGTGAAGTTGGATTTCAGCCCCACCAGCTCCGCATGTCGGCGGAGCAGCTTGGCGCAGATCGCATGAAACGTGCCAAGCCATGGCATCCCCTCGGCAGGCTGGCCCAACAGGCTGGCCACCCGCAGCTTCATTTCGCGCGCGGCCTTGTTGGTAAAGGTCACGGCAAGGATTTCATTGGGCTGTGCTGTGCCCGTCACCAGAAGATGGGCAATGCGCGCGGTCAAGGCCCGGGTTTTTCCCGTACCGGCCCCCGCCAGCATCAAGACCGGGCCTTTCAGCGCCTCGACCGCGGCACGTTGGGCGGGGTTCAACCCATCCAGGTACGGCATGGGCCGCGCCGCCATGGCGCGCGCCGACAAGGAACGGGAGGCCGCCTCGAAGGCGTCTGAATCATCGAAACTGCTCATGGGCGGCACGATAGTGCGGATCGGGGCGGCTTTAAAGCTTTGTTCGTATAATGTTCCCATTTCTTCCCCGGGGAGGGCGGCGCGCAGGCGTAGTTTGGGAAAGATGAAGGGACGGGCGCGATCTTTTGGCATTGTCGCAAGCTCTGGACAATGCCCACGCGCCGCGCTTGTGTCTGCGCCATGGACATGCATTCGACATACCCCGCCCTCTCCGATCTGAAATCCCGTGCGCGCGCGCGCATCCCGCATTTCGTATGGGAATATCTTGACAGCGCGACCGGCAACGAAACCGTGACCCAGCGCAATCGCGCTGCGCTGGATGCGGTGCTGTTTCACCCCGCAGCCTTGAGGGGCGAGATCGTGGCCGATCTGTCCACGCGGTTTCTGGGGCGCGATTATCCCGTGCCCTTCGGCATCGCACCCCTGGGCATGTCAGGGTTGATCTGGCCCGATGCGGAACGCATGCTGGCGCGGCACGCGGCAAAAGCGGGCATCCCTTATGGGCTGTCGACCGTCGCCACCCGCACCCCGGAAGACATGGCCGGTTCCATCGGCGATCAGGGCTGGTTCCAGATGTATCCGCCGCGCGACACCAAGATCCGCGACGACATGCTGGCACGCGCCAAGGGGGCGGGATTTCACACGCTGGTGTTGACGGTCGATGTGCCGGCCGCATCGCGGCGCGAGCGGCAAACGCGCGGCGGTTTGGTCCAACCCCCCCGCCTGACGCCGCGCCTGTTGGCACAGGTCGCGCGCTGCCCGGTCTGGGCGCTTGGCATTCAGGCCACGGGCATGCCCAGAATGAAGCTGATGGACAGCTACGCCGATCAGAAAAAGACCGGCCCCCTGCCCTCGACCGCGCATGTGGGCTATTTGCTGCGCGCGGCCCCGGATTGGGATTATGTGGCCGCCTTGCGGGACGCTTGGCAGGGTCATTTGATCTTGAAAGGCGTGATGGAGGCAGATGTCGCCGCGCGCGCTCAGACCATGGGGGTGGATGCGATCTGGGTCTCTAATCATGCTGGGCGGCAGTTTGACGGATCGCCCGCCAGCCTTGATGCGCTGCGCGCGGTGCGCGGTGCCACAACCTTGCCGCTGATCTTCGACAGCGGGATCGAGGGGGGGCTCGACATCTTGCGGGCGCTGGCGCTGGGGGCGCATTTCGTGATGATGGGCCGGGCGTGGCATTACGCCTTGGGCGCGCTGGGCCAAGCGGGGCCCGCGCATTGGCATGATGTGTTGGTCAAGGACATGACCAGCAACATGGCCCAGATGGGCGTGACGCGCCTTGACGAGCTGTCGGATCGGCTGGCAACACCGGGCTGAGGCGCGAAACAGGCCCACCACCCAAGGCAGATGCCGCGAATCGATGCCCACGGCGGCGCCATGCCAGCGCCCCAGACCAAAGGGGGCCGCGGGCAACCGGTCGATCCGTCAGAGATCATGGCCCCGCAGGTCCGGGCAACAGGGCCCGCCCGGCCATGCCATGCCATGCGCGCAGCGGCGCACGGGCACTGCAATGGGCACTCAGCGCCGCACGATGGCCACATGATCAGGCACAGCTTCGGGCGGTCGCGCGTGACATCTTGCGAAAATTGCAACGATCCCGGGATGTTCGCCTTAAGCGGGTGGTATGGCAGCGCAAGCGCGGCACCGAATTGCCGCGCCGCCGGATGGCGCGCGCCGTCGTTTTCACTTGAAATTATTGGGAAAATCAAAACGAAAAGATTTGCCCGACCCTGTCACGCCGCCTACACATTCTGCATCCGCGAGATGGAGAGCCCGTGCCATGCCTGACTTCAAGAAGATCCTGATTGCCAATCGCGGCGAAATCGCGATCCGCGTCATGCGCGCGGCCAATGAACTGGGCAAGCGCACGGTGGCCATCTACGCCGAGGAAGACAAGCTGAGCCTGCACCGCTTCAAGGCGGATGAGGCCTACAAGATCGGCGAAGGATTGGGCCCCGTGGCGGCCTATCTGTCGATTGCGGAAATCATCCGGGTGGCCAAGCTTTCGGGGGCGGATGCGATCCATCCGGGCTATGGGCTCTTGTCGGAAAACCCCGATTTCGTCGATGCCTGTCACGCGGCGGGGATCACCTTTATCGGACCCAAGGCCGATACGATGCGCGCGCTGGGCGACAAGGCAAGCGCACGCCGCGTGGCCATGGCCGCGGGTGTTCCCGTGATCCCCGCGACCGAGGTGCTGGGCGATGACATGGATGCCATCCGCGCCGAGGCCGCGGCCATTGGCTATCCGTTGATGCTCAAGGCGTCATGGGGCGGCGGCGGGCGCGGCATGCGACCCATCCAGTCGGAAAAGGACCTGGAGGAAAAGATCCGCGAGGGCCGGCGCGAGGCCGAGGCGGCATTCGGCAATGGCGAGGGGTATCTCGAAAAGATGATCCTGCGCGCCCGCCATGTCGAGGTGCAGATCCTGGGCGATGCGCATGGCAACATCTATCACCTGTACGAGCGCGATTGTTCGGTCCAGCGGCGCAACCAGAAGGTCGTGGAACGCGCCCCCGCCCCCTATCTGTCGCAGACCCAGCGCGACGAGATCTGTCGGCTGGGCAAGAAGATCTGCGCGCATGTGAATTATGAATGCGCGGGCACGGTCGAATTCCTGATGGATATGGACAACGGCCAATTCTACTTCATCGAGGTCAACCCCCGCGTTCAGGTCGAACATACCGTCACCGAACAGGTCACGGGCATCGACATCGTGCGCGCCCAGATCCTGATCGCCGAAGGCAAATCGCTGATCGAAGCGACAGGGGTTGCCAGCCAGTATGACGTCAAGCTGGACGGCCACGCGATCCAGTGCCGGGTCACGACCGAGGATCCCAGCAACAACTTCATCCCCGATTACGGGCGCATCACCGCCTATCGCGGCGCCACGGGCATGGGCATCCGGCTTGATGGCGGCACGGCCTATTCGGGGGCCGTGATCACCCGCTATTACGACAGCCTGCTTGAAAAAGTCACCGCATGGGCCCCCACCCCCGAGGCCGCGATCGCGCGGATGGACCGGGCGCTGCGCGAATTTCGTATCCGGGGTGTCAACACCAATATCGACTTCGTGATCAACCTGCTCAAGCACCCGACCTTTCTGAATTACCAATACACCACGAAATTCATCGACACGACGCCCGAACTGTTCGATTTCAAGCCGCGCCGCGACCGGGCGACGCGCATCTTGACCTATATCGCCGACATCACCGTCAACGGTCACCCCGAGACCGAAGGCCGCCCCCGCCCGCGCGCCGATGTCAAGGCGCCCAAGCCCCCCGCCACGCGCAGCGATCGCTACGCCATGGGCACAAGACAGCTTCTGGATGAACAGGGGCCCTTGGCCGTGGCCCGGTGGATGAAGGACCAAAAACAGCTTTTGATCACCGACACCACAATGCGTGACGGGCATCAGTCGCTTTTGGCCACCCGCATGCGGTCGATCGACATGATCCGTGTGGCGCCCGCCTATGCCGCCAGGCTGCCGGGGCTGTTTTCGGTGGAATGCTGGGGCGGGGCCACCTTTGACGTGGCCTATCGCTTCTTGCAGGAATGTCCGTGGCAGCGCCTGCGCGACATTCGCGCGGCCATGCCTAACATCATGACCCAGATGCTTTTGCGCGGGGCCAATGGCGTGGGCTACACGATCTACCCCGACAATGTGGTGCAGGCTTTCGTGAAGCAGGCAGCCCAATCGGGGGTGGATGTGTTTCGCGTGTTCGACAGCCTGAACTGGGTCGAAAACATGCGCGTGGCGATGGATGCGGTGCAGGATGCCGGCAAGATCTGTGAAGGCACGATCTGTTATACCGGCAATATCCTTGACCCCGACCGGGCCAAGTATGACCTGAAATACTACGTCAGCATGGCCAGGGAACTGGAGGCCGCGGGCGCCCATGTTCTGGGGCTCAAGGACATGGCGGGGCTTTTGAAGCCCGCCTCCGCCGCCGTGCTGATCCCCGCGCTGAAAGATGCGGTTGATCTGCCCATCCATTTCCACACCCATGACACGGCGGGCGTGGCCTGTGGCACCATCCTTGCGGCCAGCGATGCGGGCGTGGATGCGGTCGATTGCGCGATGGATGCGCTGTCGGGCAACACCTCTCAGGCGACACTCGGCACCATTGTGGAATCGCTGCAATTCACCCCGCGCGACACCGGCCTTGATATCCGGGCAATCCGCGACATCAGCGATTATTGGGAAACGGTGCGCGCCCATTACGCGGCTTTTGAATCCGGCATGCAGGCCCCCGCGTCCGAGGTCTATCTGCACGAGATGCCGGGCGGTCAGTTCACCAACCTCAAGGCGCAAGCCCGCTCCATGGGGCTGGAGGATCGCTGGCACGAGGTGGCGCAGATGTATGCCGATGTGAACCGGATGTTCGGCGATATCGTCAAGGTCACGCCGTCATCCAAGGTTGTGGGCGACATGGCGCTGATGATGGTGTCACAGGGCCTGACACGCGCCGATGTCGAAGACCCCGCCAAGGAAGTGGCCTTCCCCGACAGCGTGATCGACATGTTGCGCGGCAATCTGGGCCAGCCGCCGGGCGGCTTTCCCCCCGGTATCTTGAAAAAGGTGCTCAAGGATGAACAACCCATCCTTGATCGCCCCGGCCTGCATGTGGCGCCCGTCGATCTGGAAAAAACCCGCGCCGATTTGGCCGCAAAGCTCGAACACGACATCGATGGCGAGGATCTGATGGGATTTCTGATGTATCCCAAGGTGTTCAGCGACTATGCCACCCGCCACAAGGATTACGGACCGGTGCGC
This sequence comes from uncultured Roseicyclus sp., assembly GCF_937892565.1. Classification (GTDB taxonomy): domain Bacteria; phylum Pseudomonadota; class Alphaproteobacteria; order Rhodobacterales; family Rhodobacteraceae; genus Roseicyclus. The sequence continues at coordinate 13,306 of NZ_CALAHQ010000013.1, read as the reverse complement.
ACCCTGCCCACGCGGACCTTCTTTTACGGCATGGAACCCGGCGAGGAAATCGAGGCCGAGATCGACCCCGGAAAAACGCTGGTCATCCAGCTTCAGGCCGTGGGCGAGACCACCGATGAGGGCGAGGTCAAGGTTTTCTTCGAACTGAATGGTCAGCCGCGCACCATCCGCGTGCCCAATCGCCGCATCACGGGCACCGCCGTCAAACGCGCCAAGGCGGAACCCGGCAACCCCGCCCATATCGGTGCGCCGATGCCGGGTGTCGTGGCCTCGGTCGCGGTCACCGCGGGCCAGAAACTCAAGATGGGCGATCTGATGCTGACCATCGAGGCGATGAAGATGGAAACCGGCCTGCACGCCGAACGCGACGCGGTGGTCAAGGCCGTGCATGTCGCGCCCGGCGGGCAGATCGATGCCAAGGATCTGCTGATCGAGTTGGAGTAAAGGAAGCGCACCATGTCGCTGCGCTTGGGGGCACTCAGCCTGATCGTGCCCGATTATGATGCGGCAATCGCGTGGTTTCGCGATGCGCTGGGCTGGAGTTGCCAGGAGGATGTGGCGATGGGCGACAAGCGCTGGGTGCGCGTCGTGTCGCCCTGCGGCGGGGCCAGCGTGATCCTTGCGCGCGCAGCCACGCCTGAGCAGCACGAAGCCATCGGGCAGCAGGGGGCCGGGCGCGTCTGGCTTTTTCTTGAAACACAGGATTTTACGGCGCAACACCATCGTATGCAGGCCGCGGGCGTCATGTTCGAGCAAGCGCCGCGCCACGAACCCTATGGTGTGGTGGCGGTTTTTCGGGATCCATGGGGCAATCGCTGGGATCTGGTGCAACCGGCCTGAGACCGTGGCAATCCCGCCAAAGATTTCCGGCTTCAGCCACGAATTTTCCACTTGCAGGCTGTTCGGCCACGCCCTAGAACCCGCCCTCACAGAGCGGGTGTAGCTCAGTGGTAGAGCATTACCTTGCCAAGGTAAGGGTCGTGAGTTCGAATCTCATCACCCGCTCCAGTCGCAAAGGCCCGGGTCGCAAGACCCGGGTCTTTTCGTCATTGCCCATCGCGCAACAAGCGTGGCTTTGCTGCATCGCTGGGCGGCAAATTGCGCGCTGGATGCTGCTGGTCGCGACATTGCCGCGCGAAGGGGATAATTCCTGATCGAAAGATTTCCGGTCGCAGCGCGCAGGACGGTCGCGCGAACGGTCGGAAAGCAAACGTCTGGCCACAGTGGGAAACCCAGCCAATGCAGCGTCTTCTGGCTCTCGTCTTGACGGGTCTGACCCTCTGCGCTGCGGGTCTTGCGGATGCGCAGGTCGAACAGTCCCAAACACCCATGACGCGGCCGACGCTCAACTTCTTCGGCCTGCCCGGCCTGATCGACACCCCCACCGCAACCGCCCTGTCCGATGGCATGCTGGGCGTCACGGCAAGCCGCTTTGCCGATCAGACCCGCGTGACGCTCGCCTTTCAGGTCCTGCCGCGCGTGACGGCCACCTTTCGCTACGCCATCCTCGGCGGCGGCTTCACGCCAGACGACAGCCCGCCCGCCCAGCAATACTACTACGACCGGAGCTTTGACATTCACTGGTTGGCCCTGCCCGAGGGCGGCTGGTGGCCCGCGCTGGGGGTTGGCATCCGCGATCTTGTCGGCACGGGCATCTACGGCAGCGAATACCTGGTCGCGACACGCCATTTCGGCGCCGATGACCAACTGGCCGTCACCGCCGGGCTTGGCTGGGGTCGCCTGGGCCAGCGTAACCCCCTTGGCCAGCCCTTCGGGGCACGCCCGCCGATTGATTTCGGCCGGGGCGGAAGCGTCGATTTCGGCCAGTTCTTCCGTGGCGATGCCGCCTTTTTCGGCGGTCTCGAGTGGCAGGCCACAGACCGGCTTCGCCTGCAGGTCGAATATTCCCCGGATCTCTACCGCGCCGAGGTGGCCGATGGGCTGTTCAGGCTCGACAGCCCCATCAACCTCGGGGCCAGCTACCGGGTCGGGAGCAACGGCACCTTGGGTCTGCACTATCTCTACGGCACCACCCTTGCGCTCAGCTACAATGCGCTGATCGATCCCCGACGCCCTGCGGCCAACACGCTGGTCACGGCGGCGCCCAATCCGGTTGTCCCGCGGCCGCGCCAGAGCACGGCCTATTCCACCGCATGGACCGCCCAGCCCGATGGCCCGGCCATCCTGCGCGACAACATCATGCGGCTGATGGCGGAGGATGGGTTGGAATTCGTGGGCCTTGCGCTCGAGGCCGATCGCGCCGTGCTGCGGGTGCGCAACACGCGCTTTCAATTCGAGAGCATGGCCCTTGGCCGCGCGATGCGCATTCTGTCGATCACGATGCCCCCCTCGGTCGAGGTGTTCGAGGTGGTCTTTGTGGTCGAGGGCATGGATGTCAGCCGCATCCGGATGACCCGCAGCGACATCGAGGCGCAAGAACACGCGCCCGACGGGGCCGCCCAGATCCTTGAGCGCGCCCGGATCGAGGACGCAACCCGCGTCCGCGACCCCGGGCTGATCGACATCCGCGCGCCAGAGGCCGGCGTCACATGGGGCATCGCGCCCTATGTCGAGACCCAGCTTTTCGATCCATCCGCCCCTGTTCGCGCCGATCTTGGCCTGCGGGCCGATGCAAGCTACAGCTTTGGCAGCGGCTTTGTCGCGGAGGGCGAGCTTCGCGCCCGGCTTACCGGCACCCTCGACAAGGCCCGACAGGTCGCAGGCCCCGTGGCCAGCCCGACCGCGCCCTTTCCGGTGCGCACCGACGCCTATCGCTATCTGCAAGAAAGCGATGTCCGCCTTCAGCACCTGACGCTCAGCCATTACGGACGCCCGGCGCGCAACCTCTACAGCCGCGTCAGCCTTGGCTATCTGGAACGGATGTATGCCGGCCTTTCGACCGAGCTGTTGTGGCGGCCCGTGGACAGCCGCATCGGCATCGGCGTCGAGGTGAACCACGTGCGGCAACGCGCCTTCGACGGCGGTCTGGGCTTGCGCGACTACGACATCACCATGGGCCATGTGTCGGCCTATGTCGATCTGGGCGAGAATTTCGAGGCGCAGGTCGATACCGGGCGCTATCTTGCCGGGGATTACGGCGCGACCTTGCGCCTGTCGCGGGTGTTCGGCAATGGCTGGCGCCTTGGCGCGTTTGCGACCTTGACGGATGTCTCCTTCGAGGATTTCGGCGAAGGCAGCTTTGACAAGGGCATCACGCTCGAGATTCCGCTGGGCTACATCGTGGGGTCGTCGACGCGCGAACAGGGGGGCACCGTGCTGCGGCCACTTTTGCGCGATGGGGGCGCAACGCTGAACTTGCGGGGGCGGCTCAATGCCCTCGTTACGGATTACCACCGCACCCGGCTGCACGACACAGGAGGCATGATATGGCGTTGACTGCGCTCCGCCTTGCCGCAATCGCCGCCGTCGTGTCGGCCAGTCTGGCCGCCTGTGGCACAGGGCGCGAAAACCCCATTGTGGTTGGCTTGCTCGATGCGATGGACCGCGTCACAGACGCACGGGGCGCGGCCGGGGCGACCACGCCCGTGCTGACCGCGGCAACAGTGCCACCAGAGCTGGTGGCCGCGCTGCCCGGGCCGCTGATGCTGGTCGAACTGCCCTCCTTCGACGGATCGACCGGCATGACCCGTGTGGGGCAGAATGGCACCGTCGAGACCTGGCGCGGGCCAAACGGGCTTGGCCTTGCACGCGACCAGCACGGCGTGCTGATCTCCACCCGTGGCTTCGGCTTCGATCTGATGTCCAGCAATACGGCCGCGACATCAGCCGCGCTGTCGGCGCGTCGGGCCGGTGCGGTCGCGCGCGCCATGATCCATCTTGATGGCGAGGCAAGGCCGCAAAGCCGCATCTACCAGTGCCAACTCCGGCTGGATGGCCCCGACACGATCGCCATCGCCGGCACGATGGTGGGCCTGACGAAAATGACCGAGCACTGCCAAGGGCAAGACGGCTACCGCTTCGAAAATCTCTACTGGCTCGACCGCGCGGGACGGGCCGTTCACTCACGGCAGTGGATCAGCCCCGAGATCGGCACCGCAACCCTGACCCTCTTGCGCCCCTGAGGGGCGCGCGCACCCATGGTGCCTCTTGTTTCAGCGCTGCGTCCGGAAATGTGGGAAAAATCCGATGCAATGGCAAGAACCGCGTTGATCGGACGGGTGATATACCCTAAAGATGGAAACAGCCGTCATTGGAGGTTTCATCATGGAAAAAGTCTGTGCTGCGGCGCTTGTCGCAACCCTGCTTGCCGGAACGGCAGCATCGGCCCAGGATATCCGCCCGCTTGAGGCGACGGCCTCGACCCAGGCGCAGACCGTTGTCGTGTTTGGCTCAACCTTGCCGGTCGGCTTTGTCGTCGTCGGCACGGTGTTGATCGGGACCGTGCTCTATCAGATCATCGAACAAGGTGACGCCACCGCCGCGAGCGCGTCGGGCACCTGAGTCTGGCACCGGGGGGCTGTCGGCCGCCTTGTGGCAGGCGCAGCCGCCCCGGCACGTCCTTCGGGACATGCCCGACGCGCACAAGGTCGCCATCATCGGCACGGTCGGTCTTCCGGCACGCTATGGCGGCTTTGAGACGCTGGCCGGGGAATTGGTGCGCGCGGCCGCCCAGCGGGGGGTCGCTCATCGCCTGACCGTGTGGTGCAGCGCGCCCCAGACCCCTGCCCCCCGCCCAACCGAGCATCTGGGCGCCGCGCTGCGCTACCTGCCGCTTCGGGCAAATGGGGTGCAATCGATCCCCTATGATGTGCTATCGCTGCTGCAGGCAGCGCAAAGCGGGCATGGCGCGGCGCTGGTTCTGGGTGTGTCGGGCGCGGTTGCCTTGCCGCTGATCCGGCGGCTGTCGGGCATGCGGATCATCACCCATCTGGACGGTCTGGAATGGCAACGCCCGAAATGGGGCGGGCTGGCGCGCGCGGTGCTGCACCGCTCGGAACGGCTGGCCGCGCGCTGGTCGCATGAGATCGTGGCCGACAACCCCGAGATCGCGACCCATATCCGCCAAAGCTATGGCCGCGACCCCGCCCAGATCGCCTATGGCCATGAAAACGCCGCGCCAATCGCCCCTGTCGAGGATCTGAACCTGCCCGTGCGCTATGGTCTGGCCATCGCCCGGGCCGAGCCGGAAAACAATCTGGCGCTGATCCTTGACGCGTTTTCCAAGGGCAACGTCCAACTGCCCCTGGTCGCGGTGTCGAACTGGCAGGCCACGGATCATGGTCGCACGCTGAAAGCGCATCATGCCCACCACCCGCATCTGCACCTGATCGAGGCCGAATATGACCCGGCGCGCCTCAACGCCATCCGACAGGGCGCGGCGATCTATCTTCACGGCCATTCGGCGGGCGGCACCAACCCCATTCTTGTGCGCATGATGGGCGCGGGCCTGCCTATCGCGGCATGGGATTGCGGCTTCAACCGCGCCACGACCCATGGGCGCGCGGCCTATTTCGACAGTGTCGAAAGCCTGCAATCCGTGGTCGTGCGGCTTTGCGATCCGGCCCATGGGCCGCTTATGGCGACCGATCTGCGCACCATCGCAGAGCAGCACTATCGCTGGGAAGATGTCACAGCGGCCTATTTCCGTCTCTTGGGTCTTTAGCCCACCCTTTCCCCTGAGCCCCCGCGCGTCTATACCCGCCCCCACAGCCACAGGGAGCCCAGCCATGCGCACCGCCCAGATCACCCGCAAGACCAATGAGACCGACATCACCCTGTCGGTCACTCTTGACGGCACGGGTCGCCACGACATCAAGACCGGCATCGGCTTTTTCGACCACATGCTCGACCAACTGGCCCGCCATGCGCTGATCGATATGGACATCCGCGCCACGGGCGATCTGCATATCGACGACCACCACACGGTCGAGGATGTGGGTATCGCGCTGGGCCAGGCCCTGACCAGGGCGATGAGCGACAAGCGCGGCATCCGCCGCTATGGCAGTTTTCATCTGGCGATGGATGACGCGCTGGTGCGCGCGGCGCTTGATCTGTCGGGGCGGCCCTATCTGGTCTGGGACATGGAATTTCCCACGCCCAGGATCGGCGGGTTCGACACCGAACTGGTGCGCGAGTTCTTCCAGGCGGTCGCCACCCATGGTGGCATCACGCTGCATGTGACCAAGCTTGCGGGGATCAACAGCCACCACATCGCCGAGGCTGCCTTCAAGGCCGTGGCACGCGCCTTGCGCGAGGCGCTGGAGGCCGATCCGCGCAACCAGAGCGCCATCCCGTCGACCAAGGGCACGCTGTGATCACATGACGACGGTGCTGATCGATTACGATTCGGGCAATCTGCATTCGGCGGAAAAGGCGTTTCAACGCATGGCTGCCGAAGGCGGGCATGGTGCGGTTCTGGTCACGGCAGACCCCGATCAGGTGGCGCGCGCAACGCGGATCGTGTTGCCCGGTGACGGGGCCTTTCCCGCCTGCCGCCGGGGCCTTGCGGCCATAGACGGGCTGGAAGCCGCGATCATCGAAGCGGTGGAACAGCGCGCCGTGCCGTTCCTTGGCATCTGCGTGGGCATGCAGATGCTGGCCTCATGGGGCCGCGAATACGAGGATGTCGCAGGCTTTGGCTGGATCCAAGGCGAGGTCACACGCATCACCCCCGCTGACCCAATGCTCAAGGTGCCGCATATGGGTTGGAACGATCTTGTGATCGACGCGCCGCATCCGGTTCTGGCCGGGATCAGCAGCGGCGATCACGCCTATTTCGTGCATTCCTATGCCATGCGTCTCGACGATGCCGCCGATCTTCTGGCGCATGTGGACTATGGCGGGCAGGTCACGGCCATTGTTGGCCGCGCCAATGTCGTGGGAACCCAGTTCCACCCCGAGAAAAGCCAGCGCGCGGGGCTCAGGCTGATTGCCAATTTTCTGGACTGGCGGCCCTGAGACGGGCCACCAGAGCCGTTTCTTATTGAACTCTTACCCAATTCTGCCGCGCGCAGATGAGCCCGCCGGCGACACACCCACGCAGCGCGAGGCGGTCGTCTGACACCTCCATGCGGCCAATGTAGATGCGGTCGTTTGAGGGACGCCACACCGAACCTTCGTAGTCGCCGCCGCCTTGCGGCACCATGTCGATAACCAGTTGCCGGCCCAAATTGGGGCTGTCGTATGGGGTGCCGCCGTCGCGGAAGGTGCTGATGATACTGCCGCAGACAGCAGCGGCGTTGGCACAGGGCCCAAGTTGCACATGGGCAAATGCGCCGTCATCGACCTCAGTCTGCCAGATGCCGTGTGCGGGATCGGCCGAGGCCGCCGTTCCCATCGCCATCAGCATCGCTGCACCGAGCAGGTATTTCCGCATGGACTAATCTCCTCCCAAGGATTGCAGTGCCATCTAGCCTCGGGCCGGGCGAGTCTGTCCAGCGTGACGTTGCGCCACAAGCCGCCCTTGCCGATTGCGCGCGCCTTTGACAAAAGCGCGCCAACATCCGTGAAAGGACCAGCGCGCATGATCCTCTATCCCGCCATCGATCTCAAGGATGGCCATGCCGTCCGCCTGTTGCGCGGTGAGATGGACAAAGCCACCGTCTTCAACACCGATCCGGCGGCCCAAGCGCGCGCTTTTCAAGATGCGGGCTGCGCGTGGTTGCACCTCGTGGACCTCAACGGCGCCTTCGCGGGCAGCCCCGTGAACGGTGCCGCAGTCACGGCGATCTTGGCCGCCACCTCGGTTCCCGCGCAACTGGGCGGCGGCATCCGCGACATGGCCACGATCGAGATGTGGCTGACAAAGGGCATTGCCCGCGTGATCCTTGGCACCGTTGCGGTCGAAAACCCCGACCTTGTGCGCGCGGCCGCCCAAAGCTTTCCCGGCCAGATCGCGGTCGGCATCGACGCCCGCAAGGGTCGCGTCGCCACCAAGGGCTGGGCCGAAGAGACCGATGTGATGGTCAGCGATCTGGCGCGCCAATTCGAGGATGCGGGCGTGGCCGCAATCATCTACACCGACATCGACCGCGACGGGGCGATGGGCGGGCCCAATATCGCGGCCACCGCCGATCTGGCGCGTGCCACCGCGATCCCCGTGATCGCATCGGGCGGTGTATCGTCCCTGGCCGATCTGATCGCCTTGCGCGACACAGGCGTGATCGCAGGCGCGATTTCGGGGCGCGCACTTTATGACGGGGCGCTTGATCTGGGCCAAGCGATCAAGGCCCTGTCCTGATGCCCTTCATCTTTCCAGAAATACGCAGATCCCAACGCAGCCTTCCCTCGATGCCACCAATCGGCTAGGCACAAATCATGCTCAAGACCCGCATCATCCCCTGTCTCGATGTCGCCGATGGCCGCGTGGTCAAGGGCGTGAATTTCGTCGATCTGGTCGATGCGGGCGATCCGGTCGAACAGGCGCGCGCCTATGATGCGGCGGGCGCGGATGAGTTGTGTTTCCTCGACATCCAGGCCACGCATGAAAACCGCGGCACGATGTATGAACTGGCCACCCGCACGGCCGAGCAATGCTTCATGCCGCTGACCATCGGCGGCGGCGTGCGGACGGTCGAGGATGTGCGCAACCTCCTGCTGGCGGGTGCTGACAAGGTCAGCTTCAACTCCGCGGCCGTGGCAGAGCCCGATGTGGTCGCGCGCGCGGCCGACAAGTTCGGCAGCCAATGCATCGTGGTCGCGATCGACGCAAAAACCGTGGCGCCCGGAAAATGGGAGATCTTCACCCATGGCGGGCGCAAACCCACCGGCATCGATGCGGTGGAATTCGCAAGGCTCGTCGTCGGAAAAGGCGCAGGCGAGATCCTTTTGACCTCGATGGATCGCGACGGAACCAGATCGGGCTTCAACCTGCCGCTGACACGCGCGGTCGCGGATGCGGTGCCCGTGCCGGTGATCGCCTCGGGTGGCGTTGGCACATTGGATCATCTGGTCGAAGGCGTGACCGAGGGGCACGCCAGCGCGGTGCTGGCGGCATCGATCTTTCATTTCGGCACCTATTCCATCGCCCAGGCCAAGGCGCACATGGCCAAGGCAGGCATTCCCATGAGGCTGACATGAGCGACGACACGCTGCACCGCCTTGCCGCCACCATTGCCGCCCGCAAAGGGGCCGATCCCGACAGGTCATGGACCGCGAGGCTTTTGGCCAAGGGCCCCGAGAAATGCGCCGAGAAATTTGGCGAGGAAGCCGTGGAAGCGATCGTGGAGGCGGTGCGCGGCGATCGCGCGCGTCTGACAGCCGAAGCGGCGGATGTGCTCTATCACCTGTTGGTAATGCTGGCCGCACGCGACATCACGCTGTCGGATGTCTGCGCCGAACTGGACCGGCGCGAAGGGCAGTCCGGCCTCGTGGAAAAAGCCGGGCGGACGTAGCGTTTTCCTTGCGGAAAACGCGCCGAAAAACGCAAGTTTTTCGGATGGGAAAACGGGCGTTTTCCCATGCGGAAAACCCGGGTTTTCCGCCCCCGTCACAGCTTTGACGAAATGATCCCGGTGTTGAAGCCGCCCATGCGCAATTCGCCAAAGAGCCGCTGATACTCGATCTTGGGGCAACGGTTCTCGATCACGATCAATCCGGCCGCCTCGGCGCGCGCGGCGGCCTTGGCATGGGTGACGCCGATCTGCATCCAGATGACCTTGGGGCGCGGTGCCATGGTCAGCGCCTCCTCCACAATCGCAGGCACGGCATCGGGGCGGCGAAAGATGTCGACGACATCCACCGGTTCGGAGATATCCGACAGGCTTGCGCGCACCGTTTGGCCCCAGAGCGTCTCACCCGCATGGCCCGGATTGACCGGGATCACGCGATAGCCCTTCAGCCCCAGATAGCGGCCCACATAATGGCTGGGGCGCACCGGGTTGGGCGACACGCCCACCAGCGCAAAGACGCGCGCGCGTTTGAGAATATCGCGCAAAAGATCATCTGTCGGCGACTGGGTCATGCCGCGCTCATACCAGATCAAAAAAGCGCCCGCAGCCGAAATGACGCGGGCGCAGGTGATGGAACGAGGGACAGTGGCGACTGCGCCGTTCCGGGTCGCAGCCACACCCGGCACATATGGGGCCAATCCCGCATTTGGAGGGCGGGCACGACATCGTGAAAGGATCAGCCGACCTAATCGAAAATATCCTCGATCAGATCGAACACCTCGGACAGCGCCTTTTGCCACAGGGGTTTGCGCCGTTTGACAGGCCTGGGCGCCAGCCGCGGCTGCCGGGGCAGCGGCCCGCCATGGGGGGCCATGGCCGGTTTGCTGCGCTTGACCGGATGATCAGGGGCGGGTGGCTTGAGCCATTTCATCTCGTGCAAGGGCGCGCCGCAGGCACCGCAGGCCATCTCATGCCCGCCCCGCGCAGTCAGTTGCAGCGCCGCACGGCGGCCGCAATAAGAACAGGTGGCGATCTTGGTGGGCAGGGACATGGCCGATCCTTCAGGGACGTGTCACCGCATAAAGCGAGACAGCCGCCGCATTCGAGACGTTGAGCGACCCAAACGCACCAGCCGCCGGAATGCGCACCAGATGATCGCAGAGCGCGCGCGTGCGTTCGCGCAATCCCGGCCCCTCGGCGCCAAGAACCAGCGCCACGGGCCGCGCGGTCAACCCCTTGGCCGCATCGGCCAATTCCATCGTCGCGTCCCCGTCCAGCCCAAGGACCGTGTAGCCCATATCCTTGAGCGTCTCGATCGCATTGCCCAGATTGGGCACCCGCAGATAGGGCTGGCGTTCGAGCGCCCCGGATGCGGTCTTGGCCAAAGCCCCGGTTTCGGGGGCAGAATGGCGGGCGGGCGCAAGCACCGCTTGCGCGCCGAACACCTCGGCCGAGCGCAGGATGGCGCCGACATTGTGCGGGTCGCTGACCCGGTCAAGCAGCACAAGGCGCGGCGCACCTGAACCTTCGGCCAGCGCCAGATCCTCGAGCCGCCCCCAATCAAGCGGCTTGACCTCGAGTGCGGCGCCCTGATGCACCGAACCGGGGTCGAGCGGGGCCGAAAAATGGCGCGGGTCTTCGATCTCGGGCGTCATGCCAGCGGCGGCGATCGCATCGGCCAGCTTGTCGGCGGCGTTGCGCGTCACCACAAGACGCAGCCGGACGCGGTTTTGGTTCATCAACGCATCGCGCACCGCATGCAGACCAAAAAGCCACACTGTCTCGGCGGCCGAGGCGCGTTTGGCTTTTTCCTTGTCGATGACCCAGCTGGGTTTTTTCACCATGATCGGCGCCCTTGTTCCTGCCTCATCGGGTTACGCGGCGCGCGCCCGAAAGCCAATAGGCAGCCCATAAGCGATTTCACGGTTGACGACCCCGGCGACCGTGATTATCCACCCCTCGCGTAGGGCGACGAGCTGCAAGGTGCGGCAGCGGACTGTAACTCCGCCGGGGAGACCCGTGCCTGGTTCGATTCCAGGGTCGCCCACCATCCCCCATCAGAATCATACGCGCCCCGCTGCCTGGCAGCGGGATGAGAGCCGCGTGATCTTGATGATCGCGGTTTCACTTCTGCCATCCAATACGCCTAAAGTGGCCGAAAAGAGGCCAATTGCAGTTTTGGCCCCGGTAATATCCCCTTGACCATTGCCGCTTAAGACACATTGATCTACCGAAAGATCTGGGGCGTGCGCTTTGTGCGCAAGGCTGATGCTGGGGACACTGAACGTGACACTCATTCCCGATTTTCAGTCGGTAGAGTTGGAGGCTGTGCGTCCCGCTGACGTCTTTCCAGAGCAGTCGGCGGGCTACCGCACCGCAAAGCGCGCGCTCGATCTGGGATTTTGCGCATTGGTCTTGCTTCCGGCCATGGTGATCGTTGCGCTGGTGCTTTTGGTGCTGAACCCGATCCTGAACCCAGGGCCGCTTTTGTTCACCCAAAAGCGGATGGGCCGCGACTGTAGGCCGTTTCGCACGGTGAAGTTTCGCACCATGTGGTGCGGCGCCGCGCATCAGCGCGGCCCCGATGACCCGATTGAAACGCATCGCATCACCCCTTTGGGCCGTTGGCTGCGCATGACCCGCTTTGACGAGCTGCCCCAGATCGTGAACGTCTTTCGCGGCGAGATGAGCTTGATCGGACCCAGACCCGATTATTTTGCCCATGCCCATCATTATGTGCACACCATCCCCGGATATCGCCACCGCTACATGGTGCGGCCCGGCATCAGCGGACTGGCGCAGATTGAGCTGGGGTATGCCCAAGGGTTCGAGGCCACGCGCCTGAAAACGGCCGCTGATATCGACTATATCCGCCGGGCCAGCCTTGGGCTTGATCTGTGGATATTCTGGCGCACCATCGTGACCGTCTGGACCATGCGCGGCACCTGAAGGATTTGGTCCAGCATGGTGACAGCACCCGGCGCCGCACCGCCCAAGCCCAAACCTTTCAACATGCTGATCGTGGGCCAAGCTGGGCGGCTGACCTATGAGGCGGTGCTGTTTGCGGCCTCCTTCCGCCGGTTCAACCCGCATTTTCCCGGTCGCTTCCTTGTGGCCGAACCACAACCCGGCCCCCGCTGGTCACATGACCCACGCATGAAAGATCACGCCGCCCGCGCGCTTTTGACCGAAGATTTCGGGGCGACGATCGTGCCGTTCGAAAGCCGCCATTTCGGGGAGATCTACCCCTATGGCAACAAGATCGAGGCATTGGCGGCCCTGCCCCCAGATGAGCCGTTCGTGTTCTTCGACACCGACACCCTGATTACCGGCGATCTGACAGAGGTTCCCTTTGACTTTGACCGCCCATCGGCCAGCCTGAAGGTCGAGCCGACCTGGCCGAAGCTGGAACTGTACGGGCCGGGCTACACGGCGATCTGGAAATCGCTCTATGACCGGTTCGGGCTCGATTTCGACAGCTCTCTGGACCTGTCCTGGCCCGATGAATACTGGCGCCGCTACCTCTATTTCAACGCGGGCTTCTTTTATCATCGCGATCCGGGCGTCTTCGGGCGCCGCTTTGCCGATTACGCGCTGGCCATCCGCGACACGCCACCAGCCGAATTGCTGTGCCAATCCCTTGATCCGTGGCTCGATCAGGTGGCGCTGCCCTTGGTGATCCACGCCTTTGGTGGCGGGCGCGACGCGCTGGCGCCCGGCTGGCTCGATGGCAGCCACAGTTGCCACTACCGGGTGCTGCCCCTGGCCTATGCCCGCGAAGATCAGGCGGTGATCGACCTGCTGGAGGATATCGCCCGCCCGCACCGCATGAAAAAGGTGCTCAAGGCCCATGAACCGATCAAGCGGATGATCTATCAGGGCAAGGGTGCCAAGGCGCGCGCGCTGTTTGACCGTGAAAACCTGCCACGCACCGAACACGCGATCCGCAACACGCT
>NZ_CALAHQ010000012.1 GCF_937892565.1 uncultured Roseicyclus sp. | reverse complement strand
GGCCAAGCCCAAGGCCACTGCCAAAACCAAGGCCGCAGCCAAGCCCAAGGCGGCCGCAAAGCCAAAGGCGGCCCCCAAGTCCGCCTGAAGCGACCGCGTCAGGGGGGGGCGAAAACCTTGAGGTTTTCGCACGGGAAAACCCGGGTTTTCCCACCCCTGCCCGCTGGTGCCAGACAAGCGGAATGTTAGCCCTTGATCCCAAGACCCCCAATGGTGAAATAGCGCCCATGGACAGCCAGACCCCTTTCGAGTTCTTGTCGCACCGCCATTCGGTTCCGGTGCGGATGCTGGCCGATCCCGTGCCCGACGACGCCGTGTTGCGCCAGTTGCTGACCGCAGCCGCCCGCGTGCCCGATCACGGCAAGCTGGTGCCGTTCCGCTTCCATGTGTTGCGCAAGCCCGCCATTGACCGGCTGGCGCGCCTGACGCTCGAGATCGGCGCATCGCAAGGGCGCGATCCCGACAAGCTGGTCAAGCAAGCTGCGGCCTTTGGCGATGCGCGTCTGACGGTGGCCGTGCTGACGCACCCGCGACAAGACAGCCCCATCCCCCTGATCGAACAGGAACAGACAGCGGCACTTGCCTGTCTGAGCCTTGTGAATGCGGCGCAGGCGGCGGGGTTTGCGGGCCATTGGCTGACCGGATGGATGGCGCGCGACGCGGATTTCCTGCGCGCGGGCTTTGGCATCGCGGCGCCTGAGGCGGTGGCCGGGTTCGTGCATCTTGGCACGCCAAGGGGGCACCCGCCCGAACGGCCCCGGCCCGATCTGGACGCGATCACCACATGGGTTCTCGAATGATCCTTCTGGCGGTTCGCAAGGCGCTGGGTCAGATCTCGGATCGGCGCTTTTTGCGGGTGCTGGTGTTGGGTGTCGGGCTGACGCTGGCACTGCTTGTGGGGTTCTATCTGGGTTTTGTGGCGCTGTTGGGCTGGCTTTTGCCCGACAGTTTCAGCCTGCCCTGGATCGGCGAGATCAGCCTGACGGGCGCGGTGCTGGGCTTTGTGGGCGCGCCGGTGTTCTTGATCTTGTCGGCGGTGCTGATGGTGCCGGTGGCCACGGCCTTCATGGGAATTTTTCTCGAACAGGTGGCCGATGCGGTCGAGGATCGCCATTACCCCGGCCTTGCGCCCGCCCGCGCCATCGGGCTGGTCGAGGGGCTGTCGGACAGTCTGCGATTTCTGGGCGTGGTCGTGGCGGTGAACCTTGTGGCGCTGGTGGGCTATGTGATCCTTGCGCCGCTTGCGCCGATCTTGTTCTGGGCGGTGAACGGCTATCTGTTGGGGCGGGAATACGGCCAGCTTGTGGCGCTGCGCCGCCGCGACAAGGCGGGCGCTGCGGGCTTTCGGCGCGCCCATTCAGCGCGTCTGTTTCTGGCAGGTGTGGTGATGGCGGTGCTGCTGACGATCCCGGTGGTCAACCTGTTGGTGCCGATTATCGGGGCTGCAAGCTTTACCCATCTCTATCACATGCTCAGCGCGCGTCACCCAAGCCGAAGCGGGTGAACAGATCGATATCGGCAATGGTGATCACGCCCGACAAGATGATCGCGGCAATCACCGCCCAGATCACGGCGGCCACCGCCGAGGTGATCACAAAGCGCCGCTTGATCTGCGCATTGACCGGGGCCGATCCATGGGTGCCGGTCACGCGTTCCCCCACATCCGATTGGCTGGTGACGCCCACCTGCAGCACGATGAACAAGGTCATGAACCAGATGAGGGCATAAAGAACAAGGCCTGTGACGATGTTCATCAGACCTGCTCCAGCTCGACCAGGGTGCCGGTGAAATCCTTGGGGTGCAAGAACAGGACCGGCTTTCCATGCGCGCCGATCTTGGGCTCGCCCGTGCCCAGCACGCGGGCACCCGATGCCAGCAACCGATCCCGGGCCGCCAGAATATCGGCCACCTCGTAGCAGATGTGATGAATGCCGCCCGCGGGGTTCTTTTCCAGAAAACCCTTGATCGGCGAGGCATCGCCCAAGGGATAGAGCAGCTCGATCTTGGTGTTGGGCAATTCGATGAAGATCACCGTGACGCCGTGATCGGGTTCGTCTTGCGGGGCGCCGACCGTGGCGCCCAGCGTGTCACGATATTGCGCGGCGGCGGCCGCAAGATCCGGCACGGCGATGGCGACATGGTTCAGGCGGCCGATCATGGCGATCCTCCGGTTGCGGGGCGTGCGGCAGATATGGCGCGCTGCGCGCGCGCTGCCAAGCGGTCAGACGCCGCAGGGCGGTTAACCGATGGTCAACCTTGTCGCCCTTTACTGTTGCCAGGGCCGACTCGGCGGCCATGTAGGGGGTATGTGCAATGGACGACGCGTTGATCGAGATCGCATTCAGGCCACGACCAACGGCCCAGCGGCCCCTGTTGGGCCTGACGGTGCTGGTGGTCGAGGATAGCCTCTATGCGTCCGAGGCGATGCGCCTGATGTGCCTGCGTTCGGGGGCGCGGATCCGCCGGGCCGACGCCATCACATCGGCCGAACGGCATCTTGCGATCTATCGCCCGTCGGTCGCGATCGTGGATCTGGGGCTGCCCGATGGCTCGGGTCTGGACCTGATTGCGCGGATGCATGCGACAACGCCAAGGGTGCCGATCTTGCTTGGCACATCGGGGGCCGAACGGGAAGCGGCGCGCAAGGATTGCATCGCGGCGGGCGCAAACGGGTTCTTGCCCAAGCCCATCGCGTCGCTGGCGGAATTTCAGGCGATGATCCTTGGCCTGATGCCCGCCGATCTGCGGCCCTGCATGCCCCGTCTGATGGTGGAGGGGGGGGTGGAACCCGATCCGCTCGCCTTGCGCGAGGATCTGACCCATGCCATCGCGCTTTTGGCGCTGGCGGAGCCGCCAACAGCCTATCTCAAGCGGTTCTTGCTGGGCCTGGCGCGCAGCGCGCAAGACAGGGCGTTGGAAGGGCATGCACAAGATATCGGCACCCGGCTTGCACAAGATGATTGCCGCGCGCTGAGCGCGTTCTTGTCCCAACGCGTTCAGGGCTTGCCAATGGCGATCCAGCCTCAATCGCGCGGGATCACCCGCAAGCCCAGTTCCATCAACTGATCGGTCATCGGCTCGGAGGGGGCGCCCATCATCACATCTTCGGCACGCTGGTTCATCGGGAACAAGATCACCTCGCGGATGTTCGACGTGCCCGCGAGGATCATCACCAGCCGGTCGATGCCGGCCGCACAGCCCCCGTGCGGCGGCGCCCCGTATTGAAAGGCATTGACCATGCCGCCGAACCGCTTTCGCACCTCGGCCTCGCCGTAGCCCGCCAGTTCAAAGGCCTTGAACATGATCTCGGGCTTGTGATTGCGGATCGCCCCCGAAATGACCTCGTAGCCGTTGCAGGCCAGATCATACTGATAGCCCAGCACCTGTAGCGGATCGCCCGACAGCGCATCCATCCCGCCTTGCGGCATCGAAAAAGGGTTGTGCGAAAAGTCGATCCTGCCGGTCGCGCCGTCGCGCTCATACATCGGGAAATCGACGATCCAGGCAAAGGCGAAACGGCTTTCGTCGATCAGGCCAAGTTCCTGCCCGATCTCGGTGCGCGCGCGGCCCGCGATGGCTTCGAATTCGGCGGGCTTGCCGGCAAGAAAGAACGCCGCATCGCCCGACCCCAGACCAAGCTGGGCGCGGACAGCCTCGGTGCGTTCGGGGCCGATGTTCTTGGCGAGGGGACCCGCAGCCTCCAGCGTGCCATCCTCGGCGTCACGCCAGAAGATATATCCCATGCCAGCCAGCCCCTGCCCCTGCGCCCATGAATTCATCCGGTCGCAGAATTTGCGGCTTCCGCCCGTGGGGGCGGGAATGGCGCGCACCTCGGTGCCGGCCTGCTCGAGGATACGCGCAAAGATCGCGAACCCCGATCCCGCAAAATGGTCCGACACCACCTGCATCGCGATGGGATTGCGCAGATCGGGCTTGTCGGTGCCGTATTTGAGCGCCGCATCGGCATAAGAGATGCGCGGCCATGTCTGATCGACGCTGCGGCCGGTGCCGAACTCGGTGAACAGACCCTTGAGGACCGGCTCGATGGTCTGAAACACATCCTCTTGTTCGACAAAGGACATTTCAAGATCGAGCTGATAGAAATCGGTGGGCGAGCGATCGGCGCGCGGGTCTTCGTCGCGGAAACAGGGCGCGATCTGGAAATAGCGGTCAAAGCCCGAGACCATCAGCAACTGCTTGAACTGCTGGGGGGCCTGAGGCAGCGCGTAGAATTTGCCCGGATGCAGGCGGCTTGGCACCAGAAAATCGCGCGCGCCCTCGGGCGACGAGGCGGTGATGATCGGCGTCTGATATTCGCGAAAGCCCAGATCCCACATCCGCCGACGCAACGAGGCCACCACATCCGAGCGCAGCTTCATGTTGGCCTGCATGCTGTCGCGGCGCAGGTCGAGATAGCGGTACTTCAGCCGGGTTTCTTCGGGGTAGTCCTGATCGCCGAACACTTGCAGCGGCAGATCGCCGGTGACAGGGCCCAGAACCTCGACATCGCGGATGAAGACCTCGATCGCGCCGGTGGGGATTTTCGGGTTCACCAGGGCCGCATCCCGCGCCTTTACGACACCATCGATCCGGATGCAGTATTCGGCACGCAGCTTTTCCACCTGTGCAAAGACCGGGCTGTCGGGATCGCACAAGACTTGCGTGATGCCGTAATGATCGCGCAGATCGATGAAGATCACGCCGCCATGATCGCGCCGGCGGTGCACCCAGCCCGACAGGCGAACGGTTTCACCGGCATGTGCGGCGGTCAGGGCGGCACAGGTATGGCTGCGGAAGGCGTGCATCTTGGCGGTCCCCTTGGGGTGAATTCGGGCGTGTCAAATGTCGCGCCGATAGAACGTTGCGCTGTGGCGAAGTCAACCCCGGCGGCGGCACGGGGCAGCATGCGTGGCTGGCGTATTTGGGGAAAGATGAAGCATGGCAGGACACATCACGCGCGCGCCCCGCCATGACCCATCGCTCAGATCTGTTTTTCGGGCATCTGGACCACAAGACCATCAATCGCATCCGAGACCTTGATCTGACAGGTCAGGCGCGACCGCGCGGGGTCGGGTTGATAGGCGAATTCGAGCATGTCTTGTTCCATCGGGTCGATGCCGGGCAGCCTTGCGACCCAATCGGGGTGGACATAGACATGGCAGGTCGAACAGGCACAGGCCCCGCCGCAATCGGCCTCGATGCCGGGAATGTTGTTGTCGCGCGCGCCTTCCATCACGGTCAGGCCGTTGGGCACATCCACGACATGCTCTGTGCCGTCATGCTCGATATAGGTGATCTTCGCCATGCTTTGCCTTTCTTGTTGTCTTGGCCTGCGCGCGCGCCCGTCCGTCCGCCCGTCTGTCCGCCCGGCCGTCCGCTCGTAGGTAATATGACCACCCGCCGCTTTCCAGCCCGAATTGCCGGGTTGCGTCATGGTAAAAATGTTCTATTTTTGTTCTCATGGAACCCATGACCCGCCCCCCCGACTGGCCGCGCCCGCCCGTTTGCCTGCCCCATCACCTGTTGCACCTGCCGTCCGAAGGGGCGCGGGTGACGGTGGCGGGGCTGGTGCTGGTGCGCCAGCGGCCCGGCACGGCCAAGGGGGTGATCTTTCTCACGCTCGAGGATGAATTCGGTGTGTGCAATGTGGTGATCTGGCAGGCGATCTATCAGCGGTTTCGCCGCGCGGTGATCGCGGGGCGGCTTTTGCGCGTCACGGGACGGGTGCAGCGGCATGCGGGCGTGACCCATGTGGTGGCCGAAGGGGTCGAAGATATCTCGGGGATGCTCGATGATCTGGTGCGTCTGCACGAACCGGCACGCGCCGCCGATCAACCCTAGCACCCGCGGCGCTTTTCCGGCGCCACAAAACCGGCTATCGTGGATGTCAAAGCACCCTCAGCAGCCCAAGGAGCCGCCGATCCCATGCGCCGCGTGATCCTTGTGACCGGGCTGATCGCCCTTGCCGCCTGCGTGCCCGCGGGTGAGCAAGATGCCTTTGCCGATCCGCTGAGCGCAGGGGACAGCACGGTCGCGGTGACGCGCGGCGCAGGCCCCCCCGATGCCGACCCCTTGGCCTGTTACGGGCGCAAATCCACACCCGCCGTGATCGAGACCGTGACCGAGCAGATCATGCTGCAACCGCCCCAGATCGGCGCCGATGGCGCTGCGCGCGCGCCTGCGGTGTTCGTGACCGAGACCCATCATCGGATTGTGCGTGAACGCCGCGATCTGTGGTTCGAAGTGCCCTGTGCGCTTGAGAGCGGGGATACGGAGTTCATCGCCTCGCTGCAGCGGGCGCTGATGGCACGCGGGCTTTATGCCGGGCCTGTCACCGGCGAGATGAACCGCCGCACGGCCCGCGCGATACGCGCCATTCAGGCGCCACAGGGGCTTGACAGCGAGATCTTGTCGCTGGCCGTGGCCCAACAGCTTGGATTGGCGCTGTGGAACCCCGCACTGGCCGGGGCCGGGCGCGGCGGCTGATGGGGCCAGCGCCTGTCGGCCATGAAAAACCCCCGGCGCGCGTGCACCGGGGGCATGGGTCGAAAAACAGGCCGCTGCGTCAGCCGGGCAGGTTCAACGCGACAAAGCGCGGATTGCCGTCGCGGCGGATGAGCAAAAGGATGGATTTCTGCCCCTTGGCGGTCGCGGCGTCGACGCGTGCCTGAAAATCCGCCACATCGGTGATCGTCTGCTGCGCGACCTCGGTGATGACATCACCGGCCGCCAGCCCCTTTGCCGCCGCATCCGAGGTCGCATCCACCGCCTCGATCACAAGCCCATCGAGACCCTGCGCAAGCCCAAGCTGTTGGCGCAGATCATCGGTCAGCGGCGACAGCCGCATGCCCAGAACCTCGGCGGGGGGCGGCGGGGCGATCGGTTGGCCGTCGGGCGTGCCGAGGGCAAGCCCTTCGGCCGTTTCGCGCCGACCCAGCGTGATGGCAAGCGTTTGGCTTGCGCCCTCGCGGATCACGATCACGGGCACGCTCTGACCCTCGGCGCGTTCTCCGACGATACGGACCAGTTCGCGGGTGTCGGAAATGTCGCGACCATCGAAGCTGAGGATCACATCGCCCACCTCCATCCCGCCATCGCGGGCAGGACCCGGGGGCACATCGGTGACCAGCGCGCCGCGCACCTCGGCCAGACCCAGACCTTCGGCAAGTTCCGCGGTCACATCCTGAATGCGCACGCCCAGCCAGCCACGGCGGGTTTCCCCGAATTCACGCAGCTGAGCCACCACATTGGTCGCCACCGCCGATGACATCGCAAAGCCGATCCCGATCGAGCCACCGGTGGGCGACAAGATGGCGGTGTTCACGCCGATCACCTCACCCGCAAGGTTGAAGAGCGGGCCGCCCGAATTGCCACGGTTGATGGCGGCGTCGGTCTGGATGTAGTCGTCATAGCTGCCCGAAAGCGCCCGGCCCGAGGCCGACACGATACCCACAGACACCGAAAACCCCTGGCCCAGCGGGTTGCCCATCGCCATGACCCAATCACCAACCCGCATGGCGGTGCTGTCGCCAAAGGCGACAAAGGGCAATGGCTGATCGGCGGCCACCTTGAGAAGCGCGATATCGGTGTTCGGATCGGTGCCCACGATCTCCGCCTGCAAGGAAAAGCCCGCGCGGAATTCGATCATGATCTCGTCGGCACCTTCGATGACGTGATTGTTGGTGACGATGTAGCCATCATCGGAAATCACAAAGCCAGAGCCCAGCGCCTGAGAACGGCGGGGGGCATTGTCACGCCCCTGCCGATCCAGGAAATCATTGAAGAAATCTTCCAGTGGCGAGCCTTCGGGCACAGCGGGCCCGGGGCCTTGCCGGCTGGCGACGATGGCCGAGGTGGTGATATTGACCACCGCATCGCCCACCTGATCGACCAGATCGGCAAAGGTCGCGGGCGGAAGCGATTGGGCGCGCGCCGCAGGGGCTGTGATCAGCGCGGCAAGCGCCATCATGGCCGCGAGCAATAGCGCCATCGCCAGGCGATACTGCGCCGGGCCGTGATCGCGTTGTGCCAGCGCCACGGGGGCGCGGCGTGGCGTTATGGGTCGGGCCTGTTGGATCGTCACGAATTTTCCTCCTGTCCAAGCCGTTGGGGGCACGCATGGCGGGACCTGCCCGCGTTGGCTGATATTTGTCCGCGCTGCGCCCGGATCAATCCCAAAGCAGCGTGGCGCAGCGCGCGCAGCGTCACATCGTCGTGACCGATGGTAGCCCATCGCGGCGTAACCGCCAGTGTCGGGCACGGCCTGTGGCACGCTAAAGCCCCACGCTGATGGCCCATGACACCAGCACCGCCCCCAAGCTCACCGCCGCCAGCCCGATCAGGCGGCGGGTTTCGACCGGGATCTGGCTCATCAGGCGCAACAGATCCTCCAGACGCGAAGGGGCCAGTGCGAACACCAGCCCCTCGATCACCAAGACCATGCCCAGACCCAGAACAAGGATCAGGAACATCGTGACCCCTTAGCGCAGCGGCGCCGGCGTGGATGCACCGGCACCCCCGAGGAATTCGAAGAATTCGCTGTCGGGTGAGATCACCATGGTGGAATTCTGCCCCATCAAGGCCCGCTCATAGGCCGTCATCGAGCGATAGAATGCAAAGAAATCCTGATCCTGACCAAAGGCCGAGGCAAAGATGCCGTTGCGCTCGGCATCGGCTTCACCTCGGGCGATCTCGGCTTCACGGCGGGCATCCGACACCAATTCAACCACGGTGCGGTCGGCTTGCGCACGCACGCGCTGGGCGGCTTCATCACCGCGGGCGATTTCGTCGGCCGCTTCGCGTTCCCGCTCGGCACGCATCCGTGCATAGGTGGCCTCGAGGTTCTGCATCGGCAGATTGGTCTGCTTGAGCCGCACATCGAGGATGTCGATGCCCAGCGACAGGGCGCTGGTGCGCGCGCCGTCGCGGATGCGTTCAGCCAACATGGCGCGGCCGGGCGACAAGATGGTGTCGGACGTGACCTGATCGGCACCCAGCGTTTCGCGGATCTGCGCGTTCAGGATCGACGACAACCGATCCTCGGCGGCGCGCAGACCGCCCACACCCACGGCCTGCCGGAAGCGCACCACATCGGCGATCCGGTAGCGGGCAAAGGCATCGACCACCAGACGGCGATCATCGGACGGCGTCACTTCGATCGTGTCGGTGTCAAGCGCCAAAATCCGGGCATCGTAATAGACCACCTCCTGGATGAAGGGGATCTTGAAGTTCAGACCGGGCGTTTCGATCACCTGACGGATCTGACCGAATTGCAAGACCAGCGCGCGCTGGCGTTCATCGACCACGAAGATCGAGCTGAGTGCCACCGAGATCAGCAAGACGACGGCGGGAATGAGATAGGTCAAACGGCGCATCAGTTGTTGCTCCCGGTGGTGGCGGCGGTTCCGGTCGTATTGCGGCGCAGCTCATTGAGCGGCAGATAGGGCACGA
This sequence comes from uncultured Roseicyclus sp., assembly GCF_937892565.1. Classification (GTDB taxonomy): domain Bacteria; phylum Pseudomonadota; class Alphaproteobacteria; order Rhodobacterales; family Rhodobacteraceae; genus Roseicyclus. Next base: position 4,731 of record NZ_CALAHQ010000012.1, on the reverse strand, counting down.
CACCTTGGCCCCCTGCCCCGCCGGGAGTATCCAGGATCACCAGATCCACATCGCCCAGCACCCGCTCCAGCGTCTCGATATAGAGACGGCGGCGCGTGACCTCGGGGGCGGCGCGGTATTCATCGAGAACGGCAAGGAAGCGGCTGGCCTCACCTTCGGCCTCGTTGACGACCTGTGCGCGATAGCCTTCGGCTTGTTCCAGAATTTGCGCGGCTTCACCGCGCGCACCCGCAAGCACCCGGTTGGCATAGGCATCTGCCTGGCGTTCCAGACGGTCGCGTTCCTGTTCGGCGGCCTGCACTTCGCGGAAGGCGTTGATCACCTCGGCGGGCGGGTCGGCCCGGTCAAGGTTCACACGAACCACCGTGATCCCCGCATCATAGCCATCGAGCGTCGATTGAATGCCTTCGCGCACGCCATCGGCGATCAGGCCGCGGTCACGGTTGAGGATCGGCGCCAGTTCGGTGCGCGCGATGATCTCGCGCATCGTGGCTTCGGCCACGGCACGCACGGTGGCCGGCCCGTCGCGCAGGTTGAACAGGAATTTCGCTGGATCGTTGATGTTCCAGACAACCTGAAAATCGATGTCGACGATGTTGGCATCCGTCGTCAGCATCAGACCATTCGATCCGCCGACGCTGTTGGACACGATATCGCCGATGTCTTCGGTCCGCTCCGAGGTCACATTGACCACTTCGGCCGTCATGACGGGCCAAGGCGCAAAATTCAGGCCGGGATTTCCGATCGACGACAACTCGCCCAGGAACAGTTCGACCGACTGTTCCTCCGGCCGGACCGTGTAAAAGGAATTAAAGGCCCAAAACCCCAGCGCCGCGATCAAGCCGACAGCCCAGATCATGCGCGGGCTGACCGGAAAATCGCCGCCGCCGCCGCCGCCGCCGGTCCGACCGCCCCGCCCACCCATCAGCACGCGCAACTGTTCCTGGCCCTTGCGGACGATCTCATCGAGTTCAGGGATCTGCGGGTCGGACCCGCGCGGCGGCTTGCCGCCCGGGCCGTTGTCGCCGCGATTGCCACCGCCACCAGAGCCGCCACCGCCCCAGGGTCCGCCATTATTGCCAGCCATCGATCGTCGTTCCCCTCACAAATCGGACTTCATTTCATATCATATGGGGACGTCTCGACCCCTTTGCACGTGAAGCTGGGCGTTTTTCAGCCAAGATCAAGCCATGCGCACCGGCGTTTTGAGTGTGACCAGCTCTTCGGCCATCGTCGGATGCACCGCAACGGTGCGGTCAAAGTCTTCTTTTGTGGCGCCCATCTTGATCGCAATGCCCACCATCTGGATCATTTCGCCCGCTTGTGGCGCGACGATATGACAGCCCAGCACGCGCCGTGTGGCTTGGCTGACGACCAGCTTCATCAGCACCCGGTCAGCCCGCCCGGCAAAGGCCGACTGCATCGGCCGAAAGCTGGTGGCATAGATCGCGACCGGCTCACGCGCGCGCGCGGCCTGTTCGGACAGGCCGATGGTGCCGAATTCGGGCTGGGTAAAGACGGCCGACGGGATCAGATCGTGATCGACGGGCGTGGGGTTGCCCCGAAACACGGTTTCCACGAATGCCATCGCCTCACGGATGGCCACGGGCGTCAACGTCACGCGGTCGGTCACATCCCCAATGGCAAAGACCGAGGGGATATTGGTCTGCGAATAGGCATCGACCACGATCTCGCCCCGGCTGCCGATGGCAACACCCACAGCCTCGAGCCCCAGATCGGCGGTGTTGGGGCTGCGCCCCGTGGCAAACAGCACCGCGTCATAGATGCGATCGGACCCATCCGAACCCATGACGCGAACCGCGCCGGCGTCGGCTTGCGTCATCTCGACGATATCGGTGCCCAATCGCAGGTCGACGCCTTTGTCGCGCATTCCATCGGCGATCAGGCCGCAGGCTTCATCATCAAAGCCGCGCAAGATCTGTGCACCGCGGTGAAACTGCGTGACATCAACCCCCAACCCGTTGAGGATGCCCGCGAATTCGCAAGCGATATAGCCACCCCCCACAATCAGGATCGACCCCGGCAAACGCTGCATCGCAAACAGATCATCCGACACCATGCCCAGATGCGCATTGGCAAGCGCGGGCCGGACGGGACGGCCACCTGTGGCGATCAGGATATGCTTGGCGCGCACCCGCCGCCCGTCGGACAGCGCCACGGTATGGGGATCGGCCAGCCGCGCGCGCAGATCGAAAATCTCGACCTGTGATGCGTGCAACAGCTTGCGATAGACCCCTTCCAGGCGGTCCAGCTCGGCGCCCAGTTGCGCCGAAAAGCGGGTCCAGTCGAAATCACCCGCCGCGACATCCCAGCCAAAGGCGCGGGCGTCGGCGAAATCCTCGTGATAGGCGCTGGCAAAGACCATCAGTTTCTTGGGCACGCAGCCGCGGATCACACAGGTGCCGCCCATGCGGCTGTCCTCGGCCAATGCGACGCGCGCCCCGGTGCCCGCGGCCACCCGCGCCGCCCGCACCCCGCCCGAGCCACCCCCGATGACAAAAAGATCATAGTCGAAATCAGCCATTTTGCCCCTGCTGGTCAATCAAGGCGGTCCGAAAGGATATGTCACGCCTGTTGGGCTGGCACCAGACCAACGCATGTCGCGGCGGGTGCGTGATCACTTGGTCTTGTCTGCAAACAGCGTTTCGCTGGTGGCGGTGTCGATGCGCTCATGGGTGACGGTGCCGGTGTGGATGTCGCGCACTTCGACCATGCCATCGGATGTCCCGATCACGACCATGTCACAGATGCCAAGAAACAGCCCGTTTTCCACCACACCCGGTATCTGGTTCAACGCAAGGCTGAGCGCGTTCGGGTCGGCGATGCGGTCCAGATGCAGATCGAGGATGAAATTGCCCTCATCGCTGCGAAATGGCACCCCGCCCGTCAGCCTCAGGCTTGCGGTGCGGCCCAGCACATCGACGCTGGCCAGCATGTCCTCGATCAGCATCTTGGTTGTTTGCCAGCCAAAGGGAATGACCTCGACAGGCAGCGGAAAGGCGCCAAGGCTGTCGACCTGCTTGGTCGGGTCGGCGATGACGATCATCCGATCCGATGCGGTGGCCACGATCTTTTCTTGCAAGAGCGCCCCGCCGCCGCCCTTGATCAGGTTCAGCTTCGCGTCGTATTCATCGGCCCCGTCGATGGTCAGATCAAGCCACGGCAGCTCATCAAGCGTCTTGATCGGCACGCCAAGGTCGCTGGCCAACTGGGCCGTCCGGTTCGATGTGGCAACGCCGGTGATCTTCAGGCCATGCTCGCGCACCCGCTCGCCCAGACAGCGCACCATCCAGGCGGCGGTCGATCCCGTGCCCAAGCCCAGGCGCATGCCGTCTTCGACGAACCCCACCGCGCGGCGCGCGGCCACATATTTTGCCTTGTCGGATGGCGAAAGCTCGGCGGTCATGGCGCGGCCTGTCTCCTGTCGGATCTGCGTGATGGGCCGTTCATAGCGAAGCCTCCCCGCCCGCGCGAGGCCAAACTGACGCCGCGGCCAATCCCGCAAGCGCGACGGCCAGATGCGCACGCGGCACGATCAGCAACATCCCCGGCCCATCAAAGCACAGCTCCACCAGACCGCCACGGGTCTGGTTCGAGGTGCCGATCCTGCGGCTTGGGTGGAAATCCAGCCCGTCGATGGGCCAGACCAGCCCTTCGGCGCGCCCCGTCACATCGGCCATGGGAAACAACGACAACCGCGTGCCCTCGGGCAGATCCAGCGCCAGCCGGGGGGGGGCATGCATCACCAGATCTTGCGCCCCCAGCACAAGGCAGCGCGTGTCCGGGCGGGCCGCAATCGCGTGATACACCGCCAATTCATGATCGACGCGCGCCCCCGTAAAACCCACGGCCAGAACCACCGGCGCCCGGATATGGCGCAGCGCCTTGTCAAAATCGGTGCTGGATTGTTCGGTCAATTCGTGGACCCGGTCACGCGGAATGCGGGCGCGGATATCGGCCGGCAGACTGTCCATGTCGCCATAGACCGCCTCGGGCATGTGCCCCGCCGCCAGCGCCGCCACAGCCCCGCTGTCGGCGGCCACCAGATGCGGCGCCACTGCCAGCGCCGCGGCCAGATCGCCGGGCGAAAGCCGTCCGCCGCCCAGCAGCGTCACGCCGCGATCAGCCCGAAACACCGGCGCCCCCTTTGACACATTATCGCCCATCTTCGGGAATAATTCCTTTTTATCGCCCCATTCAGGCCGCGTTTGTGGGCGATTGCGTCGACAGTTTCAACGCGCCATCTCAAACCCCGGCCCGCCCGGCCACACAGAGCACAACCCCATGAACGACGCGACCAAGATCTTGACCGTTTCCTATGGCAGTTTTTCCTGTCGCCTCGAAGGGTTCGACCATCCGTTCCAGGCGATGACCATGATTGCGGCGCATCTGGGGGATCTTGCCCTGCAAGACCGGGCGTCTGAGGCGGACATGGCGCGGCGCATCCACGAGGCCGCCATCCAGACCGGGATGGAGGCCATCGTGACAGGCTCGCAAATGGTGCTGCGCGCGCGGCCCGACACAGCCACCCCGCCCCCGCTTGCACCCGGCAACGACGCCGCGACGCAAGCCACGGATACAACGGAAGGCACCCGTGATCTGGCCGCCCTCGCGGCGCCCGAGGCAAGGCCAGAGGCCGCGCCGCTGCAATCGGCACCATCCGACGCCGACGCCCAGCCCCGGTCGGGCGATCACGCCACGCAAAACGCC
>NZ_CALAHQ010000011.1 GCF_937892565.1 uncultured Roseicyclus sp. | reverse complement strand
GGGTGGCACATGCGGCGCTGCCGTGGTCGCCGCAATCCTGTCTCAGGCTTTGGCAGCGCGCGCTGCACGAGGAGGGGTGTGTTGAGCGCGCCCGCGCGCGGCTGGACCGGGCCGAGGCGGCCTGTCTTGCCCGCGACAGGCGGATGGCGCCCGTGCGCGCATGATCCAAAAGAAACGGGCGCCACAGGGGCGCCCGCTTCGGTCAGTGTGATCTGGCGATCAGAAGCCGGCCTTGATCCGCTCAAAAGCTTCGGCCTGACGCTCGCGCTGTTCGTTCGAGATCGGCAATTGCGCCAGAACCGGCACCGTCACCTCGCCCAGACCGGCGGCTTCCATCGCTTCGGCGCCAAGCGCCATGAGTGCTGCCTGGTTGGCGGTGCCAAAGCCGTTTTCCAGCAAGGGCAGCGCCGACACATCGGCGTGCATCGCGTTCACGAAGTCATAGGCCTTTTCTTCGGACCCTTCGCCATTGGCCATGTTCACATAACCGCACAGCCAGACCGAAGATCCTTCGGCGGTATTGCGGTTGAAGCCCACGTTGAAGCCTTCGGCCGCAAGCGAAACCGGCACTTCGTTCCAGACCCAAGCCGCCTGCACCTGACCCGAGGCCATGAGTTGTTGGATTTCGGCCGGATCGACCCAGTAGTTCAGCAAATTGCCGTGGATGCCGCGCAGCCATGCGGTGGCGGCTTCGAACTGTGCATCGGTCGCGGTTGACCAGTCGGTGACGCCTGTGGCCAGATAGGCCAGTGCATAGGCATCATCGACATTGTCGGGGATCGACAGGCGGCCTGCATAGGCGGGATTGTTGAAGATCTCGAGGCTGGCCACGTCTTCGGCCGGGACCGTCTCGACGTTGTAGGCGACGGCCGTGGTGCCATAATCGGTGGGCAAGAAGAACAGGTCAGAGGTGCCCGCACGCACATCTTGACCCAAGAGATCGGCGTTCAGCGAGTCATAGGCAGCGACCAGCGCACGATCCCAGGGCTCGATGATGCCCGATTCCTGCCAGCGCGGCACGGAGCCTGCGCAAATATGCGTCACATCCGACCGAAAGCCCGCCAAAAGACGCTGAAACGCCTCATCTTCGTCGCCGAAGAACACAAACTCCGGCGCGGCGCCGTGCGTGTCGATGAAAGGCTGGTGGAAAGACGGCTCCTCGAAACCCGAATAATCGAACACGAGCAGATCCTGAGCGCCCGCGATCGAGGGGACGGAGAGCGCTAGGGCAATGGCGGTGCCTAGGGCCATGCGATGGGTCATGATGGCGATATCCCTGTTGGTGTGAATGTTGGCAGAACCGCGTCAGGAAATAGGGCCGATACCCATGCTTGCCAAGGGGTTGTCATGCGGGTTTCGGGCGTGCGGCGCGGGCATTGAACACGGATTGGGCAAGCTGACGGGTGTCATGCTCCAATTCTTCCAATGCTGCGATGATCAGGGCGCCATCACGGGCCTGTGCCGCATCGGCGATTCGGCTGTGCAGCGCAATGATTGCCCCGCGTGAGCGGGCCGAAAAGGTGATCATGTTCATCAAGGGCTGCATCGCCTCGACCGCGCCCGCCAGTTGATAGGACAGCACCGGATTGCCCGCCGCATCGACCAGCGCCCGGTGAAAGGCCACATCCGAGGCGCAAAACGCCTCATCCGTCAGGCCGGGTTGACCCTGGCGGGTGATCTCGGCGCGCATTGTCGCCAGATGATCCGGGCTGCGGCGCAGCGCGGCAAGCATGGCACATGCCCGTTCCATGGCGAAACGCGCCTCGCAGGCGGTGTCGAAGCTGACATCATTCATCCCCAGCAAAAGCGTCGAGGTCGTGATCTGCTGGGCATGGGCATCGCGATAGCTCAGGCGGTGGATGAACGCCCCGCCAAAGGCACCGCGTTGGGTGCGGATCAGCGATTGCGCCGCCAGGCGTTTCAACGCCTCGCGCACCGTGGGGCGCGACACGGCAAACTGTTCGGCCAGTTCCGCCTCGGATGGCAGGCGATCACCCACAATCAACGCGCCCGACATGATCGCATCGCGGATCGCGCCGGCGATCTGGGCGGACAGGTCGGCGGGGTTGTCAGGATCGATTTTCATTTGTCAGACATTTAAAACTCTGACACTTCTTTGGCAAGCAAAACGAGTCGTCAGGGGAGGGCGGCCAGCAATGATCGCCGCACGCATCCGCGCGATGGGCAGCCTGCAATGGCTGGCGCTTTACGGCGTGATCCTTGGCGCTTGGGGCTTGCTTTATGCCATGGCCTTGCCGGCCGATCTGCGGGCGGCGGGGGCGGTGTATGGGTTGGATCTGTTGGCCAGCCTGTGCGTGGTTGCGCCCGATGGCGGCGGCTATCTGGGGCTGGTCGCGATGTGGGCGATCATGTCGGCGGCGATGATGGCACCGACAGCACTGCCAGCCTTTGCAGCCTATGACGATCTGAGCGCGCGGGCAGGTGGCGGGTTCGGCGCGCTTTTGGGCGGGTTTTTGGCGATATGGCTGGGCTTTGCGGTCTTGGCGGCGGGCTTGCAGCTCGCGCTTTTTCAGCTTGGATACCTGAGCGTCTTTGGCGACAGCCAATCGCTGGTCTTGTCGGGGTTGCTCTTGATGCTGGCCGGCGCCTACCAGTTTTCGGCCCTCAAGGCGGCCTGCCTGACGCTATGCCGCGCGCCTTTGGCATTTTTCATGACCCATTGGGCCGAGGGGCCATGGCGCAACGGGCTGCGGCTTGGCGCCGTGTGTCTGGGGTGTTGTTGGGCCCTGATGCTGTTGGCCTTTGTGGGAGGGGTCATGAACCTTGCCTTCATGGCCGTCGCGATGGTGCTGATGGCCTTGGAAAAACTGCCCGCGATCGGGCGCCATGTCACACGGCCCCTTGGGGGTGCTCTGATGGTTTCAGGGGCTGCAACCCTTGGTTTTGGCCTGATCGGATAAACAGGAGAGGATACCCATGTCGCTCAGACACCGCCCCGAGGCCGACCGCCTTCCGGTCAGCCAACGCATCGACCAACGCCGCGACAGCCCCAAGCGGCGCCAGATGCGCCCGACCGATTGGGCGATCAAGGGGGAGTTGTTCCTCAACTGCAACTGCACGGTATTTTGCCCCTGTGTCGTAAGTCTGGGAAAACATCCCCCGACCGAGGGGTCGTGCAAGGCATGGATGGCGATCGCCATCGACGAAGGCCATTACGAGGGCGAAAGCCTTGCGGGGCTGAATGTCGGGCTGATGGTCGAAATTCCCGGCCGCATGGCCGAAGGCGACTGGAAGGTCGCGGCCTATGTCGATGATCGGGCCAGCGGCAAGGCCTATAACGGTCTGTTGCAGATCCTGTCGGGGGCGGCGGGTGGCACCACCGGGCTTTTCACGGTCCTGGTGTCTGAAATCATCCATGCCGAACGCGAAAAGGTCGAGATCATGCGCGAGGGCCGCCGCCGGGGCCTGTATATCGGGCGCAAGATCCAGGGCGAGATCGAGATGCTGGAAGGCAGCGATCCCGATCATCCGGTGATGATCAAGAATTCCCGCTACTGGATGGGCCCCGACATCATCGCGGCGCGCGGGCTGAAATCCAAGGTGCGCGATTTCGGGCGTGTCTGGGATCTGTCGGGGCGCTCGGCCGAGATTTGTGCCATCGACTGGTCCGGCAGTGCGGGCAAACCCGCATGATCACGCCCGCCTATTGCCAGACCATGGCGCGCTACAATGCCTGGCAGAACCAATCGCTGTATCAGGCGGCGGCGGGTCTGTCGCAAGACGCGCGCGACATGGATCGGGGCGCGTTTTTCGGGGGGATCCGGGCGACGCTCAGCCATCTGATGTGGGGCGATCTGATCTGGATCGCCCGGTTCGAGGGCGCCGAGGGGCCGGGTGGAACCATCACCGACTCGCCCGGCCGCTTTGATTGGCCAACGCTGTGGGCCGAACGCCCCAGGCTTGATGCGCGCATCGCGGCTTGGGCGTGGATGGTGACGCCAGAGGATCTGGCGGGGGATGTCCGGTGGCATTCCTTTGCGCTTGGGCGGGAATTGGCCAAACCCATGGCGCTTTGCGTGATGCATCTGTTCAACCACCAGACCCATCACCGCGGTCAGGTTCACGCGATGCTGACGGCGGCGGGTGCCCGGCCGGGTGATACCGATATTCCCTTCATGCCCGATGAGGTGCCGGAATGGCGCTGATTTCGCCCTCGCGGCGGCTGCGCCGCACGCCGTTTTCCCAAGGCGTCGAGGCGGCAGGCGTCAGCGCCTATACTGTTTACAACCACATGCTGTTGCCCACCGTGTTCCGCTCGGTGGAGGAAGATTACCACCATCTGAAATCGGCGGTGCAGATCTGGGATGTCGCCTGCGAACGCCAGATCGAATTGCACGGCCCCGATGCGGCCAGGCTGATGCAGATGCTGACGCCTCGCGATCTGGCGGTGATGGCTGTCGGGCAATGCTGCTATGTGCCGATGGTCGATGAGAGGGGCGGGATGCTCAACGATCCGGTGGCGGTGAAACTGGCCGAGGATCGCTGGTGGATTTCCATCGCCGACAGCGACCTGTTGCTGTGGGTCAAGGGCATCGCCCATGCTGCGCGGCTTGATGTGATGGTCGATGAACCCGATGTCTCGCCCTTGGCGGTGCAGGGTCCAAGGGCCGATGATCTCATGGCGCGGGTGTTTGGTGACGCGGTGCGCGCCATTCGCTTTTTCCGCTTTGCCCATTTCGAGTTTCAGGGCCGCGACATGGTGATCGCGCGCTCGGGCTTTTCCAAGCAGGGCGGGTTCGAGATCTATGTTCCCGACCATGAGCTTGGCATGCCTTTGTGGCACGCGCTGATGGAGGCGGGGCGCGATCTGGATGTGCGGGCGGGCTGCCCCAACGGGATCGAACGGGTCGAGGGCGGATTGCTCAGCTATGGCAATGACATGACCCGAGAAAACACGCCCCACGAGGCCGGGCTTGGGCGGTTTTGCAACACCGCCCGCGTGACGGGATGCATCGGCCGAGAGGCTTTGTTGCGCATGGACCGCGACGGGCCCACCCGGCAGATCCGCCCCATCGCAATCGACAGCCGCGCGCTGCCGCGCTGTGACCGCCCTTGGGCCTTGATGGATGGCACGCGGTCCGTGGGCCAGATCACATCGGCCGCGCAATCGCCCGATTTTGGCTGCGGGGTGGCCATCGGCATGATCGCCCACTCCCATTGGGCGGCCGGCACCGCCGTGCAGGTCGAGACACAAGCTGGCCGGTTCCCGGCCGTGGTCAGGGACGGCTTCTGGATTTGACGTATGATGATTGCGGGTGATCCGTTACGGGCCGCCGCAGACAGAAAGGAACTTTGCTATGACATTCCGTGCCTTGGTGGTCGAAAAAGATACAGACGGCAAAACCCATGCCGCGATCCAGACGCTGTCGGACGACCGTCTGCCCGCGGGCGATGTGACCGTGGCGGTCGAGTATTCCACGGTCAACTACAAGGATGGTCTGTGTCTGGGGCCGGGGGGCGGCCTTGTGCGGACCTATCCCCATGTGCCGGGTATCGATCTTGCGGGCAGCGTCACGGCGTCGGATGATCCGCGCTATGCGCCCGGTGACAAGGTCGTGCTGACCGGGTGGCGGGTGGGTGAGGTCCATTGGGGCGGCTATGCCGAAACGGCCCGCGTCAAGGCCGATTGGCTGGTGCCGCTGCCTCATGGCCTGACAACCCGGCATGCCATGGCGGTGGGCACGGCGGGTCTGACCGCGATGCTGGCGATCATGGCGCTGGAAGATCACGGGCTGGCGCCCGCGCGGGGCGAGGTTCTGGTGACGGGTGCCGCAGGTGGCGTGGGGTCGGTGGCGACCGCCATTCTGGCCAATCTTGGCTATGCTGTCGCGGCCGTCACGGGGCGGCCTGAGCAGGCGGCGTATCTGCACGCCCTTGGCGCAGGGCGCATCGTGCCACGCGAAGACCTGGCCGAAACCGTCAAGCGCCCGCTCGAGGCCGAGACATGGGCAGGCTGCGTCGATGCGGTGGGTGGGGCGATGCTGGCGCGCGTGCTGGGCCAGATGCGCTATGGCGGATCGGTCGCGGCCGTGGGGCTGTCGGGTGGGGCGGCATTGCCCGCGACGGTCATTCCCTTCTTGTTGCGCGGGGTGAACCTTTTGGGGATCGACAGCGTGATGCAGCCCTTCGAAAGCCGCCGCCGCGCGTGGGACAGGATCGTGCGCGATCTGCCGATGGACCGGCTCGAGGCGATGATCCAGCCCGCGACCCTTGCCGATCTGCCCGATCTGGGCAAGGCGATCCTGGCCGGGCAGCAGCGCGGACGCGTCGTGGTGGACGTGCGCGCCTGAGACGGCCCGCAGGCCCATGGTCATCCATGGGCTTCCTGTTTCCCGCCGCGATGCGTATTTGGGGAAAGATGAAGGCGCAACCGCGCCGGGAGACAGGACAGGCCATGGCAAAGACGCCGAGCGGAACATCGACAAGCGGACGCGGCCAGCGCGAATTGCGCACCAAGGTCAAGACCGCACGCGGGCGCAAGCTCAGCTCGACGCTGTGGCTGGAGCGGCAGCTGAATGATCCCTATGTCCAGCGCGCCAAGCGCGAGGGCTATCGGGGGCGGGCGGCCTACAAGATCATGGAACTCGATGACCGCTTTCGTTTTCTGGTGCCCGGCGCGCGGGTGGTCGATCTGGGCTGTGCGCCGGGGGGATGGTGTCAGGTGGCGGTCCCGCGCATCAACGCCTTGGGCGAGAAATCGGGAAAGGCCATCGGACGCATCATCGGTGTCGATCTGCAAGAGGTGAGCCCGATCGCGGGGGTCGAGCTGCATGTGCTGGATTTCATGGAAGATGACGCCGACACCAAGGTCAAGACATGGCTGGGCGGGCGGGCCGATGTGGTGATGAGCGATATGGCGGCTGCGGCCTCGGGTCACAAACAGACCGATCACAACCGTATCGTGGCACTGTGCGAGGCGGCCGCCCAGCTGGCCTTTGATGTGCTGGAACCGGGCGGCACCTTTGTGGCCAAGGTGCTGGCGGGCGGGGCGGAGGGCGGCTTGCAGACCTTGCTCAAGCAGCGCTTCGACAAGGTGGCCAATGTCAAACCCGCCGCCAGCCGGGCCGACAGTTCCGAGAAATTCGTGGTGGCCACAGGCTTTCGCGGCTGACCCCGGATTTCGGTCTTTTCTTCGTCTGCGCCCCATGGGATAGGGCCGTGGCAACGCAATCCACGACCTTGAGGAGGCTCCGATGGAGATTCGCGAAGCGCTTACCTTTGATGATGTGCTGCTGGTTCCGGGCGCAAGCTCGGTGCTGCCGTCGACGGCGGACACCCGCACGCGGGTGACCCGGGCCATATCGCTCAACATTCCGCTCCTGTCCTCGGCGATGGATACGGTGACCGAGGGACGCATGGCGATTGCCATGGCCCAGGCGGGCGGCATGGGTGTGATCCACCGCAATCTCGACATCGAGGCGCAAGCCCGCGAGGTGCGCCGCGTCAAGCGGTTCGAAAGCGGGATCGTGTTCAATCCCGTCACGCTGACCCCCGATCAGACACTGGCCGATGCGCGCGCCCTGATGGAGCGCTACGGCTTTACGGGGTTTCCGGTCGTCGATGACCAACGGCGGGTTCTGGGCATCGTGACCAACCGCGACATGCGCTTTGCGCAAGATGACGCAACACCCGTGCGGGTGATGATGACATCCGAAAACCTGGCCATCTTGCGTGAACCCGCCGACCGGGGGCAGGCGATTTCGCTGATGAAATCGCGGCGGATCGAAAAGCTGCTGGTCACGGATGCGCAGGGCAAGCTGACCGGGCTTTTGACGCTCAAGGATACCGAGCGCGCGGTTCTGAACCCGCAGGCCTGCAAGGATGAGTTGGGGCGCTTGCGTGTGGCGGCCGCGACCACAGTGGGCGACGCGGGCTTTGAGCGGTCGCAAGCGCTGATTGATGCGGGCTGTGATCTGATCGTGATCGACACCGCGCATGGCCATTCCGACGGCGTTGCGCGCGCCGTGGAACGGGTCAAGGCGCTGTCGAATGCGGTGCAGGTTGTGGCGGGCAATGTGGCCACCGCCGCCGCCACGCGCGCGTTGATCGATGCGGGCGCCGATGCGGTCAAGGTCGGCATCGGGCCGGGGTCGATCTGTACCACGCGGATTGTGGCTGGTGTGGGTGTGCCGCAACTGACCGCGATCATGGATTGCGCGCGTGAGGCGGGCGATATCCCGGTCATCGCGGATGGCGGCATCAAGTATTCGGGCGATTTCGCCAAGGCAATCGCGGCGGGTGCGCATTGTGCCATGGTGGGCAGCATGATCGCGGGCACGGATGAAAGCCCCGGCGAGGTGATCCTCTACCAAGGGCGCAGCTTCAAGAGCTATCGTGGCATGGGCAGTCTGGGGGCGATGGCGCGCGGATCGGCGGACCGGTATTTCCAGAAGGATGCCGCCTCTGACAAGCTGGTGCCCGAAGGGATCGAGGGGCAGGTGCCCTACAAGGGATCGGCCAGCGCGGTCATCCATCAGCTTGTCGGCGGGCTGCGGGCTGCGATGGGCTACACGGGTTGCGCCAATGTCGATGAGATGCGCACGCGCTGCAGCTTTGTGAAGATCACCGGGGCGGGGTTGAAGGAATCCCATGTTCATGATGTTCAGATCACGCGGGAAAGCCCGAATTATCGTTTGGGATAATATGCTTGCGATCTGAACTTAAGGTGATTTCATGACCCCCGGCGCCAGGATTGCTGCGGCCATTGTGGTGCTGGATGGCTGGTTGGCCGGACAACCCGTCGAACAGGCGCTGACTAACTGGGCGCGCGGCGCGCGCTATGCCGGGTCCGGGGACCGCGCGGCGGTGCGTGACCTGGTCTTTGATGTGCTGCGCGCGCGGGGCAGTTGCGCGCATCTGGGCCAAGGGGGCGATGGGCGGGCGTTGATGCTGGGTCTGCTGCGTTTGCAGGGGCGCGATCCGGTGGCCGATTTCACCGGCCTGAGCCATGCGCCCCCGCCCTTGACCCCAGCCGAGGCAGCGCCCCCCCCGACCGATCCTGATCCGCTCTGCGATCTGCCCGACTGGATGGTACCGCTGTTCGAGGCGCGGGTGGGGGGTGATCTGGCACAGCTTGTGGCCCGGTTCCGCGACCGGGCGCCGCTCTATCTGCGCGTCAACACCGCCAAGGCCACGCCGGCTGCAACCTGCGCGGCATTGGCCGCCGAAGGGATCACCGCAAGGCCCGATCCACGCGCCGTGACGGCGCTCGAGGTCATGTCCGGCGCGCGGCAGGTGAAAACCTCGGTGCCCTACGCCCAAGGCTGGGTCGAACCGCAAGATCTGTCGGTGCAACGCGCGATCTTGGCGGTGGATTGGCGGGGGTGTTCGGTTCTGGATTATTGCGCGGGCGGGGGCGGCAAGGCGCTGGCCATTGCCACATTGGGGGCGGCGCGGATCGTGGCGCATGATGCCGATCCACGGCGCATGGCCGATCTTGCCGTGCGCGCGGCGCGTTCGGATGCGGCGATCACGATGCGCGCCACGGGCGAGCTGCCCAAGGCAGGGCCCTTTGACGTGGTGTTGTGCGATGTGCCTTGTTCGGGGTCTGGCACGTGGCGGCGCGACCCCGAGGCCAAGTGGCGATTGACGCCCGACCGTCTGGCCGCGCTGGAGACCCTGCAGGCGCAGATCCTTGACGCGGCAATTGCACATCTGCAGCCCGGTGGGCGATTGGTCTACATGACCTGTTCGCTGTTTCATGCAGAAAACGAAGCCCAGATCGCGCGCTTCATCGCCCGCCATCCCGGGTGGCGCTGTGAAAGCGCGGCGGTGCAAAGCCCCATCGCGGCATCCGATGGATTTTTTCATGCCGTCTTGCGGGCGCCTTGAGCGCGTTTTTGACGATTTAATTTAGATACTTTTATTGATCTTAAGATTGCATTAACCCTTGCATGGCATTGGCTGTGCAAGGCCATGATCTGTGCCGTTCCAAGTGCGGGGGCGTGTTGTTCACCGAAAGTGAGGTTTCCCGCCGTTTGGTGCATGTGGCCCGGATGCAGTTGCCGACCTTGGTTCTGGCGCTGTGTGGCGTGGCGGCGGCTTTGGGCGCGCTGATGACGAACCGCCACGATCTGTCATTGGTCCTGTGGGCTGTGGCGGGTGGCACACTATCGACGGCCGGATTGATCTTGCTTTGGTCCCTGACCGAAAAGCGGCGCCTTGGGGCGGTGCTGCGCGCCGCGCTTGAGGTGATGGAACATGACCCTGCGCCCTGTTTCTGCACGGATGGCGATGGGGTGATCGTGGCGATCAATGCCGTCGCGGCGCGTCGGTTCGGGCGGCCCTTGGGAAAGCCGATCTCGAAGGCAATCGCGGGGTTGTTGCCCAATGCAGCATCCGTGGTCGTGCGCAGCGAAAGCGTGCTTGATCAACAACCCGTCGCTCAGGAAACCATCCTGACCCCGCGCGGCGCGGTGCGTGTGACGGCCCACAGGCTCAAGGGCGGCGTGTTCTGGCGGATCGATGATCAGATGGGCGCACAGCCTCATTCGGGCGATGGAATCGCGCTGCCGATGATGGTGGTCAGCACCTCGGACACGATCGTGTCGATGAACCCGTCCATGCGCGAGCTGTTGAGGCGACATGTGACCACCATGGCCGAAATCTTTGATGCCATGCCGATCCTGCCCGGCCGGCGGACGCGGCTGAAAACCGCCCAAGGCCCGGTCGAGGTGGTCCCGATCATCGTGCCGTCGCGCGATGGGCGGCGCGAAGTCTATCTGGTTGCGGGGCTGGCCGAATTGCCGGCCGCTTCGGTGGCGGCGCGCGCCTTTGAGTCCCTGCCGGTGGCCTTGTTGCACATCGGCTCGGACGGGCGGCTTTTGGCCTCCAACCGACCGGCCCAGCAGTTGCTGGGCATTGATGGCGACGCGACGGGCACCTTGTCGCAGTTCGTCGAGGGGCTGGGGCGGCCGGTCAATGACTGGGTGATGGATGCTTTGGCCGAGCGTATTCCAGACCGATCCGAAGTGGTGCGCGCGCGCCGCCGGACCGAAGAGATGTTCTTGCAGATCACGCTGAGCCGCATCGTTGATGCCACAGGCCCGTCGCTTTTGGCGGTCTTGCATGACGCGACCGAATTGAAGACGCTGGAGCAGCAATTCGTCCAAAGCCAGAAGATGCAGGCCATCGGCGAGCTGGCGGGCGGCATTGCCCATGATTTCAACAATCTCTTGACCGCCATTGCCGGCCATTGCGACCTGTTGCTGTTGCGCCATGATCGCAACGATCCCGATTATGGCGATCTGGTTCAGATCAACCAGAACGCCAATCGCGCCGCGGCGCTGGTCGGTCAGTTGCTGGCGTTTTCGCGCAAGCAGACGCTGGAGCCCGAGATCATCGATCTGCGCGACACGATGGGGGAGTTGACGCATCTTCTCAACCGGTTGGTGGGCGAAAAGATCACCCTGACGCTCAGCCATGATCCCGGGCTGTTTCCGATCCGGGCGGATCGGCGGCAATTGGATCAGGTGATCATGAACCTTGTGGTCAATGCGCGTGATGCGATGGCCGATGGGGGTGAGGTGCGGGTCGAAACGCGCATGGTGCGCCTGACCGAGCCGCTGTACCGGGACCGCGCCGAGGTGCCGGCGGGCCGCTATGTGACCATCCGCGTCTGCGATCAGGGTCACGGGATTCCCCCCGACAAGCTGGGCCGCATCTTTGAGCCGTTTTTCACCACCAAGCGACAGGGTGAGGGAACCGGGCTTGGCCTCAGCATGGCTTACGGGATCATCAAGCAGACCGGCGGCTACATCTTTGTGGACAGTGTCGTGGGCGTTGGCAGCACATTCACCATCTATTGCCCTGCCTATGATCTGCCCGCCGGGGTCAGCGTGAAACCTCAGCCCTTGGCGACCCCGGCCGCCCCGCAGGCTTTGGTCGAGATCTCGGATCGCCCGCCCGCCGTGGTATTGCTGGTCGAGGATGAGGCGCCTGTGCGGGCATTTGCAGCCCGCGCCCTGCGTTTGCGGGGCTATACCGTCATCGAGGCCGCCTGTGCCGAGGATGCGTTGGAAACCCTGCAAGACAGCAGCCTTGAGGTGGATTTGTTCCTGACCGATGTGGTGATGCCGGGGATGGATGGCCCGTCATGGGTGCGGCGCGCGCTGGAAAACCGGCCGGGGGTCAAGGTGGTTTTCGTGTCCGGCTATGCCGAGGAACAGATGGAGGATGGATCCCTGACGATACCCAACTCCGTGTTTCTGCCCAAACCCTTCTCGCTGGCCGATCTGACCGAAACGGTGCAACGCCAATTGCATTGAACCCGCATTCTACCGGCCGATCCCGTCCCAAAGCGCAAACTCTGCGCGCGCCTCGCTGCGCAATCGCTCCTCAAGCGCGGGCGGCAAGCTCAGCTCTTCGGGCGGCGACATGTTGAGCCATGGCAGCTTTACGCTCACCCCCAGCCGATCCTCCAGAAAACGCACAGCAAGATCCATGTCTTCGTAGCGAAACAGATGGTCGACGATCACCCCGCCGTCAGGGGCGGAAACAAAGCGCGACTGGCGTCCGACGCGCGCGAATTCCGGTTCGGGATCGGCAAGCCAGCCGTCCACGAAATCGGCAAAGCCCAGCCCCATGGTCGATGCGGGGCTGTGCGCGGCCTCGGGCCGCTTGCGATAGCGATACCAGCTTTGCAGCCAGTCGCGGGGTTCGCGGATCATCGCCATCGTTTCAAGCTTGCGGCTGCCCTTGTTCTCGAAATAGGGCGCCAGCTGGCTGCGCCAGCGCCGTGCGTTGAGATGTTTTTTCTCGGGCGGATGCAGAATCGCCGCATCCGCATGGGGCAAAAACGCGGCATGAAGCGCCGTGGTTCCCGTCTTCGGCACCGCCAGAAGCACAATTTTCGCTTTCCAGAACAATAACATGGCCGCGATCCTCATGGGGGGCCTTACCAATAAACACTTTCTTAACCCTTCTCGTGAAATCTGGGTCTATGCAAGATTTTACTGAAAGTGTTCTTGTTTTGTTTCGAAAGTGATGGCAGAACAAGAGGTGAACATGAGCATCCCGTTGCCGCGCAAGCCGCGACGTGGAATAAGAAGGGCAACATGAATGGCAACGGCGAAGCTTCTTGACATGACAAACCGCATTTCCGCCGACAAGCAAAAGGCGCTCGACAGCGCTTTGGCCCAGATCGAACGTCAGTTCGGCAAGGGCTCGATCATGAAGCTGGGTGGCGACAACGCCATGCGCGACATCGAAGCGACATCGACAGGGTCGCTTGGTCTGGATATCGCGCTGGGGATCGGTGGCCTGCCCAAGGGGCGCATCATCGAGGTGTATGGCCCTGAAAGCTCGGGCAAGACCACGCTGACGCTGCATTGCATCGCGGAAGAACAGAAAAAGGGCGGCGTTTGCGCCTTTGTGGATGCCGAACACGCGCTCGACCCGCAATATGCCAAGAAGCTCGGCGTCAATCTTGACGAGCTGTTGATCTCCCAGCCCGATACGGGCGAGCAGGCGCTTGAGATCGTGGACACCTTGGTGCGCTCGGGGGCGGTCAGCATGGTGGTGGTCGATTCGGTCGCCGCCCTGACCCCCAAATCCGAACTTGAGGGCGACATGGGCGACAGCTCGGTCGGTGTGCATGCCCGCCTGATGAGCCAGGCGATGCGCAAGCTGACCGGTTCGATTGCGCGCTCGAATTGTATGGTGGTCTTCATCAACCAGATCCGGATGAAGATCGGCGTGATGTTCGGCAGCCCCGAAACCACGACCGGCGGCAATGCGTTGAAATTCTACGCCTCGGTCCGGCTCGACATCCGCCGCATCGGATCGATCAAGGACCGCGAAGAGGTTGTGGGCAACACCACCCGCGTCAAGGTCGTCAAGAACAAGGTGGCCGCACCCTTCAAGCAGGTCGAATTCGACATCATGTATGGCGAAGGCATTTCCAAGACCGGCGAGCTGGTCGATATGGGTGTCAAGGCCGGGGTGGTCGAAAAATCAGGCTCGTGGTATTCCTATGGCGATGAACGCATTGGTCAGGGGCGCGAGAACGCCAAGCAGTTCCTGCGCGACAACCCCGATGTCGCCCTTGCGCTGGAAGACAAGATCCGCGCCGCCCATGGTTTGAATTTCTCGATCGGCGCCGGCGATGAAGACAGCGCGATGGACATGATCGACGACTGATCGGTCGCGCAGGCATGATGAGGGGCGCAAAAGGCAGCCGATGGGCTGCCTTTTCGCATTTCCCCTGTTGCAAGTGTGGACAGGCGCGGGGCGCGGCGATAGATGGCGGTTTGATCCTTTCCTTGCCCGCGCGAGATCCGATGGCCAGCCTCAACGATATCCGCTCCACCTTTCTGGATTATTTTCACCGCAACAACCACGAGGTCGTTGCCTCCAGCCCGCTGGTGCCGCGCAACGATCCGACCTTGATGTTCACCAATTCGGGGATGGTGCAGTTCAAGAACCTGTTTCTGGGCGTCGAGCAGCGCGATTACAACCGCGCCACCACCGCACAGAAATGCGTGCGGGCGGGCGGCAAGCACAATGATCTCGACAATGTGGGCTATACCGCGCGCCACCACACGTTTTTCGAGATGCTCGGCAATTTCAGCTTTGGCAATTACTTCAAGGAATCGGCCATTCCCTTTGCGTGGGAACTGATCACCCGTGAGTTCGGCATCGACAAATCGCGGCTCTTGACCACCGTGTACCACACCGATGACGAGGCGTTTGCGCTGTGGAAGAAAATGGGTGTGCCCGAGGACCGGATCATCCGCATCGCCACATCCGACAATTTCTGGCAGATGGGCCCGACCGGCCCCTGCGGCCCCTGCACCGAGATCTTCTACGATCATGGTGACCATATCTGGGGCGGCCCGCCGGGCAGCGCGGATGAGGATGGCGATCGGTTCATCGAGATCTGGAACGTCGTCTTCATGCAGAACGAGCAATTCGCCGATGGCACCATGCGGCCGCTCGACATGCAGTCGATCGACACCGGCATGGGGCTGGAGCGGATCGGCGCGCTGTTGCAAGGCAAGCATGACAATTACGATACCGACTTGATGCGCGCCTTGATCGAAGCTTCGGCGCATGCCAGTTCGGTCGATCCCGATGGGCCCAGGAACGTGCATCACCGGGTGATCGCCGATCACCTGCGGTCATGTTCCTTTCTGATCGCCGATGGGGTCATGCCGTCGAACGAAGGGCGGGGCTATGTGCTGCGCCGGATCATGCGCCGTGCGATGCGTCATGCGCATCTGCTGGGCACCAAAGACCCGATGATGCACAAGCTGGTGCCGGCCTTGGTCAGCCAGATGGGTCAGGCCTATCCCGAGCTTGGCCGCGCGCAGGCCTTGATCACCGAAACCCTCAAGCTCGAAGAGGATCGCTTTCGCACAACCTTGGATCGCGGCCTCAAGCTATTGGACGAGGAGTTGGCAAACCTGCCCGAAGGCGCTGAATTGCCGGGCCCTGCGGCCTTCAAGCTCTATGACACCTATGGGTTCCCGCTCGACTTGACGCAAGACGCGTTGCGCGAAAAGGGCCGGGCGGTCGATACGGTCGGTTTTGACGCGGCGATGACGGCACAAAAGGCCAAGGCGCGCGCGGCATGGTCGGGGTCGGGGGACACCGCCGATGCCGCGATCTGGTTCGATCTTGCCGCCGACCACGGCCCGACCGAATTCCTGGGCTACGACACCGAGATCGCCGAAGGTCAGATCCTGTCGCTGTTGCGCGATGGGGTGGTCATCGATCACGCCAATGCCGGCGAAACGCTGATCATCGTCGTCAATCAGACACCGTTTTATGCGGAATCGGGTGGCCAGCTTGGCGATACCGGGTTGATCCGCACCGCCAGCGGTTTGGCGCGCGTCACCGACACGAAAAAGGTCGCGGGCGTGGTCTTGCACATCGCCGAGGTTCTCAGCGGCGATATCCACCCCGGTCAGGGTGCCGAGCTGGAGGTTGATCACGCGCGGCGCACCGATATCCGCGCAAATCATTCCGCCACCCATCTGCTGCACGAGGCGCTGCGCCGCGCGCTTGGCGATCATGTGGCCCAGCGCGGCAGCTTGAATGCCCCCGACCGGCTGCGCTTTGACTTCAGCCATGGCAAGGCGCTCAGCCCGGCCGAACTGGCGCAAGTCGAGGCCGAGGTGAACGCGTTCATCCGGCAGAATACTGTCGTGGAAACGCGTATCATGACCCCCGATGCGGCCCGCGATCTGGGCGCACAGGCGCTGTTTGGCGAGAAATACGGCGATGAGGTGCGCGTGGTCTCGATGGGTAGCCTGGCCGGGTCAGGGAAAGGCGCCAATGGGCGGACCTATTCGCTGGAATTGTGCGGCGGCACCCATGTGCGCCAGACCGGCGACATCGGTCTGTTCGTCACGCTGGGTGACAGTGCGTCCTCCTCAGGGGTGCGCCGGATCGAGGCGTTGACGGGCCCTGCGGCCTTTGCCCATCTGGCCCAGCAAGATCGCCGTGTCTCCGCCCTTGCCGCCGAGATGAATGCCACCCCGGCCGACCTGCTGGAGCGGGTTCGCAGCCTCAAGGATGAGCGCAAGAAGCTTGAAAACGAGGTGGCGCAACTGCGCCGGGCCTTGGCCATGGCGGGTGGGGCGGGCGCGCCCGTGGCTGAAATCACCCGCATCAACGGCATCGCCTTTCACGCCCAGACGCTTAGCGGTGTGACCGCGCGGGATCTGGCGGGGTTGATCGATGACCACAAGGCGCGGCTGGGGTCGGGGGCGGTGCTGCTGATCGCCGATACCGGCGGCAAGGCGGCGATTGCGGCCGGCGTGACCGAAGATTTGACGGCGCGCATTTCGGCAGTGGACCTGGTGCGCGCGGCGGTTGCGCCGCTGGGCGGTCAGGGTGGCGGGGGCCGGGCCGATTTTGCGCAAGGCGGTGGTAAGGATATCGCCAATGCCGCAGCCGCCATCACAGCCGCAGAAACCGTGCTCAAGGGAGCTTGAAACATGCCCAAGGCCTATTGGATTGCCCATGTAACGGTCAGCGATGACGCAGCCTATGGTCGTTATGCGGCTTTGGCCAGCAAGGCCATCGCCGAGCATGGTGGTGAATTTCTGGCGCGCGGCGGGCGCGCGATCCAGAAAGAGGGCCGCGCCCATCCCCGCAACGTGGTGGCGCTGTTTCCAAGTCTGGACGCCGCCAATGCCTGTTATGACAGCGCCACCTATCAAGAGGCGCTGCGCCATGCCGAAGGTGCGGCCGAGCGCGATCTGGTGCTGGTCGAAGCGCTGGACTGATCGCGCGCGTCAGGCCGCCTTGAACCTGCCGCCTTATCGGCTGGTTTCGGTCAGGCGGCGGCGCACATAGGCCTGAACACTGTCGATCATGGGATCCATGTAGGGATCCTCGAAGAAATGGCCGGCGCCTTCCATTTCCTGATGGGTGATGGTGATGCCCTTTTGCTCATGCAGCTTGTCGACAAGGATGCGCGTGTCTTGTGGCTTTGCCACACGGTCGGATGTGCCGTTGATCACCAGACCCGATGCGGGGCAGGGGGCAAGGAACGAGAAATCATACATGTTCGCCGGTGGCGCGACCGAAATGAAACCAGTGATCTCGGGGCGGCGCATCAGCAGCTGCATGCCGATCCAAGCCCCAAAGGAAAAGCCCGCCACCCAGCAATGCTTGGAGTTGGGGTTCATGGCCTGCAGGTAATCGAGCGAGGAGGCGGCATCCATCAGCTCGCCTTCGCCGCCGGAGTATTCGCCTTGGCTGCGCCCCACGCCGCGGAAATTGAACCGCAGCACCGTAAAGCCCATTTTGTGGAACGCATAATGCAGGTTGTAGACAACCCGATTGTTCATGGTGCCCCCAAATTGCGGATGGGGATGCAAGATGATCGCGATCGGAGCATCCTTGGCCTTTTGCGGATGATAACGGCCTTCGAGCCGGCCCTCGGGGCCGGGGAAAATCACCTCAGGCAAACTGTCTCTCCTCGCCGTGGTGCTGGCTGCGGCTGTGCTTGACGCGTCATGGACCGCTGCCTAGAACCATTCCAAATACCGCCGGGCCCAGCGCGCCGGGTCCGGGCTGATGTGCAGTTAAGCGTGCGGACCGTAAAGGTCAATCTTGGCAAGGGGGGATGGCGGCGATGAAGCTGAGCACCAAGGGCCGCTATGCGATGGTTGCCATGGCCGATCTGGCGATGCTGAAGGGGGATGGCTTGATGACGCTATCGGAACTGTCGCGCCGTCAGGATATCTCGCTGCCCTATCTTGAGCAGCTGTTTGTCAAGCTGCGCCGTGCCGATCTGGTGGCTTCGGTGCGCGGACCGGGGGGGGGCTATCGGTTGGGCCGGTCGGCGTCGGATATTCGCGTGGTCGAGATATTTGCCGCCGTCGACGAAACCGTCAGCGCGCTGCACACTGGCGCTGGGGCCACAGGCGCGGTATCGGGCAGCCGCGCACAATCGATGACCAACCGTCTTTGGGAAAGCATGTCGGCGCATGTCTATGTGTTCTTGCATCAGACCCGGCTGTCGGATGTGGTGCAAAACGAGCTGACACCTTGTCCGGCCGTGCCCAATCTGTTCGAGGTGGTCGACGAGACCTGAGCGCCGGGGGGGGTGCGATTTTTCGTACGAAAAATCGCCCGCCTCCCGATACCGGGGGGGTGTCGGGTGCACGGTGGGAAATGCGTATATGGGAAAGATGAAGCAGGGGCGCGATGACGCGGGTCTATCTCGATTACAATGCGACAGCCCCTTTGCGGGACGAGGCGCGTGCGGCCATGCTGGCGGCCATGGATCTTGTGGGCAACCCATCTTCGGTCCATGCCGAGGGGCGGGCGGCCAAGGCCCTGCTCGAACATGCGCGCGCCCAGTTGGCCGAAGCGCTGGGGGCGCATGGGGCTGACATCGTGTTCGTATCCGGTGCGACCGAGGCTGCGGCGCTGGCGCTTGCGGGGCGGGGGCTTGCCGGTGCGGGCATCGAGCATGATGCCGTGCGGGCATGGATTGCAGAGACCTTGGCCGTGACGGGCGCAGGTCTTGTGCAGGTCACGGATCCCGGGCGCGCCACGCTGCAATTGGCCAATTCCGAAACGGGCATCGTTCAGGCCTTGCCTGAGGGGCTGGCTGTCAGCGACTGGACGCAAGGGTTCGGCAAGCTGCCCCTGGCGTTCGACTGGTCGGGGGTGGGCATGGCCTTTGTTTCGGCCCACAAGATCGGCGGGCCCAAGGGAATCGGGGCATTGATCATGCGCCGTGGGCTTGATGCCACGGCACAGCTGCGTGGCGGGGGTCAGGAAATGGGCCGTCGGGCAGGGACCGAGAATCTGATCGGGATTGCCGGATTTGGCGCCGCCGCCATGGCCGCAACACAAGATCTGGCCAACGGGGTCTGGGCGCGGGTTGCAGAACTTAGAAATATTCTAGAAATAGCGCTGGAAGATCGCGCGCCGTCGACTATTTTAGTCGGGAAAGGGGTGGACCGTTTGCCCAACACCAGCTTTTTTGTCACGCCCGGATGGCGGGGCGAGACGCAGGTGATGCAGATGGATCTGGCCGGTATAGCGGTGTCGGCCGGATCGGCCTGTTCATCGGGCAAGGTGCGGGCCAGCGGCGTGTTGCGCGCGATGGGCTTTGATGAGACGGCGGCGGCTTCGGGGTTGCGGGTGTCTTTGGGGCCTGCCACGACACAGGCAGAGGTTTTGGCCTTTGCCGATCTGTGGCACGCGGCGCACACACGCGCCTTGGCGCGCGCGCGGGGATAGAACGGGTGCCCCTGTCACTGCGGGGGCCGACACGACGGAGCCAAGGCGTTGGCTCAAGAGAAATGACCGGCGCAGGCCGGACGGACGGAGGAATGATCATGGCCGCACTCGACACCGATATCCGCGAGGGCGTGGACCGGGAAACCGTTGAAACCGTTCAGGCAATGAGCGGCAGCTACAAATATGGCTGGTCCACCGATATCGAGATGGACTACGCGCCCAAGGGCGTGAACGAGGATATCGTGCGCCTGATCTCGGAAAAGAACGGCGAACCGGAATGGATGACCGATTGGCGGCTTCAGGCGTTCAAGCGGTGGAAGCAGATGGCCGAACCCGAATGGGCCATGCTGAACTATCCGCCGATCGCCTATCAGGATCAGTACTATTATGCCCGCCCCAAAAGCATGGCCGAAAAGCCCAAATCGCTCGATGATGTCGACCCGAAATTGCTGGCCACCTACAAGAAACTGGGTATTCCGCTGAAGGAACAGATGATCCTGGCCGGTGTCGAAGGGGCCGAGGACATGCCCGTGGGCGGACGCAAGGTTGCCGTCGATGCGGTCTTTGACAGTGTCAGCGTCGGCACCACATTTCAGGCCGAGCTGAAAAAGGCGGGCGTGATCTTTTGCTCGATTTCCGAGGCGATCAAGACGCATCCCGATCTGGTCAAGAAATACCTCGGATCGGTCGTGCCGATCACCGACAATTTCTTTGCCACGCTCAACAGCGCGGTGTTCTCGGATGGTTCTTTCGTCTATATCCCGCCCGGCGTGCGCTGCCCGATGGAATTGTCCACCTATTTCCGCATCAATGCCGAAAACACCGGACAGTTCGAGCGCACGCTGATCATCGCCGACAAGGGCAGCTATGTGAGTTATCTGGAGGGCTGCACCGCCCCCAAGCGCGAGACCCATCAGTTGCATGCGGCCGTGGTCGAACTGGTGCTGCTCGAGGATGCCGAAATCAAGTATTCCACCGTACAGAACTGGTATCCCGGAGACGAACAGGGGCGTGGCGGCATCTACAATTTTGTTACCAAGCGCGCCGATTGCCGGGGCGACCGGTCCAAGGTGATGTGGACGCAGGTTGAAACGGGGTCTGCCATCACGTGGAAATACCCCTCCTGCATCTTGCGCGGCGACGACAGCCAGGGTGAGTTCTATTCGATCGCCATCGCCAACAACGCCCAGCAGGCCGATACTGGCACCAAGATGGTGCATCTGGGAAAGCGGACCAAATCGCGCATCGTGTCCAAGGGCATCAGCGCGGGCCGCGCGCAGAACACCTATCGCGGTCTGGTCTCGATGCACCCCAAGGCCAAGGACAGCCGGAATTATACCCAATGCGACAGCCTGTTGATCGGTGACAAATGCGGCGCGCACACGGTTCCCTATATCGAGGTCAAGAACAATTCCTCCCGCGTCGAGCATGAGGCCACGACATCCAAGGTGGATGACGACCAGCTGTTCTATTGCCGGTCGCGCGGCATGGGTGAGGAAGAGGCGGTGGCCCTGATCGTCAACGGTTTCGCGCGCGAAGTCTTGCAGGCGCTGCCGATGGAATTCGCCATGGAGGCCCAGCAACTGGTGGCGATTAGTCTTGAGGGATCGGTCGGCTGATGAACCTGAAATTCTGGCTTACCGCGGGTGAACCGCGTCCACGCTACGCGTTGCTCGTGGCCATTGGCGTGGTGCTGATGATGACGCTGACCTATCCGGTCTGGCATCCCGGCGGGGCGGGCATGGCGGCGTTTTCCGC
>NZ_CALAHQ010000010.1 GCF_937892565.1 uncultured Roseicyclus sp. | reverse complement strand
TCGGTGGCGCCAAGTTGCTCAAATCGGGCGAAGTCTGTCTTGATATCAAGAGTGTCTCGGATGCAGATCGGTTGTGCGAGGTTCTGAACGCTCGCCTGGATCAGAAGGCCTGATGCCATGTCTCTCTTCTCCAAACTCTTCGGCGGCAGCGGCAAACCGGCCAAGGACCCCGAGATCTACAAGGATTTCCGCATCTTCCCCGAACCGCAATCGGACGCGGGCGGATTCTCCATTGCGGCCCGCATCGAGAAAGAGATCGGCGGTGAGACACAGATCCACCACCTGCTCCGCGCCGATACCGTGCAATCGGCCGAAGATGCCGAGGCCTTGTCGATCCGCAAGGCCAAGCAATTGATCGACGAACAGGGCGAACGCCTGTTTGGCTAAGGGCGCACCCTACCCCTTCAACCGATCCAGCATCGCCGCTGCTGCCGCATCGGGGGTCAGCGCGCCTGCGGCGACCTGACTGGCCATGGCGGTCATTGCCGCTTTCACCTCCGGGTCGCGATGGAGCCGCGCCAAAAGACCTTCGCGCACCTCGACCTCGAACCAATGCGCCGCCTGTTCGGCACGGCGGCGGTCCCACCAGCCGCTGTCCTTGCGCCAGCGCGCCAGCGCCTGCATCTCATCCCAGGCCTGTGCGATGCCGTCACCTGTCACCGCCGAAACGGGCAGCGCCTTGGGGAACCCCTCGGGGTCTTGCGGGCGTTTCCTGAGCAACCGCAGCGCGCCCGCGTAATCGGCGACCGTGCGGATCGCGGCCGCTTTCAGATCGCCATCGGCCTTGTTGACCAGGATCAGGTCGGCCATCTCCATGATGCCGCGCTTGACGCCCTGCAATTCGTCGCCGCCTGCGGGGGCCAGAAGCAGCACGAAAAGATCGCAGATCTCGGCCACCATGGTCTCGGACTGGCCGACGCCCACGGTCTCGACCAGCACAACGTCAAAGCCCGCCGCCTCGCACAGCGCCACCGCTTCGCGCGTGCGGCGCGCCACCCCGCCCAGATGGCTGGAAGACGGCGAAGGGCGGATGAAGGCCGCGGGTTCACGGCTGAGCAATTCCATCCGCGTCTTGTCGCCCAGGATCGAGCCGCCCGAGCGCGCCGAGGAGGGATCGACCGCCAGAACGGCCACCTTGAGGCCCGCGCCCACCAGCGCCATGCCGAAGCCTTCGATAAAGGTGGATTTGCCCACGCCCGGCGTGCCCGACAACCCGATGCGCAGCGCTTGGCGGCCGTGACCGCGCAAGGCCACGATCAGCGCGGTCGCCTGTGCGCGGTGATCGGGCCGCGTGCTTTCGACCAGCGTGACCGCACGGGCCAACGCGCGGCGTTCACCCGCCAGAATGCGGGGGGCCAGATCATCGCCGCCTTGTGCCTGTGCCGCCATCGCCAAGCTCGCTTTCTTATCCGCCACCCCGGTTGCCCGATGTTGGACTATCTGCCCCTGCAAAGCGCGGCATGTCCAGTGCAAGCGCCCGGCTTTGGTGTTGACGCTGATGGGCGCTGCACCGCATGTGGCGGCGATCAGGCCAGAACCACGGGATTGCGCGCGCCTTGCCCTTGCCCATCGACGATATCCTGCCCGCACTCTGCGCGGCCCTCGCGGCCGAGGGTCGCGCCGTGTTGCAGGCCCCGCCTGGGGCGGGCAAGACCACGGGCGTGCCGCTTGCGCTTTTGGGCCAGATCGCAGGGCGCATCGTGATGCTGGAGCCGCGCCGTCTGGCCGCGCGGGCAGCGGCCGAGCGGATGGCCCAGATGCTGGGCGAGGCCGTGGGCCAGACCGTGGGCTACCGTATCCGGGGCGAGAGCGCGGTCAGTTCTGCCACCCGGATCGAGGTGGTGACCGAGGGTATCCTGACGCGGATGCTGCAAGACGCCCCCGATCTGCCCGGCGTGGGCTGCGTGATCTTCGACGAGTTTCACGAACGCTCCCTCAATGCCGATCTGGGACTTGCGCTGGCATGGGAGGTGCGCACCGCGCTGCGCCCGGATCTGTGTCTTGTGGTGATGTCGGCCACCCTTGACGCGGCCCCCGTGGCCGCGATGCTGGGGGATGCACCCTTGCTCAGCTCCGAGGGCCGCGCCTATCGGGTCGAGACGCGGCACCTCGATCACCCCGTGCCCAGGGATCGGCGCTTCGAAGATGCCGCGTGCGACCTGATCTTGCACGCATTGCACGAGGCACAGGGCGGCTGTCTGGTATTCTTGCCCGGTGAGGGCGAGATCCGGCGCACCGCAGCGCGCGTGTCGGGGCGTCTGCCCGATGATGTGGCGCTTCACATGCTCTACGGCGCCATGCCCTTTGCCGATCAGCGCGCCGCCATCGCGCCCGCGCTGTCGGGGCGCAAGCTGGTTCTGGCCACGGCCATCGCCGAAACCTCGCTCACCATCGAGGATGTCCGCATCGTCGTCGATACGGGCCGGGCGCGGCGGGCGCGCTTTGATCCCGGATCGGGGATGTCACGGCTGGTGACCGAGCCCGTCAGCCGCGCCGAGGCCGACCAGCGGCGCGGCCGCGCAGGCCGTGTGGCGCCGGGCCTGTGTTACCGGATGTGGACCAAAGGCGCCGAGGGCGCGCTGCCCGCCTTTGCCCCGCCGGAAATCGCTGCGGCCGATCTGGCGGGGCTGGCGCTGGAACTGGCGCTCTGGGGTGGCGGCGGGGCCGAGGGGCTGGCCTTTCTGACCGCCCCGCCCGAGGGTGCGCTGACCGAGGCCCGCGCGCTTTTGGCCGATCTGGGGGCGCTCGATGCGGCGGGGCGGATCACCGATCACGGCCGCGCGCTGGCGCGTGTGCCGCTGCATCCGCGGCTGGCGCATATGCTGACCCAAGGCGGGCCGGGCAGCGCGCGGTTGGCGGCCCTGCTGGCCGAGCGCGACCCGCTGCGCGACCGGGGCGTCGATCTGGCGCTGCGACTGCGGGCGCTGAAGGATCCGGGCGGCATGGGCGCCGATCGCGGCACCATCGCCCGCATCCGGGACGAGGCCCGGCGGCTCCAGCGCCATGAAGCGGGCGCGGCACTCAGCCCCGGGGCGCAAGCGGCGCTGGCCTATCCCGACCGGGTGGGTCTGCGCCGCGACGGCGATGCGCCCCGCTATGTGCTGTCGGGCGGCAAGGGCGCGGTGATGCCCGAAGGCGACGGGCTGGCGGGCCACCGGTTGATCGTGGCCACGGATCTGGATGGCGACCCGCGCGAGGCGCGCATCCGTCAGGCCGTGGCCCTGAGCGAGGCGGAACTGCGCACGCTCTATGCCGGGCAGATCGCATGGCGCGATCTGTGCCATTGGTCGCGGCGCCATCGCCGGATCGAAGCACGCCAACAGGAATGTTTCGGCGCACTGGTGCTGGCCGAACGGCTGTGGCGGGATGCCCCGCCCGAGGCGGTGGCCGCCGCGCTGATCGAGGGGATCCGCGATCTGGGGCTCGACTGCCTTGGGTGGAATGCGCGGGCACGGCTGTTGCGGGCGCGCCTTGCGGTATCGGGTCTGGCCGATGTTGCGGATGCAGCCTTGCTGGGCCAGCTTGAGGACTGGGCCGCACCCTATCTGTCACAGGCACGCAGCGCCGCCGATCTGGGCCGCTTCGATCCGCATGATGCGCTGTTGGCTTGGATTGGGCATGGCGCCCTGCAAGAGCTGGACCGGCTTGCCCCCGCCACATGGCAAAGCCCGCTGGCGCGCGCCATCCCCATCGATTATTCTGGTACCGTGCCCGAGGTGGCGCTGCGCCTGCAAGAGGTGTTCGGCACCACGACCCACCCAAGGATCGGCCCCGATCGGGTACCGCTCAAGATGATCTTGCTGTCACCCGGCGGCCACCCCTTGCAGGTCACGACGGATTTGCCGGGGTTCTGGGACGGGTCCTATGCCGATGTCCGCAAGGAGATGCGCGCGCGCTACCCGCGCCATCCCTGGCCCGATGATCCGCGCGCGGCCGATCCCACCTTGCGGGCCAAGCCGCGGGGGCGTTAGGCCGAAAGCATGGGGGCGCTGCCCCCGCCCGTTCCGGGCCCCCCCGGAGTATTTGCGAAACGAAGAGGGACGATCGATGCACGAGGGGTCCATTCCGCTGATAAGCGAGCTGGTGCTGCTGGGCGGCGGCCATGCCCATGCGCTGGTGCTCAGGCGCTGGGGGATGGCCCCGGTGCCGGGCGTGCGGCTGACGCTGATCAACCCCGGCCCAACCGCGCCCTACACGGGCATGCTGCCCGGGCATGTGGCCGGGCATTACGCGCGCGATGCGCTGGACATTGATCTGGTGCGTTTGGCGCGCTTTGCGGGGGCGCGGCTGGTGCTGGGGGCGGTGGACCGGATCGATCCTGTCGCGCGGGCTTTGTCGGTGCCGGGGCGCGCGCCCATCGGCTATGACCTTTTGTCGATCGATATCGGCGTGACATCCGACATGGCGGGGCTGCCGGGCTTTGCCGAGCATGGCATCGCCGCCAAGCCGCTGGGGCGGTTTGCCGAGGCTTGGGATGGCTATTGCGCAAGATCGGGTCCGGCCCGCATCGCGGTGATCGGCGGCGGCGTCGCGGGTGTGGAACTGGCGCTGGCCTGTGCGCACCGGATGCACGCGCTGGGCCGCGCGGCGGAAGTGGCGGTGATCGACCGGGGCGCGATCCTTGGTGGCTGGCCGGGGCGCAAGCGGCTGTTGCGGGCAATGGCGGCCCATGGCATCGCGCGGATCGAGGGTGCCGCGCCCGTGGCGGTGACGCCCGATGCGGTGGTGCTGGCCGACGGGCGGCGCGTGGCATCGGATTTCACCATCGGGGCGGCGGGGGCGGTGCCGCATGGCTGGCTGGCCACGTGCGGCATGGCGATGCAGGATGGCTATCTGGTCGTGGATGATCAGCTCAGATCGGTCAGCCACCCCGAGGTCTATGGCGCGGGCGATTGCGTGCATCTGCGCGACAGCCCCCGCCCCAAGGCCGGGGTCTTTGCCGTGCGCGCGGCCCCGGTTCTGGCGTGGAACCTGAGGGCGGATCTGACCGGCCGGCAGCGGCGGGTCTTTCGGCCGCAACGCGATTTCCTCAAGCTCGTGTCGCTGGGCGGGCGCGATGCGCTGGCCGAAAAGGCGGGCCTGACCTGGTCGGGCCCGGCCATGTGGCGCTGGAAGGATCGCATCGATGCCCGCTTCATGGACCGGCTCAAGCATCTGCCCGCAATGGCGCAACCCCGCCCGCCCGCCGGGGCCGCGCGCGGTTTGGCCACGGAAATGGCCGGACCCGCCCCATGCGGCGGCTGCGGGGCCAAGCTGGGCGCGGGGGCGCTGGGCACCATTCTGGGCGGGCGACCGGGCGATGATGCGGCTGTGGTGACGGTGGGTGGCTTGCGCCAAGTGATGTCTACCGACCATTTGCGCGGCTTTGCGCTCGATCCGGTGCTGGTGGCGCGCGCGGCCGCCATTCATGCGATGGGCGATATCTGGGCGATGGGCGCAAGGCCGCAAGTGGCGCTGGCCACGGTTATCTTGCCGCGCATGGCCGCCCGGCTGCAAGGCGCATGGCTGGCCGAGGTGATGACGGCCGCGCGCGACATCTTCGCCGCCGAAGGCGCCGAGATCGTGGGCGGCCATTCCTCGATGGGAACAGAGGTGACGCTGGGCTTTGCGGTCACGGGCGTGCTGGACCGCGACCCCGTCACACTGGCCGGCGCAAGGCCCGGCGATGCGCTGATCCTGAGCCGGGGGATCGGCACGGGCGTGGTGCTGGCGGCCGAGATGCAGATGCGCGCCACCGGCCCCGAGGTGGCCGCGACCTGGGCGCAGATGACCACGCCCCAGGGGGCGGCTTCGGCCATCCTTGCGCCTCATGCCCATGCGATGACCGATGTGACGGGCTTTGGGCTGGCGGGCCATCTTGGCAATATCTGTGCCGCCTCGGGCGTCGGGGCCGAGGTTCGGCTGGACGCCCTGCCGCTGTTGCCCGGCGCGCTGCGGCTGTCGGCGGCGGGGCTGCGCTCGACGCTTTTTGCCCAGAACCGCGCCGCGCTGGCGGGCCGTGTCACAGCCCCCGAGACAGCGCAGGCGGCGCTGATCTTTGATCCGCAGACCGCCGGCGGCTTGCTGGCCGCGGTCCCCCGGCAAGAGGCCGAAAAGATCGTGGCGGCGCTTTGCAGGGCGGGCTTTGCTGCGGCCTGCATCGGGCATGTCACCAAAACGGCCATGATCCGCTTTGACTGATCAGGCGCCCCGGCCCGTCCGCGATGACGGCCGTCATGGCGCAAGGGTGCGATGATGGCCATCTGTCACGATGGGCCAGGTGCCGACCACAGGCATGCCCACTGGACAGCGCGGGTGTGACGCCTAGACTTGACGCAACACGGAAAACACAGATGCATAGGGTCGCGCCATGAGCAAGTTCGGAACAAGCCAGCCCATCACCCGGCTGGAGGATCGCCGCTTCCTGACCGGGCAGGGCCGCTATGTCGATGATATCGCCCCCGAGGGGTCGCTGGTTGGCTATGTGCTGCGCAGCGCCGAGGCCCATGGCACGATCACCGCGCTCGATGTCGATGCCGCGCGACAGGCGCCCGGTGTGCATCTGGTCCTGACCGCAACCGATCTGGCCCGGGCCGGGCTGACGAACGCCATGCGCTTTTCCGTGGTCAAGACAACCGACGGATCGAAACCCGCCACCCCCGCGCGTCCCGTTCTGGCCGAAGGGCGGGTGCGCTTTGTCGGCGACCCGGTGGCCTTTGTTGTGGCCGACAGCCTGACGCAGGCCAAGGATGCGGCCGAATTGATCGCGCTCGAGATCGACAGCCTGCCCGTCAAGCTGGACCTTGCGCCGGGGGGCGCAACGATCCACCCCGAGGCGCCCGACAATCTGGTCTATGATTTCACCATGGGCGAACTGGACGCGACGCGGGCCGCGCTGGCGGGTGCCGCCCATGTCGTCACCCACACCAGCCACGACAACCGCATCATCGTGGGCAGCCTCGAGCCGCGCGGCTGCTATGCCGAATGGGATGGCGCGCGGTTGCATCTGGCCTTCAACGGGCAAGGCGTCTGGGGCGCCAAGGGCGATCTGATCCTCTGGTTCGGCCTGTCGCCCGAGGCGGTGCGCGTGACCAACCCCGATGTGGGCGGCGGGTTCGGCATGAAGGCGATGGGATATCCCGAGCATTTCCTTGTCGCCCATGCCGCCCGCAGCCTGGGCCGCCCGGTGCGCTGGATGTCGGACCGGACCGAGGCGATGCTGTCGGACAATGCGGGCCGTGATCTCGATGTGACCACCACGCTGGGGTTCGACGCCGATCTGCGGCTGGTGGCGTTTCAGACCGACAGCCTTTCCAACATGGGGGCCTATGTCTCGCAATTCGGCCAGAACATCCAATCCGCGCTCTATTCCAAGGTGCTGACCGGCACCTATGACGTGCAGACCTATCATTTCCGCAATCGCGGCGTCTTTACCAACACCACTCAGGTCGATGCCTATCGCGGCGCGGGCCGCCCCGAGGCGATCTATGCGCTGGAGCGCGCGATGGATTTCGCGGCGCGGCAATTGGGTGTCGATCCGCTGGAGCTACGCCGGCGCAACTTCATCGCACGCGATGCCTTTCCCTATCGCAGCGCCACGGGCGAGCTTTACGATGTGGGCGATTTCCACCGCGTTCTGGCGCGCGCGGCCCATGAGGCCGATCTGACCGGGTTTGACGGGCGCAAGGCCGCATCGATGGCGCAGGGCAAGCTGCGGGGGCTGGGGCTGTGCTACTACATCGAAAGCATTCTGGGCGACCCGGCCGAAACCGCCACGATCGAGATCACCCAGACAGGCGCGCGCGTCTATGTCGGCACCCAGTCGAACGGACAGGGGCATGAAACGGTCTATGCCCAGCTGTTGCATGATCAGACGGGCCTGCCGCTGGATGCGATCGAGATCGTGCAAGGCGACAGCGATCAGATCGGCAATGGCGGCGGCACCGGCGGATCGCGGTCGGTCACCGTGCAGGGCATGGCGATGCGGGCCACGGCCGAGACGCTGATTGCACAGCTTTGTGCCTTTCTCGATCGGGACATGGACCAGACCGACACCATGTTCGATGCCGCAGAGGGCGTGTTCCGCGCGCCGGGGTCCAATGTGGTCGTCACGCTGCTGGAGGCCGCCGCGCGCGCCCACGCCGCCGGACAAAGCGCGCTGACAAAAGCGACCGAAACCCGCACCCTGCCCGGCCGGTCCTATCCCAATGGCTGCCACATCGCGGAAATCGAGATCGACCGCGACACCGGCGCCACCCGCGTCGCGCGCTACACGGTGGTCGATGATTTCGGCAATCTGATGAACCCCCGTCTGGCCGAGGGGCAGGTGCATGGCGGCATCGCGCAGGGCATTGGTCAGGCCATCAGCGAGCATGTCGTCTATGACGAGACGGGCCAGCTTCTGACCGCAAGCTTCATGGATTACGGCATGCCGCGCGCCGATGATGTGCCCTTCATCGCCTTTCATACCGAATCCGTGCCCTCGACCGCCAATCCGCTCGGCATGAAGGGCTGCGGCGAAGCGGGCACGGTGGGCGCGCTGGCCGCTGTCGCCAATGCGGTGCAGGATGCGCTCTGGCCACTGGGGATCCGGCAGGTCGACATGCCCTTCACGCCCGCGCGCGTCTGGTCCTATCTCCAGCAGGGGGAGGCGATTGCCGCTCAGTAGCCGCCTTGGTCGCTGGCTTTCGGGCCGTCACGGCGCGCCGCGCCGCCCGCCCCCCCATCGCGCGCCCGCCACCCATGTGGTGCTGATCGATGGCACCATGTCGACGCTGGCCCATGGGCAGGAAACCAACATCGGCCTGAGCTATCGGCTGTTGCGGGACCTTCCCGAAAGCGCGCCCGTGACGCTCTATTACGAACCGGGCATCCAGTGGCGCGGCTGGCGGCGCGGGGCCGAGGTGATCGCGGGCCGGGGGCTGAACGGCCAGATCGCGCGGGCCTATCTGTTTCTGGCGCGCAATTATCGGCCGGGCGATTGCGTGATGGCGATGGGCTATTCGCGCGGGGCCTTGGCGGTGCAGGCCCTTGTCGGG
The DNA here is from genome assembly GCF_937892565.1 of uncultured Roseicyclus sp. Taxonomy (GTDB): domain Bacteria; phylum Pseudomonadota; class Alphaproteobacteria; order Rhodobacterales; family Rhodobacteraceae; genus Roseicyclus. Next base: position 42,235 of record NZ_CALAHQ010000010.1, on the reverse strand, counting down.
CTGATCGAACGGCAGGGCCTTTTGCGACCTGCACAGATCACGCCCGAGACACTGGAGCGGGTCCAAAAGCTTGACCGCGACGCGCCCGGCAGCCCGGCGGCCCATGCGCTGAAGGCGGCGCTGTGTCACCCCAGCGTGCCGATCGGGTTTCTGGGCGCCTATGACATGGTGCGCGCGGGGGCGGGGCATGTGCGGGGGTTTTTGCGCGGGGGGCCGACGCCCGGCCCGTCGACACGGATCGCACGGCATGCCTTGGCGCTGGATGAAACCCGCGACGCCTATGCCCCGGTTCTGTGGGAAACGCACCCGGATCAGGTCGTCACGGGCAGTGTGGAGCAAATGTGGTTTCGGGGCAGCCACGGCGATGTCGGCGGCCAGCTTGGCGCATATCGTCGGGCGCGCCCTTTGGCGAACATCCCGCTGGTCTGGATGCTGTCAGAGGCTGAATCCGCAGGCCTGCCGCTGCCGGTGCATTGGCGCCACCGCTTCGTCACCGATGCCCATGCGCCCGGGATCGGGATGAACTCGGGCCTGGGCAAGCTGTTCTGGCTGCGCCACCGCCGCCCGGTGGGAAAGGATCCATCCGAACAGTTTCACCCCAGCGTGGCGGCATCGGCCCGGCAGCGCAGCGGTCAGTCGAACACAGGCCCGGGGTAGCCGACACCGGTCAGAAACAGCCCGTCGGGCGGCGCCACCGGCCCACAGGCCGCACGGTCCGCCGCGCGGAGCGCCGCGCCGACATCCCCGGGCGCCCAGGCCCCGGCGCCCACACGTTCCAGCGTGCCCACGATCGAGCGCACCTGATTGTGCAGAAACGACCGCGCCCGCAGATGAAAGCGGATCTCGCGCCCATGGGGCAAGGCGACGTCTTCGACGCTCACCTCATCGAGGGTCTTGACCGGGCTGGCCGCTTGGCACAGCGCCGCACGAAAGGTGGTGAAATCATGGCGTCCGACCAGATGGCGGGCGGCAACACGCATGGCATCGGCATCCAGATCATGGCGCAGATGCCACGCCTGACCGCGCTGATGGACCAAGGGCGCGCGGCGGCAGATCACGCGATAGGTGTAACGCCGTTCAATGGCCGAAAAGCGCGCGTGCCACGCATCGGGCACCCGCGCACAGGCCACAACGGCCACAGGTGCAGGCTTGAGATGCCAGTTCAGCGCCTCGGACAGGCGAAACGGCGCCCAGTCGCGGGCCATGTCGCAATGGGCCACCTGGCCTGTGGCATGCACGCCCGCATCGGTGCGCCCCGCCGCCGCAACCGCAGGCAGATCAGGCTCAAGCGCGGCCAAGGCCGCCTCCAGCGCGCCCTGGACCGAAGCCTGGCCCGATTGCCGCTGCCATCCCGCAAAGGGGGCGCCGTCATATTCCAGTTTCATCGCATAGCGGGGCATGGCGGCGACATAGGCGCAAAGCCCCCTGCCCGCCAAGGGAAAACACGCGCGCCTTGCCCCTCGCAATGGATGCGCGCGATGCATAGTGTGATACCAAAGCGGCAAATAAGGACGCGGGCCTTGGTCATTGGAACGGTTGCAGACAGTGTGGGCCGCGGGATCGAAAGCGCCGCACAAGGCGTCTCGGCGCTGTTTTTCGAGCCGGTGATCCGGCTTGGCGTCACGGGATTGGCCCGGTCGGGCAAGACGGTCTTCATCACCTCGCTGGTGGCCAATCTGCTTGAGCGCGGGCGCATGCCGGGGCTGGTGGCCGCGGGTTCGGGCCGGATCGAGGCGGCCTATCTGCAACCCCAGCCCGATGACACCGTGCCGCGCTTTGATTTCGAGACACATCTGGCCGCGCTGACGGGACCCGATCCCCATTGGCCCGACAGCACACGCGCGGTATCGGAATTGCGGCTGTCGCTGCGGGTCAGGCCCAAGGGGCTTTTGGCCGGGCTGTCGGGGCCGCGCACCGTGCATCTGGATATCGTGGATTACCCCGGCGAATGGCTTTTGGATCTGGCCTTGCTGGATCAATCCTTTGCCACATGGTCAGATGCGGCGCTGGCTGCGGCCGCCACCCGGCCCGAGGGGGCCGCGTTTTGCAAGACGCTTGCCGATCTGGACCCGCGCACCGCTTTGGATGAGCCCACAGCAGCCGCGCTTGCGCGCGGCTGGACCCGCTACCTTCAGGCCGCGCGCATCGCAGGCTATGCCGATTGCACCCCGGGCCGCTTCCTGTTGCCCGGCGATCTGGACGGCAGCCCGGCCTTGACCTTTGCGCCGCTGCCACAAGGCCCTGCCCCGCGCGGATCGCTGGCGCGCGAATTCGCCCGCCGCTTCGAGGCCTACAAGGCACAGGTGGTCAAGCCGTTTTTCAAGGCGCATTTCGCCCGCATCGACCGGCAGGTCGTGCTGGTCGATGTGCTGGGCGCAATCCATTCCGGGCCCAGCGCGCTGGAGGATCTGCGCCATGCCATGGCGGGCATCCTTGGCGCGTTCAGACCGGGGCGCAAGGGCGGTTTGGCGGGGCTTTTGGGACAAAGGCGGGTAGACCGGATCTTGTTTGCCGCCACCAAGGCCGACCATCTGCACCACAGCCAGCATGACAGGCTGGCCGCGATCATGGCGGCGCTGGTGACCGAGGCACGCCGACGCGCCGATTTTGCGGGCGCAAGGACCCAAGCCATGGCGATCGCCGCCCTCAGGGCCACGGTCGAGGAAAGCCGCCGGGTCGATGGCCAGCCGCGCGATCTGGTGCGCGGGCGTCTGTTGGAAGGCGGCGCGCAAGTGGCGCTGCATCCGGGCGATCTTCCCGAAGATCCGGCGGCCTTGCTGGCGCCCGCACGGGCCGGGGCAAAAGCATGGCTCGATGGCGATTACGGCGTGATGCGGTTTGCCCCGGCGCCACTGTCGCTTAAACCCGGTGATGGCCCGCCCCATATCCGGCTTGACCGCGCGGCCGAGTTTGTGCTGGGGGACAAGCTGTGACAGCGCGACAAGGCAGAGCGACAACCCTGCCCAGTCTGGCTGTTTGGCGGGCTTTGCCCAGTCTGGAGGTTTGGGGGGCTTTGCCCCCCGGCCCCTGCGGCGCCCCTCCGGGGATGTTTCAAGACCACAAAAACAAGGGACGCCGCGATGACTGAGCGCAAGGGACCGGTGCTGATCAAGATCGACAGCCCCGATCCGGTGATGCCGCATGAGGCCCCAAGCCCCCCGGATGCGCCTTTTGCGCAAGGGGGGCCTGCCATGCAGCGGATGGCACGGCTGGGCGCGCGGCGGCCCAACCGCTTGGCGCGGATCTTCTGGGCGGCGGCGGGGGCGCTGATTGCGCTGGTGCTCAGCCTTGCCGCTTGGGATTTCGTGACAGCACTTTTGTCGGCGCGCCCGACACTGGGATGGATCGCGGCAGGTCTGGTGGCGCTGGTCCTGATCACGTTGATCGGGCTTGGCTTGCGCGAATTGGCGGCATTCGCCCGCCTTGGGCGGCTCGATGATCTGCGCCGGGCAACCGAAGGCGCGCTTGCCTCGGGCGAGCTTGCCGCCGCGCGCGCCGTGGTGGACCGGCTGGATGCCGTCTATCGCGGGCGGGCGGAATTGGCGCTGGCGCGTGCCGAACTGGCCGGGCGGCGGCACGAGGTGTTCGAAGCGCAGGCGCTCTTGGCCCTAGCCGAGGCACGGCTGCTGGCACCGCTCGATGGGGCCGCGCGCGCCGAAATCGAGGCAGCCGTGCGGCAGGTGGCAACCGTCACCGCGCTGGTGCCCATCGCGCTGGCAGATGTGGTGGTGGCGCTCAGCGCGAATATCCGCATGATCCGACGCATTGCCGAAATCTATGGCGGGCGTTCGGGCGCCCTTGGGGCTTGGCGACTGCTCAGGGCGGTGCTGACACATCTTGTGGCAACCGGGGCGCTTGCCATCGGCGATGATCTGATCGGGTCGGTGGCGGGGGGGTCGGTTTTGTCCAAGATCTCGCGGCGCTTCGGCGAGGGGGTGGTCAATGCCGCGCTGACCGCCCGCGTGGGCGTGGCCGCGATGGAGGTGTGCCGCCCCATGCCCTTTGGACCGGGACAAAAACCCGGTGTCACGGCACTGTTGCGCCGCGCGCTGACCGGGCTGTTCGGGCAAGCCACAGGCTGAGCGGCGCGTGATGTCGCGGTGACATGCCCGTGACATCCGCGCGCGGCCGGGGCACAGTCACGTCATGACACCACCCCATGCAGATCGGCCACTTCTTGGCATCGTGCTGATGCTGGGCTTTTGTCTGATGATCCCGTTTTCGGATGCGCTGGCAAAGATGCTGGGGGCCGTCTTTCCGCTGCTGCAACTGATCCTTGTGCGTTTCATCGCGCAAGCGGGGCTGTTGCTGCCCTTGGCGATATGGCGCGGCGCGGTGATTTTTCCCTCGGTCCGGGTGGTGCGGCTGGCGGCGCTGCGCAGCATGCTGCAGATCTGCGGCATCGCGATGATGTTCAGCGCGCTCAGGGTCCTGCCTCTGGCCGATGCGGTGGCGATTGCCTTTGTCATGCCCTTCATCATGCTGATCCTTGGGCATCATGTCCTGGGCGAAGAGGTGGGCCCGAGGCGCATGATCGCCTGTTCGGTGGGCTTTGCGGGAACGCTGATGGTGGTGCAACCCAGCTTTGCCGCCGTGGGGTGGCCCGCGCTTTTACCGCTGGGGGTGGCGGTGATCTTTGCCCTTTTCATGTTGGTCACCCGCCAGATCGCCAAGGATATCGACCCCATCGCCCTGCAGGGGCTGGGGGGCATCATCGGCTTGCCGATCCTTGTGCCGCTTTTGCTGTTGCCCCAGATCGGCGCAAACCCGCCGCTGACCGGCTGGATCGCCCCACCGGATCTGGGCGCGCTGTGGCTTTTGGTGGCGCTGGGGATCACCGGATCGCTGGGGCATCTGCTGATGAGTTGGTCATTGCGCTTTGCACCCGCCGCCACATTGGCCCCGATGCAATATCTGGAAATCCCGATGGCAGCGCTGGTGGGTCTGGTGCTTTTCGGCGAATTTCCCGATGGCTTGGCGCTGATGGGCATCGCCGTAACCATCGCGGCGGGGCTCTACATCGTGCTGCGCGAACGCGGATTGAGCCGCAAGGCCGCGCGCGGTTGACCAAACGCAAGGCGCGCGACGGGGCGGCACCCTAGCCTTGGGTCATGGAACACGAACATGGCCACAGCCCGGCCGAGATCGCGGCCCGGATCGGGGCGCCCGCCGGGCGCGGCCATTTGCGCGACATCGTCTATGGCGGCATCGATGGGGCGGTGACGACCTTTGCCATCGTCGCGGGTGTCGCTGGGGCGGGGTTGTCGACGGGGGTGATCCTTGCGCTGGGGGTGGCGAACCTTTTGGCCGACGGGTTTTCGATGGCGGCCGGCAATTATTCCGGCACCAAGGCCGAACGCGACGACACACGGCGGTTGGCCCGGGTCGAACGACGCCAGCTTGCCCTTGACCCACAAGGCGAGCGGCGCGAAATCCGCGAGATCTTGCGCCGAAAGGGTTTGCGCGGCGATGTGCTGGACCGGGCGGCCGACCAGATCGCAAGCGATGAGACAGCGGCCGTGGCCTTGATGCTGACCGATGAATACGGGCTTGCTCCGGTCGAGCCGCGGCCCTTGCGGGCGGCGATGGCGACATTCGGGGCCTTTGTCGCGGCAGGATCGGTGCCGCTTGCGCCCTTTGTTCTGGCGCTACCCGGGGCCTTTGGCCTGGCGGCCGGCATGACATGTGCGGTGTTTTTCGGCATCGGTGCCGCAAAAAGCCTTTGGTCCGAGGCACCGTGGTGGCGGTCGGGGCTGGAAACGCTGGCCATCGGCGGGGCGGCGGCGGGGGTGGCTTATGGGGTTGGCGTGTTTTTCGCGGTTTAGCGCCCCCTTTACCCGGCTGGGGCGCAGGCCTATACCCCCGGGCATGACGCATCACATCGCCATCGTCATTCGAATTACGGGCCCGGCGCTCTGATCCAATGAGCCGCCGGGTTGACAGGTGCTTGAGCCATCGCACCGCCACCGCTATTGCCCCCATGAGCCGACAGATAGGGAGCGCCGGATATGTGCGCCGATACGCCTAACGTTGATTACAAAGACACGCTGAACCTGCCGCGGACCGAGTTTCCGATGCGCGCGGGCTTGCCGCAGCGCGAACCGGGCTGGCTGGCCCGCTGGGAAGCGCTGGGCATCTACGAACGCCTGCGCGAAAAGCAGGGCCGCCCACCCTTTACGCTCCATGACGGCCCCCCCTACGCCAACGGGCATCTTCACATCGGGCATGCGCTGAACAAGATCCTCAAGGACATGGTCGTGCGATCCCAGCAGATGTCGGGCTTTGATGCGCGCTACATCCCGGGTTGGGATTGTCACGGTCTGCCCATCGAATGGAAGATCGAGGAACAGTATCGCGCGGCGGGCAAGAACAAGGACGCGGTCGATGTGGTGGCCTTTCGGCAGGAATGCCGGAAATTCGCCGAAGGCTGGATCGACGTGCAGCGCGCCGAATTCAAGCGACTGGGCATCACCGGCACATGGGACAGGCCCTATCTGACCATGGATTTCCACGCCGAGCGCGTGATCGCGGCGGAATTCATGACCTTTTTGATGAATGGCGCGCTCTATCAGGGATCAAAACCCGTGATGTGGTCGCCCGTCGAAAAGACCGCGCTGGCCGAGGCCGAGGTGGAATATCACGACCGTCAGACCGATGCGGTCTGGGTGCCGTTCCGCGTGGTGCCTGCCAGCGAAAAGATGGCGCTTCTGGATGGCGAGCCCACGGCCTTCAACGACGCGCTGCACATGATGGCGGCAAGCGATCTGGACCGTGCCAAGGTGGTGATCTGGACCACCACGCCCTGGACCCTGCCGCAAAACCGCGCGATCTGTTTCGGGCCCGAGATCGCCTATGGTCTTTATGAGATCACCGGCACACCCAGCGAAAGCTGGGCCAAGACGGGCGATCTGTACCTGATCGCCGACAAGCTGGCCGAGGATGCGCTGGGCGCCATGCGGCTGGAGCCGTCGATGCATCGCCGCCTGCGGGGTGTGACGGCGGGCGAGTTGGCGGCACTGAGCTGTGCCCACCCGCTGCGCGGTGCCGAAGGGGCCAATGGCGAATGGGATTTCGACGTGCCGCTGTTGCCCGGCGATCATGTCACCGATGACGCAGGCACGGGCTTTGTCCATACCGCACCCTCCCATGGCGACGATGATTTCGAAATCGGTCGCAAGCATGGGCTGGCGATGACCTGGAACATCCTCGATGATTCGTCCTTCCGCCCCGATCTGCCGTTTTTCGCGGGCGCTCGGATCATCAAGGAAGATGGCAAGCCCGGCGGCGCCAACAAGGCGGTGATCGACAAGCTGGTCGAATTGGGCGGGCTTCTGGCGCGCCGCCGCATCACGATTTCCGATGCCCATAGCTGGCGGTCCAAAGCACCTGTGATCCGGTTGAACCGCCCGCAATGGTTCGCAGCCATCGACAGGCCGCTGGCGGATGGCAAGGGCCAGTATGGCGACACGATCAGGGCCCGTGCGCTGACCTCGATCGACAAGCTGGTGCAATGGACGCCCCAGACCGGGCGCAACCGGCTGTATTCGATGATCGAGGCGCGGCCCGATTGGGTGCTGTCGCGCCAGCGCGCCTGGGGCGTGCCGCTGACCTGTTTCACGAAAAAGGGTGCGGCACCGACCGACGCCGATTTCCTGCTGCGCGATCCGGCGGTGAACGCCCGTATCCTTGACGCATTCGAGGCGGAAGGCGCGGATGCATGGTATCAACCCGGCGCCAAGGCGCGGTTCCTGGGCGGGCTGCACGACCCCGACGCCTATGAGCAGGTGTTCGACATTCTCGATGTGTGGTTCGACAGCGGCTCAACCCATGCCTTTGTGCTGCGCGACAGGCCCGATGGATCGGCCGACGGCATCGCCGATCTGTACCTCGAAGGCACCGACCAGCACCGTGGCTGGTTCCATTCCTCGATGCTGCAAGCCTGTGGCACCATCGGACGCGCGCCCTATCGGGGTGTGCTGACGCATGGCTTCACGCTGGATGAAAAGGGCATGAAAATGTCCAAATCCATCGGCAACACCGTCGCCCCGCAAGAGGTGATCGACCAGTATGGCGCCGATATCTTGCGGCTTTGGGTGGCGCAGTCCGACTATACCGTCGATCTGCGCATCGGGCCCGAGATCCTCAAAGGCGTGGCCGACAGCTACCGCCGCCTGCGCAACACGATGCGCTTTCTCTTGGGCTCGCTTGGGGATGTCACGGCAGCCGACCGGGTCGCACCCGAACAGATGCCCGATTTGGAACGCTGGGTCTTGCACCGGCTTTCGGAACTGGATGACATCGTGCGCAAAGGTTACGCCTCCTACGATTTCCAGGGTGTTTTCCAGGCGCTGTTCAACTTTGCCACCACGGATCTGTCAGCCTTTTATTTCGACATCCGCAAGGACGCGCTCTATTGCGACGGCGACACGCCCCGCCGCCGCGCCGCGCGCACCGTGCTGGAGATGGTGTTTGAGCGGCTGACGACATGGCTTGCCCCGGTGCTGGTCTTTACCATGGAGGAGGTCTGGCTGGAACGGCATCCGGGCGATGGATCCAGCGTGCATCTTCAGGATTTCCCGGAAACCCCGGCGGGTTGGCGCGATGCGGCGCTGGCGGCGAAATGGGCCGACATCCGGCGCGTGCGTCGCATCGTGACCGCCGCATTGGAAATCCAGCGGCAAGACAAGGTCATCGGCGCAAGCCTCGAGGCAGCGCCGATCTTGCAGGTGGCCGACCCCGCACTGGCCGAGACGCTTCAGGGCCTCGACATGGCCGATCTGTGCATCACCAGCGATCTGCATGTGGTGACGACGGAGCCCCAGACGGATGCCTTCCGCCTCGACGATCCGGGCATCGGCGTGGTGTTTCAAAAGGCCCAGGGCGAGAAATGCCAGCGCTGCTGGAAAATCCTTCCCGATGTAGGCCAGCACAGCCATCCGGGCGTCTGCGGGCGCTGCGACAGCGCGCTTGGCTAGGTCAAGGGGGGCGGCCCAAAGCCGCCCTTCGCATGTTCGCACAAAGCCTTGCGCCTTGGGATTGCGGCGCGGGCGCGTTAGCTTGTTCTCACAGATGCGCAGGAGGCTCCAATGTCAGAACCCGAAACCTATACACCCCCCAAGGTCTGGGTCTGGGACAAGGAAAACGGCGGCAAATGGGCCGGGCTGAACCGCCCCATCGCGGGGGCAACCCATGACAAGGATCTGCCTGTGGGCAGCCATCCGTTCCAGCTTTACTCCATGGGCACGCCCAACGGGGTCAAGGTCACGGTGATGTTCGAGGAACTTCTGGCTGCCGGGCATGATGCCGAATATGACGCGTGGCTCATCCGGATCGGCAATGGCGATCAATTCGGCTCGGGCTTTGTGGCGGTGAACCCCAATTCCAAGATCCCGGCGCTACTCGACCGCTCGGGCGGGCATCCCGTGCGGGTGTTTGAATCCGGTGCGATCCTGTTGCATCTGGCCGAAAAATTCGGCGCTTTTCTGGGCCGCCCCGAAGACCGCCCAGAACTGCTTTCGTGGCTGATGTGGCAGATGGGCAGCGCGCCCTATCTGGGGGGTGGGTTCGGGCATTTCTATGCCTATGCACCCTTTCCGATGGAATACCCGATCAACCGCTTCGCGATGGAGACCAAGCGCCAGATGGATGTGCTGAACCGCCATCTGGACGGGCGCGACTGGGTGCTGGGCGATCAGATGAGCATTGCCGATATCGCGATCTGCCCGTGGTATGGGCGGCTGGCCTTGGGTGAAGCCTATGATGCGGGCGAATTCCTGTCGGTGCAGGACTACCCCAATGTCATTGCTTGGGCCGAACGGTTTTTTGCACGACCGGCTGTCGCGCGCGGGCGGATGGTGAACCGCACCTTCGGGCCGCCCGAATTGCAATTGTGGGAACGCCACGACGCCCGCGATTTCGACACACAGACACAAGACAAGCTTCAGCCCAAGGGCTGAAGCCGGGGCGAAAAACCCGGGTTTTTCGCCCGGGAAAACTCGAGTTTTCCCGGGCGTTTTCCTTGAGGAAAACGCCCCTCCCTTACTTCCAAAATCAGATCAATCCACAGACTTATCCACAGAAAACGGTGGATTCCATATCACTTTTGCATCATCAGCCCACATCTCGCCTTCTGCACGGTCAAAGCGCAGATGGGCGATGGCCTGCCCGCCAGATTGCGTGAACAAGGCCCCCACAGCCTTGTCGCCCGCCATGATCTCGGTGCCGGGGGCGGCCCTGCCCTCGACGGAGACGGTGACCAGACCCTTGCGCAATTCGGTCTTGTGCTTCATGCGCGCCGTCACCTCCTGACCGACATAACAGCCCTTGCGATGATCGACGCCGCCCATCCGGTCAAATCCGCATTCCAGGATGTAGCTCTCATCGGGGATCAACTCGATGCCTGCCTCGGGGATGCAGGCGGCAACGCGCAGCGCATCCCAATCGGTCACAGGCGCATCCCCCGCCATCCCGTAGCCGCGCCAGCCAAGGCTGGGGTGGCGCGGATCGGCAAAGGCCCCCTCGGGCGCGTCGCCCACGCCACGCACGACCGGCAGCGCGCTGTCTTCGATCGTCACATCGGCGCGCAGCCGATACATCATCAGACGCCGCGCCAGACCCCCGGCCAGATCGGCCTTCACATCAAGCAAGATGTCTTCGCCGCGATTGAGCAAGAAGAAATCCGCCAGATATTTCCCCTGCGGGCTCAGCAGCGCGCTGTAGCGCAGCCCCTCGCCCGGTGCGCCCACGTCGCGGGTGACCAGACCATGCAGGAACTTCACCCGATCCGCACCGGTGATCGTCAACACCACGCGATCTGTCGCCTGTTCGCCCTGCATCATCGCCTCCCGCTGTGTCATAGCCCAGAGCTAATGCTTATGGGCGCCCGCGCCAAGCGCGGCGGTGTGATTGACCCTGCCCAAGGCGCGCTTTACCACTGGCGCAACCGTGTCAAAGGATTACCCCCCATGAGCCTTGCCAATGGCCGTCACTACCTTGCCATCCCCGGCCCCTCGGTGATGCCCGACCGGGTGTTGCAGGCGATGCATCGTCCCGCGCCCAATATCTACACCGGCGAACTGGTCGACCTGACCCACAGCCTTGTGCCCGATCTGAAAGCCATCGCGCGCACCCGGCACCATGTGGCGATGTATATCGCCAATGGCCACGGTGCATGGGAGGCCGCGCTGGCCAACACGCTGTCGCGGGGCGATCACATCTTGATCCTTGCCACCGGGCGATTCTGCATTGGCTGGGGCGAGATGGCGCGCGCGATGGGGGTCAGCTGCGATGTGATCGATTTTGGCCAGCGGGCCGATATCGACATGGCGCGCGTGGCCGAGGCGCTGGCCGCTGACACCGCGCATCGCATCAAGGCCGTGCTGGCGGTGCAGGTCGATACCTCGACCAGCGTGCGCAATGATATCCCCGCGCTGCGCGCCACATTGGACGCGGCCGGGCATCCGGCGCTGTTGTTTTCCGACAATATCGCCTGTCTGGCCTGCGACGCGTTCCACATGGATGATTGGGGCGTCGATGTGATGGTGACGGGCAGCCAGAAGGGGCTGATGACACCCCCGGGCATGGCTTTCGTGTTTTTCAACGACAAGGCGGACCGCGCGCGCGAGACCGCGGATCTGGCGACATCCTATTGGGACTGGCGGCCGCGCATGGCGCCCGATGAATATTACAAGTTCTTCAACGGCACAGCCCCCACCCATCACCTCTACGGACTGCGCGAAGCGCTCGACATGATCGCGGAGGAGGGGCTGGACACTGTCTGGCACCGCCACGCCACGCTGGCGCGCGCGGTCTGGGCGGCGCTGGAGACATGGGGTCAAGCGGGGCCCGTCCGCCCCAACATCGCCGACCCGGCCAAGCGCAGCCATGCGGTGACGACCGCCAATTTCGGCCCCGGCAACGGCTTGCGCTTGCGCGACTGGATGACGGCCAATGCAGGCGTCACGCTGGGCATCCCGCTGGGCGGGGTCGAGGGGGCGGATGGCCGCAAAGAGGATTTCCTGCGCATCGGCCATATGGGGCATGTGAACGCCCATATGGTCTTGGGCGTTCTGGCCAATCTTCAGGCCGGCATGGCCGCGCTGCAGATTCCGCATGGGTCAGGCGGGCTTGACGCCGCCGTGCGCGTCATCGCCGAAGGCTAGGGCGCGCTCAGAACCCGTTGCGCGCCAGCCAGTCGCGCATCCACGCGATCTCGGTTTCCTGGGCGGCGATGATCTGTTGGGCGAGTTCGCGCACCTCTGCGTCGGCGCCATGTTCGAGAACGACACGGGCCATGGCCACCGCCCCTTCGTGATGGGGGATCATGCCGCGGATGAAATCGGCGTCCGCATTGCCGCTATAGGCAATGTCCATGTCGCGGTGCATCGCGTCATTGACCGCACGAAACGCATCTTCCGCGGGTCCGCTCGAGGCGGTGGGCATGGCATGGCCGGCATGGCCGCCATGCTGGGAATGATCCATCTGGGCCAAGGCGACGGTGGCGCCCAGTGCGATCAGGGCGGCTGTGGCAAAGATCTGTTTTGCGGAGCGTATCATGCGGCTATCCTTCTGAAAGGTCCAAGCCTTCCAGCCTTCCAGCAGATGGAAGGCAACTCACGAAACGGTGAGCGCGGCCTCGGCCAAGGCCAGCGGCAAGGCGGCGGCAAAGGCCGCCAGATCGGCGGATGTGCCGGCCGAAACGCGGATGCAGCGGTCCTGCGGCGGGGTAAAGGGCATGCGCACGAACACCCCGCGCGCCACCAGCCCCGTCAGAACCGCCCGCGCAAACGCGCCGTCACGACCGCAATCGATGGTCACGAAATTCGTCGCCGACGGCAGCGGCGTCAGCCCGTGGTCGCGCGCGATGGCCGCGATGACATCACGCGCGGCGGCGATGCGGGCGACGGTCGCGCGCAGATGATCCTGGTCGCCCAGCGCGGCCAAAGCGCCGGCCTGCGCGACGCGGCCCATCCCGAAATGATGGCGGATCTTGTTGAAGGCATGGGCAAAATCGGCATGCGCCAAGCCATATCCCACGCGCAGCCCGGCAAGGCCATAGGCCTTGGAAAAGGTCCGCAGCCGAATGACGCGCGGATGGGTCATGTCGAGCGGCGGGATGACACCCACGGGTGCGGTGTCGGAATAGGCCTCGTCCAGCGCCAGCACCGCGCCTGCGGGCAGGGCATCGATCATCGCCTGCACGCTGGCGGCATCGTGCCAACTGCCCATCGGATTGTCGGGATTGGCGAGATAGATCAGTTTCGCGTCAACCTCTGCCGCCTTGGCCAAGAGCGCATCGGGGTCCTCATGATCGCCGCGATAAGCCACCTTGTGCAGCGCGCCGCCAAAGCCCGTCACATGGTAGTTGAAGGTCGGATAGGCCCCGTCCGAGGTGACGACCCCGTCGCCCGGCCCGATCAGCAGCCGCACCAGATAGCCCAAAAGCCCGTCGATCCCTTCGCCGACCACGACATTGGCAGGGCTCACGCCATGATGGGACGCGATTGCCCGGCGCAGATCGAACAGCTCCGGGTCGCCATACATCCACGCCTCGGCGGCGGCGGCCTGCATGGCGGCGACAGCGCGGGGGCTGGGGCCGAACACGCTTTCATTGGCGCCCATCCGCGCCACAAAGGGCGCGCCGCGCGCCCGTTCCTGTGCCTCGGGGCCCACAAAGGGCACCGAGGCGGGCAAGCTGTCGACAAGGGGGGTGTAACGCGGCTGGGTCATGCCCGATCTGAAAGCGGAAATTCCGACCCCGCGCAAGGCCCCTGCTGGAGGTGCCGCAACTGACGCATTGCCCAGCCGCCCCGGGATTGGTAGCAAATCCTGACCAATCCGGCCCGGCACCGGATCAGCCTCGTGGAAGGGAGCCCCGCGTCATGCCCGTGATCACCGAGATCGAAGACCTCAAGCGGATCTACAAGCGCCGCGTGCCCAAGATGTTCTACGATTACGCCGAAACCGGCAGCTGGACCCAGCAGACCTTTGCCGACAACTGTTCCGATTTCGACGAGATCCGCCTGCGCCAGCGCGTGGCGGTGGACATGGCGGGCCGATCGACCGCATCGCGGATGGCGGGGCAGGATGTGGCCATGCCGGTGGCGCTGGCGCCGGTCGGCCTGTGCGGCATGCAATCGGCCGATGGTGAGATCAAGGCCGCGCGCGCAGCAGAAAAGTTCGGTGTGCCCTTTACGCTGTCCACCATGTCGATCTGTTCGATCGAGGATGTGGCCAGCCACACCACCAAGCCCTTCTGGTTTCAGGTCTATACGCTCAAGGACGACGACTTCATGAAGCGGCTCTTTGCGCGGGCCAAGGATGCGAATTGCTCTGCGCTGGTGATCACGGTCGATCTTCAGATCATGGGCCAGCGGCACAAGGATCTGAAGAACGGCCTGTCCGCCCCGCCCAAGCTGACGCCCAGATCGATCCTCAACCTTGCGACCAAGGTGCCATGGGGTCTTGAGATGCTGCAGACCAAGCGCCGCTTTTTCGGCAATATCGTGGGCCATGCCAAGGGCGTGACCGATCCCACATCGCTGGGCAGCTGGACCGCCGAAGCCTTTGACCCCTCGCTTGATTGGGAGCGCATCAGGCAATTCCGCAGCTGGTGGGACGGCCCCGTGATCCTCAAGGGCATTCTCGACCCCGAGGATGCGAAAAAGGCACTGGCCGTGGGGGCCGATGCCATCGTGGTGTCCAATCATGGCGGCCGCCAGCTTGACGGGGCGCTGTCATCCATTCGCATGCTGCCCCAGATCATGGATGCGGTGGGCGACAAGATCGAGGTGCATCTCGACAGCGGCATCCGCTCGGGGCAAGACGTGCTCAAGGCGCTGGCCCTTGGGGCGAAGGGCACGATGATCGGGCGGGCCTTTGTCTATGGCTTGGGTGCGATGGGCGAGGCGGGCGTGACCCGCGCGTTGCAAGTGATCCACAAGGAACTTGACACCACCATGGCGCTGTGTGGCGAACGCAAGGTGGCCGATCTGGGGCGCCATAACCTGCTTTTGCCCAAGGATTTCTCGACCCGCTGGGCGTGATCGCGCGCGGTGGCCGCCAGCAGGCATTAACCAATTGACTAAAATTGGATGGTTCTCGCGGGGGGGTGCCCTTATCGTTGGTGTGTAGAATCCGACGGCGCAAAAGCCCCCTTGCGGGAGAATCCCGGTCAAACGACCCAAGGAACCGGGATGACCCAGGATGATGACACCAACGCGCTGTTTCAGCGTGTGCTTGAGGCGCTGACACGCGCCGGGGGCAATGAAACCAAGCTCCTGGCGCTTTTGACCGAGCTTCCCGATGGCACCCGTGCCACAGCGCTGATCCGGGCCTTGCTGATCGCGGATGCCAGCCTGCGCGCCACCTTTGCGGCAAGCGCGATCGCCCAACGCGACAGCGCCGCCATCGGGCGCGCCGCGCTGGTTCTGGCGGAATGCGCCGACCGGATCGAAGCCGAGATGCCCGCTCACCGCCAGCCTGTGCGTTTGGGTGAATTGGTTCTGGCCCGCAGATCCGGTTGACCGCAAGCTCTGGAAGGGGCTCGGGGGCGTTTGCCCCTCGCGCCCGCCGGATGCGCGCGGTAGGGTTGCCGGCATGAGCGTGACCGCACCCGCCATCGCCTTTTCCGATGATCAGGCCCAAGCCCATGACCGCATCGCCGAGGCGCTGCGCGGCATCGGTGTGGACCTCGACAACGAGACCCTCACCCCCGCCGCCGAGGGCCCGGCCCGCGTCATGGCAGTGGTGGGCAAGGCGGGTTCGGGAAAGACGCTGCTGCTGGCCGAACTGGTGCGCGTGCTGAAAGCGACCGGTATCGACATCGTGTCGGGCGACTGGGAAGGGCGCAGGCGCAAGGATCGGCGCACCCTTGCGGTGCTGGCCCCCACCAACAAGGCCGCCAGCGTTCTGCGCGGTCGCGGCGTGCCGGCCACCACGATCCACCGGGTTCTTTACACCCCCGTCTATGACCCGGAATACGAGAAAGTCGCCGAATGGCTGGCCGGCCAAGGCGAACGGCCCGTGATCGCCGCGCTCAGCGATGCCGCGATGGACCGCGCCAAACAGGTCTATGACGCCACCACATCCGTGCCCGCAGCCCTTGCATCGGCGGGGTTGCGGGGGTCTGATTTCATCACCGGCTGGAAGCGCCGCGAAGATCCGCTTGATATCGGCTTGATCGACGAATCCTCGATGCTCGATGACCGCCAGTTCGACGATCTGCGCGAGATCTTTCCCTTTCTCGTGCTGTTTGGCGACCCGGCCCAGCTGGCCCCTGTGAACCAATCGGGCCAGATGGTCTTTGACAAGATCACGGGCGATGATCGGCTCGATCTGGCGCGGATCCACCGCCAGGAGGCGGGCAATCCGATCCTCGATCTGGCCCATGCCCTGGCCGATCCCGATCTGAGCTTCGAAGGGTTCGAGCGCATGGTCGAAGACGCCGCCCGCAGCGATCCGCGCGTCGAGATCGCGGGCCGCGCCGATGCCGATCTGATGGCGCGCAGCCCGGTGCTGGTCTGGCGCAACGCCACGCGCATCCGGCTGATCACCGCGTTCCGCGCCGCCCATGGCGCGCCCGAGGATCAGTTGATCCCGGGCGAGCCGCTGATCTGTGACGGCATAGAATTGCCCCTGAAACATCGCAAGCGGCGCATCGATCTTGAGGCGCGCGGCCTGATCAAGGGCGCGCCGGTCATCTATCTGGGCCCCGGATCGCGCCCCGGCTTTTCGCGCCTGCATGTGCTGGGTGCTGAAAGCCCGCGCTTTTCGGCGGCCTCGATCATCAAGATCGAAAAGCCCGACGAAGAGGAACCGTTCCTGCCCTATGCCGCCCGCATGGGTGCCGCTTTCTTGCATGGCGCGGCGGTGACGATCCACAAGGCGCAAGGCAGCCAATGGAACGCGGTGCAGGTCTTTGCCCCCGATCTTTATGCCGCCGCACGCGCGGGCCGGATGGAAGCGGGACAGGCGCTGTGGAAGCGGCTGGCCTATGTCGCCATCACGCGCGCCGAAGACAAGCTGATCTGGGTTACCCGCTATGCGCTGGCCCGCCCCAAGGAACCGCTTGGCATCGACGATCTGCCGGCGCCCAAAACCACCCTGAGCCTGGAGGCCGAGGAATGACACAGACGATCATCGTGACAGGCGCCAGTTCGGGCATCGGGCACGCGGTGGCCGAACGCATGCTGGCAGCAGGCTGGACCGTGGGCCTGGCCGCGCGGCGCGCCGACCGGCTGGCCGCGATCGCCGCCCCCCATGGTGCGCGCGCCGTTGTGTTGCCGCTTGATGTCAGCGATGCCGATGCGGTGGCCGACCGCTTTGCCGGGTTTGCCAGAGATCACGGCCGACTGGATGTCTTGTTCAACAATGCAGGCATCTTTACCCCCACAGCCCCGCTCGATGAAATCGACCCGGCCGACTGGCGCCGCGCGGTCGAGGTCAACCTGACCGGCATGTTCCTGTGCGCGCGCGCGGCCTTTGGCCTGATGCGCCGTCAAGCGCCACAGGGCGGGCGCATCATCAACAATGGCTCGGTTTCGGCGCATGTGCCGCGCGCGGGTGCCGCCCCTTATACGGCAACCAAACACGCCATCACCGGGCTGACCAAACAGATCGCGCTCGATGGCCGCCCCTTTGACATCGCAGGCAGCCAGATCGACATCGGCAATGCCGAAACCGACCTTTTGCGCGATGCCGCCCAACAGGCCATGGCGCGCGGCGATGCGCCGCCCCATGTGATGGATGTGGCCCATGTGGCCGATTGTGTGCATCACATGGCCAGCTTGCCGCTGTCGGCCAACATCCTGTTTCAGACCGTGATGGCGACGAAAATGCCTTTTGTGGGCCGGGGCTGAGGCTGTGGCTGCGTCTGTGCGGCAGCAAGCGTCATCAGCCAGCGCCGGGCGGTCAGACCCGCTGAACAAGCGGCGATGGGAACAACCCCTCAGCGCCTGATGGCGCGAAACAGGGCCGAGGCCATCCAACCCGCCGCAATGGCGATGAACAGCGACAAAAGCCCGTAGACCAGGGGCCGCTCATGGGCGAGGGTGTAGATCATCCGCTCCAAGCCCACTTTGCGCACCGGGATCGTCTGCTCATAGACATCCACCACCGCCCCCCCCCGGGTCAGGAAGATGCGCGTGACATATTCGCCTTCGGTCAGGTTGGCGGGCAGCCGGATGGAGGTGTCAAACAAGGTCTGCTCGCGAAACCGCACGGCGCCTTCGGTCAGCTGATAGGCCGCATCCTGTGTGCGGATGCGAATCAGCGCAGCATTGAACACATCCTGATCGGTCCGACCGGTGCCCACTGCGCGGATCGCACGCGCCAAGGTGATGCGATGGCGCAGATCCTCGGTCTGGCTCAGGATGGCGTCCAAGGGTCCGGTGCTGGAGACCGCATAAAAGGTTGGCGCCTCGTTGATCCGCGTGGCATCGGTGTTCACCCAGATGCCAAATCGGCGCTCCTTGCGCCGCACGGTCACCGCGCGGCTGGGGCCTTGGACGGTGACGATCACCTCCATCGGCGCGCTGCCCGGAGGCGGTTCTTCCCGGCGGACCGCGCCATAGATCAAGATCTCGGAGCCCGCGAAATTCGTGGTGATGGAAATCGCCTCCTGGCTCAGGCCCGCCACCACCTGCTCGGCCTTGAGCGGTGTGGCCAGCGCAAGGGCGACAGCGACAAGGCCCAGCACCCGCAGCATCAGTGCCCGGCCCCGTCAAACGCGATGCCATAAAGCTCGGCCGGCATGACCAGCAGGTCAAAGGCCAGCTTGCCGCAAACCGCCAGAACCATCACGGCCAGCAAGATGCGCAGCTGTTCGGCCTTGAGCTTGACGCCGATGGCCGCCCCGATCTGTGCCCCGATCACGCCCCCCACCAAAAGCAGCACCGCCAGCACCATGTCAACGGTGTAATTGGTCGTGGCATGCAACAAGGTGGCAATTCCGGTGACAAAGATGATCTGGAACAGCGAGGTGCCCACCACCACCTTGGTCGGCATGCCCAGCAGATAGATCATCGCAGGCACCATGATGAACCCGCCGCCCACCCCCATGATCGCGGCCAAAAGCCCGACAAACACGCCGACCGCAATCGGCGGGATCACCGAGATATAAAGCCCCGAGGTCCGAAACCGCATCTTGAAGGGCAGCTTGTCCATCCAGGTGCGATGGCGGCGCACAGGCGTGGCCACCCCGCCCGACGCACGCGCCCGCCGGATCGCGCGCAGGCTTTCGAAAAACATCAGCGTGCCGATGATGCCCAGAAACACGACATAGCACAGCTTGACCAGCAGATCGACCTGACCGATGGCGGTCAGCGCGGCAAACACCTGCACCCCGATGGCCGCCCCGACGACGCCCCCCAGCATCAAGACCGTGCCCATCCTCAGATCGACGGTCTTGCGCTTGAGATGGGCCAGAACCCCGGAAAACGACGAGGCGACGATCTGATTGGCCTCGGTCGCCACGGCGACGGCGGGGGGGATGCCGATGAAAAACAACAGCGGCGTCATCAGAAACCCGCCGCCCACCCCGAACATGCCCGACAAGATGCCGACGATGCCGCCAAGCCCAAGCAGCAGAAAGGCGTTCACGCTGACTTCGGCGATGGGCAGATAGATTTGCATGACAGTGCGGCCAGTTGCCCTGTGTTCACGCCAGCCTTAGCGCGCGAACTGCGCCAAGGCCAGACGTGACATAAACCGCCCGCCTGCGACGGATCAAAACAGGCGGACGGCGCAAGCGCGGTATCAGATCACCATCACGTCCAGCGGCGGAAAGCCGTTGAAGCCAACCGATGCGTAAGACGAGGTATAGGCCCCGCAATTGCGGATGATCACCTTGTCGCCCGCCCTGAGCGCCAAGGGCAACGACACCGGGCGCTTTTCATAAAGCACATCCGCGCTGTCGCAAGACGGGCCTGCCAGAATGCAGGGGCCCGTGGCTTCGCCATCATGGGGCGTGATGAATTGGTAGCGGATCGCCTCATCCATGGTTTCGGCAAGGCCCGAAAACTTGCCGATATCCAGATAGACCCAGCGATGCAGATCATCCTCGGACTTTTTGGCCACCAACAACACCTCGGCCGCGATCATGCCGGCCTCGGCGACCATGCCGCGACCGGGTTCCGCCATGATGCGGATGCCTGCGGGAAAGCGCGCGTTGACTTGCGCCATCACCGCTGCGGCATAAGCCGTCGGGTGCGGGATCGCGTCGCCATAGAAGGCCGGGAAACCACCGCCGATGTTGAGCACATCAAGATCAAAGCCCGCGTCGGTGGCTGCATCCCAGACCGCCGCCACCTGATCAAGCGTATCAGACCACATCGCCGGATCGCGCGTTTGCGAGCCGACATGAAAGCTGACCCCAGCCGGACGCAGGCCCAGACCGCGCGCTTGCGCCATGAGCTTGAGCGCGGTGTCGCGCGTCGTGCCGAACTTGCGCGTCAGCGGCCAATCGGCGCCCGACGCTTCGACCAGCAGGCGGATATAGACCGACGCGCCCGGCGCATGGGCGGCGATCTTGGCGATTTCCTCGGCCGCATCGGCGGCAAACAGCGTGATGCCCGCGCGGTGCGCAAAGGCGATGTCGGCGGCACGCTTGATGGTGTTGCCGTAGGAAATCGTGTCGGGCTGTGCGCCTTTGCTCAGGCACAGTTCAATCTCGCCCCGCGACGCGGCGTCGAATTTGGAGCCAAGCGCGACCAGCCGCTCGATGATCTCGGGGGCGGGGTTGGCCTTGACGGCATAATGGATGTCGGCTGCGCCCAAACCCTCGGCCAGCGCGCGATACTGCGTCTCGACGCGGTCGATCTCGATCACCAGCGTCGGGCGATCAAAACGGTTGGAGGCGATGAAGCCTTCGAGGCGGGCCGAAGGAATAGGAAAAGAGGCCGAGAAATCGGCGAACGTAGCGGTCATGGTCATCTCCGACAGACAGAGGGCCGAATGAGGCCCGCAAACTTCCAAGGGAGACGTTACCGTCGCTACGTAACTGCGATGGTTATGCCGGCAGGCCGGAGTACCACCCGTGACAGAGGCGCGTGCGTTGGCGTCTTGGGCCGGGCATATGCGGCTGTTTCCCCCCCCATGCAAGATAATTTTTTGCGTCAGGAAGTGATTTTTTGCTTGAGCCGTTGAGGGGTCGCAAAAGCGTGTTTTCAGGGGCGATCAGGCGCCGTGGCTGCGGTCATAACCGTTGATCGGCGCAGGCGCCCATGACCGTGTCAGATCACAATCAAACACCTCGACCAACAGCGGGAAACACGGCGCGCTGTCCGAGGAATGCTCGGACCCGCAATCGCCCCCCGGACAGGCCGACAAGGCCCCAACAAGATCGATTTCAGCCAATATATCAAGATGATCACCCGGACGCACGGGCGAGGCTTTCATGAAATATTGCCCGGTGTCACGGGTAAATCCCGTGCACATGAACACGTTGAGCACATCATGAATGTGCCGTTCGGCGTCGGACAGGGAAAGACCCGTTTCGGCGGCCAAGGCGCGCGTCAGGTTGGAATGGCAGCACTGGTGATATTGGCCACCATCCGACAACAGGCAATGCGTGTAGGGATCGCAGCGCGTGCCGATCACGTCATGAACCGCCCCCCCGAAATCGTCGATCCCATACCAATCGAGGCTGTCGGCCACCACGCTGGCCATCGGGCGCAAATGTGGCAGGCTCGACCACAAACGATCCCCGGTCGTCACATGGGTGCCGTGCAAGGCGCGGGTTTTCCCCGAAAAGAATCGCTCGGACAGATCATGCGCATGCCACAGGTTCAGATCGCCCACCTGCGGTCCTTCGACGGAACGGATGCGGATCACCTGCCCGGCGCGGGCGCGAAAACAGCGCGCTTGGCGGGGCGGAATGGTGACGCTGTCGCGCAAGATCAAGCCGCTGCGCGCGCCCGCGATCACCGCATCGGGCAGGCCGGGCAAAGTGGCGACCGGGTAGCAGACCACGGGCGCTATCGCGCGGCGGGCGGCGGCATCCACGGGCAGGGGCGATTCTTTCGGGCGGCGATTGGGCATCTGGGGTCCCCCTTTGGGCGGCGCGACACTGACGCGCGGTCGGGCGATAGCATATCCCCGGCACGCAGGATGCGAAAAGCCCCCAAGACAGCACCTTGAACCAGGGCTTTGGCGCGGGGCGCGGTCGAACGCCCTGCGCACAGCCGGTCTGCGCCGGCGCGCAGGGACACGCGCCGCTGCCTGCGCAATACTGACCCCAGATCAGGAGAGTCGACCATGAACCCAACCCATCCCAGCCCCACGGGCGCCCTTATCGGCCATGTGCATCTAAAGGTATCGGATCTGGAAAGATCCATTGCCTTTTACCGCGATGTCATCGGCTTGCAGGTGCAGCAGCGCTACGGCGAACAGGCGGCATTCCTGTCCTTTGACGGCTACCACCACCATCTGGGCCTGAACACCTGGCACAGCGCGGGCGGGCCACGCCCGGCCCCCGAGGCCACGGGGCTGTATCACACCGCCTTTCTCTTTCCAGACCGGGGGGCTTTGGCGCAAGCGTTGCGCCGGGTGCTTGCGGCCGGTGTGGCGTTGGATGGGGCGGCCGATCATGGCGTGTCCGAGGCGATCTATCTCAGCGACCCCGATGGCAATGGCATCGAACTCTATCGCGACCGTGCGCCCGAGGATTGGCCGCGCGACGCCGATGGACAGTTGCAGATGATCAATGCACGGCTGGATCTGGCCGGACTTCTGGCGCTGGCCTGACGCGGCAGACCGCCCAGCCGCCCGGCGCCTCGTGCGAAGCGGTGGACAGAGCCGCGCACAGGCGTCATGCTGGGCTGCCGATACAGGGAAAACCGATGCGCAAATTCCTCGTGGTGTTGGACGACACCCGCGAATGTCTGAACGCGATGCGCTTTGCCGCAATGCGCGCCGCCCATACCCAGGGCGGGGTCGAGATCTTGTCGATCATCCCGCCCGATGAGTTCAACCACTGGATCGGCGTGGCCGAAATGATGCGTGCCGAAGCGCGCGAGCGAATCGAGGCGCATTTCAACGTCTTCGCCAAATGGATGCGTGACCGCCAGGGGGTCGATCCCAGCCTTGTCATCCGCGAGGGTGAGCCGGTGGCGGAAATCCTCGACCATATCCGCACCTCGCCCGAGATCGGGGTGCTGGTGCTGGGGGCCGCGGCCGGCAAGGGGGGGCCGGGGCCGCTGGTGACCGCGATGGTGCGTCAGGCGGGCACCCTGCCCGTGCCCATCACCATCGTTCCGGTCGAGCTGAGCAAGGAACAGCTGGAAAGCATCACCTGAACCTGAACCCGGTCCGGTTTAGAATCGTTCCAAAACTTGACACTGGCCGGTCTGACCCGCATATCTGACGAAACCGATGGGATTACGCGCATGTTCATCCAGACCGAATCCACCCCCAACCCGGCGACGCTGAAATTCCTGCCCGGCCAGACCGTGCTGGATATGGGCACCGCCGATTTCCCCAATCCCGACGCCGCCGGGAAATCGCCGCTTGCCGCGCGTATCTTTGGCGTGGCGGGCGTGACCGGCGTGTTCTTCGGAACCGATTTCGTCACCGTGACCAAGGCGGAAGCCACCGCCTGGGACCACATCAAGCCGGCCATTCTTGGCGCCATCATGGAGCATTATCAATCGGGTGCCCCGGTGATGGAGGGCGAGGGCGGGGCCTCGGGCGGTCATGCCGAGCACAGCGGCGAAGACGCAGAGATCGTGGGCCAGATCAAGACGCTGCTTGATACCCGCGTGCGGCCCGCCGTCGCCCAGGATGGTGGCGACATCACCTTTCACGGGTTCGACCGGGGGGTGGTCTATCTGCACATGAAGGGTGCTTGTGCGGGGTGCCCGTCCAGCACGCTGACGCTGAAGATGGGGATCGAGAATTTGCTGCGCCACTACATCCCCGAGGTTCTCGAGGTGCGCCCCGTCAACCTGTGATGGCCGCTTCCAAGCCCCTGATCCTGGCTTTCGACACCTCGGCCGCGCATTGCGCGGCCGCTGTTTTGTCGGGCGAGACGATACTGGCCCATGCCCATGAGGCCATGGAAAAGGGTCAGGGCGAACGTCTGATGCTGGTGCTTGCCGAGGTGGTGGCGGCAAGCGGCGCGTGCCTGGCCGATCTGGATGCCATCGGGGTGGGTGTGGGGCCCGGCAATTTCACCGGCATTCGCATTGCGGTGTCGGCCGCGCGCGGTCTGGCGCTTGGGCTGGGCATTCCCGCTGTGGGCGTCAGCACGCTCGAGGCGCTGGCCCATGATCTGCCGCGCCCGATCACCGTGATCGCGGATGCGCGCCGAGGCGAGGTTTATGTGCAGGCGTTCGATGGCGCAGGCGCGGGTGATCCGCTGTTGCTGACGCCGGGTGATCTGCCCCATCTGATCGCTGGCGGCGCTGTCACCGGATCGGGCGCGGGCATGGCGGTGGCGACGCTGCCGGGGCTGGTGGTTTTGCCCCCTGCCCTGCCGCTGGCCGAAGCGATTGCGCGGATCGCGGCGCTTCGCTGGCGCGACACGGATCTGCCGCGCCCTGCGCCCATGTATCTACGCGCCGCCGATGCCGCCCCCGCGCGCACGGCCGGGCCGATGATCTTGCCCTCATGACACCCGCCCGGATGGCGCAGATTCACGCCGCGGCCTTTGCAGGCCATGGCCAGATCTGGTCAGAGGCCGACATCGCCGCGATGCTGGCGCGCCCCGTGATCCATGCCGTCAGCCTTGGGTCTGAGGGCTTTGCACTGGTGCAGATCGTGGCGCCCGAGGCGGAACTGCTGACCATCGCCATCGACCCGCACACACAGGGAAAAGGGCATGGCGCGGCGCTGTTGCGTCAGGTGATGGATGCCGCGCTGGCCGCGGGTGCTCAGGATCTGTTTCTGGAGGTGGCAGCCGACAATGCCCGGGCGCTGGCGCTCTATGGGCGGGCGGGGTTTGTGCGAACCGGCCTGAGGCGCGGATATTACGCGCGCCCCGGATCGGCCTTTGTGGATGCCCTGACGTTGCGCCGGGTGCTGAGCGCCCAAAAACCCGGCAGCGGCGCAAACAGTTGACGTTGCGGCATCAATTTCGACGCTTGCAGCAGACAGAATCCAGTTGACCCAGTGATCGCCCTTTGCCCTTATTCAGAAGGGGTTCGCTTCCAGACCTTGCAGATAATCGTGACCAGCGGGCAAGATGATGCGCCGCGGATCATTTCAACCGGGAGATACACAATGACCATGAAGACCATGCTGATGGGCGCCGCTGCTGGCTTGGCCCTGTCCGCCTCGGGCGCGCTGGCCGACGGGCCGGCGATCATTTTCGACCTTGGTGGCAAATTCGACGGCTCCTTCAACGAGGCGGCCTTCAACGGCGCCGAGCTTTGGGCCTCTGAAACCGGGGGCACCTACAGCGAGATCGAACTGACCTCGGACGCACAGCGCGAACAGGCGATGCGCCGTCTGGCCGAAGCGGGTTCGAACCCGATCGTGATGGCAGGCTTCAGCCAAGCAACCGCCTTGTCGGTCGTGGCGCCCGATTACCCCGACACCAAATTTGTCATCATCGACGGCGTGGTCGATGCGCCCAATGTGCGCTCGGTCATCTTCTCGGAACATGAAGGCTCCTACTTGGTCGGCATGCTGGCCGCGATGGCCTCCGAAGCGGGGATTGTCGGCTTTGTCGGCGGCATGGATATTCCGCTGATCTCGCGCTTTGGCTGCGGCTATGCGCAAGGCGCGGCTGCGGTGAACCCTGCGGTCACCGTCATCGCCAACATGACCGGCACGACGCCCTCCGCATGGAACGATCCGGTGCGCGGGGGCGAATTGACCCGCGGCCAGATCGCCCAAGGTGCTGATGTGGTCTATGCCGCTGCCGGCGGCACAGGTTTTGGTGTGCTTCAGGTCGCAGCCGACGAGGGCATCCTCTCGATCGGTGTGGACAGCAACCAGAACCACCTTCACCCCGGCTCGGTCTTGACCTCGATGCTCAAGCGGGTCGACGTGGCCGTGCATGACGCCTTTACCACCGGCCCCGAAGTGGTGACCGGCGTCCATGTCTTCGGTCTGGCTGAAGAGGGCGTGGGCTACGCGCTTGACGACAACAACGCCGCGCTGATCACCGCCGAGATGCAGGCCGCCGTCGATACCGCGCGTGCTGCCATCATCGCGGGCGAGATCAAGGTGCACAATTTCACCGATGACGGCACCTGCCCCGTGCAGATGCAGTAATCGCATGGCGGTTTGAAACCGGCGCGGGCCGTGGTGGCATGATCACCGCGGCCCGTTGCCCATCGGACCCGCACGGGGGAGCAAGCCAGCCCATGACAGACGCGCCCGCCATCGAACTCAGGGGCATTTCCAAATCCTTTGGCCCGGTTCTGGCCAACCGCGACATTTCCATGTCGGTCGCGCGGGGCACGATACATGGCATCGTCGGCGAAAACGGCGCGGGGAAATCGACGCTGATGTCGATCCTCTATGGCTTTTACAAAGCCGACGCGGGCGAAATATTCATCAATGGCACTGCTACCGCCATCCCCGACAGCCAAGCCGCGATCCGCGCGGGCATCGGAATGGTGCACCAGCATTTCAAGCTGGTCGAGAATTTTACCGTCGTCGAAAACGTGATCCTTGGGGCCGAAAACGGCGCGATGCTACGCCCTTCGATCGCCAGGGCGCGCAAGCTCTTGGCGGAGTTGTCCGAGGAATATGGCCTCAAGGTCGACCCCGATGCCGTGATCGAAGACCTGAGCGTGGGACACCAGCAGCGGGTCGAAATCCTCAAGCAGCTTTATCGCCATGCCGATATCCTGATCCTCGATGAACCCACGGGCGTCTTGACGCCCGCCGAGGCCGATCAACTGTTCCGCATCCTCGAACGGCTCCGCGCCGAGGGCAAGACCATCCTCCTGATCACCCACAAGCTGCGCGAGATCATGGAGATCACCGACACCGTCAGCGTGATGCGCCGCGGCGAGATGACCAATACCGTCAGGACCGCAGACACATCGCCCGCAGAGCTGGCCGAGATGATGGTGGGCCGCAAAGTGCTGTTGCAGGTCGACAAGACACCCGCCACCCCCGGCGAGGTTGTGCTGAAGGTCAGCGATCTGCGCGTGCGCCGCGGCGGGGTCGAACGGCTCAAGGGGGTGTCCCTTGAGATCCGGCGCGGCGAGATCCTTGGCATCGCCGGCGTCGCAGGCAATGGGCAGACCGAGCTTCTGGAGGTGCTGGGCGGCATGATCACGGCCAGCGGTGGGGCGGTCAGCCTGTTTGGCAGCGGGCTTGATATCACCCGATCAGCGGCCAACGGGCAAAGCCGCCGCGCCATGGGCATCGGCCATGTCCCCGAAGACCGTCAGACCGAGGGGCTGATCATGGGCTTCGAGGCATGGGAAAACGTGGCCTTTGGCTATCACCATGATCCGAAATACAATGTCGGGCCGTTGATGGATCACGCCGCGATCAAGGCCGACTGTGTTGACAAGATGGCGCGCTATGATGTGCGCCCGCCCAATCCGCGCCTGCCCGCGCGCAGTTTTTCAGGCGGCAATCAGCAAAAGATCGTGGTCGCCCGAGAAATGGACCGCGCGCCCGATCTGCTTTTGGTGGGCCAGCCCACGCGCGGCGTCGATATCGGGGCCATCGAATTCATCCATCGCCAGATCATCGCCCTGCGCGATCAGGGCAAGGCGATCTTGCTGATCAGCGTCGAGCTGGACGAGATCATGGGCCTGTCCGACCGCATTGCGGTGATGTTTGACGGGCGCATCATGGGCGAACGCCTGCCAGATCAGACCGACCAGCACGAACTTGGCCTGTTGATGGCGGGCGTGACCGAGGGGGCGGCCTGAGATGGACCGGATGCCGAAATGGGCCGACGTCGTCTTGATCCCGCTGATCAGCGTGGTTCTGGCGTTCATGGTGTCGGGGCTGGTGGTGGCGATCATCGGCGAAAGCCCGTTGCGCGCCATGCAGATCATGCTGCGGGGCGCCTTTGGGTCGGCCTATGGCTGGGGCTACACGCTCTATTACGCCACGAACTTCATCTTTACCGGGCTGGCGGTGGCCGTCGCCTTTCACGCGCGGCTGTTCAACATCGGGGGCGAAGGTCAGGCGGCGCTGGGCGGGCTTGGGGTGGCGGTGATCTTGCTGGCGGTGGATTGGCCGCACTGGTCGCTGGCGCTGGCCGCCGCGATGGGCTTTGCGATGCTGTTTTCCGCCGCATGGGCGGCCGTGCCAGCCTATCTTCAGGCCCGGCGCGGCAGCCATATCGTGATCACCACGATCATGTTCAACTACATCGCCTCGGCGCTGCTGGTGTATCTTCTGGTCAATGTCTTTCGCGTCGAAGGCTCGATGGCGCCCGAAAGCGCCAGCTTTGCCGCGACCACCCATCTGCCCAATGCCGCCGATTTCGCGGGCGGGCTTGGCTTTCGCGGGTCGACACCGCTCAACATCTCGATCTTTCTGGCGCTGATCGCCTGTGTGCTGGTGTGGCTTTTGATCTGGCGCACGCGTCTGGGCTATGAAATCCGGTCGTTTGGCCATTCCGAAACGGCCGCCGTCTATGCCGGGATCAACCCGACCAGGATCATCATGATCACCATGCTGATCTCGGGCGCGCTGGCGGGCATGATGGCCGTGAACGTCGTGATGGGCGAAGCCGAGCGTCTGGTCCTCGATTTCGTCGAAGGCGCGGGGTTCGTGGGCATCGCGGTGGCGCTGATGGGCCGGTCGCATCCGGTGGGTGTGGTGCTGGCCGCGCTTTTGTTTGGCGCGCTCTATCAGGGCGGGGCCGAATTGCAGTTCGAAATGCCCGCCATCAGCCGCGAGATGATCGTGGTCATCCAGGCCTTGGTGATCTTGTTCACCGGGGCGCTGGACAACATGGTGCGCATGCCCGTGCAAAGCATTTTCCTGTCGCTCAAGCGCCGCCGTGACAATGCCGCGCGCCCCAACCCGGCGGAGTGACGCGATGGAATTCCTGACCATCTTGCAAATCCTCGACAGCACGGTGCGGCTGGCCACACCGCTGTTGCTGGCCTGTCTGGCCGGGCTCTATTCCGAACGGGCGGGGGTGTTTGATATCGGGCTCGAAGGAAAGATGCTGGTCGCGGCGTTTTTCGCGGCCGCGATTGCCTATACCTCGGGGTCGGTCTGGGTCGGGCTTTTGGCCGGGGTGGCGGCGTCGATGGTGCTGGCGGTGCTGCACGGGATCGCCTCCATCACCTTTCGGGGCAATCAGCTGATTTCCGGGGTGGCGATCAATTTTCTGGCCGCAGGGCTGGCCGTGGTGATCGCACAGACCTGGTTCGCCCAAGGCGGGCGCACCCCGCAGCTTCCATCGGATGCGCGCTTTGGCAACATCGTGCTGCCGGGCGCGGAATCGACCATTCGCGGCATCGCACAACAAGGCCCCTTGGGTCAGGTCTATTCCGAATTGATCTCGGGTCATTCGATACTGGTCTATCTGGCGCTGGCAATGGTGCCGCTGACATGGTGGGTGCTCTATCGCACGCGCTTTGGCTTGCGGTTGCGCGCGGTGGGCGAAAACCCCGCCGCTGTCGATACGGCGGGCATTTCGGTGGTGGGCTTGCGCTTTGCGGCCGTGATGATCGCAGGCGTCTTGTGCGGCATCGCGGGGGCATATCTGTCGACCGCGCTGTCGGCGGGCTTTGTCAAGGACATGAGCGCAGGGCGCGGTTTCATTGCGCTGGCCGCGCTGATCTTTGCCAAGTGGCGCCCATGGTATGCGCTGTCGGCCTGTCTGCTGTTTGGCTTTTTCGATGCGGTGGGCAATCGCTATCAGAACATCCAACTGGGCGAATTCGTCGTGCCGGTGCAGTTCATGCAGGCCTTGCCCTATATTCTGGTGGTGATCGTGCTGGCGGGCCTTGTGGGCAAGGCCATTCCGCCGCGCGCAGGGGGGGAGCCCTATGTCAAGGAACGCTGACGCACTTGCCGCACTGATTCGTGAGCGCGCCGGCGCCGCGCCGCCCGCCTATGGCATGGTGCTGGGATCGGGGCTGGGCCACATCGCGGAAACGGTCGACGGCGTGGCGATCGACTATGCCGAGCTGCCGGGCTTTCCCCATGCGGGCGTGTCAGGGCACACGCCCAAGCTGGTGATCGGCACGCTCGAAGGCCAGCGCGTCGCCATTTTCGGGGGCCGCGCGCATTACTATGAAAGCGGTCGGGGCGACGCGATGCGCCTGCCGCTGGAGGTGCTGAAGGCGCTGGGGGGCGAACGGCTGATCCTGACCAATGCGGCCGGATCGATGCACCCCGACCTGAACCCCGGCGATCTGATGCTGTTGTCGGATCATATCAATTTCTCGGGCCTGAACCCGCTGATCGGCGAGAAAACCGATGCCCGCTTTGTGCCGATGACAAAAGCCCATGACCCTGCGATGCGGTCAGCCCTGAAAGCGGCCGCCAAGGCCGAAGACATCCCGCTGATGGAGGGCGTCTATGCATGGTATTCCGGCCCCTCGTTCGAGACCCCGGCCGAAATCCGCGCCATCCGCATCCTTGGGGCCGATGCAGTCGGCATGTCCACCGTGCCCGAGGTGATATTGGCACGGTTTCTGGGCCTGCGCGTGGCGGCGATCTCGACCATCACCAACAAGGCGGCGGGGCTGTCGGACGAACAGATCAGCCATGAGCACACCAAAGCCATGGCGCCCTTGGGCGCGGCCAAGCTCGAACGCATCCTGCGCCGCATGCTGCGCGGCTGAGGGGGGGGCGGAAAACACGTGTTTTCCGCACGGGAAAACCCGGGTTTTCCCGGCCCGGAAACAGGCGTTTTCAAGTGGCAAAGCCGCCGCCGCACGCGTGGCTCAGGCGAAAGCCGCTTCCAGCGCGATCTCGACCATGTCGGAAAAGCTTGATTGCCGGTCGGCAGAGGACAATTCCTCGTGCGTGATCAGATGGTCCGAGATGGTCAGAACCGCCAGGGCGCGCACCCGGTAGCGGGCGGCAAGGATGTAAAGCTCGGCCGCTTCCATCTCGACGGCCAGAACACCGTGGCGCTGCAACTGTTCGGTCAGATCGGCGCGTTCATCATAGAACACATCCGAGGAATAGATGCCGCCCACATGGGTCGGCACCCCCCGCCGCTGGGCCGCGGCTTGTGCGGCCGCAAGCAGCCCGAAATCGGCACAAGGCGCGAAATTCAGGTCACGGAAAATGCCCCGCGATGGGGTCGACAGCGATGAACAACTCATGGCCAGAACGATATCGCGCACCGCGATGTCGGACTGCATCGCGCCGGCCGATCCGATCCGGATCAAGGTCTTGGCGCCGTAATCGCGGATCAGCTCATTGGCATAGATGGACAGGCTGGGCATGCCCATGCCGGACCCGTGTATTGTGACGCGGTGCCCGCGCCACAATCCGGTATAGCCCAGCATTCCCCGCACCTGATTTACACAAACAGGGCTATCCAGAAACCGCCGGGCGGCCCATTCGGCACGCAACGGATCACCCGGTAACAAGATCGTCTCGGCGATCTCGCCCGGCTTTGCGCCGATATGGACGGTCATGCCCTCAGATGGCCAGAGAGGCCATGGGCTTGCCCGCAGCAAGCGCGGCCTTCACCCAAGCGGGTTGACGGCCACGGCCCGACCATGTCTGCGACGGGTCATCGGGGTTGGCGTATTTCGCAACGCCCTTGGCCGTGGTCCGTATGACGGGTTTCGCACCCAACAACTCTTCAACCGTAAAGCCATGCTCTTTGGCGACGGCGCGCACGGCTGCAAGCGCATCCGACCGGCGCTTTTTTTTGTATCCCTTGATCGCAGCTTCGACTTCTTTTTGATAAGCCTGCAATTCAGAAAGGCTCATGTTGTCGATATTCTTGGCCATTTAAACGGTCCCTTGGCTTGAAAAACACATCACCGTTGCCCGATAACATGAAAAAAGGCAAGCGGCGATAAAAAAGGGATGGCCTTGCACGCAAGATGCGGTGTCACTGGGCCGCTGTTTGCATCGTGTCGGCCAATGCCACGATATCCATCATGATGCGGTTCAATTCGAAATCCTTGGGCGTGTAGACCCGCGCCACGCCAAAGGCTTTCAGCTTTACGGCATCTTCATCCGGAATGATCCCGCCGACCATGACGGGAATATGGTCCAATCCCGCGGCGCGCAGACGGGCCATGACGTCTTCGATCAAGGGGACATGGCTCCCCGACAAAATCGAAAGCCCGATGACATGTGCGCCCTGTGCGCGGGCGGCGGCGACAATTTCCTCGGGCGTCAGGCGGATACCTTCATAGGTGATGTCCATGCCGCAATCGCGTGCCCGAAAGGCGATTTGTTCGGCGCCGTTGGAATGACCATCCAACCCGGGCTTGCCCACCAGAAACTTCAACCGCTGGCCCAGACGGTCGCTGACCGCATCAACGGCCGCGCGGAGATCGTCCAGCCCTTCGGTCTTGTTCGACATGGATTTCGACACCCCTGTGGGCCCGCGATATTCGCCATGCACCGCACGCATCACACCGGCCCATTCGCCGGTCGTGACGCCGGCCTTGGCGGCTGCGATCGAGGCGGGCATCACATTGCGCCCTGCGCGTGCAGCGGCGCGCAGATCGGCCAGAGCGGCCAAGACAGCCGCCCCATCGCGACCGGCGCGCCATGCCTGCAAGCGGCCGATCTGATCGGCTTCGACCGCGGGGTCGACCACCATGATGCCACCATCTTCACCCATCAACGGCGAGGGTTCGGTCGCGGTGTAGCGGTTCACGCCCACCACCACGGTTTCGCCCCGTTCGATCCGATTGACCCGGTCGGCATTGCTTTCGACCAGACGCGCCTTCATGTAGTCGATGGCCGCAATCGCGCCGCCCATCGCATCAAGATTGGCCAATTCCGCCCGCGCGCCTGCCTTGAGTTCGGCAACCTTGGCATCCACGACCGGGTTGCCATCGAAAAGATCGCCATATTCCAAAAGGTCGGTTTCAAAGGCCATGATCTGCTGCATCCGCATCGACCATTGCTGATCCCATGGGCGCGGCAGGCCCAGCGCCTCATTCCAGGCGGGCAATTGCACCGCACGGGCCCGCGCTTTTTTCGACAGCGTGACCGCGAGCATTTCGATCAAGATGCGGTACACGTTGTTTTCGGGCTGCTGCTCGGTCAGGCCAAGGGAATTGACCTGAACACCATAGCGGAAACGGCGGTATTTCGGATCGATGACACCATAGCGCGTCTCGCAGATCTCATCCCACAGATCGACAAATGCGCGCATCTTGCACATCTCGGTGACAAAGCGGATGCCCGCATTCACGAAAAACGAGATGCGGCCGACCAGCACCGAAAAATCCCCGGCCGGAACCCGCGGGCGCAATTCGTCGAGCACCGAAATCGCTGTCGCCAAGGCAAAGGCCAGTTCCTGTTCGGGCGTCGCGCCCGCCTCTTGCAGATGATAGGAACACACATTCATCGGGTTCCATTTCGGCACATGGACATAGCAGTATTCCGCCACATCCGCGATCATCGCCAAGCTTGGCTTGGGTGGGCAGATGTAGGTGCCGCGGCTGAGATATTCCTTGATCAGATCATTTTGAACCGTGCCCTGCAATTGGGTGATATCGGCCCCCTGTTGCTCGGCCACCGCGATATAGAGCGCCAAAAGCCATGGCGCGGTCGCGTTGATCGTCATCGAGGTGTTCATCTGCTCGAGCGGGATCTGATCGAACAGCGTCGCCATGTCGCCCAAGTGACAGATCGGCACGCCGACCTTTCCCACCTCGCCCCGTGCCAGCACATGATCGCTGTCATATCCCGTCTGGGTGGGCAGATCGAAGGCCACCGAAAGCCCCGTCTGCCCCTTGGCCAGATTGCCGCGATACAGCGCATTGGATGCCTTGGCGGTCGAATGACCGGCATAGGTGCGAATCAGCCACGGGGCTTCACGATGTGGGGCGGTCATGGGCGGCTCCTGCGCGGCATTCGGCAATAAGATTTCGTAATGCGGGGTATATTGACAATATTATGACCTTGTCAATTCGCTGCGACGCGGCGCGACACCCGAGCGACCCGGCACCCGATGGCTGCAACTGCCCTCTGGCCCCGATGCGCGGTGCAAGGTAGCGTGCCTGTCATGCTGCGATATCTATTCACCCGCGCCTTGTCTCTTGGGCTCAGCCTGATTCTGGCGAGCGTGGTGATCTTTGCCCTGATCGAGGTGATCCCTGGCGATCCGGCCAGCTACATGATGGGTCTGAACGCGACCGAAGAAAACCTTGCCGCGCTCAGGGCCGAGCTGGGCCTCGAAGGGTCCGGGCTTGACCGCTACCTGTCGTGGGTCGGCGGCATGCTGACGGGGGATTTCGGCATCTCCTACACCTATCGCGTGCCGGTGGCCGATCTGGTTGTGGACCGTATCTGGGTCTCGCTGCCGCTTGCGCTCTATGCGCTGACACTCTCGACGCTGATCGCTCTTCCCATCGGCATCCTTGCGGCGGCACGGCGTGGGACATGGGCCGATCACGGCATGATGGGGGTGACACAGCTGGGCATTGCGGTGCCGAATTTCTGGTTTGCGATGCTGTTGGTGCTGCTCTTCGCCGTGAGCCTGCGGTGGTTTTCGGCGGGGGGATTTCCCGGATGGTCCGACCCCCTTGCCGCGATCAAGGCGCTGACCCTTCCGGCGGTGGCACTCGCGCTGCCACAGGCGTCGATCCTGGCGCGTGTCATGCGTTCGTCGCTTCTGGACACGCTCGATCACGACTATATCCGCACCGCGCGGGCCAAGGGCCTCACGCGCTCACAGGTCATCGGCCGCCATGCGCTCAGGAACGCGTTGATCCCCGTCTTGACGATCATCGGGTTGCAATTTTCGTTCCTGATTGCGGGCGCCATCATCATCGAGAATGTGTTCTTCCTGCCGGGCCTTGGGCGGCTGATCTTTCAAGGGATCACCCAGCGCGACCTGATCGTGGTGGAATCGGTGACCATGCTTCTGGTCTTTGGCGTGATCCTGGTCACCTTTGTGATCGATCTGGCCTATGCGCTGGTCGACCCAAGGCTGCGCCGCAAATGAGACGGCTTCCCCTTGCCCTGATCATCGGTTCCGGAGTGTCGGGCCTGTTCTTGCTTGCGGCGCTGATCTCGCTGGTCTGGGTCCCGCATGCCGTTGATGGCGTGGCCATCGCCAACCGCCTGCAATCGCCCTCCGATCTGCACCCCTTGGGCACCGACCATCTGGGGCGCGACCTTTTGTCGATGCTGATGGTGGGGGCGCAGACCTCGATCGCGGTGGCACTGTTGGCGGTCGGAATAGGCATCGCCGTCGGAGTGCCGCTCGGGCTGGCGGCAAGCGCCAAGCGCGGCGGCTGGCTGGACGAGGTGATCATGCGGACCAATGACCTGATCTTCGCCTTCCCCTCGCTGGTCATCGCCATCCTGATCACCGCGCGCTATGGGCCATCGGCCACCAATGCGATCCTGGCCATCGGCATCTTCAACATCCCCGTTTTCGCCCGCGTGGCGCGTGGGGCGGCATTGCCGCTTTGGACCCTCGACTACATCCTTGCCGCGCGCACTGCAGGAAAGGGCCAGTTCCGTATCGCGGGCGACCATATCTTGCCCAACATCACCAATCTGCTGATCGTGCAGGCGACGATCCAGTTTTCGCTGGGTATTCTGGCCGAAGCGGCGCTGTCCTATGTCGGGCTTGGCGCACAACCGCCCGTGCCAAGCTGGGGCCGGATGCTGGCCGAAGCGCAGACCATGATCTACACCCATCCCATGCTGGCGGTTCTGCCGGGGCTGGCGATCGTGGGCATGGTTCTGGGCCTCAATCTTTTGGGCGATGGGCTGCGCGATGGGCTAGACCCACGGCTGCGGCGGGGGCGGACATGATTTTTCGTACGAAAAATCACATCGTGCGAATTTTCGTACGAAAATTCGGGAGCCGCGCATGATCGAGATTGCCGGGCTATCGCTGGCCATTCATGGCACCCCCATCCTGCGCGATGTCTCGTTTGGCATCGGCGCCGGCGAGATCTTCGGGCTGGTCGGCGAAAGCGGTTCGGGCAAATCCCTGACGGCGCTGGCCCTTATGGGGCTCTTGCCGCATGGTGCGCGCGTGACCGGGGCGGCAAGGCTGGGCAATAGCGATCTGCTGGCCCTGACAGAGCCCCAACTGTGCCGCATCCGGGGCAACCAGATCGGGATGATCTTTCAAGAACCGATGACGGCGCTCAACCCGGTGCAGACGATCGGACATCAGGTGGCCGAAACGCTGGTGATCCATGGTCGTGCAACCCGCGCCGCGGCGCTTGGCATTGCACGCGACCGGCTCGACCGGGTGGGTTTGTCGGCGATCCCGCTCGACCGCTACCCCCATGAGCTGTCGGGCGGTCAGCGTCAGCGCGTCTGCATTGCGGCGGCCATCGCGCGGAACCCGCGCCTGCTGATCGCCGACGAACCCACCACCGCCCTTGATGTCACCACGCAAGCGCAGATTCTTGCGCTGCTGAAACGGCTGGTCGCCGAAGATGGCATGGCTTTGCTTCTGATCACCCATGACCTTGCCGTGGTGTCGGACATGGCCCACCGCATCGGCGTGATGCAGGCCGGTGAGATCGTGGAAACCGGGCCCACCCAAACCGTGCTGGCCCAGCGCCGTCACCCCTATACGGCGGCGCTTTTCGCGGCCTCGGCCCATCGCCCCGACCGCAAGGCACAGCCGACGCCCGAGCCGCTTCTGGTGCTGGATGCCGTCACGCGCCACTATCCCGGTCCGCGGCACGGCCTGCGGCGGGGCCCGGCCCATGTGGCGGTGAAAGATGTCAGCTTCACCTTGCACACGGGCGAAAGCCTTGGGCTGGTGGGCGAAAGTGGCTGTGGCAAATCCACCCTGACGCGGGCGATCCTCGGGCTGGACCCGATCCAGAGCGGCAGTATCCGGCTTTTTGGCCATTCCATCGGGCCGGGCATGCCGACCGATTTGCGTGCGGACCTTCAGGGCGTCTTCCAGGACCCCTACGGCAGCTTCAACCCCCGTTGGCGGGTCGACCGAATTGTGGCCGAACCCTTTCACCTGATGGCCAAGGCCCCCCAGGGGGCAACACGGCGCGACCGGGTCGCCGAGGCGCTGACAGCGGTTCGTCTTTCGCCCGATGACATGCTGAAATACCCCCATGAATTTTCGGGCGGACAGCGTCAGCGCATCGCGATTGCGCGCGCGCTGATCACGCGGCCCAGAATACTGGTTCTGGACGAAGCGGTTTCGGCTCTCGATGTCTCTGTGCGCGCGCGCATCCTTGATCTTCTGGCCGAATTGCAGGGGGAATTCGGTCTGTCCTATCTGTTCATCAGCCATGATCTGACGGTGGTGCGCGCCATCACGGACCGGGTGATGGTGATGCACGCGGGTGAGATCGTGGAACAGGGCCCCACCGCCACCGTGTTCGACGCGCCCACCCACCCCTATACGCGCCAACTGCTGGACGCAGCCCCGCGGCTGCTTGACATGGAAAGGGCACCCTCATGACGCCTTGGTTCGACCCGTCGCGTGTTTTCATCGGGGGCCACTGGCAGGCCCCCGCCACGGGCGAAACGCTGCCGGCGATCGATCCCTCGACCGGGCAGGAGATCGCCCGCATCGCCCGCGGCACCGCCGCCGACATCGACGCCGCGGTCAGGGCCGCACAAGGCGCGCTGGCGGGCGAATGGGGTGCCTTGCCCGCTTACGCCCGGGGCCGGATGCTGGCGCGGCTGGGCCAGCTTGTGCTGGACCACACCGAAGCGCTGACCGCGATGGAGGCTGCCGATGTCGGCAAGCCCCTGACACAGGCGCGGGCCGACGTCATCGCGTTGGCGCGGTATTGCGAATTCTACGCCGGTGCCGCCGACAAGCTGATGGGCGAAACGATCCCGTTCCAGAACGGCTTTACTGTCTACACCCTGCGTGAACCCCACGGCGTCACGGGCCATATCGTGCCATGGAATTATCCGATGCAGATCATCGGCCGATCGGTTGGCGCGGCGCTGGCGGCGGGCAATGCCTGCGTGCTGAAACCCGCCGAAGAGGCCTGTCTGACCGCCCTGGCCTTTGCCGATCTGGCGCGTCAGGCGGGTCTGCCGGCGGGTGCGCTGAACGTGGTGCCGGGTCTTGGGCTTGAGGCAGGTGCAGCACTGACCGCCCATCCGGGCATCGGCCATATCTCGTTCACCGGGTCGGTGGCCACCGGCCGCAAGGTGCAGGCGGCGGCGGCCGAAAACGTCGTGCCCGTCACGCTGGAACTGGGCGGCAAATCCCCGCAACTGGTGTTCGCCGATGCCGATCTGGATGCGGCTCTTCCCTATCTGGTCACTGCGGGCATCCAGAATGCGGGCCAGACCTGTTCGGCATCCTCGCGCATCCTTGTGCAACGATCGCTTTACGGGGCGCTGTGCGAACGGATGGCTGCTGCGTATCGTGGCCTGACCGTCGGGCCCGCCAGTGCCGATCTGCGCATGGGCCCTCTGATTTCGGCCCGCCAGAAAGACATCGTGGAGCGCTATCTTGCCATGGCCGACCCCGCCCATATCCTTGCGCGCGGCCAGCTTGCCGCCGACCTGCCGCCCGGCGGCCATTACATCGCCCCGACCCTGATCGCGGGCCCCAGCCCTGACCACCCGCTGGCACAGGAAGAAATCTTTGGCCCGGTGCAGATCATCTTGCCCTTCGAAGATGAAGATGACGCCATCCGCATCGCCAATGGCACGCCCTATGGCCTTGTCGCATCCGTCTGGAGCCGCGACGGGGGCCGCCAGATGCGGCTGGCCAAACGGCTGCGCGCGGGGCAGGTGTTTCTCAACAATTACGGCGCGGCGGGGGGCGTGGAACTGCCCTTCGGCGGCACGGGCCTGTCGGGGCATGGCCGCGAAAAGGGGTTCGAGGCGCTTTACGCCATGACCACCCTCAAGACGGTGGCGGCGCTCCACGGCTAAGGGCCGAGGGCCCGACGGGACCGGCGCAAAAGGCGCCGCTTCCATCTGATCGGGGCCTGCATTAGGCTTGCGTCATGCGGATGACGGAGCGGCCCATGAGCCTTGGAAAATTCCCCACCTTCTTTGTGCTTCTGGGGATTGCCGCGCTGTCGGCGGCTGTCTTTGGCGCCTTGCACAATCAGTTGAGCTACGCGGTCGGCCCCGACTATTTCCACAAGATCAAATTCCCCCAATTCGGCATCCCGGCCGACATCTCGCCACGGCTGGGCGCGGCTCTGGTCGGGGCACAGGCCAGTTGGTGGATGGGGGCGCTGGTGGGGTTGCCCGCCTTTGCGCTGGGGCTTTTCAGCGTGCCCAACGCGCGCAGCTATCTGGCCGCCGGGATCGGGGCGATCGGGCTGGTGATCGTGCTGGCCACATCGGCGGCTTTGGCTGGACTGATCGGGGGGCTGATCGCCGATACCACGGGCCTGCTGGATCAAGCGCTCAGCCTGCCCGATGGCGTGGCGCGCTCTGATTTCCTGCGGGCGGGCTTCATGCATGACGCGGCCTATGTCGCGGGTGCATTGGGCGCGCTTCTGGCGATCTGGCCGATGCGGCGCGCGCGCGCAGTCGATCTGCGCCGGGCGGGTTGAGGCGATGGAAACGCTGCGCCGCCCCGTCGCCCCCCGCGATTGCGATATCCTCGGCCATATGAATGTCGCGGCCTATATCGAAGCGGTGTCGGATGCGATGTTTGGCATTCAAACCGCGGCGGGTCTTGATCGCGGCGCGCTTGCCGCCACACAACGGTCCTTTGTCGCGGCTCACATTGCGGCCGATTACCGGGCCGAAATGCTGGCCGGCGAGGTGTTCACCATCAACAGCCATGTCCTGCATGTCGGCACCAAATCCGCCCGCTTTGGCCATCGCATGACCCGCCTGAGCGATGGGGCGACGGTGTTTCAGGCCGAGAATGTCTCGGTCTTCTTCGATCTGATGACGCGGCGCGCCGTGGCGATCCCCGATGATCTGCGCCACGCACTGAACCGCTTGAGGGAGGCACAACCCGATGAGACTTGACGGCAAGACCGCCATCGTGACGGGCGCGGCATCAGGATTTGGCGCAGGCATCGCGCGCATCTTTGCCCGCGAAGGCGCAAGCGTGATGGTGGCCGACATCAACACACCCGCAGCCCGGACCATCGCCGCCGAGATCGGCGGGATCGCCCATGGCGTCGATGTGGCCAACGCGGCTTCGGTCGCCGCCATGGTCAAGGCCGCGCGCGACGCATGGGGCCGCATCGACATCTTGGTCAACAATGCAGGCATCACCCATCTTCCCAAACCGATGGAGGAAGTGACCGAGGAAGAATTCGACCGCGTGCTCGCCGTCAACGCCAAATCCGTCTATCTGACCGCGCGCGAGATCGTGCCGGGGATGAAGGCGGCGGGCGCGGGGGCCATCCTCAACATCGCCTCCACTGCGGGGCTGTCGCCCCGGCCGCGTCTGAACTGGTACAACGCCTCAAAGGGCTGGATGATCACCGCGACCAAGACCATGGCGGTTGAGCTGGCCCCCTTTGGTGTCCGCGTCAACGCGCTTTGCCCCGTGGCGGGTGAAACCCCGCTTCTGGCCAGCTTCATGGGCGAAGACACGCCCGAGATGCGGGCGAAATTCCTGTCCACCATCCCGCTTGGCCGCTTTTCCACGCCACAAGACATGGGCGAGGCCGCGGCCTTTCTGTGCTCGGATGCGGCAAGCATGATCACCGGGGTGGCGATGGAGGTCGATGGGGGCCGGTGCATATGACCGGCTGGACCCGCCATGATCTGCCTGCCGACATCATCGTGCATGCGGGCGATTTCATGAACCAACCCGCGGCCTATGCCGCCATCCTTGCGGCCTGTCCTGCGCTGGACCTGACCCATGTTGAGGTGATCCATGGCGCGCCACGGTTGCGGCTGGCGGCGCGGTTCGATCCTGCCGCCGCCGCCACCATCGAAACCGCAGCCCTTGGCCAGAATACCGTGATCTTGATCCTTCCCGCGGCCTATCAGGGTCTTGAGTGCCCGCTGCCCGATCGCCCCGACCTGCCCCGGCTCGGGCTCTGGCGCGGGCGCATCCCGCATCTGGTCGCCGACAGGGGTGCGCCATGATCCGCCCCGGGCCGCGCAATCTGATCACCGATGTGGCGGGGCTGGCGGTGGGCCATGCCAGCGATGCGCGGATCAAGACCGGCGCCACCGTTCTGGTCGGCGCGCGCCCCTTTGTCGCCGCCGTTCATGTCATGGGCGGCGCACCCGGCACGCGCGAGACCGACCTTCTGGCCCCCGACAAGCTGGTGCAGGAAGCCGACGCGCTGGTCCTGTC
The DNA here is from genome assembly GCF_937892565.1 of uncultured Roseicyclus sp. Classification (GTDB taxonomy): domain Bacteria; phylum Pseudomonadota; class Alphaproteobacteria; order Rhodobacterales; family Rhodobacteraceae; genus Roseicyclus. Next base: position 942 of record NZ_CALAHQ010000010.1, on the reverse strand, counting down.
GGGGGGATCGGCCTTTGGGCTTGATGCCGCATCGGGCGTGGCCGATGCCCTGCGCACACGGGGTCGCGGCTTTGTCGTGGGCGATCAGACCGTGCCGATCGTGCCGGGCGCGATCTTGTTCGACCTGATCAATGGCGGTGACAAGGCATGGGGCGAAAACCCCTACAAGACCTTGGGCGCGGTCGCGCTGGACAACGCGGCGGCCGATTTTGCGCTGGGATCGGTTGGCGCGGGCACCGGCGCGCTGATTGCCGACCTCAAGGGGGGCCTTGGCTCTGCCTCGGCGCAATGGGGGGGCTATACCGTCGGCGCGCTGGTCGCGGTCAATGCGCTGGGGCGCGTGACGGTGGGCGACGGGCCGCACTTCTGGGCCGCCCCTCATGAGATGGGCCGCGAATTCGGCGGGCTTGGCCCGGCATCGGGCTTTGATCCCGGCGCGGTTCCCCCGGTCAAGGGCGGCGCAGGGCGCAACACCACCATCGCGATCGTGGCCACCGATGCCGCGCTGACCCAGGCACAGGCCACGCGGATGGCCATAGCCGCCCATGACGGCATGGCGCGCGCGATCTGGCCCAGCCACACGCCGATGGATGGCGATCTGGTCTTTGCCGCCGCCACCGGGGCACGGGCGCTTGGCGATGACACGGCGGTGCCCTTGATGCTGGGCCATATGGCGGCGCTGTGCCTGTCGCGGGCGATTGCGCGCGGCGTCTTTGCCGCCACCCCCGCCCCGGGCGACGTGCAGCCCACATGGGGCGCGCGTTTCGGGTAGGGGCGCAAGGCCACGACATGCGCAAAAGGCAGCGGATGGCAGGGGCCTGCCGCTGCCAAGGCTGATACGACGCGATTTGGGATGCCAAGCTCCGCATGACCCAAGGCTTGCCGCGGGTGGGGCACGCAAGCGGCCATCCGGTGCCCGGTTGGGGCATGTGTGCCACATGC
>NZ_CALAHQ010000009.1 GCF_937892565.1 uncultured Roseicyclus sp. | reverse complement strand
CCACGCCTTGATAGGTCGCAGCGCGCGATGCCTGTTGATAGAACACCAGCCCGCCAACGATCAGCCCCAGCGCGACCGCGATGAACAAGCGACCGCCTCGATCCGCGTGACGCCGCAGAGCGCATCTTTGGTGACAGGCGGCAAGCGGGTTACAGGGCACGGGTTGAGGAAGTCGGTGCAAACATGAGCCTTGAGCGGGTTTGTGATTGGGGCATCCTCTATCTTGCAAATGAGAATTCGGAATCCATCCTTGTGCGTCATGGTCACCGCTTGCATTTCCCTGACATCGAGCGCGCGGTTGCCACCATGCCCGACAGCGCGCCGCACCCGACGCGACAGATCAGTTCATGGGTATCGTCGCGAACACGATGTTCGATACCAAGCGGCTTGCAGTGAAACTTGCCCTTTCGCGGCAGATTTGCGCCGCCAATGCGGGTGTCAGATCGCCACTGGTTTCATTCTGCTCCAGTGCAACCTGTCGGAAGTGATGGATGTGGCCTGAGCGGCCAAATCCATCCTCCGGGCCAACGCCACCAACTTGAACGGATGCGATATCAAACAAGATGCCATCGCCCAGCGTGCCGTTTCCAGAGGATGCGGCCGATCCGGTTGCGGTGCTTGCGACAACCATTTTCGTGCACATCCATTCAGGAACGGCTTGGATCTGATAGAGCGTCTGAAACTCACCATCGACGAGCCCATGCCAGACCAAAAGCTGGCTGTCGCGCGTCAACCGGATTTGCTGACCGTCATCGGTCATCATCTCTGCCGGCACGGCCCCCATCGCGATGAGCGCGGCGGTGATACGCGTGGGGCCGGTCTGAACACTGTTCTGCCATGACGTGACCTGATACATGGCTTGCACTTCGCCTTGCACCACCTGAAGCCCGCGAACCACGCTTTGATAGGTCGCAGCGCGCGATGCCTGTTGGTAAAACACCAGCCCGCCGACGATCAGCCCCAGTGCCACCGCGATATAAAGCACCGCCTCGATCAGCGTGACGCCACGGCGCGCATCCCACACCCGATGTGCAGGGCGCCGATCCGGCGGCACCATCGCGTCGGCGTCATGCCCACGGGTCTGGCACGACCCGCAGCCCATAGAAGCGGCATCATGGAAAAACAGATTGCTCGGAGGTGCCTGTATCATTCGTTTACTTTTACCGCCGAAATCATGATCGGCATAAAACCAAAGATCACAGTATTCAAGCTGGCCGATTAGACAGGTTCGGACACCCGCATCAAGCCAAAAGACCGACTGTCATTCACCCTGACCAAGGCTGGACATGCGCGCAACAAGGCGCACCGGGCTGCGGATCTCGGGGATCGGGCGCTGGCCTTGCACCATCCAGCCCAAGATGCGGTCGGCGGTGTCGCGCGCAAAGCCCGCAATATCGCAACTGACCGAGGACAGCGGCGGCCATCCTTGCGCGGCCTCTTCGATATCGTCAAAGCCCACCACGCGAAAGCCTTGCCCAAGGCTGCGGCCGGCGCGCGCGAACCCCGCCATCAGCCCAAGCGCCACCAGATCGTTGAAACAGACAGCGGCATCGACCTTTGGATGATCGGCGATCAGCATGTCGGCGGCCTGCAATCCGAACCCGCGCGAGGATTTGCCATGCAGCGCAACTTCGGTCATGTCTGCAGCGCGCAGCACCTCGCGCCAGCCGATTTTTCGTTCATGCGTGATCGCGCGGCCCGCAAGACCGCCGACAAAGGCGATGTTGCGGGCGCCTTGCGCAAGCAGATGGCGCGTGGCATCGGCGCTGCCGGCGGCGTAATCGAAACTGGCAAAGGGGAACAGATCGGTCCGCTCATCGCCCTTGCGCAGAACCTGACAGACCGGAATTCCGGTCCGCGCCAGCTGATCAAAGGTATCGCCTGCCTCGCCATAGACCGGCGAAATCACAAGCGCCGCTACCCCGTGTTCGATCATGGAACCGACAAGCTTGGCCTGTAGCGCGGGGTCTTCGTCGGAATTGGCGATCACGGTGGCATAGCCATGCGAGGCAAGCGTCATCTGCAAGCTGGTGGCGAACTCGGTGAAAAACGGATTGCGCAGATCGTTGATCACCAACCCCACCAACCCGACCGAGGCCGAGCGCAGATTGGCCGCCGCGCGGTTGTAGACATAGCCGATATCGGCCATGGCGCGCTGCACCGATGCGCGGGTTTCCGGCTTTACCTGCACGGACCCCTGCAACACGAGCGAAACGGTGGATTTCGACACACCCGCATGGGCGGCCACATCCATGATGGTGGGGCGGCGTTTCATGCCCCCTGTGTTAGCGATCGATCCCATGCGTGACCAGAAGGCTGCGCATGCGGTGTTCCGCCAGATCGGGCCGGATCAGCAACCGCGCTTGATCGGCAAGGCGGTAAACCTGCGCGTAATGGACCATGCTGCGCGACGATTGCAGCCCGGCGGGCATGATGAAATGGCTTTGCATGCCGTTTAGCCAACTGAGGTAAGCGATCCCCGCCTTGTAGTAGCGCGTGGGCGCGCGGAAAATCTCGCGGCTAAGCGGCACGGTCGGGGCCAAAAGCGCGTGATAGGTGGCATGGTCGCCCATCGCCAAAGCCGCCAGCGCCTGTGATGCGGCGGGTGCGATGGCGGCAAAGATGCCCAAAAGGGCATGCGAATAATGCACCCCATCCCCTTCGATCAAAGGTGCGTAATTGAAATCATCCCCGGTATAAAGGCGCACCCCATCGGGCAGCCGGGCGCGAAATGCCTCTTCATGGGCTTGGTCCAGCAGGCTGATCTTGATGCCGTCGATCCTGGTGGCGTGGCGATTGATCAGATCCAGCACCACGGTGTTGGCGGTTTCGACATCGCTTGCCCCCCAATAGCCGGTCAGCGCGGGATCGAACATGTCACCCAACCAATGCAAGATCACGGGGGCGGCGGCGTCGTGGATCAGCGCGTCATAGACGCGGGCATAATCCTCGGGGCCTGCCTTGATCGCGGGCAACGCGCGGGTGGCCATCAAGATGATCTGACCACCAGCCGCTTCGATCGCCTCCATTTGGGTGCGATAGGCGGCCGTGATGGCATCGGTGCTGTGCAGCGCCTCAAGCGGCAGGTGATCGGTTCCCGCCCCCGAGGCCACACGCGGGCGCATCGGATGGGCCTTGGCCTCGACCATGGTGCGCTGGATCAATTCCAGCGCGGTTGCCCAATCCACGCCCATGCCGCGCTGTGCGGTATCCATCGCCTCGGCCAGCCCCAGCCCTTGATCCCAAAGCCCATGACGAAAGGCCAGCGTCGCATCCCAATCGATCGCGGGGCGGCCATCCCACGGGTCACGCGCGGCCATGGGGTCGCTGATCACATGGGCGGCGGCGAATGCCGTGCGGGTCAGCGCCACCTTTGGCGCGCATGGCACAAGCGGCGTGCCGGTCAGGTGATACTCCTCAAGGGTTCCGGCATAAGTTGGCAAAAGCATCGTCAGCCCCTCGCGTCTTGGCGGATCATGTCGGCGGCTTTTTCCCCGATCATGATCGCCGCCGCATTGGTGTTGGAGGAAATCACCGTCGGCATGATGGAATTATCCACCACCCGCAGCCCGGTGATGCCGTTCAGCCGAAGGCGCGTGTCAACGACCGCCTCGGGGTCGGGACCCATCCGACAGGTGCCCGCACAATGATGCGAGGTCTTGGAATGGGCGCAGATGAAGCTGAAATAATCCTCATCCGTCTTCACATCCGGCCCCGGCAGGCGTTCGGCCAGCACGAATTTCGCAAGCGGGGCTTGGGCCATGATCGCCTGTGTCAGCTTGAGGCCACGGATCGACATCGCGCGGTCATAGGGGTCTTGCAGGTAGTTCGGATCAATCAGCGGGGCCTGTGCCGGATCACTGGAAGCAAGCCGCACCGACCCGCGCGACCGCGGGCGCAGGTGGCAGGAATTCAGTGTCACCCCCCCTTGCGGCATGGTCGCCACGCCCTTTTCGATGCCTGTGCCAAGGCCCAGATGAAACTGGATATCGGGTGAGCGGGCATCTTGATCCGCATACCAGAACCCGCCGGTTTCAAACAGCGACGAGGCGACCGGTCCCTTGCGCGTGAACAGGTATTGGAGCCCCGCCAGCGCCGCCATATGGGGCTTTGCGTAGCGATCATAACTGTAGGGACCGTTCAGTTCGCTGATACAGTAGAGATCCAGATGATCTTGCAGGTTTGCACCCACCTGTGGCCGGTCAAGGATCACGGGGATGCCCAGATCGGTCAGGTGATCGGCCGGGCCGATGCCGGACAGTTGCAGCAGCCGCGGCGATCCGATGGCGCCGGCAGACAAGATCACCTCGGTCGTGGCCCGCACGCGGGTGCCGTCGATCAGTTCCACCCCGGTGGCGCGGCCAGCCTCGACCAGGATGCGGCGGACATGCGCACCGGTCCTTAGGGTCAGGTTGGCGCGACCCCGATTGGGCGCAAGATAGGCCATTGCCGTCGATGACCGCCGCGCATTGCGCTGGGTCAACTGGTAATAGGCGACACCATCTTGCCTGGCGCCGTTCACATCCATGTTGCGCGGGATGCCAAGCGCGGCGGCGGCCTCGAAATAGGCCTCGCAGATGGGCAGGGGTGCGACCGGCTGCGACACGCCCAAGGGGCCGCCCTTGCCATGATAGGGATTGTCGTGGGTGTCATTGTCTTCGGCCTTGCGGAAATAGGGCAAGACATCCGCATAGCCCCAGCCATCACAGCCCATCTGCCGCCAATCATCGTAATCCTGCGCATTGCCGCGGGTATAGATCTGGGCATTAAGGCTGGAGCCGCCGCCAATCACCTTGGCCTGCGTGTAGTTGAAAACCCGGCCCCGCATATGGCGCTGCGGCACGGTTTCCCACCCCCAGGACCCAAGACCCTTGGTCATTTTGGCAAAGCCCGCAGGCAAATGATACAGCGGGTTGCGGTCGCCGCCGCCCGCCTCGAGCAGGCACACGGTCGCGGCCGGATCCTCCGACAGTCGCGCGGCCAGCACACAACCCGCGCTGCCGCCGCCGATGATGATGTAATCATAGCCCTCGGCCATGGCGCCCCCCTTCAGAGCCGGTGGATGGACAGGCCGCCATCGACAGGGATCACCGCCCCGGTCGCAAAGGCGAAATCGCCGCGCACCAGCGGCAGAATGGTTCGCGCGATATCGGCGGGCATGCCCCAGCGGCCGCCGGGCACCAGCCCATCCTTGATGCGCTGATCGTAGCGTTCCGCCACAGGCGCGGTCATGGGCGTGGCGATGATGCCCGGGCGAATGTCAAAGACGCCGATCCCATCGGGTGCAAGCCGCGCGGCAAAAGCCTGTGCCATCATCGCCGCCCCCGCCTTGGAGATGCAATATTCCGCCCGGTCGGCCGATACCATCGCCGCGCTGACCGAGGTGATGAAAACAATCGCGCGATAGGGATCCTGGGGCAAATCCAGCATGCGGCGGGCGCATTCCTGGGCCAGGAAAAAAGCCCCGCGCAGGTTCACATCGATGCAGCGATCGAAACTGTCCGGCGACATGTCCAGCAAATCGCCCCGCACCATGGCAGGCACACCGGCATTGGAGATCAGCGTCGTGACCGGCCCCACGGCATCAGCCAGCGCAGGCACGGCATCGATCCGCCTGAGGTCATGTTGATGATACCGGGCACCGGGCATTGCGGCGAGTGCTGCTTGCACGGGGGCGGCATCGACAGGCGCCTCGGAGGCGATCGCAATCTGCCAGCCCGCGTCATGCAAGGCCTGTGCGATGGCGCGGCCAATGCCTTGCTGGCCACCGGTGATCAGGGCTTTGGCTGTCATGCGACCTCCTGCAAGATGCGGTCGGCCTGACGAAGCGCCAGCGCCGCGATGGTCAGCGACGGGTTCACCGCCGCCGATGTCGGCAAGAGCGACGCATCGCAGATCCACAGATTGGGGTGATCATGGGTCAGGCCATAGGGGTCTGTCACGCTGGTTTCGGGATCATCGCCCAACCGCGCCGTGCCGCATTGGTGCGACGGCGTGCGCCGATCAAACGCCCTCGACAAGCTGAACGGAAAACCTGCACGGCGCAGCGCGGATTTGAGCTTGTCCACCAGCGCAAGATGCGCCGCCAAATTGGACCGTCGCCAATCCAGCACGATCTCATCGCCGCGCAGGGTAACGCGGCTGTCGGGGTTGGGCAGATCCTCGGACATGACATAGAAATCGATGGCATGATTGGCAATCAGCCGGGCCAATGGCAGCGGCAACCCGGTCTGGGCGGCAAGGATCGGACCCGAAACGCGACCCAGAAGCTGGATATTGCCCAAAGGTTCGCCCTCGGGTCCGCCGGTCAGATACCAATCATTGATCTGAAGCGTCTTTTGATAGATCGACGGGTTGCGCCGGGCCGACAGCGCCAAAAGCGCCGAGGCATTGTGGTTCATGAAATTGCGCCCCACCTGACCCGAGCGATTGGCCAGCCCGGTTGGGTGGCCGTCATTTGCCGAGCGCAACAGGATTGCCGCCGTCATCACCGCGCCGGCCGCCAGCACGATGCGCGGCGCGCTGAACCGGCCGCGGTCTGTCACGACAGCGCTGATCTTGTTGCCGGCCGTTTCCAGCCGCACGACGTTGACGCCCGTCTGCAAGCGCACATTGGCATGACGCTGCGCTTGGGCCAGCGCGGCGGTTTCGGCATCCAGCTTGGCCCCCGTGGTGTCGGGGAAAGCATCCCAGGGCGTGGATGCACGCGCCAGCCAACGCTCAAGATCAACCGCAAGGGGCAGCGGCGCGGGGTGCAGCCCGATCGCGCGCAACCGCCGCGCCAGATCGGCGATGGCGGGCTCGTGGGGGATCGGGGGATGGGGATAGGGTCCGTCATGCGGCGGCTCGGTCGGGTCATGGCGTGCCTCGCCGCGCAGCTGATACAGCGCCTCGGCGCGGCTATACCATGGCGCAAGCGTGTCATAGGCAAAAGGCCAGCCGGGGGTCATTCCGCCCATATGGCGCACAGGCGCGAAATCGCTGGCCCGGTAACGCATCATCACCGCGCCGTAGAATTTGGAATTGCCCCCGACATACGCGTAGTTTCCGGGGTTAAACCGAAGGCCTTCGGGGGTCAGCCAAGTTTCGGACGGGCGAAAATGCCCCTTGGCGAATATCGCCGCAGGATCACGCGCCGCCGGGCTATCAATCAGCCGCTGGCCACGCTCGAGGATCAAGATACGCAATCCCGAGGCCGCCAGGCCAGCGGCCAAGCTTGCCCCCCCCATGCCGGAACCAAGGATGATGATATCGGCGTCGTCCATCCCGTTCCTCCCACGGTGCAATCATAGCTTTTGGATCGTTCCAATTCCAGCGCAAAAACAGCCCCGCACGCGGCCGGGCACGCCACGCCTATGCGATGCGAAGGTCCGTCTTGGGATCAAACAACACCGCCTTGTCCATGTTGATCGCGAAATCGAAATCGCGTCCAGGCAGCACATCGGCATCCGCACGCATCCGCGCGATGCAATCCTTGCCCGAAATCGTCATCGTGACGAAGGTATCGGCCCCCGCCGGCTCGGTCACGGTTACACGATTGGTCAAAGACTGAATGTTGCGCGCGTTACGGTCGGCCCCTTCGGGGTCGGTGATCGCTTCGGGGCGGATGCCCAGAAGCACCTTCGCATCCTTGTAGGCGGCATAGGCGGGTGGGGCATTCTCGATCCGCAAAGCACGCTCTTGATCATCGGCGGCGGTGATCAGCGCGTAAAGTGCGCCATCACGATCGACAAGGCGGGCCTGCAGCACATTCATCGCCGGGCTTCCCATGAAGGTCGCCACGAAAAGATTAGCCGGGCTGTCATAAATCTCCTTGGGCGTGCCAAGCTGTTGCACATAGCCATCAAACATCACGGCGATCCGGGTCGACAGCGTCATCGCTTCGATCTGGTCGTGGGTGACATAGACGATTGTGGTGCCCAAACGCTGATGCAGCTTCTTGATCTCGGTGCGCATGTCGACACGCAGCTTTGCGTCAAGGTTCGACAGCGGTTCGTCAAACAAGAACACATCGGGATTGCGCACAAGCGCACGGCCCATCGCAACGCGCTGGCGCTGCCCCCCCGAAAGCTGACCGGGCTTGCGGTCGAGCAGATGCTCGATCTGCAACAGCTGTGCGACGTGCTGCATCGCCTTTTCACGCTCGGCCTTGGGCGTGCCATGCATCTCAAGACCAAAGGTGATGTTCTTGCCCACGGTCATGTTGGGATAAAGCGCGTAGGATTGGAACACCATCGCGATATTGCGCCGCGACGGATGCACGCCGTTCATCACGCGATCCTTGATCCGGATCTCGCCGCTTGTGATGCCCTCCAACCCTGCGATCATGTTCAACAGGGTGGATTTGCCACAGCCCGATGGGCCGACCAGCACAAGAAATTCCCCCTCGGCGACATCGATGTCGACCTTATGCAGCACTTCTACGGCGCCATAGGATTTGGTCACGTTGGCGATGTCGAGAAAACCCATGGGCTATGTCCTTTCGATAAGTCGCGACGCCGATCTTTCGTACGAAAGATCGCAGATGCGAATTTTCGTACGAAAATTCGTGCTCATCCCTTCACACTCCCCGCCATAAGACCACGCACGAAATAGCGGCCGGCGACGATATAGACGAGCAGCGTTGGGGCGGCCGCCATGATGGCGCCCGCGAAATGCACGTTGTATTCGCGCACCCCCGTGGATGAGTTCACAAGGTTGTTCAGTGCCACAGTCATCGGGGCTGATCCACCGCTGGCAAAGGACGCCCCGAACAGAAAATCGTTCCAGATGTTGGTGAACTGCCAGATGAAGCTGACCGCGATGATGGGCCCCGATGATGGCAGCATGATGCGCCAGAAAATCTGAAAGAAGCCCGCACCATCGATCTGGGCGGCACGCACCAGTTCGGTCGGAAAGGCGGCATAGTAGTTGCGGAAATACAGCGTCGTGAAGCCGATCCCATAGACGAAATGCACCAGGATCAGGCCCGGCGTGCTTCCCGCAATGTCCAAAAGCCCCAGGATACGCGCCATCGGGATGAGCACGATCTGGAACGGGATAAAGCAGGAAAACAGCAACAACCCGAAAATGATCGTCGATCCGCGAAATTGCCACTTGGTCAGCACATAGCCGTTCAAGGCACCGACCATCGTCGACAGCACGACGGCGGGAATGGCCATCACCAGCGAGTTCACGAAATACGGGCGAAGCCCGGTCGGCTCGACGCCGATTTGGGCGGTGGACCATGCCGACAGCCAGGGCGCGATCGTCCAGTCCTGTGGCAAGGCGATCATGTTGCCGCCGGTGATCTCGGATAGCGGCTTGAGCGAGTTCACCAGCATGATCCCGAAGGGCAAGAGATAGAACAACGCAAACAGCAGCAAGAACAGATAGATAAACACCCGCGTGATGCGCGAGGTGCGAATGGCGGTATCGGGCGATGCGACGGCCATCACTTCTTTTCCTTCAGCTCTGCATACAGGTAGGGAACCATGATCGCCGCGATGGTCATCAGCATGATCACCGCCGATGCCGCGCCGATCCCCATCTGGTTTCGGGTGAAGGTGTAGGAATACATGAAGGTGGCCGGCAGCGCCGTGGCATTGCCCGGGCCGCCGCCGGTCAGCGCAATCACCAGATCGTAGGATTTGATCGCAAGGTGGCTGAGGATCACAAAAGCCGACAGGAACGCAGGGCGCAGCTGTGGCAGAATGATCCGACGATAGAGGTTCCAGTTTGACGCGCCGTCGATCTGGGCGGCTTTCAAGATCTCATTGTCGATCCCGCGCAGGCCCGCCAGAAACATGGCCATCACAAACCCCGAGGATTGCCAGACCGCGGCGATGACGACGGTGTAGATCGCCATTTCGCGGTCCTTGATCCATGTAAAGCTGAAGCTGTCCCAGCCCCAGAGCTGCATCGTGTTTTCAAGCCCGATTGCGGGATCGAGAAACCACTTCCATGCGGTGCCGGTCACGATGAAGCTCAACGCCATGGGATAAAGAAAGATCGGGCGCAACACCCCTTCGCCCCGGATTTTCTGATCCAGCAATATCGCAAGGGTCAGCCCGATCAGCGTCGAGATGCCGATGTAGAGCACGGCGAAAACCGCAAGGTTGCTCAGCGCCGTGTTCCATTCGCGGATGCGAAAGAGGCGGTCGTAATTGTCCCAGCCCACCCAGCCAAAAGACGGCAACATGCGGCTGTCGGTAAAGCTGAGGTAAATGGTAAAGGCGATGAAGCCGTAGACAAAGACCAGCATGATCGCAAGCGAGGGCGCCAAGACAAGCTTGGGTAACCATGTCTGAAGGCGCGTGCGCAGATCAACGCCCGTATCGGTCGATGCGGCCATCCGGCGCCCCCCTTCTGTCTTGATGTGTCTGGCCTGGACCTGTCCGGCCCTACAAAAAAGACCGGCCCCGATGATCTCGGGGCCGGCCATGGTGGTGCAGATTACTGAGCGATCTCGACCGCGGTGACGAGTTCGGCCGCAGCGGTGGCCGCGTCGTATTCACCGTTGAAGTGGGCGGTGATCACGTCATACATCGCATTCTGAACCGAAGGTGGGTTGGCATGGCCATGTGCCATCGAGCCGAACAGACCGCCCGAGGCGCCCGCTTCGGCCAATTGTGCCATGCCCATCTGACCACACATGTCGAACTGATCCGCCGGGATGTCGGTGCGTGCGGGCACCGAACCCTTGACCAGGTTGAATGCCACCTGGAATTCCGGGCTCAACACGGCCGATGCCATGGCAAGCTGTGCTTGCTGCGCGGCAGGATCGGTGACGTTGAACATCGCAAACTGGTCAGAGTTGAAGGTCACGGTGCCTTCGGTGCCGGGCACGCGGAAACAGGTGAACTCGTTGCCAGCGGTCATGCCGGCATTGACGAACTCGCCCTTGGCCCAGTCACCCATGATCTGGAACAGCGCATCGCCGCTGATGACCATTGCGGTGGCAAGGTTCCAGTCACGGCCCGAGAAGTTGTCGTCAACAAAGCCGCGCAGCGTTGCCATGCGGTTGAAGGCTTCGACCATCGTGTCCGAACCCAGCGCTGCGGGGTCAAGATCGACCATCGCGGCCTGATAGAAATCGGGGCCACCGGCACCCATCACCATCGAGTCGAACATGGTCGCTTCCTGCCATGCCTGACCACCATGCGCGAGCGCGGTCTTGCCTGCGGCCTTTGCGGTCTCCATCGCGGCCACGAATTCTTCCCAAGAGGTCGGCTGGCTGATGCCAAGCTCGGCCATCAGCGCGGTGTTGGCCCAGACCCAGTTGGTCGAGTGGACGTTGACGGGTGCGGCAACCCAGCTTCCGTTGTAGGTCGAGAAACGCTGCAGTGCCGCGGGCACGACAGCGGCCCAACCCTGTTCGGCGGCCAGCGCGTCGAGGTTGGCCAAAGCACCTTCGGCGGCCCAGTCCTGGATCGAGAAGCCAAGCATCTGCACCGCGGTCGGCGCGTCGCCTGCGGTGACGCGCGCGCGCAAGACGGTCATGGCGTCCGAGCCACCGCCGCCTGCAACGGGCATGTCCAGCCAGCTGATGCCGCCCGCGGCCAGCGTGTCGCGCAATGTGCCCACGGCGGCAGCTTCGCCACCGGAGGTCCACCAGTGCAGCACTTCAACTTCTTGCGCTGCGACCGCAGTGGTCGACAACGCCAGAACGGCAGCAGTCATGTGTAGTTTCTTCATCACGGTCATGTCTCGGTTCCTCCCTGATTGACCATCGCCCTTATCGGGCCTGCAGCAATTGAAACGTTATAAATTGGGGTCGCGTCAACCCCAAATTGCAACTGCTGATTCCACAGTTTTCGGCATAATCGGCTTGAAAATGCCGATTCTTCCCCGTTGCAGAAAAAAATTTCCTGCCTTTTTGGCTATTGAAACGTTTGAAAACTTGGTCACTATAGCCCGCACCACAACCCAAGGGCGACGCGCGGCAATGGGCGACGATATCCAAGGCGACAAGCCGACCTTGCGCACCCTGTCGCAGGAGACGGGCTTTGCCGTTGCGACGGTTTCGCGTGCTTTGGCGGGTGATCCGCGAATCGCCGCGCGCACCCGCGAAACGGTTTCTGCCGCGGCCACGCGGTTGGGCTATGTGCCTGACCGCGCCGCGCGCCGCCTGCGCACCGGGCGCACACAGGTGATCAGCTTGCTGCTCAACACCCAGCATGAATTTCTCGGGTTCACCCAGGAATTCCTGTCGGGCATCACCGAGGTGCTGGCCGGCACCGGCTATTCCGTCACCGTGGTGCCCGACAACCCCGGCGAAGATCGGCTGGTGCCGGTGCGCACCATCTTGCGCAACAACCTTGCCGACGGCCTTCTGTTTACCCGGACCGAAGCCTTTGACCCGCGCGTCCGGTTGTTGATGGAGGCAGATTTCCCCTTTGTCAGCCACGGCCGGACGGAATTCACGACACCCCATCCTTGGGTCGATTTCGACAATGAAGCCTTTGCGCGCCAAGCGGTCAGACATTTGGTCGCCAAGGGGCGCCGCCGGATCAGCCTTGTGCTGCCGGGCGATCAGTTCACCTTTACCCAGCATTTGCGCTATGGGTTCTTGTCGGCCGTTCGCGAAGCCGGGATCGATCATGAGATCGTTGCCGGTGTCACGCTCGACAGCCCCCCGCCCGAGATTGCGGCGGCATTGATGCGCGGGCGTCGCACGACCCACCCGCCCGATGGCTATGTCTGCGTGGGTGAGGTGACGGCGTTGCTGGCGCTGGCCACGCTGACCGATACGGGGGCCGTGCATGGGGTGGATGCCGATATCGTGGCCAAGCGCGCTTCGCCGATCTTTGACAATATCCGCCCCCGCATCGACACCGTGTTCGAAGATCTGCGCGCCACGGGCCGCGCCATGGCCGAAATGCTTTTGCGGCGCATGAATGGCGAGCCGCCAGAGCGGTTGAACCGCCTGTTTCAACCCCAACAGGATTTGCGCGGCTAAGGTCTTGGTCATCCGACCCACGCCCCCCGCGTTGCCCCGATACGCATCTGCACGGTCTTGAGTTCCAGAAATTCCTCAAGCCCGTAGCGGCCCAATTCACGGCCCTGTCCGCTTTCCCTGAACCCGCCAAAGGGCAGTTCTGCAAAGCCATCCATCCATGTGTTGGTCCAGACCGTGCCTGCCCGAACCCTGCGCACGAAATCAAGACAGGTAGAGACATCGCGGCTCCAGACCCCGGCCGAAAGCCCATAGGCCGCGTCATTGGCAAGCGCGATCGCCTCGGATGCCGTGCGAAAGGTCAGCACCGACAAGACCGGGCCGAATACCTCTTCGCGCGCGATGGCCATGTCGGGGCGCACATCGGTGACGATGGTGGGCTGGTAGAATTGCGCGCCAAGCCCCCCCACATCCAGCGTGGCACCCCCAAGGGCCAACCGCGCGCCGGCGGCCACCGCAGCTTGCACATAGCCGTCGATCTTGGCCAGATGCTCGGGGGTGATGATCGCGCCAACCTGCGTGCGCGGGTCGAGCGGGTCGCCAAAGGGCACACGGCGGCTCAGGGCCACGATCTTGTCGACCAGCGCAGCGGCCACATCTTGATGCACGATGATGCGGCTGCCCGAATTGCAACATTCGCCCGCGTTGAAATAGACCCCAAAGGCGATGGCGTCGGCCGCTTGTTCCAGATCGGCATCGGCAAAGATCACCTGCGGGTTCTTGCCACCCAGCTCAAGACTGACCTTTTTCAGCGTGGCGCTTGCCGCGGCCGTGATGCGTTTGCCCACGGCGGTCGATCCGGTAAAGCTGACCATGTCGACACGGGCATCCGACGACAGCACCGCGCCGACCGGATCGCCATAGCCCAGAACGATATTGCACACACCCGCCGGCAGCCCCGCTTCTTCCAGAAGTTGCCCGAGCATCACCGTGGTGCCCGGCGTCAGCTCGGAGGGCTTGACCACCGCCGTGCAACCCGCCGCCAGCGCAAAGGGCAGCTTTTGCGAGATGATCAGAAACGGAAAATTCCACGGCGTGATCAGCGACACGACCCCGATCGGTTCCTTGAGCACAAGCCCCAGCATGTCGGGACCAAGGCTGTTGTGGCTGTCGCCATGCATCGTGCGGGCAAGAGCGGCGGCGTAGCGCCAGATATCGGCCGCACCTTCGATTTCGGCCATGGCTTGCGTGATGGGCTTGCCAGATTCCAGCACCTCCTGCCGGGCGATCCTGGCACGGTCGCGGTCGATCAGATCGGCCACCCTGAGCAGCAGCGTGGCCCGATCCTTGCCCGAAGAGCGCGCCCAATCGCCTGCGTCAAAGGCCGCGCGCGCGGCGGCAATCGCCGCACAGGCCTCGGCCCGGCTGCCTTTGGCCGCGACCGACACCGCCACCCCATGGGCTGGCGATGCACGCAGGCTTGTGGCCCCATCGGCGCTGTCCACCCATGCCCCGCCGATCCAGTGCCGCAAGCGCAGCGGCGCATCGGGCAACCCGGCGGCGTTGGTGGCGGGGATCACGGTCAGGTCTTGCATGGGTCAGGTTCCGGGAAATTCGGGTTTGCGTTTCGCGGCAAAGGCCGCCACGCCTTCGGCCTTGTCGGCGCTGGCTGCGATCATCCCGCCACCCAAGGCCTCGATCATGGCCGAACGATCTTCGCCCACCGCTGCATGGATCAGATATTTTGCCACCTCGACCGCGCGGGGCGAAGATTTGGCAACGCCATCGGCAATCGCCACGGCCACAGACAGCGGATCCTCCGCGATCTCGGCCACAAAGCCCAAACCATGCGCGCGCGTGGCATCGATGCGGCGACCAAACAGCGCCATGTCTTTCAGCACCGGTTCGGGCAAAAGCCGCGCCAGCCGCTGCGTGCCCGACCAGCCCGGCACGATGCCCAGCTGCGCCTCGGGAAGGGCAAGTGTCGCGCAAGACGCCATGACGCGGATATCGCAACTGGCCGCCAATTCCAGCCCGCCGCCAAAGGCATGGGCATGGATCACCGCGATGGTGGGTTTCGACAGCCGCGCCAAGCGGTCAAAAACGCGATGCCCGTCGCGCACCCAAAGGCGCGCGAAATCAAAAGGCGATAGCGATGCCCATGCCGTGATGTCGGCACCCGCACAAAAGGCGCGCGTCCCTTCGGCGCGCAAGATGACGCCGCGGATATCGGCGGATTGCTCCAGCGTGGCGCAATGCGTCTCCAACTGAACCAGCATCTGGGGGGTAAAGGCGTTCAGCTTGGCGGGGTTATCCAGCACGATATGGGCAATGGCCCCATCGATCTTGAGGTGAACCGCGCTCATGGTGCCCAGCCCATGGGCTGATCGCGCAAGAGCGCAAGCGGCATGGCAGTGGCATTTTCGGCCAGGCTGACGCGCCCGCCACTGGCCGCCACGATGTCGCGTTCAGGGTCGATCCCCGGCATCACTTCGACCGCCACCAACCCCTTGGGTGTCAGGCGGATCACGCAACGCTCGGTCACATAGGTCACATGCTGCCCCTGCTCGACCGCGCGGGCCCCCGAAAAGGTGACATGTTCGACCGCATCCACCATCTTTGGGAATTTGCCGGGCTTGGTGACGCGCAGACCCGTATCCGACAGATCAAGCTCGGCCCCGGCTTCGAAAAAGCCGGAAAAGACGATCTTTCTCGCATGCGCCGTGATATCCACAAAACCACCACAACCGGCGGTCAGATAGGGTTTCTTGCCAAGCTTCGAGACATTCACATTCCCCGCCACATCCACCTCGAGGAATGACAAGAAGGTCTGATCAAAGCCGCCCCCCTGAAAATAGGTGAACTGCGCCGGAGAGGGCACAAAGGCATCGGCGTTTGACGCGCACCCAAAGGCAAAGCCGGTCAGCGGCATGCCACCAACCGCACCCTGTTCGATGGCCCATGTCACGGCCTGCGCATGGCCTTCTTCCAGCAAGATCCGCGGCACCATCGCGGAAATGCCAAAGCCAAGGTTTGCGGTCTGGCCGCGCTTCAGCTCCATCGCGGCGCGGCGCGCAATCACTTTTTCGACGCCGTGTTCGCCAAGGGCGAAACTGTCCCATGGGCGCATGATCTCGCCCGAGATGGCGGGATCATAAATGGTTTCGGTCGTCTGCTTCTGGTCCGGGGCCACCACGATCAGATCAACCAGATGCCCCGGCACATGCACGTCATGGGGCCGCAAGCTGCCCGCCGCCGTCATGCGCTTGACCTGCGCGATCACCAGCCCGCCGTGGTTGCGTACCGCGATCGCCTGATCGAGCGCACCCAGATAGGCCCCTTCATGTTCATAAGTCAGGTTGCCGCGCTCATCGGCGGTGGTGGCACGGATGATGGCAATGCTGGGCACGATATTGGGGAAATGCAGCCATGTCTGTCCGCCGAATGTGATGCGGCCGACGATGGGGGCGGCGGCCCCCTTGGCGTTCATCGCGCAGCCCTCGCGGATTGGATCGACAAAGGTGTCGAGACCGACCTTGGTCAGCACACCGGCCCGGCGCGCCGCAACATCGCGGTGCATGTCAAACAAGATGCCCGATGGCACATTATAGGCGGCAATGCGATCTTCGACGATCATGCGCCAGATCTCGGGCATGGGCAGGGTCGATGGCCCGGATGGGTAGCTGCCCGCGATCACCCGCGACAGCAGGCCATCTTGCGCGATATGGTCGATGCCCTTGACGCCATACATGTCGCCCGCCGCGATCGGGTGCAGCGTGGTCAGGCCCCACGGATGCCCCTCGGCCCGGAACCGCTCGCCCAGGGCTTTCAGCACCGCATCCGGGCAGCCCAGCGCAGAGGAGGACGAGACCGTGACAACCGCCCCGTCGGGAATTCGCGCGACAGCCTCGGCGGCGGTGACGTGCTTGCCCATGGCTCAGATCCCGCCGTAATCGACGACGCTGCGCTGGCCGGTCTTGGCGGCCTGCGCCACGGCGGCCGCGACAGCGAGCGATTTGACCCCGTCAACACCATCCGCCGATGGCCGCCCCTGTCCCAAGATCGCGGCATGAAAGTGATCCATCGCCCGGGCATAGAGATTGTGATCGGAGAATGTGATCGCTTCCTCGCCGGCTTGTGTTCGCAGGGTGATCTGCCCCACCGGGCGCTGCGTCATGACATTGCGCGCGATGATCGACCCCTTGGTGCCATGCACCTCAAGCCCGGTTTCAGCATGGGCGTGAGTAAAGCTTTCATGCGCCATGACCATCGCGCCAGATGGCATGGACCAGACCGACATGCAGCTATCCTCGACCCCCTGACCAAGACCCGATTCCGCGTCGATGGCGACCACGGAAACCGGGTCTTCGCCCAGATGGAAGCGCACGGTGTCGGCGTCATGGACCGCGATATCAGCGATCACGCCGCCACCCGCGGCGGGATTGTCGAGCCGCCAGCCATGCAGGAACGGCGGCAGGTAGACCGCGTGAAACACCCGCATGCTCAGCACTTCGCCGATGCGGCCCGACTGCACAGCAGCGCGGATCGCCAGATGCGAGCCTGCATTGCGCAGATGATGGTTGGTTCCAAACACCACACCCGCCGCATCCGCCGCTTGCACCATGGCTACGGCATCGGCGACGCACATCGCCAAGGGCTTTTCGCAAAGCACATGCTTGCCTGCCGCGATTGCCGCCAAGGCTTGGGCAAGATGCTTTTCATTGGTGGTCGAAATATAGACCGCATCCAGATCGTCAGCGGCCAGCATGGTGGCCAGATCATCATATCCATGCGCGATGCCATGTTCGGCGGCGTAGGTTTTGGCGCGCTGGGGCGATGAACTCAGCACCGATCGGATATCGCCGCCCGCGCCACGAATGGCGCCGATCATGTGATTTGCCGCGATATTGCTCGCGCCGATCAACCCCCACCGCATGACAGTATTTCCCCCTTGAAAATGATCCGCGCTCGAATCGTGGGCCACAGATCCTGACCTCTTCATGAAACTATTGGATCGTTCCAATTTTGTTGTCAACAAAACAATCCATCATGGCGTTTCTGTAAATTATGATATATATCAGAATGTTGAATTGATTTCGATCAACGCGGCACGGCGCGCCATTGCCCGCGTGCCAGATGGCGGGTTGCGCACGGCCCCCGCAACACAGGCAACAGCCGCCTGCAAAATGCCGCCCGATGGGGCTATCTTGACATAGTGCAGCAGCACCACGGCCAGGCGGAACGCGACCCGGGCACCAGCCAAGGTTGCGTGACAAAACCTGTGCTATCTGTCGTCAAAGGATGCATGCCCCGAGCGGTAGAGCTCCGCGTATTGCCCACCCAAGGCCAAAAGCTCTTGGTGCGTTCCGCTTTCACACACGCGGCCCGCGTTGAGCACGATGATGCGGTCGGCATTGCGGATCGTGTCCAGGCGGTGCGCGATCACAAGCCCCGAGCGGCCATTGAGAAGCACGCCGAGCGCCTTTTGAATGTCTTGTTCCGAATGGCTGTCGATGCTTGCTGTCGCTTCGTCCAGGATCAAGATCGGCGCATCGGCGACAAGCGCGCGGGCAAAGCTCACAAGCTGGCGCTGGCCCATGGACAGGTTGCTGCCGCGTTCGGTCAACTCTGTCGCGTAGCCCTGCGGCAGCCGTTCGATGAAACCATGCGCCCCCACCGCCCGCGCCGCTGCGATCACCTGATCTTCGGTGGCGTCTGTTTTGTTGTAACGGATGTTTTCCAAGACCGTTCCGGTAAACAGGAACGGCTCCTGCAGAACCATGGCGATCTGCTGACCCAGCGAGGCCCGGGTGATCTGTCGAACATCGTGCCCGCCGACGATCACGGCACCCCCCGTGACGTCGTAGAAACGATGCAAAAGCGCCATGACGCTGGATTTGCCGGAACCTGTGGGGCCGACAAGTGCCACGGTCTGGCCCGGCTCCACCCGGAAGCTCACATCATCAAGGACGGGCTGGCCGGGAACATAGGCAAAGCGGACACCCCGGAACTCGACCGAGGCCGGGGTGCCTTGGGGAAGCGTGACAGCGTCTGGCGCATCGATAATCTTGAGGGGCACATCCAGCACCTCGGTCAGGCGCTGCCCTGAGGCCATGGCGCGTTGCATCACGGAATACTGCATGGTCAGCGACCGGACAGGGTCAAAAAAGCGCTGGATGAAGAACAGGAAAGCCACCATCACGCCCACATCAAGCGTACGATCCAGCACCATCGCGCCGCCCACAACGACCACCACCGCCATCGACAGCCCGGTCAGCGTGTCAACCACCGGGACCAGCACCTGCGCATAACGCCCGGCAACAAGATGCGTGCGCAGATTTGCACCCGCCATATCATCGTAAAGCTTTGCGTTGACGGTCTGTCGGGTCATCCCCTGAACGGTGCGCACGCCATGGATCGCCTCGGCCAGCGCACCATTGGTGATCGAATTCGTCTCATGCGCGGCGATAAAGGCGGCCCGTGCGCGCGGCAGCCACACGATGCGAACAAGAAACAGAACCGGCAGGACAGACAGCGTCAAAAGCCCAAGCTGCCAGTCAAGCCAGAGCATGCAACCCACGATCCCGAACAGCAAAACAAGATCGCCCACCGAAATCACCGAAGTCTCGAGAAATTCCTGCATCGCGTTCACATCACCTTGCAGGCGCGACATGAGGCGCCCGACTTCGGTGCGGTCCATGAAGGATTGAGACACCTGCTGAAGATGGCCAAACATCGCTTCACGGATGTCGAACAGAACATTCTCGGCCACCTTGCCCACCGAGCGTTCCTGAACCAGGCTGGCGACATAGTTGGTGGCGATGGCGGCGGCGAATGCGGCCACGGCTGCGTAAAGCGCGCCGCCCCAGGCACCCTTGGCCAAGCCGACGTCAAAGGCATTGCGGATGATCATCGGGATTGACAGCTGGCTCAGCGTGAAGACCAGAACCGCGATGACGGAAATCCGGACCTGCCGCCGATAAGGGCGCACGAAAACCCAGATGCGGCGCAGGATCCTTGGGTCGAAAACCCGGCCGAACATCTCTTCCTCGACCCGGTGCGACCCGACCACGGCGCGCGGCGGGCGGCGTCCATCTTCGCGCACATCATGGCGTTCGACTTCGGTCTCGCCGCTCATCGCCGGTCACCATAGGAACGGTTCTGAAGATCATGCAGGCTGCGGTAGCGGCCCCCAAGCGCCATCAGTTCGGCATGATTGCCCTGCTCCACGATCCGGCCCTGTTCCAGCACAAGGATGCGATCGGCATCGGCGAGCGTGCTGAGCCGATGCGCCACAAGGATGGTGATCCGCCGGTCGCGCCCGGCGCGGATCGCGGCAAGGATACGCCGCTCGGTGCGGGCGTCGATCGCGGCGGTGGAATCGTCGAACACAAGGATTTCCGGTGCCACCAGCAGCGTGCGTGCGATGGACATCCGCTGCCGCTGCCCGCCTGACAAGGACGCGCCGCGTTCGCCGACGACCGTGCGGTAGCGTTCGGGCAGAGTGTCGACATAGGCATGAAGCTGCGCATCGCCGCTTGACCCTTCGATGGCGTCCTCTTCGGCCCAGGGATCGCCATAGGCGATGTTGTTCTCCATCGTGGTCGTGAA
This sequence comes from uncultured Roseicyclus sp., assembly GCF_937892565.1. Classification (GTDB taxonomy): domain Bacteria; phylum Pseudomonadota; class Alphaproteobacteria; order Rhodobacterales; family Rhodobacteraceae; genus Roseicyclus. Next base: position 32,227 of record NZ_CALAHQ010000009.1, on the reverse strand, counting down.
CATGAAGACATCCTGACTGACGACCTTGACCGAACGGCGCAGCGAGGCAAGCGTGACGTCGCGCAGATCCTGCCCATCGATGGTGATGGCGCCCGATGTCACGTCGTAGAACCGGGGGATCAGTTGTGCCACCGTGGTCTTGCCGCTGCCCGGGGGGCCGATGATGCCGATGATCTCGCCCCGCCCGGCGGTAAACGACAGATTGCGCAAGACAGGGGTGTCGCGGGCCGAGGGATAGGCAAAGCCCACATCCTCAAATCGCAACACCGGGCCGTCAATCCGCAGATCGCGGGCCCCGGGCACATCGGCCACCGACGGCTCAAGATCCAGAAGCCCAAACACCCGCGCACCGCAGGTCGAGGTGCGCGCAATCGAGTTGACCAGCATGCCCAGTTGCCGGACCGGCATCTGCAGGATCGTCATGAAGGTCAGAAACGCGGTCAGCGTGCCCACGGTCATCTCGCCTGTGCGCACCTTGATCCCGCCCACCAGCAACACCGCCCCCATCGCCAGCAGAAACGACAACGTCATGGCGGCGGTGCTGTTCACCCGCAGATCCACCCGTTCATGCGCAAGATCGAGCGCGCGCACCGAGGCCTCACGGAACTTTTGCATTTCGTGGTCTTGCGCACTGAAGGCGCGCACGATGCGCGTGCCGGCGAGGTTTTCCTCCATCACCCGGCTGAGAACCGATAGCCGTTCCTGCAGATCAAGCCATGTCTGGCGCAGTTCAAGCTGCGATTGCGACGAGCGCCACCCGACATAGGGCACAAAGCTGAGCGCCAAAAGGCCAAGCCAAAGGTCGATCGACAAAAGCCACCAGCCGCCAAAACCGATCAGCACGAACAAGAGCAGGAAACGGATGATGCCGGTTGCAAAGAACATCCGCGCGCCTTCGATATCAAGCAGGCCCAGCGTGATAAGATCGCCGGAATGGACACTGTCATGGAAACCAAAGCTCAGGTGCTGGATCCGGTCATAGTAGGACAGGCGTAAACGGTAGCCGGTATGGTGGCCCACCGCCTCGCTGAAATAGTTCTGAAAGGTCGCGAACACGCCCCGCAGGATCGCGACACCCAAAACGGCCAGCGCGGTCAGCAAAAGCGCATCCTGCGCCGCCCGGTCCCCGGTTGCGACGCCCTGCGTAAGGTCGACCGCACGACCCAGAAGCTGTGGGATCATGAGCTGGAAAATGGCCGCGAGAAGCGTCGACAAAAGCGCAATCGTCACTTGCCACGGCGTCTCGAGGCCGATCTGCATGACCCGCCACATCGTGCCGACAGCTTTGCGCCAGCTGACCGTATCGGTCAGTGCAAGCCGTTCTGCGGGCAGTGGGGGACGGGCGGTTGCTGTCTGGACCACGGGTGGGCTTTCAGTCTTGGATATTGCCATGCGCCAATCGCACGGCGCGGGATGCGGGCTCAAGCATGTCCGCCGTCGACACTCAGGATCTGTCCGGTGATCCAGGCTGCGGCGTCAGAGCACAAGAACGCCGCAGCGGCGGCGATGTCTTCGGGCCGGCCAAGGCGGCGGGTGCTGATGCGCGACAAGATCGCGGCCTGTCCGGCCTCGCCGTAGCTGTCCCACTGGGCACGGCTTGCGGGGTTGGAGAGGACAAACCCCGGGGCAACGGAATTGACGGTGATCCCGAAGGGGCCGAATTCAGCCGCCAGCTGACGGGTAAGGCCGACAAGCGCGTGCTTGGATGCGGCATAGGCCTGAATGCCGGTCAGGCTGGCGCGCAGGCCCGCGCCCGAACTGATCGTGACGATCCGGCCCCAGCCATCTGCCTTCATGGCTGGCGCAAGCGCTTGGGCCAGAAAAAAGGCGCTGTCGACATTGGCCGCGAAAATCGCGCGCCAATCTTGCTCGGGGACCTCCTCCACCGGGCGGCCCACCTGCCCCAGCACGCCGCCTGCGGATGTCACGAGGATTGCGGGCGGACGCGGCAAAGCCGCCTCCAGCGCGGCCACATCCGCGCGTCGGCCCAGATCGGCCGGAATATGCGGCAGACCAAGGGCGGCGGCGGCCGCGTCAAGCTCGGGGCCGGGACGATCGGTCACGATCACCTCGGCCCCGGCATCGGCCAGCGCCCGCGCGATGGCGTGGCCGATACCACCCACCACACCCGTCACAAGCGCAGGCCGCCCCGCGATACCCGCCAGTGCTATTGCGGCCACGGCCCCTCCAGTGCGGCGCGGGTTTCTTCGACCCCTGTCCGCCAAAGCGCATCGGTCACCACATCGTCGCGTTGCCAAGCGCCGCCAAAATTGCCATCGCCCAGCGCGCGCCGCGCCTGAGCGGGGTTTGACGCCCGCAGGCTTTCCGGATCGATCATCGGCTTTTCACCCGCGGGCGCGGGTGCATGGGAAAGCCGCGTCCAGGGAAAATTCTCCATCCAGCTTGCATGGCTTGCGGGGCCCGTCGCCTCGACCATGGCCCAGGTGCGCGGCGCGCTCCACCAGTTGTGAAACCGGATCGACGTGTCGGGCCAATCGGCCATAAGCTCCTGTGCAAGTGCGCCCACGGGGGCATTGCCACCATGACCATTGACGATCAGGATACGGCGAAAGCCCGCCCGGCGGATCGAGGCCAGCACATCACGCGCCACCGCCAGCAGCGTCTCGACCCGCAGCGACACGGTGCCCGGATAGGCGGTGAAATAGGGCGCAAGACCATAGGGCATGACCGGGTAGACGGGCACGCCCAATGGTTCTGCTGCTTCGACGGCGACCCGTTCGGCAAGGATCGCATCCACGCACAAGGAAAGCTGGGCGTGCTGTTCGGTCGACCCGAGCGGCAGCACGGCGCGGGGATCGCGGCGCGCCGCGATCTCCACATCGGCCCAGGTCATGTCGGCGATCTTCATGGAAGCTGCGCGGTGACCCGATGCGCCCCGCCCTTTTGCGACCGTGCGGTGACGGTGACCGTCCCGCCCGCCGCGCCCCGCACCAGCCATTCGGCGCGCTTGGCAACCGCCGACCATTGCTGCCCCCAGGGTGACCATTCAAAGCGCCGCTCGTTGCGCCCCGCAAGATGGCCCAGATCGACCGTGGCGGGGTTGATCACCACCTCGGCGCCGTCGACACCCAAGGTCACGGTCTGTGCAACGCCCTTCTGGATGGCCACATCCGAAAGGTTGGTGGGCAGGTAGCCGTGGTTTGACACCGTGGCCTGAACCTTGAACAGCCCAGCGCCCAATGCCTCGACCACCAGATCATCGATCACCACGCGCGGCGCGGCGGCCGCATGACGCAGGTTGAACAAGACATTGTTGCGGCAGACCTCTTCCAGAAGATGCCCGGGCGGGTTGCGATAGCTCCAGATATAGGCCATGCCGCCGATCTCGACGGGGCCAAGCTGAGGGTGATCAAAGGATTTCCAATCGCGAAAACCCTTGGTCCCCACATTCTTCACCACCCAGCGGTACAACTGCCGCTGCACCTCGGCATTGCGCGGACCGAGGTTGTAGTAGCCCTTCTTTTCCACCCCTGCCGCCGTCTCGATATCCCACAGCTCGGTCGAGAAGCAGATGATCCCCATTTCCTCGTAAACCCAATCCTTGAGCGAGCCATGCCGGACCTTGGATTTGTCGGGTGTGAATTCCTCATAGGTCGAGATGACCGGATATCCCGTCAGCCGCGTGCCGACCTCACCGATGGCCTTGTAAAGCGTAAGGTCGCGCGGGCTCATCTCGGCGTCATATTTCATCATCGAGGGGCGCAAGATGATGCCGCCATGGGTGTGGTAGGCGCACATCCCGCAGATATTGGGGTTGTCGAGGATAAGCCGCCCCATCCCCATCGCCTCGGGTTCCGAGAACGGATATTCCCCCGCCCCGTATTCGCGCGGCGACCAGTTGATCGGAAAGTTGCGGTTCATGTTGCCGTCCTGACCGGGGACGATCTTCACATGCACGCCGTCAAAATCGCGGATCATGCCTTCGGGATAGACGCGGTAGTACTGACCGCCCTCTTCGCCGGGCTCGCGCTGGATCATCAGCGCGGGTTCTTCGGGGTCGATCTTCCACTCGCCACGGGGGTCGGGGACGCGCATGTTCACGATGAAGCCGTCGCCGTCGATGTCTTGCGGGATCAGGCCGTCAAGCCTGTCCTCTCCGGGCAGGAAGCGGCCGTTTCCGCACCATGGATGATAGGGCGCCTTGAGCGCGAATTCGGCGCCGTCGGGGTTGATGCGCGGAATGATGTGAAAGACCTGTTGGTCAACCAGCCGCGTCACCTCTTCGTCGGTGCCATACTGCGTCAAGAGGTGATGGATCGCGTAAAGCGCGGTGGCGCTGGTGGCGTGTTCCTCGGCGTGGATCTGTGCATCGATATAAAAGGCGGGCTTGTCAGACCCCGGCCCGGTATCGGGGTTCGTGATCTCCATCGCCCAGACGTCGCGGCCGCGGTGGGATTTGGCGATGGACCGCAGCGTGGCAAGCCGCGGATAGGCTGCCGCCAGCGCCTGAAGATGGGCCGTCAAGGCGTCGTAATCGTGGTAGGTGTCGAAGGCGATATGCATTGCGGGCTCCTGCGGGCGTCAGGATCGCCCGAAATGTTCCATGATGGCAGCGGCGTATTTGATGCCCTTGAGATACATGTCGATGTGGATGTTCTCGTCGGGGGCGTGAAGATTGGCGCCGGGGTTGGCAAAACCCGTCAGCACGCAAGGGATCCAGACATGCCGAAGGATTGCACCTTCGGCAGAGACGCCGTTGACCACGGGCAATTCGCCGTAAACTTCGGTCGCGGCGGCGATGATGGCCTGGCTGATGTCTTCCTTCACACTGATCTTGTAGGGCGGTTCGGCCCCGTCAAAGGCGCGCACCTCGATATGGCCGAACCCGTGCTTTTCCAGATGCGCCTTGATTTTCCGGATCGCGGCATCGGGCTGCATGTTGGGAATGAGCCGGAAATCAAGTCGCGCGCGCGCCTCGTTGGGCACGATGGTCTTGGTGCCGGGGCCGGTATAGCCTGCGATGATGCCTTGGATATTGGCTGTCGGCTCATAGGCGCGGGCGCGCACGGCGTCGGCCCCGTCACGGCCCAGCACAAATTCTTCGATCCCCCATTCGCGCTTCATTTCGGCCGTATCGATGCGGGCGGCCTTGGCCTGCACCTGCTCTTCGTCCTCGGGGGTCAGCTGCCAGATGCCTTCGGCCCAGTCCTCGATCAAGATACGGCGGTCACGGTCGAGAATGGTGTTGAGCGCCCAGATCAGTTCCCATACCGGCGCAGGCACCAGCGGAAAATTCAGCGAATGGATGTCGGTCTTGGCGCCGCGCGCGACAAGTTCGACGAAAAGCACCGACTTCAGCCCGAGCGATACATCGGGCACGTCGGTTCCGGTTTCCACCGACCCGTCAAGGCAATGCATCCCGTCGGCCGCCAGCAATTCCTTGTTGCGTTCAGCCCATGCCGCAAGATTGGGCGAGCCGATCTCTTCCTCGCCCTCGGTCAGGAACTTGAGGTTCGCAGGCACTTCGCCGCGCACCTGAAGAAAGGCTTTCGCGGCCTTGGTAAAGGCCAGAACGCCCGACTTGTTGTCGGTGGCGCCCCGCCCATAAAGCACGCCGTCCACAATAGCACCCGACCACGGGCCACCATGCGTCCAGGCTTCGATGGGTTCGGGGGGCTGCACATCGTAATGGGCGTAGCACAAGATCGTCTTGGCCGGGCGCTTTGCAGGCAAGTGACCGAACACGACCGGCGGCCCCTGATCGAGTTCATGAAATTCGGCCGGCAGCCCGTCGCGATGCATCAGGTCGCGCAACCATTCCGCCGTCTCGCGCAAGCCGATGTTCTGCGCGCTGATCGAGGGTCGCTGCACAAAGGCCTGAAGGTCGGCGATGCACTCATCCGCATGCGCGTCGATCCAGTCATAGACGGCCTGCATCTGGGGCGAAGGGGGGGCGGCGGTGGTCATTCAGGGTGCTCCATGGAGAGGTCCCAGGCATTCAGGCGCTGACCTGACAGCGCCATCCGGGGGGTGGCGGAAAGCCAGGCGAAAGCGGGGGCAAGGCGGATCGGATCAACCCATTTCGCGCGCAGCTCTGGGGTGTAGTTTGTCTCGGACATGGGCGTATGCATCGCCATGCCCGGCGTGATGGTGTGGGATGCGATGCCATGGGCTTCACCCTCCATGGCCAGACATTTGGAAAACCCCTCGAGCGCGTGCTTGGCGGCACAATAGGCGGTCTCGGAATGGAACCCCTCGATCCCCGACCGCGACGACACGAAGATCAGCGTGCCACCCCTTGCGCGCATCGCGGGCCAAAGGGCCTGAGTAAGCTGAAATCCCGCCTGAAGACCCACATTCAGGGTTGCCTGAAAGGTGGCGAGGGTAACGGCCTCCACAGGTTCCACCTTCAAGATCGCGGCGTTGTGAACAAGAACGTCAACCGGTGCCGTGACCAGATCGGCGATGGCGCGGGCGGTTGCGTCGGCATCCGAAAGGTCCACCTGCACGGCACGGGCGCGCGCGCAGTCAGCAGTTGTGGCCCGCAGACCTTGCGCGTCGCGGTCCATCAGCAAGACGTCGGCGCCATGTCCCGCACAGTGCCGGGCGATGGCCGCACCAAGCCCCTGCGCGGCACCGGTGACGAGGATGCGTTTTCCGGTTAGGTCAGGCATGGATATCCTCGGGGCTGACGCTGCGGCCTTGTGCGCCCGAGAGGCGGACGGCATCGAGCACCCGCTGATTGAGGTAGCCGTCGCGGAAGGTGGCGCCGCGCGCAGGCGGGCGGCCTTCGCGAATGGCGGCGGCCGCTTCCTGTATCAGGGCCACAACCGAGACGTTCCAGATCCCCTTGTTCAGGCCCGGCAGGCGGGCATTGGGATCATCGACCGTGATCTCCTCGAAGCCTTGGCCAGCCTTGGCGAACCACAGCTTTTCATCGGCATTGTCGAGCGTGATGGTGCCCTTGGACCCGAACACCTGTGTCAGATTGCCGATGTTGTGGGCGGCCACGCCCGACATGAACACCTGTGCCAGCGCGCCCGAGGCCATGTTGAGCGTGAAATAGGCAACATCATCGGCGGTGGCGGTCCAGCCCTGACCGGTGGCCTTGTCCAAGCGGGCGGGCACCATCACCGGCGCGGCGCCGGTGACAAGCGCCACCTCACCCAGCCAGAAGCGCAACATGTCCACCTGATGGCTGCCATTGGCGCCAAGCCGCCCGCCGCCCTGTGCTGCGTCCGACCACCAATCGCCCTTGGGGCGCCCGGCCGGATCGGCCCAGGAATTGCCGATATTGGCGATGTTGACGTGGCGGATCGTCCCCAGATCGCCGTCGGCGATCATCGTGGCGATGCGGGCACGATTGGGATTAAAGCGCAACTCGTGGTCGATCATGTGGACACGCCCCGCCGCCTCGGCGGCAACCCACATGGCCTTGGCCTCGGCCGCGTCCATGGCGGTGGGCTTTTCACAGATCACATGCGCGCCCTTTGCAATGGCCGCCAGCGCCTGCGGCGCATGAAGCACGGTGGGTGTCGCGATGCAGACCAGATCAAAGGCGTGCCGATCAAGCATGTCTTGCCAGTCGTCATAGGCATGGGGAACGCCGAATTCCTCTGCTGCGGCGCGGGCCGATGACAAACGCCCCGACGCGATGGCCACGACCTCGGCCCCGGCGACATGACGCAATGCCGGCAGATAGGCGGCGCGCGCAAAGCTTGCTCCGATGATTCCGACCTTCATGGGCTTACCCCTGTTCCTTGAGGCGCGGATCGAGGAAATCCCTCAACCAGTCGCCGAGAATGTTGAACGACAAGACCGTCACGACAATTGCCAGGCCCGGAAAGACGGCAAGCCACCATTTGTTGGCCAGCAACTGCTCGCGGCTTTCGGCCAGCATCGAGCCCCATGTGGGCACCTCGGGCGGCACGCCGAGGCCAAGAAAGGACAAGGCCGCCTCCGACAGGATCACGGCGGCCACGTTGAACGACGCAATCACCGTCAAGGGGGCCACGATATTGGGAAGGATCGTGCGAAAGATGATCGACGGGGTGGTGTCGCCAAGCGCGCGTGCGGCCTCGACGAATTCCTTTTCGCGCAAGGACAGGGTCTGGGCCCGGACAATCCGCGCATAGGTCACCCATTGCCCGATACCCAGCACGAGAATGAGGTTCCCGACCCCCGGCCCCAGAACGACAAGAAACATGATGGCAAGCAGAATGAACGGAAAGGCAAGCTGGATGTCGCCCAGACGCATGATGATGTCGTCGATCCAGCCCCCGAAATAGCCCGAGACAAGCCCGGCGACCACGCCGATCGTGCCCCCGACCAGAATGGCGCAGATACCGACAAGCAGCGAGATGCGCGCGCCATACAACAGCCGGGACAGCACGTCGCGCCCAAGCCCGTCCGAGCCAAGCCAATGGATTGCACCCCGTGCGCCCGGGGCCCCGGGTTCGGCCAGCCGGAGCATGATGTTTTGCCGGTTGGGGTCCATCGGCGAGAACGCCGGACCGAAGATCGCGACCACGGCCACGACGAACAGAATGAAAAGCGCCAGCAACGGCCATCTGGCGGCGACCATGCTGCGGCCCGCGCGGGCCAGCTCCCGACGCCAGCGAGGCCCGGATTGCACGCTGAGCCGCGTAAGGCCATCGGTCGCGATATCGGTCATGTCACTTGCCCCCCGCGAGTTTCACCCGCGGATCAAGCCGCGCGTAGATGAGATCAACCAAAAGGTTGAGCGTGATGAAGATGCCCGACAAAAGGATCACGGCCGCCTGCACCACCGGAATATCGCGCTGGTTGATGGCATTGAAGACAAGACGCCCGATGCCGGGATAGCTGAACACCGTCTCGATCACGACGACGCCCCCAAGCAGGAAACCGAATTCAAGCCCGATCATCGTGACCACGGGAAGCCAGGCGTTGCGCAGCGCATGATGGATGACAACGGCGCGCTCTGTCAGGCCCTTGGAGCGCGCCGTGCGCACATAGTCCTGCCCCAGAACCTCAAGCATCGAGGACCGCACAAGCCGGGCGTTACGGCTGAGCGAATAAAAGGCCACCGCAACCGCAGGCAAGATCAGGTGATAGATCGCCTGCGGCAGGTTGCGCAGGGCGGTCGCAAAATCGCCCGCAAACAGCGGTGCAAGGAAAGGAACATGGCCCGAAATCGGAAACCACCGCAAGTAGAGCCCGAAGAACAGGATCATCATGATGCCAAGCCAGAAACCCGGGATCGATTGCCCGAACATCGCCATGGTCATGATGCCACCATCCACCGATGTGCCGCGGTTCAGCGCGGCCGCAATGCCCAGCGGAATGGCAAAGGAAATGGCAAGAAAGATGGCGAAAAGCGTCAGCTCGATGGTCGCCGGCAGCGCACCCAGCACGATGTCGATCGCTGGCTGGCGGTAGCTGAGGGAGCGGCCGAAATCGCCCTGAAAGACATTGCCGATATAGGTGAGGTATTGAACATAAAGCGGCTGGTCAAAGCCCAGCGCGCGGCGAACCATCTCGATTTCTTCGGCGGTCGCGCGTTCGGAGACATAGAGATAGGTGGGATCACCGCCGATCTGGAGCGCCGTGAAACTGATCAAAGTGACCCCGAGGATCACGACCACGCTCTGCAGCAGGCGTCTCAGGATGTAGGTCCACATGGCGATCCCCCGGTGAAAGGACGGGGCGCGGCGAACCGCGCCCCATGTTTGGTTGGGTCAGTTCAGGCCGGTCTGGAAAAGATAGACCTTTTCGTCGGGACGCGCGACAAAGTCGACGCGGCTCGAGACCCCGTAGAAATCGGGCTGGAAGTACATGTGCAGCCAGGGGCCATCATCGTAGAAGACCTGCAGCATTTCATCGATGATCACGCGCTGCTCTTCTTGCGTGGTCGCCGCCGAAATATCTGCCCAGCGGTCGAACCAGCGCGGGTCGTTCCAGTGGGTGTAGTTCGTGCCCGATTCTACCTTCGCAAGATCGGTCATGTCATACAGCGGTGACCACAGGGCCCCACCCGAACCAAGGAAAAACAGCGGACCCACGGCGCGCTGACGGATCAGCGGGACATAGACCGAGGCCCATTCCATCAGCTCGACTTCAACATCAAGACCCACGTCTTCAAGATACTGACCGATGGCCAGCACGACGTTGCGGTCATTGAGATAGCGCCCTTGCCCTGCCTGGAACTTGATTGCAAAGCGCGTGCCGTCTGCCTGACGCGGCCAGCCGGCTTCGTCCAGCAGCTTTTCCGCCATTTCCGGATCATACGGATAGGGCGTGAGCGACTGGTTCGCATTGGGCGGGTTCACGATACCCGTTGCGCGCACGCATTCAAAGTTCAAGAGCTGCGAACAGATGGCGGGCACGTCAACCGCATACTGAAGCGCACGGCGCACGGCCGGATCCTGAATGGCATCGCCGCCCGGCTGGGCCGCGAATTCGGGCGAGAGGTTGAAGCCCACATACATCCGCCGTGTGCCCTGAACCGCTTGCACCGCTGCCCCGCCAGAGGCGTTGACGGCATCGATCTGGTCAGGCGCCACGTTGGTGATGATGTCGACATTGCCCGCGATAAGCTCGGCCGACCGGGTCGAGGCTTCGGGGATGATCCGCCAGACGATCCTTTGCATGTTGGCGGGGCTGTTGGGGTTTTCGACCTTTTCCAGCACGACATCAGAGCCGCGCGTCCAAGACGCAAGCCGGTAGGGGCCAGAGCCGATCGGGCCGGCTGCCGCCTCGTCAAGGCTCATCGCCTCATAGCTGTCCTTGCAGTGGACATAGACCTCGGCGATCAGGCCGAAGGCGATGGGGTTCTTGCGCGCGATGTTGATTTGAACGCGCCGATCATCCAGGGCCTCGGCGCTTTCAAAGCCGATGGACGAAAAGACAAACCCCGGTGTGTTCCCGGTGAACTGATTTGCCGGGTCCTTGGCACGGTTGAACGTGTAGGCCGCATCCTCGGCCGTCAGCGCCTCACCGTCATGGCAGGTAAGCCCCTCGCGGAGCGTGTAGACATAGGCCAGCCCATCCTCCGAGATCTCAAGGTTCTCGGCCAGATCGGGCGACACGGCGCCGTCACCGGAGATGGTGTACAATGTGCCAAAAATGTGCCGGGCGATATTGGCGTTGTCGCGCGACGAGATGTTGGCAGGCTCGAACGTGGTGATGTCAGCAGACAACCCGACGACGATGGTGTCATCGGCGGGCTGTGCATGGACCGCGGCAGCCAGCGCAATACTGGCGGTTCCGGCCCATAGGAAGGGCATATAGCGTCTCATCCTTTGTTCCTTCTCTCTGGTTGGACTTGGTCGATCTGAAGACGATGACACCCCGGCTCCGCGGCCGGCGGGGTGTTGAGCGTTATTGTCTGGCTCTTGGCAGAGGCGACCGAAACGGCCTCGACCATGCGGAGCGATTGGAGGTGGTCGGCGCCCGAGCACTGCAACGGTGCGCCGTCCGAGACATGGGCGAGAAAGGCCTCAAACAGGCCGGTCGCATCGCTGATCCAGGGTTCGTGCCGGGCAAGCGTGACAGGCGTCGGGGCCGGATCGTCGCGCAGCGCAAAGGACAGATCGCCGAACATGTCGGCCTGCACGGCGATGCCGCGCGCGCAATCCGTGCGCCATTTGAAGTCAAGCGAATTGCGGTTCGCGGCCCAGGTGCCCTGATAGGTGACCTCGACCCCGTTCGCGAATGTGATCAGGGCCGCGACGTTGGCGTCATGGGCATACATCGACCAGGGCGGGTTCCAGGTGCGCGCGCTGATGCGCAGCGGCTCGGCGCCGTAGACGTAGCGCATCAGATCAAAATGATGGATCGACTGTTCCCAGAGCATCGGGTGCTGCATGGTCAGCGGGTAGCGGTTGATGTGCGGCTGCCGCCCGTCGCGCCAGCGTTCGTAAGCAAACAGACCAAAGGCGGGTGGGCCAAGCCTGTCATCGGCGAAAAGCGTCTTGAGGGCTTGCGTCACGGCAAGGTAGCGGAAATTCAGCCCCACCATCAGGCTGATACCCGCTGCATCGGCCATGGCGACAAAGCTTGCGGCTTCGGGCACGCTGTCGGCGAGCGGTTTTTCCGCAAGGATCGCAAGGCGCGCGGCGCAGGCGGCCTTGATCTGGGGGGCCCGTCCCGATGGGGGCGTGACGAGGATGACCGCATCGGCGTCAACACGCGCGGTCAACAACGCCAGATCGGTGGCATAGGGCAAGCCCAGCTCTGCGCCCACGGCTGCGGCGCGGTCGGGGTCGGCATCGACCACACCGACAAGCCGTGCCCGGGGTTCGGCGGCGATCACCTGACGCCACACGCGCGATCGGGCACCCAGACCCACGAGGAAAAGACGCAGCGTTGTCATGCCGCCGTCCTTTCTGCCATCAGCCTTGCCAAGCCATCTTCGGGCGCGGTCCAACAAAAACCGCTCAGCGCCGAAAGACGCGACGGAAGGGCTGGCGGCTTTGCCCCCGATGCGGGCCCCCTGCGCACGACCGCGCGCGGATCGGCACGGCTGATCAGGCGGGCAAGCTCCGTGTCCGACAGGATATGCCCCGAATTCAGATGCACCGGATGGCCCGGCGGCTCTGCATCGATCAGCCGGACCAACGCAGATGCCAGGTCGGGTGCAAAGGTCCAGTCGCGGCGCGGGTCATCGGCGGGCACCATCAGCGCCCGGCCCTGCGCGGCGTCGTCGAGCCAGCGGCGCATGAGGGACACATTCGTCCGCGTGGACCGCGCCACTTCGCCCGGCCCGTAAAGATATCCCAACCGCACGACAAGCACGCGGCACAGGCCCGCCAATGCGGCAGGGGTCAACAGCTCGCCCGCGCGTTTGGCGGCCGCATAGGGATGGTCGGCGGTGGGCGTGCTGGCATCGGTCAGTTCGGGCAAGCCATCCGTGGCGGAAAAGACACCGGTGGACGACAGAAAGACAAACACCGCCGGCCGGGTGGCGGCGGCATGCGCCAGAACCGTCAAAAGCGGCGCCATGTTTGCGCGGATATGCGCAGCCGCCGATATGCCCAGCGTGCCCGCATCCGTTGTCAGCGCGGCGGCATGGATAAAGAGGTCTGCCCGGGGCAGATCAAGACCGCCCGACGCAAGATCACCCTCCACCAGACTGGCGCCCGCCAAGCGCGCTTGTGCCGCCGCGTCAAAAGACAGATCGACCGCCACCACCTGCCAGCCGAGCGCCAGTAGCCCCGCAGCTATGGCACAGCCGACAAAGCCGCCAGCACCTGTGATGATGGCAGCGCGCTGGTTCATCCCAGCCACTCGACGATCGAGGCCGGATCAAAATCACGCAGCGCGCGGGTGTGATCGGAAATCAGACGGACCGCCGTGCGGGTATCGCCCAGTTGAAGCGCTTCGACGATCGGAGGATGGTTGCCCGCGATCTCGGCCAGATCGTCGCTGTCGCGACGGTTGCGAAGCGCCATGATCTGGTTGATGCGCAAATACAGGGCGTTCCACGATTGCAGCAGCAGATGGTGATCCGACAGGGCGATGAGCATGCGATGAAATTGCTCGTCCGCAAGGATCAGCCCCTCACGGTCACCCAGGGCAGCGGCGTCGCGCATCGCGCGGCAGGGGATCCAAAGCGACGCGACATCAGCGCGACGCTCAAGGATCCGGCGAATGGCCATCACCTCGAAGGTCTGGCGGAGTGACCACGTTTCCTCCACCTCGCGCACGGTCAGAGGCTTTACGCGTTTGCCCTTGTAGGCCAATGTTTCGACAAGCCCGTCGTTCTCGAGGATGGCGATGGCTTCGCGCACAGGGGCGCGGCTGACATTCATCTGCTCGGCCAATGCGGTTTCCACCAGCACAGTGCCCGGCCTGAGCTTTGCCGTGATGATCGCGCGCCGCAGGCGGTCGGCGATCTGGACGCGCAGCGGTGTCTGCTCGATGGGTTCAAGATCAGCGGCAGTTGGTGCCGTCAAGACACTGGCTTGGGTCATGCTCACGCGGCATTCTCCTTTGGAGGGCACAAGGCAACGGCCCGCTCTGCGGCTACTTTCTGGTCGGGTGTCAATGGCAACAATGGTGGCCGGGTCCGGGCGTAACCGGGATCGTTCATGCGCAGGGCGACAATTGCCTTGATCCCGGGGATCAACGGCAATCCCTCGCACGCCGCGCGCACGGCGCTGACCTGGGCAAGGGCGGTGGCCTCCTCCTGCGTCCCAAGCGCGCGGATGAGCCGCATGATGCCCGAAACATTCACATTGGCCGAGGCGCTGATACAGCCCGCACCCCCCGCAGCGACGTTGCTTGGCAGCAGGCTTTCGGATGCCGAAAATGTCTCGATCTGGGGGAACGCCGCGATGACCTCGGCGGTGTTGTCCCATTTGCCGGAACTGTCCTTCAGCCCCCGCACCGTGCCCGGAAAGGCGTCTGTCAACCGCCCGATCATCGGAATGGACAGGGCAACACCCGACATCTGCGGAATGTGGTAAAGATAAAGGCCCATATCGGGCACCGCGTCGATGACTGCGGCGTAGGATGCGAAAACGGCGTCGTCCGACAGGGGCTTGTAGTAGAACGGCGGCAGCATCAGCACGCCCTTGCAGCCGATCCGGGTGGCATGGCGGGTCAGCAAGACGGTATCGGGCAGCGCGCAACAGCCCGTGCCGGGGATCAGCCGCGCAGGGTCGATCCCTGCATCGACCAGGGCGTCGAGTGCCGACATCCGTTCAGCCGTCGACAGGGAATTGGCCTCGGACGTGGTTCCGAAAACGGCCAGCCCATCCGCCCCATCTTCCAGGATGCGCCGGCATATGGCGACAAAGCGCGCCGTATCAACCGACAGGTCGGCGGCAAAGGGCGTGATCACGGGCACATAAAGCCGGGGAATATGGGCGATCATACTGCAAGGCCCGCCATTGCGCCCGGGGCCGCCACGGACAGGGGCGGGATCTCGGCAAAGAGGTCGTCATCAGGGGCGCCGCGCCACATCAGAACGGCGAAATGGCTGGGCCGGCCCAGAACGGTGATGCCCGCATGCCACGCACCGGGCCGATACGCGAGACCGACCGTGCCGGGCAGGATCACCGACACAGCCCCCGAGGGATCGGGCGTGTCTTTGCCCGGCATGACGGTGACGACGTACCGGTCCACATCGACCGGCAGAAAAACCTGCGCGGCATGGGGGTGCGCCTCGACCTGTGTGATCTGGAGCGGAAGCGCGGACGGAGCCACATGGTTCAAGTGGAACTGAAGCGCGCAGCCCGCAACAGGGGCCAACCAGTCGGAATAATGTCTGCGGTCGCCAGGAGATGCCGGCGGCTCGACCAGAACGGCAAAACGCGACAACGCCAAAGGCGGTGCGGCGTGGGCCATGATCCTCATGGCTGCACCTGTGAACCGCGCGCGGGGACATGGGCGCGGAAATGCGCCGCGATCCGAGCACGCGTGCACACGCAGATACGGCGATCAGCCGCGATATGGTCCATAAAGTCGATCAGCCCTTTCAGGCGCCCGGGATGACCCAGAATGCGCGGGTGCATGCCGACCGACATCATGCGCGGGTGCAGCTGCGCCTCGGCAACAAGGCCGTCTGCCGTGTCGATCAAAAAGGCGCCCCAGTCGCGCCCGGTCACCAGCGGGCCCCCGATGAATTTCGTGTCGTTGGTCACCAGCGAATAGGGAACCACCAGATGGTCGTGGCCCGCCACATCGACCCAGAAAGGAATCTCGTCTGCGTAGCTGTCGCTGTCGTAGCTGAAACCACCATGTTCCACGAGCAGGCGTCGGGTGTTGACCGAGGGTGCGTAGCGACAATACCAGCCCAAGGGCGCGCGACCGGTCAGCGCGGCGATGCTGTCAAAGGCCCGAGCGATGTGATCGCGTTCGGTCGCCTCGTCCATCAGATAGTGTTCAGCCCAGCGCCAGCCGTGGCACACCACATCCCAGTCACTGGCGGCGATCGCGGCGGCAAGCGACGGATGGCGCTCAAGGGCTTGGGCGGCGGCAAAGACCGTCATCGGCAAGCCGCGCTCCCGGAACAACCGCAAGATGCGCCAGACCCCTACGCGCGAGCCGTATTCGACCATCCCCTCATAGCCCAGATCCCGGTCACCAAGCGGCACGCGGGCTGCGGCAACCTCGGACAGCGCGCTGTCGGTGCGCCCGTCGCCATCAAGCGTGGAGTATTCCGCCCCCTCCTCGACATTGAGCACAAAGTTCACGGCGACCCGCGCCCCGCCCGGCCAATCGAACACGGGCGGGTGCTGTGCATAGCCGACAAGATCACGGACGGGCGGCATCAGTCACGCATCCCCGATACCTTGTGAAAGAAACAGCACCAGTCGCCGGTCTGCACGTTCGGAAGGGCGCGCAGACCAAAGATCATCCCATCTGCGGGGGCGGAAAGCTGGGCCAGCGTGTCGCCCCAGATGTCAACGATGCGTGCGATGGGATCGCCAGCCTTCATCATGGTCAGGAATTTCACGCCCGGTTCGGGAATGTAGATGCCCGATGCCGGTGCCAGCAGCGCCTCTTGTTCCCCCTTGTAGCGGGGGTGAGGGTAGTGCGCTTGTCCCGGATACATCCCGTAGTGACGCAAGATATTCAGGATCGAATCCGCCAGATCGCGGCCCACCTGCGCAAACCCTTCGGGAGACGTTGCCGACCGTCCGCCCAGTTCCACCGTGATGCCGACCTTGCCCAGATCCTTGAGATAGGCCATCGGGCTGCCCTTGGGGTTGAAGTTCGACATGATGCAGCCCCAGCCGGGGCCCATCGCCGTGGCCAACTCCACGCTTTCGGGGCGTTCGTCGACAAAGATCGACTTGTCCAGAAAACTGTGCGCCCCGCCCGAATGGATCGAGATTTCGATATCGGCGACCGGCCCCATCGCGGCGGCATGGGCGGCGGCAAGGCGCTCGGACAGGTAGCCGTTCGCGCGCCCCGGATAGATGCGGTTCATGTCGTAGCTGAACGTATCGAGCGGATTGCCGCGCTGTGCCGCCTCGAAGGCGGGCGGGTTCACGACGGGACACAAGACCAGCGTGCCCTTGAGCTTGGCCGGGTCCACCTCGCGCAGTGCGATCTGACAGGCAAGCGGGCCTTCGGGCTCGTCCCCATGGATCGCGCCGTTGACCCAGAAGACGCGGCCCGGCTCGGCCCCGTTGATGACGGCCACGGGAATGTTCAACGGCGTGCCGCTGCCCAGCGTGGTTACGGGGATCACGCCCTTGGCAATGGTGCCGGGCGCGGCGGAGGCGGTGCCGACGGTGACGGTTGCCATCTCAGATCCCCTTGAACGCTTCGTATTCTTTGAGTTGCTCGGGCGTGTAGACCTGCATGAACTCGATTTCGATTCCCCCCGCCTCATTGTCGAGAAAGGCCACCCAGCCCTCGGGGTGCGGATGCGAGCCATATTTCTGGCAGGCCTGACAGATGCGAATCTCGGCACCCTGCGCCTGGGCATGGGCCAGAGCGGCGTCGATGTCGTCGACCTCATAGCAGATGTGGTGCAGCCCTTCGGCGCCGCGCTCATCGATCCACTTGGCAAAACGGCCCTGAGGGTCCTGGCTTTCACAAAGCTGGTACTCGATGCCGCCAAGGTAGAACAACGCAACCTTGTTCTTCGACTTGGGGAAGATCTCCAACTTCGTGTCGGAGGGGACATGGAGGAACCGGGCATAGGCGTCGAGCGCCTTTTCCGCGTCGCGCACGGCGAAAGCCATGTGCTTGATTCCCTTGACGTTCGGATTGTCGGATTTCATGCGTCGTCCCTCAGGCTGGCTTGTGTTCGGCGCGGATGGCGGCCACGAGCGGCCGCATCCGGGCAATGGCTTCCTTGATGCGTGCAATGGGCTGGGTCAGCGACAGGCGGACGTAGCTGTCGACATAGTCGCCGTAGATTGTGCCCGGATAGGCCAGCACGCGCGCGTCGCGCAGCAAGCGCTCGCAAAAGATGCTGGCTGGAACGCCCGTCACCGAAACATCGGCATACACGTAAAAGGCCCCTTGCGGGTCAGCGTGGGGAATGCCCAGCGACGCCAACCCGTCACACAGCACCCGGCGCCTTTCGTCATAGGTCTGGCGCATCTCTTCCACACAATCTTGCGGGCCGGACAGCGCCGCAAGGGCTGCGTGCTGGCTGACGGCAGCCGTGGAGATGGCGAAAGCGTGGTTGATCTCGGCCAGCGCCGGGATCAGGCTGGGCGGACCGGCAAAATAGCCCACGCGCCACCCGGTCATCGCATAGGCCTTGGACAGGCCCGAAAGCGTGATCGTGCGCTCGAACATCCCCGGCAACGCCGCCACCGGCTGGACCGTGTGGTTGCCATAGGTCAGGCGGGCGTAGATTTCATCGGAGATGACAATCAGATCGTGCTCACGTGCCACTTCGGCGATGCGGGCGATCTCGGCCGGCGGCGTCACGGTGCCGGTCGGATTGTTGGGATTGATCAGCACCAGGATCTTTGATTTGGGCGTGATATGGGCGCGCACCATCTCGGCGGTCAGGGTGAAATTCGTCTCGATCGTGGTGCGGATATTGACCACCGTCGCCTCGGACAGTTCGGCCGCCTGATGATAGGGGTTGTAGCCCGGGCAAGGCACAAGGATTTCGTCGCCCGGATCCAGCAGACCCAAGGCGATCACGAACATCGCCTGCTGTCCGCCGGGGGTGACGACGATGTTGTCGGGGGCATAATCGGCGCCACCATGGGCGCGAATGTTATCGGCGATGGCCTGCCGCAGCGCGGGGATGCCCAGCGGATGGGTGTAATGCGTGGCGCCGTCCGCCAGCGCCTGCTGTCCGGCGGCCACGATATGGGGCGGCGTATCGAGATCGGGATCGCCCCGACCCAGCTTGATCACATCGGTAAGGCCTTCGGCGATATCCGCCATCCGGGTGATGATGTGCGCGTCCTTCAGCTTGACCCGGCGGGCAAGCCGTGCGGTCATGTCATGCGGCATTGGGCAACCCGTATATTTCGGAATATTTCGCGGTCAGATGGGCGATGTAGGGCTCGGGGTCGAGCGTCCGGCCAGTGGCGCGCACCAACAACTCATCGCGGGTGTAGCGGCGGCCATGGGTATGGACATGCGCCACCATCCAGTCGCGCAAGGGCGCGTAATCGGCCCGCGCAAGGCCGTCCGCGATGGACTTGTCCTTGATGGCGGTCTCGTAAAGCTGCCCCGCCATGACATTGCCGATCGTATAGTTGCAAAAGGTCCCGATCTGGCCCGACGACCAGTGCACGTCTTGCAACACGCCGACGCGATCATCGGGAACGCTCAGCCCGAGATAGTCGGCGATCTTTGCGTTCCACGCCTCGGGCAGGTCCTTTACGGCGAGCGAACCGTCGATCAACGCGGCCTCCAGATCGACGCGCAGCATGATGTGGAAATCATAGGTCAGCTCGTCAGCCTCAACCCGGATGAATCCCGGCGCCACGCGGTTGATGGCACGCCAAAAGGTTTCGGCGTCGATATCGCGAAGTTGCTCGGGGAAGGCGGCGCGCGCTTCGGGGAAATTCAGTTCCCAAAATTCGCGGCTGCGGCCCACATGGTTCTCGAACAGGCGGGACTGGCTTTCATGAGCGCCGAAACTCACCCCGCCAACAGCATAAAGTCCGACAAGGTCGGTCGCCAGCGGCGTGCGGGTATAGGCCGGGTCCACGTTCTGTTCATACAGGGCATGCCCTGCCTCGTGGAGCGATCCGAACAGACAGGCCGGCATCCAGTGCTCGTTCACGCGGGTGGTGATGCGCACATCTTGCCGGGTAAAACTGACCTCGAAGGGATGAACGGTCGTATCGAGCCGCCCCCGTTCCAGATCATAGCCCACGCGCTCGGCCATCTTGAG
The DNA here is from genome assembly GCF_937892565.1 of uncultured Roseicyclus sp. Lineage (GTDB taxonomy): Bacteria > Pseudomonadota > Alphaproteobacteria > Rhodobacterales > Rhodobacteraceae > Roseicyclus. The sequence goes on along the minus strand of NZ_CALAHQ010000009.1, from coordinate 12,450 downwards.
GCCGAACGCCAATTGTGCGTCAGCATGATAGGCGCGCTGCAGAAAATCGATGCGCGGTGCGGGGCGGTCAGAGATGGCGCGCAAAAGCGGCAGCATCGCCTCGCGCAGGCGGGCAAACAGCGGCGTCAGCGTCGCCACCGTCTCGCCCGGCTCAAAGCGGTGCATCAGCGCGTCATAGGGGTGACCCTCATACCCGATATGCTCGGCCATCTCGCGGTTGAGCGCGACGGTCTTTTCAAGATGCGGCGCAAAGGCGGCGAAATCGCCAGCCGCGCGCGCCCGGGCCCAGATATCTTGCCCGACAGAGCCCAGTTCCGCCCGCGCCTCGACCAGCGCGGCGGGGATGCGGCGGTGATAGCTCACGGCGTCTCGCACCTGAGCACAGATCGTGCGCTCGATGGTGTCGGCACCAAGATGCTGCACCTCGGCCTCGGCTGCATCAAGGGCGCGCAGCGTGTCATCGGCCACAACCATGTCGCGCGCCATGACAGACAGGGTCGCGATCTGCTTTGCGCGGGTCTCGGCGCCGCCCGGCGGCATTTTGGTTCGCGCATCCCAGGCCAGCAGGGATTTTGCGTTCAGCACATCGTTGACCTGCCCCATGCGTGCCAAAAGTGCAGCATAGCCCATATCCGCTTCGCCCTTTCCTGACGTGTCGTCGCCTATATTGGAGACTGTATTTTATATATTGTCGACAATCGACTTCCTGTCTATAGCTTTTTTCACAGCACGGCCGTCAAGCGCCCGAATGCGCTCGGCGGCCGGGAAAGACAGACACCGCGACAGGGAGCGGACGGTATGAGCGACCTCGCCTTTGAAATGGGTGGGTTGGTGGAAATGGCCGTAACCGGACAGGTCAGCCAGCCCGCCATGCGCCCCAACGGATATGCCCATTGGCCTGACGGGCGGGCGGATGTGCTGCCGGGCATGTATGGCATCACCTACAACGCCCGCGTGGGCGATCGCGCCTTTGGCTGGGCCGGTGACCATGTGGAGCCGGGCGTCTCGATCGCCAATGCCGAGGAAAAGGCCGATTTTGCGCTGCATTACCTGACCTGTATCGGCAATGAGGCGACCGTGGTGTCAGGGCTCGCCAAGGGGGCCCGCGGCGTGGTCACAGGCGAGCATGCCCGCATTCTGGTGGATTTCGACGCCGATGTTCTCGATCTCATGACGATCGGGGATACGGTGCAAATTCGCACGGTCGGCCGGGGCATCCGTCTGGCGGCCTATCCGATGCTCGAATTCAAAAAGACCTCGCCCGCCCTCGCACGCGCTTATGGCCTGCTGGAAGAGAACGGTCAGGTGATCTGTCCGGTGGCGATGGAGCTGCCCGCGCGGATCATGGGCTCGGGGGCGGAGCTGAACGCCGAATTCGTGGACCAGGACCTGATGTCGGGGGACCGCGCCCTGATGGCAGATCTTGGCATCGACCAGATGCGGCTGGGTGATCTGATCGCAATCCGTGACGTGGACCACCGCTTTGGGCGGTCTTTCCGGCCCGGCTGGGTCGCGATCTGCCTGTGCATCCACGGCGATTCGATCATGACCGGGCATGGTCCGGGCATCCTGACGCTGATCACCGGCCCGGCCGAGAAACTGGGCTTTACCGTCGATACGGGTGCGAACATTGCACACACGCTGAACATCCGGGGGGACGCCTGATGCTTTCCACGAACGCAGCCGACCTTGTTGCAGTCTCTGTCGCGGGCCATATCGCGCATCCGGGCTTTCCGGGTCTTCCGGCCGAGCCCTATCGGCTGGCCGCTGACGGCACGCCCTTCTTGCTGCCAACCTATGGCGGCATCGTCTACAATGTGAGCGTGGGCGACCCGGCGTTTGGCTGGTTCGCCGATTGCATCCATCCCGGCGTGTCGATCCGTCAGGCTGACGACATGAAGAACCGCGGATTGAACGTCTATGCCTGCCTTGGCAACACGGCCCGCGTGATGACCGGGGCGGCGGCGGGCGCGACGGGCGTGGTGACGGGCAAATCGGGCCGGTTTTCGGAACAGGTGATCTGCCATTTCCCCAAGCAGGACCGCCTGCGCATGGCCGTGGGCGACCAGATCGTGATCCGGGCCGAAGGTGTGGGCATGGCGCTGACCGACCATCCGGCGGTGCGCCTGAAGGGTCTGTCGGCCGCGCTGCTTGGCAAGATGGCGCTGCGCGAAGGTCAGGGCAGACTTGATGTTGGCGTGACAGCGAGCATCCCGCCCCATCTGATCGGTGCGGGGCTCGGGCTGACATCCGAGGGCGGTTCCATCCATCTGCAGACGACTGACCGCGATCTGGTGGCGCGGCTGGGGCTTGACCGGTTGCGGTTGGGCGACATCGTGGCGCTCGAGGATACCGACAGCCGGATGAACCACGGCTACCTGCGCGGCGCGATGGCCATTGGCGTCGTCTGTGCGACAGATGGGCCGCGCGCAGGCTACGGGCCGGGCATTGCGCTGATCATGACGGCACCGGGGGGCGAGTTGGGAAGCTATCCCGATCCGGGCGCCAACATCGCCGATCTTCTGGGGCTGATCCCATGACAACCATCGCGATGACAAGCGTGACCAAAGACAGCCTGTTGGCCTTTATGGCCGCCGGTTTCCGGGCACTGGGGCTTCGCCCCGACGATGCGCAAACCTTTGCCGAGGCATTGGTGTTCTCGGAGCTGCGCTTTCACCCCGGCCATGGACAGGGTGTCAAGCGCCTCCGCCGCTACAAGGACCGGATCGAGGCGCATCAGGTCGACCCCCGTGCGCCTTGGACAATTCTCAAGGAAAGCCCAGCACTTGCGCTGGTCGATGCGCATAACGGCATCGGCACGGTGGCGGCTGCCCGGGCCATGACGCTTGCGATCCAGAAGGCAAAGGTCTGTGGCATCGGACAGGTGGTGGTGCGCGGCTCTACCCACTACGGCTCATCGGCGGTCCATGCGTGTCAGGCAGCCGACGCAGGGTGCATCGGCATCAGCTTTACCAACGCCGGCCCCGAGATGGCGCCCTGGGGCGGGCGCGAGGGCGCCACGGGCACCAACCCCTGGGGGATCGCGGCACCCACCGGCCTTGGATATCACGCGGTTCTCGACATTGCGCTGACCACCGCCGGCAAGGGCATGATGCAATGGCACGCGCGCGAAGGGCGACCCATGCCGCTGGATTGGGCGCTGACGCCCGAGGGCCACGAGACCGACGACCCCAATGCCGCCATGGCGGGGGCGCTGCTGGGCATCGGGCAGTACAAGGGCTATGGCCTTGCCTTCATGACGGATGTGATGACCGGCGTGATCGGCGGCGGGGGGTTTGGCCTTGTGCCCTATGCCGACCCCGCGAAACTGGACGTCTCCCATACCCTGACGGCCATCGATATCGAATGGTTCATGGGGCTGGACGTGTTTCGCGCCCGGATGGATGAATTCGCAGGCATGATGAAATCGCGTGCGCTGCGCCCCGGCTTCTCTGAAATCCTGCTTCCCGGCGAACAGGAGGCGCGCCGCGCCGCGCGCAAGTCGAAGACAGGCGTGCCACTGGAAAATGGTGTGCTGGCCGATCTTCTGGCCTTGCAGACCGAGCTTGGGATCGCCGAGCAAATCGCCATTGTCGGCCCATGGTCGGACAGCGTGTTATGACCCCGGCCCTTGCCCCCCTTTCGTCAGCCTTTCGCGCCATGGTGCGCGACCGTCTGCGCGGACGGGCACAGGCGGCGGGGTTGGACGGGCTTTTGCTGCTGGCGCCGGGCAACCTTGCCTATGCGACGGGCTGGATGTTTTCGGTCAACGAGCGGCCCATGGGTCTGTGGCTGCCGGTCGATGGCGACCCGGTGCTGATGGTGCCCCATCTGGAACTGGAAAACGCCCAGACCGTGCCCGGCGTGCGCGTGGCGACCTATCCCGAATATCCCGGCGATATGCCGCCCGTGCTTTGGATGGTGCGCGAAACACGCGCCCGACGGTTGGGCATCGATGCATTGGAGGCGCGCCTACTGGCACAGGTTCAGGCTGACGTGGCGCGGCTTGACCTGACGGACCATTGCCTGCCCGAACGGGTGGTCAAGCATGCCCCGGAACTGGCGCTGATCCGGCAAGCCGCACTTTATGCCGACATGGTGCTGGAACGCCTGTTCGCGGTCGGCGGCGACATGATCACACAAGGTGCGACCGAGCTTGATCTGATGGCCGACGCCACGGGCCACGCGCGCGCCGCCCTGACCCGCAACCACGGCGCGGCCTTTGCGGGCACCAAGACGGGAATTACGGCATCTGTCCATTCCGGCCCCCGTGCCGCCCTGCCGCATGGCACGGTCTTGCCCCGCGTCCCGCAACCCGGAGAGCCGGTGATCGCCGGGATCGGCTGCCATCTGGGCGGCTACCACGCCGAAAGCGGCGTGACGCTGGTGGTGGGGGGCATCTCGGCTGAACAGACCAAGGTGATGCAGGCTATGGCCGACGCCAACACCGCCTGTATCGGTGCGCTCACCGCCCGCGCGCCGTGCCAGCGGGTCAACGACGCCGCACTCGGCCCGATCCGCGCGGCGGGCTTGAGCGATGCGATCCGTCATCGCATCGGCCACGGCATGGGGGTCGAGGGGCACGAGGCACCATGGCTTTCGCCGGGCGACCCGACCCCTGCCGCAGCCGGAATGGTGTTTTCCTGCGAACCCGGCGTCTATCGTGCGGGGATCGACGGCTGGCGCACCATCGAGACACTGATCGTCACCGATCTGGGCGTGCAGACCGCAAGCCGCTTCCAATCGGACCACCCGATACACACCCGCGTCCTGTCCACCTGAGGAGCCCGAGATGCCCGAACCAGCCGCCTGGCGTTACCAAAAGATTACCAAGCCGATGTTCGACCTTCCGCAGGAGGACCGGATCCTTGCGGGGCGGGTCCTTACAATGGCCGGTCAGGTCTTTGAGGACGGTTTTGTCCACATCGCGGGCGGAAAGATCGTGGCGGTCGGTTCCGGCAAGGACATGCCACAGGGTGCGGTGACACAAACGGGCGGCACGATCATGCCGGGTATGATCAACAGCCATGCGCATCTCAACTGGGACGGCATCCACGATCTTGCCCGTCAGTCGATGGACGATCCAAAGCCCATCAGCGCCTTCAAGGCTGCGGGAAACATGCTGAAATCCCTGCGGGCGGGGATCACGATGGTCCGCGATCTGGGCTTTCACGACATGAATCTTTTCTCGAAGCAGGCGGTCGAACAGGGCATCTTTCCGGGTCCGCGGCTAAAGGTTTGTGGCGCTGCCATCATCCAGACGGGGGGGCACACCTATTGGGTCTGCCGCGAGGCCAGCGGCGCGGACGAGATGCGCCGCGCGGTGCGCGAACAGGTCAAGGGCGGCGCGGATCTGATCAAGATCATGGCCTGCCATGACACGCTGGAATTCACCGACGAGGAATTGCACGCCATCATCGACGAGGCGCACCGCAACCGCCTGCCGGTTACGGCGCATGCGACCTATGATGCCTGCATCGCGCGGGTGGCTGCGGCGGGGGTGGACTGTATCGAGCATGGCGGAAGCATGTCCGACAGCACCATCGACCTTCTGTTGGAAAAGGGGCTGCCCATCGTCACGACATTTGCGCCCCTGGTGCAGCAATCACAGCCCGATATCGCCCGCCGCTTCGGCATCCCGGAATGGAAGATCGAAGAACGGATCAAGGCCGTGGCCGACCCCTCACGCTATGCCGGGCTGAAGAAAGCGGCCGAGCGCGGCGTGCCGATCGTGTTTGGCACCGATGCCGGATCGCCGGCGGTGGAACATGACGTCGTGGCCCCCGAGCTTGCGCATATGGTCAAGGTGGGCGTGTGTCGCGACAACATGGATGCGCTGGCCTCGATCACCATCCGCGCAGCGCGCATTTCCAAGATGGACCACCTGATAGGAACGCTCGAGGTTGGCAAGGCCGCCGATCTGATCGTCGTGGACGGAAACCCCGATCACGATCTCTTTGCGCTCGAGCGGGTCCGCATGACCTATGTCGCCGGAAAAAGGATGCACGGATGAGCCTGTTGACCCAACGCCTGGCCCCCCGCATCGTCGAGGAAGACGGCAGTTTCCGGTCCCGCATGCTGGGGATCGCCGGGGGTATGAAAGACGTGATCGCCCTAGGCAGGGGCGATCCTGATTTTCATACGCCCCACCATATCGTCGCGGCGGCCAAGGCCGCGCTTGACGCCAACGCGCATCACTACACGGGGCCGACCGGCCTTCCCGAATTGCGGCAGGCGATCGCTGACGACCTCAAGGCATCGTGCGGGCTGGATTATAGCGCGGGCGAGATCGTGGTGACGGCGGGCGTGCAGGAATCGATCATGCTCACGATGTTGGCGCTGGTGGCGCCGGGCGACGAAGTGCTGATCACCTCGCCGCGCTTCACCACCTATGACACTGCGGTGCATCTGTGCGGCGGCATCCCCGTGCCCGTACCGACCTTTGAGGCAAACGACTTTGCGCTCGACCCGGCCGAGATCGAGGCCCGCATCACGCCGCGGACGCGCATGTTCGTGCTGGTCTCGCCCAACAACCCGACGGGCGCGGTCACGCCGCCTGCCGCGATCCGCGCCATCGCCGAAATCGCGCTGCGCCACGACATCGTGATCATCGCCGACGAAATCTACGCAAGGATGCTTTACGCGCCGAACGAACATCTCTCGATCGCCACGCTGCCGGGAATGAAAGAGCGCACGATCACGCTGAACGGCTTTTCCAAGACATATGCGATGACGGGGTGGCGGGTGGGCTACCTCGCCGCGCCGCTCGATTTCGTGGAAAAAGTGACCGAGCCGCGCCACACGCTGTCGATCAACACCTGCACCGTCAGCCAGCATGCCGCGCTGGCTGCGCTGACCGGTCCGCAGGATGCGCTTCATGCCATGCTCGACGAATACGCCCAACGCCGTGCGTGGCTGATGCCCGCGCTGACGGACGCCGGTTTCACCTATGGCCACCCGGGCGGGGCATTCTACGTCTATACCAATGTGTCATCCTCGGGTCTTGCCGCGCCGGAATTCTGTGAACGGCTACTGAAGGAAACCGGCGTGATGGTGTTTCCCGGCACGATGTTCGGCGACACGTCGACTGACTATATCCGCATCAGCTATCTTCAGCCGCTCGAGCGGATCAAGGTCGCGATGGCGCGCATAGCGGCGTTTGCACAAAGCGCGAGGGCGACCGCATGAACCGCCCCGATCGCGCCGAAAAATTCGCAGGTATCCAGATCAGCCCGATTTCATTCGTGGACGAAGGCGTCGAAGCGGTGCTGGACACGCTCCAGCACCGGGTGGGCGTCAATGTGCTGATGCTGGGCACGGTGTCGTGGCTTGGCCTCAAATCCGGCCGATCGATCAGCCATGCGCTGGACGGCTGGCCCGACCATGGCGTGCCGGAACCCTATCAGATGCGGGGCGGGGCCTATTTCGACCCCGACCCGCGCTTTTACCGCGATACCTTCATGGCCGATTACCGTTCGCGCGATGCCGAATTCGCGGGAAAGGACATCCTCAAGATGGTGGTTCCCGCCGCGCATGCCCGCGGAATGAAGGTCTATGTCGAATTGATGGAGCCCTTCTTCAAATACGCAGGCCACGGCTCGGCCGCTGCGGTGGAAATCCCCACCCTGCCGCAGGCGATGGACGTCGACGCGATGGGGCGGCTGTCGGGTGAGCCATCGACGTCGAACCCCGGCTACCGGAGTTGGATCCATTCGATGATCGAGGATCAGGTGCGCAATCACGACATCGACGGGCTGATGTGGTGCAACGAAAGGAACTCGCCGCTTGATACGCTGATCCAGGGCGGCTGTCCCGGCGATTTCTCGGCACCCGCCCGCGCCGAAGCGCAAGCGCGCGGTATCGATGTGGAGGCCTGCCGCCGTGCCTGCCTTGCGATGTACGACTTCATGCAGGAGGCGGCAGCCGGCAAAAGCTTTGCCGATGGCGCCTTTGTCACCTTTCTGCGGACGCTCTTGGCCAACCCGGAAATGCTGGTGTGGGAGAAGTTCTGGCTGGAACGCAACAAGGACCTCGACCGCGAGCTCTATGGCCTCGTGAAGTGGTGCAAGCCCAAGATGCCCTTTGGGCTCAACGTCTGGAACCGCAACCATTTCAACATCTTCCGCCGCGCGCAATGGCCATGGGCGGAGCAGACGAACTACGCCGATTTCGTCAAGCCCATCACCTATCAGCATCAGGCAGGCGAAGTCTGGGCCAAGGAGCTGGGCTTTTTCCGCCAGACGATCTTGCGTGACTTCGAACCCGGCGAGGCAACGGCCGCGCTGTTTCGCATCCTCGGGCTGACCGAAGCACCCTGGGAGGCACTGGTGGGTGCGGGCATGGATCCCGATACCTATGTGGCCGGGCAATGCGCCGATGCGGTCCGGGGGGTAGAAGGCCGGGCAAAGGTTTACATGGGCATCGGGGTGGATGCGCCCCGGTCGCGCCCCGACACCGCAAAAATGACCAAGGACATCGCCTATCGGTCGGTCATGGCCACCTATCGCGCAGGCGGGCACGGCATCGTGCTGGCCCCGAACTATGCATCCATGCACCTGACGCATCTCGACGGGGTGGCCGAGGCGCTGACCGAACTGGGTTTGAAATGACGTTGGACCTTGTGATCCGGGGGGGGCAGGTCCTGACACCAACAGGCCTGCGCCCCGGCACCGTTGCGGTAGCGGGGGGGAGGATTGTCGCGATCCTGCCGCCCGAGGCGGAAGCGGTCGCGCGCGAAACGGTGAATGCCCAAGGGGCGCACATCCTGCCCGGGGCCATCGACATACACTGCCATATCCGAAGCCCCGCCTACCCGAACCGGGGCAGCGTGGAATCGGAAACCGGCGCGGCGGCAAAGGGCGGCATCACCACAGTGTTCGAGATGCCGATCACCGATCCGTGCTGCAATTCGCCAGAGCGCGTGGTGATGCGGCGCGACCATTTCGCGCCCCGCGCGCTGACCGACTTTGCGATGTTCGCGGCCCCCGTGGATCTGACCGAAGCCGCCTTTTTCGCGCTTCGCGACGCGGGTGTCATCGCGCTCAAGATCTTCACGACCGCCTCCCCCCCCGATCGCGACAGAGAATTCGCAGGGCTGGCATGGCCCGACACAGATGCGCAGATGACGGTGTTGCGGCTTGCGGCAAAAGCCGGGCTGACCGTGTTCGTTCATGCCGAGAACGACGCGCTCATTGCCCAGGCCGCTGTCCGGGCCACGGCGCTTGACAAGGCCGACGCCCGAACGCACGGGCTGGCGCGCCCACCCGAGGCAGAGGCCGCTGCAGTCGCATCGCTGCTTGCCATGAACATGATCGCCGGCGCGCGCCTCCATATCGCGCATGTGACCTCGGGGTTGACAGTTGACGTGCTGCGCCGCTTTTCAGGCTCGTCCGATTTCAGCGCCGAGACCTGTCCACATTACCTTTCCTTCACCGAGGCGGACGTTGCGCGCGCGGGTGTCAGTGCCAAGATCAACCCGCCGATCCGCCATGAGGCCGACCGCGCTGCCTTGTGGGAGGCATTGGCCGATGGCACGCTCAAGCATGTCACCACGGACCATGCCGCATTTGCGCCCGAGGAAAAGCTGGCAAAGGACGGCGACTTTCTGAGCGCACCCCCGGGTCATCCTGGTCTTGAGACACTTGTGCCGACTTTGCTGGATGCGGTTGCAACAGGCAAAACGACCATGGAGCGGGCATTTGCGCTCTTGTCGGGGAACGCCGCCGCACGCTTTCGCCTTCCGTCCAAGGGTCGGCTTGCGGCCGGGGCCGATGCGGACATCATCATCGTCGACATGGGCGCACAAACGCATATCACCCAGAGCACGCTTTTGACCAACGCGCGCGCGATCAGCCGGCTGACGGATGGGCACCGCTACCAAGGCCGCATCCTGCGTACGATCCTGAGGGGGGCCACCATCTGGGATGGTGCCGCCATCATTGCGCCCCCCGGCAGCGGGCGCTTCGTCAACCCGGAGGACCCTCGATGACCGAGCCGCTTCTTTCCGTCCATGACCTTCAGACAACCTTCACCCTTGGCCGCCGCAATCAGGTCCGGGCGGTCGATGGCGTCAGCTTTGATGTCTTCCCGGGTGAGACGCTGGCGATCGTCGGCGAAAGCGGGTCGGGAAAGTCGGTGACGTCTCTTTCCATCATGCGCCTTCTGCCAGCGGCGACAGGCAAGATCACCGGCGGACGGATCATGTTCCGGGGCCGTGACCTTGCAACGCTGTCCGAGCGCGAGATGCGGGCGATCCGCGGGCAGGAAATCGGCATGATCTTTCAGGAGCCGATGACCTCGCTCAATCCCGTTCATACCATCGGTGACCAGATATCGGAGACGGTGATCCGCCACGAAGGCATAAGCCGATCCAAAGGTCTTGAAAGGGCGGTCGAGATGCTGGCACTGGTCGGCATTCCAGAGCCGCGCAAGCGCGCCGCGAACTATCCCCACCAGATGTCGGGGGGGATGCGCCAGCGCGCCATGATCGCCATGGCGCTGTCGTGCCGCCCTGCGCTTTTGATCGCAGACGAACCGACGACCGCACTCGATGTGACCATTCAGGCGCAAATTCTTGAACTGATGAAAGACCTCCAGCGCCAGCTGGGCATGGCGATCATCTTCATCACCCATGATCTGGGTGTCGTGGCAGAGGTGGCTGACCGCGTGCTTGTCATGTATGCCGCACAAGCCGTGGAAACCGGGCCAGTGGCCGACATCTTTGCCAATCCCCGGATGCCCTATACTGCGGGCCTGATGGGATCGATCCCCCGGTTGGGTGCCTCGGAGCGCAAGGTGCGCCTTACAACCATCCCCGGGCAAGTTCCCTCGCTCACCCGCCTGCCACAGGGGTGCCGCTTTGCGCCGCGCTGCGCGCATGCGCGCGACCTCTGCCGGGACAGCGAACCAGCGCTTGCCCCTGTCGCCACGGGTCATGCCGCCCGCTGCTTCCGCGCGGCCGAGATCGACCTTACCGAAAGGGCCCCCGCATGACCGCGTTCGAACCCGCTCAAGCGATGATCCCGGCTGGCGCCGAACGCAGCTTGCTGGAGGTAGAGGATCTGACAAAGTTCTTCCCGATCCGGGGGGGCGTGCTGAACCGTGTCGTCAATCAGGTCAAGGCCGTGAACGGGGTAAGCTTCACGATCGACCGGGGCGAGGTCGTCGGTCTTGTCGGCGAATCCGGATCCGGCAAGACCACCGTGGGCCGAACGCTTCTCAGGCTCGAAGAACCCACCAGCGGCAAGGTCCGCTTTGGCGGCACAGACATAACCGGGCTCGACCGGCAAGGGATGCGCCGGTTTCGCAAGCGCATGCAGATCATTTTTCAAGACCCCTACGCAAGCCTCAATCCGCGTGAAAAGATCCGCACCTTGATCGGCCACGCGCTTGCGCTGCACAACATCGGCAAGCCAGAGGACCGGGAAGACCGGATCGTGCAACTTCTGGAACAGGTCGGATTATCGGCCGACTATCTTGACCGGTTTCCACACGAATTTTCCGGCGGACAACGCCAAAGGATCGGGATTGCCCGGGCCCTCGCTGTCGATCCCGAATTCGTGGTGGCAGACGAACCCGTCTCTGCGCTCGACGTGTCGATCCAGGCGCAGGTGATCAATCTGCTCGATGACCTCAAGCACCAGTTCGACCTGACCATGTTGTTCATCGCCCACGACCTTGCCGTGGTGGAACACATCTGCGACCGGGTGATCGTGATGTATCTGGGCCGCATCATGGAGGTGGCGCCGTCAAGACGGCTCTACAGCATGCCGGTCCATCCCTATACCAAGGCGCTGCTGTCGGCTGTGCCGATCCCCGAACCCGGGCGCCGACGTGAGCGGGTGCTTCTCAAGGGCGATATCCCCTCGCCCATCGATCCGCCGTCGGGCTGCGTGTTTCGCACACGCTGTCCGCGTGCGATCTCGGACTGCGCACAGGTTGTGCCACCGCTGAACGAGGTGGCGGCCGGGCATTATGTTGCCTGCATCAACCCCGGGTAACGCTGGCGCCCGAACATGGCGGGCGCGGCTTGCAATGGCTGGTCCGACAAAAGGCCAGTGGGCCGAACAGGCAAGGATTGAACCCATGCCCTGAGCGTGCAAGGCTGCACGTAAGGCCATTGTATGGGTGCCCCGGTGAACCTGTTAAATCGCGTGACAATTTCACCCCATATGAGGGTCGCGCCCTTACCGCAGGACCATCTGGCCTTGCTGGATGCCCGGGCCGACATGATCCGGACCAGGCGCATGCTTTATCACAAGGAAACCGCCCTTCACGGTGCAGTCACGGCCCGGATCATTGCGAGCGTTCCCGGATATCGTGGGCCGACAGGCGGCACCGGCGTCACCCCCGGCCACGTCTTCCTGTGCGGCGCGGGCCGCTTTGCCGGACGCCATGTGCCCCTGATCGACATCCTGCGCGACGACGGCGCGGTGGGGCGGTGGGGCGGGA
>NZ_CALAHQ010000008.1 GCF_937892565.1 uncultured Roseicyclus sp. | reverse complement strand
TCCCGACAAACGCATCCCGGACCCCGCCACCCGGCGCGAACGGCAGCTTTGCGCCCAGTGCAACCCCCTGCGTCAGGATTGCCGGGTGCAATCGGGGGTTGCCTGTGCTAGGGAACTGTTTAACGTTAAACTATCTTTGTGACCCGGGGGAGGATGACCCGCATGCCACCACGCAAGACCGCGGCAAAACCCGAGGCTGCCACACCCAATGTGTCGGCCGAGGATCTCAAGCGCTACTACCGCGAAATGCTTCTGATCCGCCGCTTCGAGGAAAAGGCGGGCCAGCTTTACGGCATGGGGCTGATCGGCGGGTTCTGCCATCTCTATATCGGGCAGGAAGCCGTGGTTGTGGGCCTCGAGGCTGCGGCCTCCGAAGGTGACAAGCGCGTCACCTCCTACCGCGACCATGGGCACATGCTGGCCTGCGGGATGGACCCCAAGGGGGTGATGGCCGAACTGACCGGGCGCATCGGCGGCTATTCCAAGGGCAAGGGCGGCTCGATGCACATGTTCTCCAAGGAAAAGCATTTCTATGGCGGGCATGGCATCGTGGGCGCACAGGTGCCGATCGGCGCGGGGCTGGCATTTGCCGACAAATATCTGGGCAATGACCGGGTGACCTTTACCTATTTCGGGGATGGCGCGGCCAATCAGGGCCAGGTTTATGAGACCTACAACATGGCGCAGCTTTGGGATCTGCCGGTCATCTTCGTGATCGAAAACAACCAATACGCCATGGGAACCGCCGTGAAACGCGCCACGAAATCGCCCGCGCTGTGGAAACGCGGCGAGGCGTATGGCATCGCCGGCGAAGAGGTGAACGGCATGGATGTGCTGGCGGTCAAGGATGCGGGCGAACGCGCGGTGGCGCACTGCCGCGCGGGCAAGGGCCCCTATATCCTCGAGGTGATGACCTATCGCTATCGCGGCCATTCCATGTCGGACCCCGCGAAATACCGCACCCGCGAAGAGGTGCAGGAAATGCGCGAAAAGCGCGACGCCATCGAACAGGTGCGCCAGATGTTGTTGACGGGGGGCCATGCCTCTGAGGAGGATCTGAAAAAGATCGACAAGGAAATCAAGGATATCGTCAACGAAGCCGCCGAATTTTCCAAAGAAAGCCCCGAGCCGCCGCTCGCGGATCTTTGGACCGATATCTACGCCTGAGAGGACGATCAAACCATGGCAACCGAAATTCTGATGCCCGCCCTCTCGCCCACGATGGAGGAAGGCACGCTGGCCAAATGGCTGGTCAAGGAAGGTGACACGGTCAAGGCGGGTGATATCATCGCCGAGATCGAAACCGACAAGGCGACGATGGAATTCGAAGCGGTCGACGAAGGGGTGATCGGCAAGATCCTGATCCCCGCGGGCACCGAAGGGGTCAAGGTCAACACCGCCATCGCGATTCTGGGCGAGGCAGGCGAGACGATGGCAGCCCCTGCCCCCGCCGCCGCAGCAGCCCCGCAAGCCACCACCACCCCCGCGACAGCGGCAGCACCCGTGGCGACACCGGTGGATCGCAGCCCCGATTGGCCCGCGGGAACCAAGATGAAAACCCAGACCGTGCGCGAAGCACTTCGCGACGCCATGGCCGAAGAAATGCGCGCCGATCCGACCGTGTTCGTGATGGGCGAGGAGGTCGCGGAATATCAGGGCGCCTACAAGGTGACCCAAGGGTTGCTGGATGAATTCGGGCCCAAGCGCGTGATCGACACGCCCATCACCGAACATGGCTTTGCCGGTATCGGGGTGGGCGCGGCCTTTGGCGGGCTCCGGCCGATCGTCGAATTCATGACCTTCAACTTTTCGATGCAGGCCATCGACCATGTGATCAATTCGGCGGCCAAGACGCTTTACATGTCGGGCGGCCAGATGGGCGCGCCGATGGTGTTTCGCGGGCCCAACGGTGCCGCCGCCCGCGTGGGCGCCCAGCACAGTCAGGATTTCGCGGCGTGGTATGCCCATATTCCCGGCCTGAAAGTGGTCCAGCCCTATTCGGCGGCTGACGCCAAGGGCCTGTTGAAAACCGCCATCCGCGATCCCAACCCGGTGATCTTTCTGGAAAACGAGATCCTCTATGGCCGGTCCTTCGACGTGCCGGATGTGGCGGATTTCACCATCCCCTTCGGCAAGGCCCGCATCTGGCGCGAGGGCAGCGATGTCACGCTGATCAGCTGGGGCATCGGCATGACCTATACGCTTGAAGCGGCCGAAAAGCTGGCCGCCGAAGGCATCAGCGCCGAGGTGATCGATCTGCGCACGCTGCGCCCGCTTGATTACGACACGATCCTCGCCTCGGTCAAAAAGACCAACCGCTGCGTGACGATCGAGGAAGGCTTTCCCGTCGCATCGGTCGGCAATCATCTGGGCGCATGGATCATGCAAAACGCCTTTGATCATCTGGACGCGCCGGTGATCAACTGCACGGGCAAGGATGTGCCGATGCCCTATGCGGCCAATCTGGAAAAGCTGGCCCTTGTCACCACCGCCGAGGTCGTCGCGGCCGCGCGCCAAGTCACCTATCGCTGAGGAGCGCGGATCATGCCCATCGAAATTCTGATGCCCGCCCTTTCCCCCACGATGGAGGAAGGCACGCTGGCCAAATGGCTGGTGAAAGAGGGCGATAGCGTCAAATCCGGCGACATCATCGCCGAGATCGAAACCGACAAGGCGACGATGGAATTCGAAGCGGTGGATGATGGGGTGATCGGCAAGATCGTGATCCCCGCGGGTACCGAAGGGGTCAAGGTGAACGCCCCCATCGCCGTACTGCTGGCCGATGGCGAAACTGCCGCCGATGCGGCCCCTGCCCCTGCGAAAGCGACGGCCCCCACCGCGACAGCCGCAAGCGCCCCGGCGCAAGCCGCAGCCAGCCCCGCCCCTGCCGCACCCAAGGCAGCCGACGGCACCCGTGTTTTCGCCTCGCCGCTTGCCCGCCGCATCGCCGCCGACAAGGGCATCGATCTGAGCACGATCCAGGGCTCGGGCCCGCATGGCCGCATCGTCAAGGCCGATGTCGCGGGTGCCACGGCCAGCGCCGCGCCGATAGCCATGGCCAACGCCACAGCCACGGTTGCCGCCCCTGCCCCTGCCCCGGCACCCGCTGCGAAAGCCGCAACCGCGATGCCCACCGGCCCCGATGCTGCACAGGTCATGCGCATGTATGAGGGCCGCGCCTATGAGGAGGTCAAGCTTGACGGCATGCGCAAGACGGTTGCCGCACGGCTGACCGAGGCCAAGCAGACCATCCCGCATTTCTATCTGCGCCGCGATATCCGGCTTGACGCGCTGATGGCCTTTCGCGGGCAACTCAACAAACAGCTGGAAAGCCGTGGCGTGAAGCTGTCGGTCAATGATTTCATCATCAAGGCCTGTGCGCTGGCCCTGCAACAGGTGCCCGCCGCCAATTCGGTCTGGGCGGGTGACCGGATGCTGCGGCTCAAGCCCTCGGATGTGGCGGTGGCGGTGGCGGTCGATGGTGGGCTCTTCACGCCGGTGCTCAAGGATGCCGAGCAAAAGAGCCTGTCGGCGCTGTCGGCCGAGATGAAGGATCTGGCCACCCGCGCCCGCGACCGCAAGCTGGCGCCGCATGAATATGTCGGCGGCACCTTCGCGATCAGCAATCTGGGCATGTATGGCATCGACAATTTCGACGCGGTGATCAACCCGCCCCATGGGGCGATCCTGGCCGTCGGTGCGGGCGTCAGGAAACCTGTTGTGGGCGCCGATGGCGGGCTGACGGTTGCGACTGTCATGTCGGTCACGCTGTCGGTCGATCACCGGGTCATCGACGGCGCGCTTGGGGCCGCGCTTTTGCAAGCCATTGTTGACAATCTCGAGAATCCCATGGCAATGCTTGCATAAGAAACAATTGCGGCGCCGGGGAGGAGCGGTTCCGCGAAAGCACGGGGCCGCGATGCATGCATTGGCGGCCCCGTCGCATGTTGGCGCCTGACATATCATTATTCTATAAGAATGCGGTAGCATGCCAAGACATCGCGTCAGGGTTGCAGCGCCTTCCATGTGCCGGGGGCAAGCCCCTCAAGCGTGTGATCGCCCACCGACCAGCGGATCAGCCGCAAGACCGGCAGGCCCACATGGGCGCACATGCGCCGGACCTGTCGATTGCGGCCTTCGGTGATGGTCAGGTTCAGCCAAGCCTCGGGCACATTCAGCCGGAACCGCACCGGCGGATCACGCGGCCAAAGCCAATCCGGCTCTGCCACCTGATCGACCTTGGCGGGTCGTGTCGGGCCATCATTCAGCGCAACGCCCTTGCGCAAGGCGGCCAGCGCCTCGGGGGTGGGCGTGCCTTCGACCAGCGCGACATAGGTCTTGGGCGTGGCCGATTTGGGGTCTGTCAGCCGCGCTTGCAAGATGCCGTCATTGGTGAGCAGCAACAGCCCCTCGCTGTCACGGTCAAGCCGGCCCGCCGGATACATCCCCGGCATGTCGAGAAAGCGTTTCAGCCCCGGCCAATGCCCGTCATCGGTGAACTGGCTCAGCACATCCATCGGCTTGTTGAAGGCGACAAGCCGCGTCTGGCTGCGCGGCATGGCCGATCTGGCGCGCGGGCGGGGGCGGCTCAATGCGCCACCGCCCAATTCGCCCCCTGCCCCGCATCGACCACGATGGGCACATCAAGATGCACGGCGGGCAGGGCTGCACCCTCCATCACGTCACGCGCGCGCGCGATCAGGGCATCGGCGGCGCCCTCATCCACCTCGAACAGCAATTCGTCATGCACCTGCAACAGCATGCGGGCGGGTAGATCCGCGATGGCGGCATCCATCTTGATCATCGCGCGGCGGATGATGTCGGCGGCCGTGCCCTGAATGGGCGCGTTGATCGCGGCGCGCGCGGCAAAGCCCGCGCCGGGGCCCTTGGCGTTGATCTCGGGGGTGTGGATCTTGCGGCCGAAAAGCGTCTGCACATGGCCATTCGTCTTGGCGAAAGCCTTGGTTGCATCCATATAGGCACGGATGCCGGGGAAGCGTTCGAAATAGCGGTCGATAAAGCCCTGCGCCTCGGCGCGCGGGATGCGCAGATTGCGCGCCAGGCCAAAGCCGGAGATGCCGTAGATCACGCCGAAATTGATCGCCTTGGCCTGACGGCGCACATCGGGCGTCATCTGGTCCAAGGGCACGCCGAACATCTCGGACGCGGTGGCGGCGTGAATATCCTGCCCCTCGCGGAAGGCCTGTTTCAGCGCGTCAATCCCCGCGATATGGGCCAGAATGCGCAATTCGATCTGGGAATAATCAAGACTGACCAGAACCTTGCCCTTGTCGGCCACAAAGGCTTCGCGGATGCGGCGGCCATCTTCGGTGCGCACGGGAATGTTTTGCAGGTTCGGATCGGTCGAGGCCAGCCGCCCGGTATTGGCGCCCGCAATCACATAGGATGTATGCACCCGGCCCGTGTCGGGGTTGATATGGTCTTGCAACGCATCGGTATAGGTGGATTTGAGCTTCTGGATCTGGCGATAATCCAGCACGCGGGCGGCAAACTCATGGGTGGCGGCCAGATCCTCCAGCACCTCGGCGGGGGTGGACCATTGGCCCGTCTTGGTTCTTTCGCCGCCCTCAAGCCCCATCTCCTCGAACAGGATCTGGCCAACTTGCGCGGGCGATTGCACGTTGAAGGGATGGCCCGCCAACCCGTGCAATTCCGCCTCGAGCCCGGCCATCTTCTGGGCGAAGGCGTTGGACATGCGGCTCAGCACATCGCGGTCGACCTTGATGCCCGCCATTTCCATCCGCGCCAGAACCGGCACGAGCGGGCGCTCCATCGTCTCGTAGACAGTGGTGACACGGGCGCGGTGCAGTTGCGGCTTGAACACATGCCACAGCCGCCATGTCACATCGGCGTCTTCGGCGGCATAGGGGGCGGCCGCATCGATCGGCACACGGTCAAAGGTGATCTGGGATTTGCCCGAACCGATCAGATCCTTGATCGGGATGGGGTTGTGGCCCAGATAGCGTTCGGACAGCGCATCCATGCCGTGCCCATGCAACCCCGCATTCAGCGCATAGGACATCAGCATCGTGTCATCGATGGGCGCCACATCGATCCCGTAGCGGGCCAGGATTTTCACGTCATATTTCGCGTTCTGCAAGATCTTGAGAACGCCGGGATCTTCCAGCATCGGCTTGAGCATCGCGAGCGCCGCATCAAGCGGCATCTGCCCTTGCGCCAGCGCATTCGAACCAAACAGCCCCTCGCCGCCTTCGGCGCGATGGGTGAGCGGGATGTAACAGGCCGCTTCCGGACCACAAGACAGCGAAACGCCCACCAGATCGGCGGTCATTTCATCAAGCCCGGTGGTCTCTGTGTCGATGGCGACAGCCCCCACGGCCTGCGCGCGCGCGATCCATGCGGCCAAGGCATCGGCGTCGCGCACAAGCTGATAGCGGGCGCGGTCGATGGGCGGCATGGCGGGCGCGTCCCGATCCACCGGATCGGCACCGCGCGGGTCGGTGTCGGGCATGGCGGGTGGGGCGACCCCCAGGCCATCGGCGATCCGCTTGGTCAGGCTGCGGAATTCCATCTTGCTCAGAAAGGCAAGCAGCACCTCGGGATCGGGTTGCCTGACCTCAAGATCCTCGAGCGTGACATCGATGGGCGTGCGGTCATCGAGCGTGACAAGCCGCTTGGACAGGCGAATCTGGTCGGCGAAATCGATCAGGGTCTGGCGACGCTTGGGCTGGGGGATCTCATGGGCCCGGTCCAGAAGCGTTTCCAGATCGCCGAATTCAGTGATCAAGAGTGCCGCCGTCTTGATCCCGATGCCGGGCGCGCCGGGAATGTTGTCGACGCTGTCGCCCGACAGCGCCTGAACGTCGACGACACGCTCGGGGCGCACACCGAATTTGGCCTCGACCCCGTCGGCATCGATGCGTTGGTTCTTCATGGCGTCAAACATCTCGACGCCCCCGCCCACCAGCTGCATCAGATCCTTGTCCGAACTGATGATGGTGCACCGACCCCCCGCCTCGCGCGCAAGGCGGGCAAGCGTGGCGATGATGTCATCGGCCTCGTAATTCTCAAGCTCCAGACAGGCAAGGTTGAAGGCGCGTGTGGCGTCGCGCGTCAGCGGCATCTGCGGTCGCAGATCCTCGGGCATGGCCTCTCGGTTGGCCTTGTAGAGATCATACATGTCGTTTCGGAAGGTATGGCTGCCCTTGTCGAACACCACCGCCGCGTGGGTCGGCGCGTCGGGGCCGGTATTGGCCTCGATCATGCGGTGGATCATGTTGCAAAACCCCGCCACCGCCCCGATGGGCAAGCCATCGGATTTGCGCGTCAGCGGCGGCAACGCATGAAAGGCGCGAAAGATAAAGGCCGAGCCGTCGACCAGATGCAGGTGATGTCCCTTGCCAAATGCCATGGTCGCGCGCTCCCCCGTTCCGGTTTCGTCCGGGCCTATTCTAGCGCGCCGGCGCGCCCGCCGCGACCCCGGTTTTCAGCCAAGGGTTTCCGCCCGCCACAGGCCCAGACGCACCGCGAAGGGCGTCGGCGTCCAGAGGCCCGCCGGGACGCCGGCGGCGCGCAGCATGCGCGAGACCCAGGTGTTGCAGGTACGAAAAAGGTGAAAGCGACCTTCCGCCTCGACAAATCCGTCGGTGCCGGTAAAGCCCGCGCCAGGGATCGGCGGACCCAAGGCGCTCGCGGCGATGGCCTCGAGCAGGGCGGCATATTGTGCCTGCGACAGACGCAGGCGGGGTGGATCGAAACCGGCCTGAAAGGCCCCGATCACGTCGATGCGCAGGACCGCGCTGTCGCCTGTCACCGCGCGTAGCGTCGCGCTGGCCGTGATGTCGGAATAGGTTCCGGCGGTGGTGTAGAAGTCCCGCGCGCCCCAGCCGACAAGAACATGTCGCACATCGGGATGGTCGACCGGCACCCCGGCCGCGGCGGCAAAGCCCATCCCCGCCCGCGTCTCGTCGGTGGCGGGCAGCAGGAAATCGACATGGATCGGGCCATAGAGCAAGGCGATCTCGACCGTATCGCCCTGAGGCAGGTCGGCGGTGCGACCCGGGATCAGGCCGCCCACCGCGGCGGCAGCCAGAAATGCCACGACCGCCAGCGCCACGACCATCACCGCATGACGAAAGCCCAGAACCAAACGCCGCAGCATGGTCAATCCGCGGCGCGCGCCGTGTCGGCGACATCAGCATGGATGAATTTCTTGTCGCAATAGCCACATTCGACCCAGCCGCGATCGGCCGGGATCGACAGCCAGACCCGCGGATGACCCAGCGCCCCCTCGCCGCCGTCACAGGCGACACGGGTGGCGGTGACGATCTCGGTTTCGGGCGGGGCGATGGGCATGATCTTGTCCTCGGCTGCGATGTGCATTGCGGATATGGCAGCAAGATCTTTCGCGGGCAAGACCATGGCCCAAGCGTTCAGTCGGGCTGTTGCAGCATCCGGCCCAAGGGACGGCCCGACAAGATATGCACATGGTAATGGGGCACTTCTTGTGCGGCGGCATCGCCTGCGTTGGCGATGGTGCGAAAGCCCTGCCCGCCTTCGCCGGGCTGGATGCCAAGATCGGCACAGATACGGCCGATGGCGCGGGTGAAATCCACGATCTCGGCGTCAGTGGCTGCAAGCGCGAAATGATCAGCGCAGACATATGGCCCCTTGGGAATGACCAACACGTGAATGGGCGCTTGCGGATGGATATCGGCAAAGGCGAGCGTGTGGGCGGTTTCCATCACGGTGCGATTGGGGATCTCGCCGCGCAGGATGCGGGCAAAGATATTTTGCGGATCGTAGGCATAGGCCATGGCGGGCTCCCGTCAGTCTGCGAACAGGTATGGGGTTTCCGACAGCCGCTGCGCGCTGTCCAGATCGATATCGAAAAAATCCGCCAGAACAGTCGCGTTTTCGGCCAGGGGGCGGTCTTGGCGGATGCACCAGTGGCGCGAACGGTCGGCATCGCGGATACGGGTGGCGTGCATTGCCAAATCCTGGCGCAAGCTGGGCAGCAAGCGCGCGATCACGTCGGCCGGTGTGTTCTCGGTCGCCAGCCCGAGCCGGGTGGCATGGCGCACCAAGGACTGATCGTCAAATGTGCAGCACAGTTCAAGCACCCGCGCGTCCGCCCTGTCGGACAGGAAATCCTGTAGCGCAGCCATATTGCCCGGATCCAGACAGATCATCAGCCTGTCGGTGTTGTGGTATTCGAACAGCATCCGCATCAAGGCGCGACGGTGGCGGTTGCGCTTGTCAAGGCTCCGCTCGATGCCGCCAAGATCGGGCATGGGGCATGTCGCCTCGTCAAAAAGATATTCAACGCCCGGCAGCTTCAACCGCTCTGCGCTGGAACTCAGCAGACGTTTGGCCACATGCCATTTCCTGCACACGATCATCAGCAGTCTGCGATCGGGCCCAAGCGTGCTTGTGTCTTCCCAGATGCGCGGCCCATACCGGGCGCCCACACGCCCGCGCCCCGTCAGGAAAGCGTACAGCTTTTCACCCTCACCACCGGTGACGACATCGCTGCACGGAGCCTGCCACAGGGCCCCCAGACGTTGCTTGAGCAGCGCGGCCTCTGGGCTGATCTTGCGCGCAAACAGGTAGTTCTGGCTGATCAGAAAGCTGTAGTGGTCGTTGTAAAAGGTCACGGGCATGCCGTAATCGCTGAACATCTTGAACGTCAGCGTGCGGCATTCGATCTCGCGTTCGGGCACCAGATGGCGCACCAGCGTTTGGAAAAACGTCTCGTCGGGGATCCAAGTTGTGGAAAAGAATCGCACGACATCGCGGCGTTTGCGGCAAAACTTGAGGATCTTTTCAATGGTGCCCCGCCGCAGGCACCACCATTGGCTTCCGATCTGCACCGCGATGTCGGCAGGGATGCGACGGCGCAGGCCCAGCGCCCTTTGCAGGTTGAGGCTTTGGTAAAACAGCCAATTCTGGTCGCGTTCATTGAACCAGTGGCGATAGATCAGCCGTTCTTCCCGAAGGCCTGTCTTGATCCAACCCGAGGTGAAGAAATCGAAGGCCTCGATGTAATCGCGATCGGCCGCATCAAGAAATCGATGCGCGTAGCTGGCGGATTTCACCGGCAGGCAATCGCCCGAGAGCGTGTAGAAATGCGTCGCATCGGGAAAGCTGCGCACGGCCACCTCAAGCGTGTTGAGTGTGGCACGCACCAGGCTCCAGCCACCCCATCCGCATCTGACGCGCTTTTTGGCAAAGACGACGCGGGGATTGCCGGCCAAAGCCCGGGTGATCGCGGCGTAATCGGTGGCGGCTGCGCGCGCATCGAAATGGATCGCCACATAATCCCCCGTCGCGCTCAGGCGCTCGGCCTGCGCGATGATGGCGGGCGCGTCCTTGTGGCAAAGCAAGATGAAGGCGATCTTGGCCATGCAGCAAATACCTCGTTACAATCTTTCCCGTGTCTTGTCATAGCAACACCTAACGGAAGTTGAAGGTATTCATCTTTTTGCTTTAGATGCACCCACACTTCGTGATGGTGGCGTGCCACAGGCAGACAGAGACGAGAGGGCGGCGATGGGGTTTCCGGGAACCTGGATGACGGAAAGCGAAAGCATGGTCTACCGCGTGGTGCCCAAATGCGCCTGTTCGACCATCGGCCAGATCATGTTCTATTCCGACCACAACACATATTTCCAAGGCGACATCCATGATGCCACCGATGGGCTGCACAAATGGGCGCGGGCGGCAAGCCAACCGCTGATCGAGGCGAATGTGAAGGGCCGAAAATCATTTACCTTCACCTGTGTGCGAAACCCCTATACCCGCGTACTTTCTAGCTTTTTCGACAAGATCTGTGGCATCCAGCGCAACGGGAACCGCTATCGTGGCAATCTGGTGCCGGTCTTGATCCAGAAGTACGGGATCGAGGTGGGCGGGCCGGATGGCCAGCAGGATTTCGACCAGATCGCATCCTTTCGTCGCTTCTTGCTGTTCGTGCGCGACACCATCCGCTGGCGCCGCCCGATGGAACCCGACATCCACTGGTCGACCATGTCGGGCCATATCTCGACGCTGATCGTGAATGGCGGGCGCTATGACCACATCTTTTGGACCGAAAAATTCAATGACGGGATGCAGCAGGTGCTCGATCGCATCGACACGCGCTACCCAGTCGATCTGGCGCAAGTGCCGCGCTTCAACGAAAGCGAGGGGCATGGGCCCAAGCGGCTACACCCGGTCGAGGATTATTTCGACGATCTGGCGATGCATCTGATGCATGAAATCTATCACCGCGATTTTGCGCTGTTCCGCTACGATTTCGACAATCCGGGCAACAAGATGCCTTTGGGCGACATCGACCTCGATGAGGTTCATGCCAAGCTCGGCGATTGACCGCGCGCCGTGCCATGGTCAGGACTGATCGATCTGCTTGAAGCCGCCGTCGCTGCGTTGTTCACGCATCCGAACTGATGGGGATGTCCTTGAAACGCATCGCCCCGACAAGGCGCGACGCGCCCGTGACCTTTGACGTGCCGCGCATGGACACCGCCCGCGCGGCGCAATCGGCTTGCATCCAATCGCGCCATCCAAGGCAAACGCCCCGACGTAAGGCGCCTGCGCTTTTCGCGACGCCGACCTTCTACATCGAACCCGCGCAATGGAACGGCTGTTGAACTCCGCCATGCTGACGCAGATCAGCATAGCGGCCAAGAAAACATGTCATCGTGATCCTGTTTCAGCGCAGGGGCCACCGTCGTACCGGTGTGGCCGCGTTCTTGAAAAGGACACGAGATGAGCAATTACAGACTTATCGGAGCCGGAGTTTTGGCAGCATCTTTCGCTTTGGGCGGCTGCGAAAATATCGATGGCACCTCCAATCAACCAGCCACCGGCGCGATCATCGGAGGTTTGACAGGTGCAGCGGCCGGCCAGATCATCGGCGGCGACACGCAATCCACCGTCATCGGCGGGGCCATCGGCGCTGCCATCGGCGGGGCCATCGGCGCACAGATGGAAACGCAGGAACGCGAGCTGCGCCGCTCTTTGGCTGGCACCGGTGTGGCCGTCACCAACACTGGTCAGGATATCCGTGTGATCTTGCCGGAATCGGTCACCTTCCGCACGGATTCATCCACCGTCGATCCAAGCTTTCGGCCCGCGCTCAGGGCGGTGTCCGAAAGCCTGCGCCAACACCCCAATTCCACGGTTCTGGTGGTCGGACATACCGACACCGTCGGTACCGCGGCCTACAACAAGCAGCTCAGCGAAGAACGAGCCATGGCAGTCGCAAGCGAGCTTGTGGCATTTGGCACCAGCGCGTCCCGCATCCGGGTCTTGGGGCGCGGATTTGAAGAGCCGATCGCTACCAATGCCACTGTGGCGGGGCGGGCCCAAAATCGCCGGGTCGAGATCATCATCACGCCCAACCGCTGATTGCGCTGGCAACCCTTCCCTTGCCCAAGACGGGCCACCCCGTCTTGGGCGGCCCACCACACGTCAGAACCGGGACAGTTGATGATCCAGATAATCAGGGTCGAACCCGGCAAGATCGCGAAGCCGGACGATGTCATTGAAACGAACACGGCCCCTTTGAAAGGTGAGCAGACCTGCTTCGCGCAAATGGCGCAGAACCCGGTTGACATGCACGGCACTCAGGCCCAGCGCATCGGCCAGATGATATTGCGTCAGCGGGCACGCGAATCCGCCCTGATCGCCTATGCCCACAAGTCTGAGGCGCGCACCCAGTTCCAGCATGAAATGCGCCATGCGCACATCCGCCGAACGCCGCCCAAGATTGACCAGATGTTCGGCCATCATCGCCTCGTCGCGCGTGACGTTGCCCCCTCCACCTAATCCAGTTTGAGGTAGACTCTGGGCCAAC
>NZ_CALAHQ010000007.1 GCF_937892565.1 uncultured Roseicyclus sp. | reverse complement strand
AGCACCGAAGGTGCCCCCCTCTCGCACATCGCTTTTGCGATGTGCTGCCGGGCAACGGGCCAGCGCCTGCCTGAGCGTGCACTTGCGCGCGCGAACCGTCAGCGTGGTGCGTAGCAGCACGCGGGAGGCCCCCCCGGGCTGGCGCTTTGGCTGGTCTGGGTGCGGAGCTTAGAGCGGGGAGGGGCTTGGTAACCATAAAGCGCGCCGCTTGACCCTTGCAGCGCCATCCCACGGGCAGGCGCTGGCCGGGGGGCAAAGGTGCTGACTGGGTTGCGCCCTAACTGTTCCATCCCGGATGATCACATTTCCCCTCGTCGGTCCGCTCTCTTCATGGCAAGATCGAGGTTGAGGGATATTCGGCATGGAACACATAGGCAATGACTGCTCTTCCTCGGTAACACCCTCCAGCTCGATTACCTATCCATCTAGCTCTCTTATGCGTGCCGATCCACCAATGTCCCTCAGCGCCTCAATGATTCTCAGCATCATGCCGGGAAGGTTTGGCAGCGACGTGTCGTCTATAAGAAAAGTTCTACTTCTGCGATCTTGCATTTGATTTCACCCTCACACATCCACATCCTCAACAAACCGGGCATTCTCCTGAATATACTGGAACCGCAATTCCGGTTTCTTGCCCATCAGCCGCTCGACCAGATCGCCGGTCTCGCCCGGTGCGTCTTCGTCCACGCTGACGCGGATCAGCTTGCGCGTTGCGGGGTCCATGGTGGTGTCTTTCAGATCCTTGGCGTCCATCTCGCCCAAGCCCTTGAAGCGTGACACATCGATCTTGCCCTTGCCGCCGATGCCTTTGGCCAGCCACCCCGCCTTTTCCGCCTCGTCCAGACAATAGACGCGGCGTGCCCCTTGGGTCAGGCGAAACAACGGCGGGCAGGCGAGGTAAAGATGCCCCCGGTCGATCATCGGCCGCATCTGGGTGAAGAAAAACGTCATCAACAGCGCCGCGATATGGGCGCCGTCCACATCGGCGTCGGTCATGATGATGACCTTGTCATACCGCAGATCGTCGATGTTGAACTTTGTCCCCATGCCCACGCCAAGCGCTTGGCACAGATCGGAAATTTCGGTGTTCTGGCTCATCTTGTTGGACGCCGCGCCCAGCACGTTCAGGATCTTGCCCCGAAGCGGCAACAGCGCCTGGGTCTTGCGGTCGCGTGCCATCTTGGCCGATCCGCCCGCGCTGTCGCCCTCGACGATGAACAGCTCGGTGCCGTCTTTTGCCGATTGCGAGCAATCCACCAGCTTGCCGGGCAGGCGCAGCTTCTTGGTGGCCGTCTTGCGGTCGGTTTCCTTTTCCGCCCGCCGCCGCAACCGTTCTTCGGCGCGCAGCACCAGAAAATCGAGGATCGCGCCCGCCGATTTCGTGTTGGCCGCCAGCCAGTTGTCGAAATGGTCGCGCACAGCACCCTCGACCATGCGCGCGGCCTCGGTCGTGGCAAGACGGTCCTTGGTCTGGCCCACGAATTCGGGTTCCGCGATGAAACACGACACCAGCGCGCCCGCGCCCGAAATCAGGTCTTCGCGGGTGATGTTGGCGGCCTTGCGGTTGCCCGCCAGTTCGCCGTAGCCGCGCACACCCTTCAGGATCGCGGCCCAAAACCCCGCCTCATGCGTGCCGCCCTCGGGGGTGGGGATGGTGTTGCAATAGGACTGGATGAAGCCATCGCGCGCGGGCGTCCAGTTGATCGCCCATTCCACCGACCCGGCCGCGCCGAATTTCTCGCGGAATGCAACCTTGCCGGCAAAGGGCATGTCGGAATAGGTGGCAGCCCCCCCCATGGTTTCGCGCAGGTAATCGGCCAAGCCCCCGGGAAAATGGAACACGGCCTCGGTCGGTGTTTCGCCATCCTCGATCTGGGTCTTCCAGCGGATTTCCACACCGGAAAACAGATAGGCCTTGGATCGGACCATCTTCATCATCCGCGCAGGCCGGAAGCGGTGGCTGCCGAAAATCTGTTCATCGGCGTGAAAGATCACCGTCGTGCCGCGCCTGTTGGGGGCGGCGCCTGCGGCGCGCAAGGGCCCTTGCGGGATGCCGCGCGAAAATTCCTGTACGAACAATTCGCGGCCCCGCGCCACTTCGACCCGCATGTGATCGGACAGCGCATTGACCACCGACGCGCCGACGCCGTGCAACCCGCCCGAGGTCTGATAGGCCTTGCCCGAAAACTTGCCGCCCGCATGCAGCGTGCACAAGATCACCTCGAGCGCGGATTTGTCGGGAAACTTCGGATGCGGATCGACCGGGATGCCGCGGCCATTGTCGCGGATCGTGACAGTGAAATCGGCGCCCAGTTCCACCTCGATGCGGCTTGCATGGCCCGCCACGGCCTCGTCCATGGCGTTGTCCAGCACCTCGGCCACCAGATGGTGCAGCGCGCGTTCATCGGTGCCGCCGATGTACATGCCGGGGCGTTTGCGGACAGGTTCCAGCCCTTCCAGCACCTCGATGCTGCTGGCGTCATACACATCGGGATCTTGGGTGCCGCTCAACAGATCATCCGCCATCTTTGGGCCTGTTCCTGCTTTATCTTGTGGGTCATGGCCGCCACCATGGCAGGTTTGGGGCTTTGGGGAAAGGGGCGCGGTCCCGATTGCAGCGTTGCGGCCTTGACTTGCCTCAAGGTGGTGATGCGCGGTCTGGGCTATCATCGGGGCTTGGACGAATGATTGCCAAAGGACACAGCGCATGCCGGATCCGACCGCCCAGACCCCCGCCGTCATCGCGACCGCCCCCGATCTTGCGCCCATCGCGGATACGACAGCGCCGGGGGATGGCCCGCGCGTGGGGCGTCGCCCCGGCCCGACACAGGCCGACATACGGCAGGCCTTCGAGACCGGCCAATACCCCTATGCCACCCGGATGTCGCGGCGCAGCTACGAGGCGCAAAAAGCCCGGCTTCAGGCGGAATTGCTCAAGGTGCAGAACTGGGTGGCCGATACGGGCCAAAAGATCGTCCTCTTGTTCGAGGGCCGCGATGCCGCCGGCAAGGGTGGAACGATCAAACGGTTCAACGAACATCTCAACCCGCGTCAGGCGCGCGTGGTGGCGCTCAACAAACCCAATGATGCCGAACGCGGCCAATGGTATTTTCAGCGCTATATCCAGCATCTGCCGACGGCGGGGGAAATGGTGTTCTACGACCGCTCCTGGTACAATCGTGCGGGCGTCGAGCGCGTGATGGGGTTTTGCGAGCCCAACGACTATCTCGAATTCATGCGCCAGACCCCCGAATTGGAGCGTATGCTGACGCGCTCGGGGATAGGGCTTTACAAATACTGGTTTTCCGTCACCCAGGACGAACAGCGCCGCCGCTTTGACAGCCGCGAAACCGATCCTCTCAAACAGTGGAAGCTCTCGCCCATCGACCGCGCCAGTCTCGACAAATGGAACGACTATACCGAGGCGAAAGAGGCGATGTTCTTTTACACCGACACCGCCGATGCGCCCTGGACGGTGATCAAATCCGACGACAAGAAACGCGCGCGGCTCAACTGCATGCTGCATTTCCTGCACAGTCTGGATTATCCCGACAAGGACCGCCGGCTGGTGCATGCGCCCGATCCGCTGATCGTGGGGCAGGCGGGGCATGTGATCCACCGCACCGAACATATCCTGGGCGCGGCGCTGCATCCCGAAACACGGCGTGTCAGCCCCTTGGTCTAGCACCGATCGACCCCTTTGGCTGTCGTGTCCGGGGTCTTTGGGCTGGCGCTGTCACATCAGGGATTGTGCAATCGCGCCATGCGGTCCTATCTCAGGGTCATGTCTGTCCGTGCCGCCTTGTTTGTTGCTGCCTGCGTGGTCTGCATGGCGCTTCCCCTTGGGGCGCATCCCCATATCTTTGTCGATGCCGGGCTGCGGCTGATCCTGAACGCCGAGGGGCGGCTTGCCGCCGTCGACGTCACATGGCGCTATGATGCGCTCTATTCCATGCTCTTGACCGAGGATTATGGTCTCGATCCCGACCATGATTTGCGTCTGACCCCGGATGAAATCGCCACCGCCCTGGGCTTTGATCTGAACTGGAGCGGCGGCTTTGCCGGTGGGCTTGTCATCACGCAGGGCGGCGCCCCCTTGGATATCGGCCCGCCCATGCCCGTTTCGCTGCGCTTGCTTGAGACAGGCCAGATCGAAACCGTGCATCGTCGCCCCGTTCTGGGTGCCCCACCCATGGCGACGCTGGAGGCACAGATTTTCGATCCCGATTTCTATGTCGCCTTTGAAATGATCCTCGATCTCGATCTGACGGATGCGCCCGGTTGCAGCGCCGATCTGATCCGCGCCGATCTTGATGCTGCCTATGGCGTGCTCGAGGCCGCGCTCGATGCCATCGGCGGCGCGGTCGCGGCCGAAGACAACTTTCCGCCGGTTGGCGCCTATTTCGCGGATCGCGTGGTGATCACATGCCCCGGTTGATGGCCGTGCCGGCGCTGATCGTTCTGGGTGTTCTGGCGGTCCTCTATGCGAGTGGCGCGGACCGGGCGATCATGATCTGGGCGCTCGAGGGGCAGCGCGGCGCACAAGACGGAATGGCAAGCAGCCTTCAGGCGCTGCGCCGGGGCGAGGCCGCGGCGCTGACCGGCTTTCTGGCGGTCTGTTTTGCCTACGGGGTTTTCCATGCGGCCGGGCCCGGCCATGGCAAGCTGGTGATCGCCGGCTATGGCGCGGCCCGCGCGATCGGGGCGCTACGTTTGGCGGCGGTGGCGCTGATCTCCAGCTTGGCCCAAGGGGGCACGGCCATCGCCTTGGTGGGCGCCGGGCTTTGGGTCTGGTCGCTCAGCCGGGCGCAGATGACCGATCTGGCTGATCGGTTGTTGACGCCACTCAGCTACGCCGCGATTGCCTTGGTCGGTCTGTGGCTTGTCTGGCGGGGCGCCCGCGGGCTTGCTGCGGCGCTGGCTGTGGCACAGGCAGGGCGTCACACCCACGACCATCAGCCGTCCCATCCCCATGATGCAGGCGATGACTGTGCGGTTTGCGGCCATGCCCATGTGCCCGATCCCGCGCGTCTGGCCGCAGCGCAGGGTTGGCGCGATGTGGTTTTCCTTGTCGCGGCGGTTGCGATCCGCCCCTGCACGGGGGCGCTGTTCATCTTGATCCTGACCGCCCAGATGGGGATTTTTGCCATCGGTGTGGCGGGCACCCTCGCCATGGCGCTTGGCACGGCCCTGATCACCAGTGCGGTGGCGCTGAGCGCTGTCACGATGCGCCGTGGGGTGCTGGCGGGATTGGCCGACAGCCCGGCGCTTGCCCGCATCCAAAGGCTGATCGAGATCGCCATGGGCACGCTTGTGGCCGTGACCGGAGGGCAGTTGGCCTTGGCCAGCATCTAGCGCCCCCCTTGGGCGCCCACAGCCCCCCAAACGCGCGCCCATGCCATCCCCCCGTGCCGTCCCCGTGCCGCCCCTTGCCGACGCCAGGGCCCGCGTCTATGGCTCTGGGCCATGTCCAGCCCCTCCCGCCCCTCCCGCCTGTCCGGTCATCTGCGCGCCACCCTTGGCATTGGCCTGCCGCTGATCGGCAGCATGCTGGCGCAAATCGCGATCACGCTGACCGATACGGTGATGATGGGCTGGTACGGCGTCGAGGAACTGGCCGCCGTGGCGCTGGGCGGCAGCTATTTCCACGTCATCCTCATTCTTGGCATGGGTTTCGGGCTGGCGGTGATGCCGCTCGTCGCGGCGGCGGCGGCCAATGGCGATCGCCGGCAGCGGCGCCGCGTCACCCGCATGGGGCTTTGGATCGGGCTGATCTTTTCCATGGCGGCGATGCCGCTCTTTCTGTTTTCCGGCCCGATTCTCTTGTCGCTGGGCCAAGCCCCCGAGGTGGCGCATCTGACCGAGGCCTATCTGGTGATTGCCGGATGGGGCATTGCGCCAGCCGTCCTGACCACGGTGCTGCGCAGCCATCTGTCGGCGCTGGATCATGCCCGCATCGTCTTGTGGGCGACGCTGGCGGGTGTGGGGCTGAACGCCGGGCTCAACTGGGTCTTGATCTTCGGCAATCTGGGGGCGCCCGAACTGGGCGTGGCGGGGGCGGCGCTGGCCTCGCTGGCGACACATCTGCTGATCGTGGCGGTTCTGGCGCTTTACGCGGCGTGTCAGCGCGACCTGCGCCAGGACACGCTGTTCGCCCGCTTCCATCGCCCCGACTGGGAGGCGATGGGACAGGTGTTTCGTCTGGGCTGGCCCATCGCGCTGACGCTTTTGTCGGAGTCGGGCCTGTTCATGGCGACCATGGTCATGATGGGCTGGCTTGGCCCCAATTCGCTGGCCGCCCATGGCATCGCCATCCAGATCTGTGCGGCCACCTTCATGGTCCATATCGGCCTGAGCCAAGCGGCCACGGTGCGCGCGGGGCGCGCTTGGGGTGTGGGCGATGTGGTCAATCTGAGGTTGGCGGCCTTTGCGGCGCTGATCTTGTCGGGGGCCATGGTCGCGGCAACCATCGCGGCCTTCTTGCTGATCCCCGAGCCGCTGATTGGCCTGTTTCTTGATCCGGGCGATCCGCTGCGCCCCCAGATCATCGCGCTGGGGGCAAGCCTGCTTGTGGTGGCGGCGCTGTTTCAACTGGCCGATGCGGGGCAGGTGATGGCGCTGGGCCTGTTGCGGGGGGTACAAGACACGCGCATGCCGATGATCTATGCGCTTGTTTCCTACTGGCTCTTGGGCTTGCCGGCCGCCTGGGTGCTGGGCTTTCCCATGGGCTTTGAGGGACCGGGCATCTGGGCCGGTCTGGTGGTGGGCTTGGCCTTTGCGGCGGGGCTGATGATGATGCGCTTCTGGCGCGGTCCGGCACGCGGTCGCACCACGCGGCCCGCCCCAGTCTGATCGCTGCCATCTTTGCTTTCCAAATACTCCGGGGGGCACCATTGGCCCATGGGCCAATGGTGCGGGGGGCAGAGCCCCCAGCGCGCTCAAGACCCCGCAATCCCGCTCAGAATGCGCGCCCAGGCCCGCGTGCCATGGTGAAAGCTCGACAGGTCATATTTCTCGTTGGGGCTGTGGATCGCGTCATCATCCTTGCCAAAACCGGCCAGAAGCGAATCCATCCCGAGGATTTGCTTGAAATACCCCGCCACCGGGATCGATCCGCCGCCGCCGATGAAGGCCGCTTCGCCCGGCCATTCCTGCGACAGGGCGCGGCGCGCGATCTCGAATGCGGGGTGGGTGATATCCATCCGGCTGGCCGGGCTGGCACCATGGCCATGGAAGGCGACGCTGCAATCGGGGGGCAGCTGGGCGCGCACCCAATCGCGAAAGCGCTCGCGCAGCCTGATCGGGTCTTGCCCCGCCACCAGACGGAACGACACCTTTGCCGATGCCTGTGACGGCAGCACTGTCTTGAAGCCAGCGCCCGTGTAGCCACCGGTGATCCCGTTCACCTCGGCCGTGGGGCGCGACCAGATCATCTCAAGCCCGGTGCGCCCCGCTTCGCCAGCGGGCTGTGACAGTCCGACCTCGCCCAGGAAAGCCCCTTCGTCAAAGCCCAAACCCGCCCATTGCGCCGCCAGCTCCGGCGAAAGCTCCTCAATCCCGTCGTAGAACCCCGGCACCTGTACGCGGCCCTGATCATCATGCAGCCCCGCCAGAATGCGCGTCAGCACCCGGATCGGGTTCATGGCGATGCCGCCATACATGCCCGAATGCAGATCGATCCGGGGGCCAGTCACCACCAGCTCTTCGCCCAGCATGCCGCGCAGCTGGGTGGTGATGGCGGGCACATCATCCGAAAACATCCCCGTGTCACAGATCAGCGCCAGATCGGCCTTCAGCGCCTGACCGCGCTCCTTGAGATAGGGCACAAGCGACGGCGACCCCGATTCCTCTTCACCTTCCACAAACACGGTCACCTTGCATGGCAGGCGTCCCGTTTCCGCCACAATGGCGCGGCATGCCTCCAGAAAGGTCATCAGCTGGCCCTTGTCATCGGCAGCCCCGCGCGCCCGGATCACGCGGCCCTTGGGCGTGTCCTCGAGCATGGGCGCAAAGGGCGGATGATCCCACAAGGCCAGCGGATCAACCGGCTGCACATCGTAATGGCCATAAAACAGCAGATGCGGCCCCGGTCCGTCATATTGGCCCACCACCATCGGATGGCCGGGCGTGTCGTGGAGTGCTGCGTCAAAGCCCATGCTGGCCAGATCGTCGCGCAACCATTCGGCGGCGCGGCGCACATCGGGCGTATGGGCGGGATCGGTCGAGATCGAAGGGATCGCCAGAAGATCGAACAACCGCTCCAGCGCAGGGTTGAGATCGGCATCGATCCGGGCAAGGATGGCGTCAAGCGACATGGGGGCCTCCGGGCATGGCAGGGAATTGGGGGCAGCAGACCCTGTGCCGGGGGGAATGTCCAGCACCCGTCCGGAAGCCGGCAATCCCCGGGATTGGAATTTGATACAGGTCAAGGTCGGATGCGCGGCATTTTGTAACTTGGCCCTTACCCGGTACCCGGCCTATGTGCCTTCGACAGAAACCCAGCAAGCGTCTTGACAGCCGCAGCCCGCACCGGGGCGCGTCGGAAGGGGGAGACAGCCAGTGAATTACGACCACGCGCTCGACACAGCGATCGGCCGCCTGCACCACGAAGGGCGCTACCGCACCTTTATCGACATCGAACGCCGGCGCGGCCAGTTTCCCCATGCCGTCTGGACAAAGCCCGATGGCACCGAACAAGACATCACCGTCTGGTGCGGCAACGACTATCTGGGCATGGGCCAGCACCCCGTCGTGCTGAACGCCATGCATGAGGCGCTGGAGGCCACCGGCGCGGGTTCGGGCGGCACGCGCAACATCTCGGGCACAACGGTCTATCACAAGCGGCTTGAGGCAGAGCTTGCCGATCTGCACGCCAAGCAAGCGGCGCTGGTGTTCAGTTCCGCCTATATCGCCAATGATGCCACGCTTTCGACGCTGCCGATCCTGTTTCCGGGGCTGATCATCTATTCCGACGCGCTCAACCACGCCTCGATGATCGAGGGCATCCGCCGCAACGGCGGCGCAAAGCGCATCTTCAAGCACAATGATCTGGCCGATCTGCGCGCCAAGCTTGCGGCCGACGATCCCGCAGCGCCCAAGCTGATTGCCTTTGAATCGGTCTATTCCATGGATGGCGATTTCGGCCCCATGGCCGAGATCGTGGAGCTGGCCCGTGAATTTGGTGCCCTGACCTACCTTGATGAGGTTCATGCCGTGGGCCTGTATGGCCCGCGCGGCGGCGGGGTGGCCGAAAAGCTGGGCCTGATGGACCGCATCGACATCATCAACGGCACGCTGGGCAAAGCCTATGGCGTCATGGGCGGCTACATCGCGGCCAGCGCCAAGATGTGCGACGCGATCCGCAGCTACGCACCGGGCTTTATCTTTACCACATCGATCCCGCCGGTGGTGGCGGCCGGTGCTGCGGCCAGTGTGCGGCATCTGAAAACCGATCAGGCGTTGCGCGACCTGCATCAGGAACGCGCGGCGGTTCTCAAGCTGCGGCTCAAGGGCATGGGCCTTCCGATCATCGATCACGGCAGCCATATCGTGCCGGTGATCGTGGGTGATCCGGTGCATACAAAGAAAATTTCGGACATGCTGTTGTCGGAATTTGGCATCTATGTGCAACCGATCAATTATCCGACGGTGCCGCGCGGCACCGAGCGGTTGCGCTTCACGCCCTCTCCGGTCCATGACCCCAAGGCGATGGATGCCCTCGTGCGGGCCATGGACGCGCTCTGGAGCCACTGTGCGCTGAATCGTGCCGAGATGGCCGGTTGAGGCTTTCTTGAGGTTCACCTGAACCGTGCAGCGTGATAAGCGATTTACCATGTTGAGTGTGTGGGGAATCACCTCGGTTTCGGGCTTTGGAATGGCGTTGGCTTGACCTACCCGTTCGCGAGGGTCCGCAGTTGATCCCAAGGCCGCTCGCGGGGCAATGTGTTGATGGGGCAGAGTGTCTATGGGGCATGACCACGGCCAGTACGTAGGGCACGCCGATGGCGCGCCTGTTGCCGTGGTCGGGGGCTTTGACGGCTACCACATCACCGATGTTCCCTTGGGGGATCTGTTGCGCGGGGAACGCGCGACGCTTGGCAAATCCCTTTTGGATGTGGAGCGTGACCTCAAGATCCGGGCCACCTATATCGCTGCGATCGAAAATGGCGATGTAGGTGCGTTTTCCAGCCCGGGCTTCATCGCGGGCTATGTGCGGTCCTATGCGCGCTATCTGGGCATCGATCCCGAATGGACCTTTCGGCGGTTTTGCGCGGAATCGGGCTTTGGCGGCGTGCATGACGACACGACCGCCCGGTCGGCTACCAGCAAGCGTGCAGCGTGGGAAGCGCCCAGGCTGGTCGATCCCAATGAGGTGATGCGCAACACACGCATCAGCTTTGCGCCGGAACGCCCAAGCCCCTTTGCCGCGATCGAACCCGGCGCGCTGGGATCGGCGGCAGTCTTGATCGCGCTTGTGCTGGGCATCGGCTATGGCGCTTGGGCGGTGTTGCACGATATCCAGCGCCTTCAGATCGCCCCGGTGGACGAGGCCCCGATCCCCCTGGCGCAACTCGACCCGCTGGCGGGCGCGACCTTTGGTGCCTTCGAGATGTCGCAAAACCTTGATGTGGCCATCCCGGGTGCTGTTGATGATCGGCGCATGTATCGCCCGCAAGCCCTGGACACGCCGGTCTTGACACCGCGCGACAGCGCCTTGGCCACGCTTGACCCCGATGCGGTCGGCACGCTGGGCGTGCAGACAGCGTCGAGCGAGCAGACCTTGGGCGGCGTCGATGCACAGGCTGTGCAAGCCGGCGACGTCGCGGCAAATGTGGTGCAAGTCACCGAGGCGCGCGATGACGCACTGGTCATTTTTGCCGTGCGGCCCTCCTGGATCAGGGTCAGTTCTGCGTCAGGCGTCACCCTGTTCGAAGGCACCTTGAACCGCGGCGACAGCTATCAGGTCGATCTGACCGCTGAGGCGGCACCGCGGCTGCGGTCGGGCAATGCGGGCTCGGTTTATTTCGCGGTCAACGGTGTCACCTTTGGCCCCGCTGGAACGGGCGCCAGCGTCGTGCGCGATGTCGAATTGTCCGCCGATGCCGTCACCGCGACATACACCATGGCCGATGCGACGCGTGATCCCGATCTTCCGACGATTGCGGCCCTTGTCCTTGGCCCGGCCGAGGCGAACTAACGCGCCCCCGTCACGCCCGGTTGTCCGGCGCGTCTGACAGGTCTATCGTGACGCGACAGCCCTGATAGACGAGCGAGAAGGCCCGCGCATGTCCCACAATCCGATCCGCCCCTGGCGCAACATCGAGCGTCGCAAAAGCCGCCAGATCCATGTCGGACGCGTGCCCGTGGGCGGTGGCGCCCCGATCAGCGTTCAGACCATGACCAACACGCTGACCACCGATGCCGCGGCCACCATCGCCCAGATCCAGCGCTGCGCCGATGCGGGCGCCGATATCGTGCGGGTGTCGGTCCCTGATGAGGACAGCGCCCGCGCGCTTCGCCAGATCGTGCGCGAAAGCCCCGTGCCGATCGTGGCCGATATCCATTTCCACTACAAACGCGGCATCGAGGCCGCCGAGGCAGGCGCGGCCTGTCTGCGGATCAATCCCGGCAATATCGGCGACGCCGCCCGCGTGCGCGAGGTGATCAAGGCCGCCCGCGATCACGGCTGTTCGATCCGGATCGGCGTGAATGCCGGCAGCCTCGAGCGGCACCTGCTCGAAAAATACGGCGAACCCTGTCCCGAAGCGATGATCGAAAGCGGGCTCGACCATATCCGCATCTTGCAAGACAATGATTTCCACGAGTTCAAGATCAGCGTAAAGGCCTCTGACGTGTTTCTGGCCGCCGCCGCCTATCAGGGGCTGGCCGAGGCGACCGATGCCCCCATCCATCTGGGCATCACCGAGGCCGGCGGCCTGATGTCGGGCACGGTCAAATCGGCGATCGGTCTGGGCAGCCTGCTTTGGGCCGGGATCGGCGACACGATCCGCGTCAGCCTTTCGGCCGATCCGGTGGAAGAGGTCAAGATCGGCTTCGAGATCCTCAAGGCGCTGGGCCTGCGCCATCGCGGCGTCAACATCATTTCGTGCCCCAGCTGCGCGCGGCAAGGCTTTGATGTGATCAAGACGGTCGAGGCGTTGGAAAAACGGCTGGAACACATCAAGACGCCGATGTCGCTGTCGATCATCGGCTGCGTCGTGAACGGGCCGGGCGAGGCGCTGATGACCGATGTCGGCTTTACCGGCGGCGGGGCAGGGGCGGGGATGGTCTATCTTGCCGGCAAGCAAAGCCACAAGCTGTCCAACGATCAGATGATCGAACATATCGTCGAACAGGTCGAGAGAAAGGCCGCCGAACTGGACGCGCTTGCCACCGACGGGCCGCAAGCGGCCCAATAGGCGCGATGTGGCAGCCTTGCGGGACCCCCAACTGCAGGCTTGCGCAGATCTGGACAGATGAAGCCTGCAGGCCGCCCGCATTTTCCGTTGCGGGGGCTGGGGTGGGCCGCTATACCGCGCGTCATGAGTGCACCCGTAGCTCAGCTGGATAGAGCGCTGCCCTCCGAAGGCAGAGGTCAGGGGTTCGAATCCCTTCGGGTGCGCCAAAAATCCCAATAAAAATCAATGTCTGGCATTGGGTATGACTGATACCCCTCAGCCCTCCCGGCGCTTGGGTAAGCGGGGGGTAAGCATGACGGCGATTTTCGGGCATGAAAAAGGGCGCCGGGAATCCCCGGTGCCCATCGCCGTGAGGCCGGTCGGCGACCCGTGATGTTCCGGGTCCGCTTGCCTTTGAGACGCCACAGGTCGGCCAACGCGATCCCCACCGATCAGCAGCTGTCGCAGTCAGCATTCACCCTTGGGCCGCCCTTGACGGCGCTGGGGGACTGGCACACATTTGGTCTTGGGGGCTTTCAAGAATTAGCGATGCGACCAATCGGTATGTAAACCATACTGACATCAGTAACGAGTGTGATCGACCCATGGATTTCTTGCTCATCGAGAATCTGAAACCGTTCTCCGTCCTGTCGGGCTTCATCGTTGTGTTGCTGGTTGTCGAGATCGGGTTGATGCTGGTCGGGCTGTCCAGCAACGTCGAAACGGGTGGCGGCGTAGATGGTCCGGACCTGGATTTGGACTTGGACGACGCCTTCACCCATGCCAGCACGATCCACTATGCCCAGGGACTGACGGCGGACGAGATAGCGACACTGGATTTGCCGCCGATCAGACCGCAGCCCGGGCTGCGGCCCCTTCCACGCGTGGGCCGTCGCCTGTTGCACCTGTCCGGCTTTGGTCGCGCTCCGGCCTTGGTGTGGTTGACCGCGATGGCCGCGGGGATCGCTGCATGCGGATATGGCCTGCAGTTTGCGATGCAGGCCATGACCGGGGCCATGCTGTCTGGCAACATCGCCTTGCTTGCGGTGTTTGTTCCCGGCCTGCTTCTGGGCGGGCGCATGACCGCATTCGTCGCACGGCTGATCCCGTCGTTTGAATCGCACGCCATTTCGGCGCAGACCTACAACGGACGAAGCGGTCACGTTGTCGTCGGTGT
This sequence comes from uncultured Roseicyclus sp., assembly GCF_937892565.1. GTDB lineage: Bacteria > Pseudomonadota > Alphaproteobacteria > Rhodobacterales > Rhodobacteraceae > Roseicyclus. The sequence goes on along the minus strand of NZ_CALAHQ010000007.1, from coordinate 25,653 downwards.
GTCGCGCCGCGGCGAACCTGCCCAAGTGCGGTGGCGTGACATGTATGGCACCACCCACAGCTTGATGGCCGAACCCCTTCGGGACGACGACGTCATCGCAGCCGGTGCCGAGGTCTTGATCGTCAAGACGAAAGATCGTCAGCCGCGCATCGTTTCCCTCATCGCAAGCTAATTGCCCTTTTTGCCGAAAGGATCCGCCATGGAATATCTCGCTCTTCTTGCTCCCGGACTGGTTTTGTTGCTGGCGCTTGTCGTGCTTGGCTTCATCATGGTGCGGCTCTATCGGCGATCCACGCAGGAAATGGCGCTGGTGCGCACCGGTGCAAGTGGCTTGAAGGTGGTCATGGGCGGCGGGATCATCGTGCTGCCCGGTCTGCATGATCTTTTGCGGGTCAACATGAAGACGATGACCATCACCGTGGATGGTGGTGACGGGCTGATCACCAAGGACAGCCGCCGCGTGGACGCCGCCGCGCAATTCTTTATTCGCGTCGCCCCGGACACAGATGCCATCGCGCGCGCGGCCCAGTCGCTGGGTCAGAACACAAATGATCTGAACGCGATCCGCAGCCTTTTGGAAGGCAAGGTGCAAGACACCATGCGCGCGATCACGGCCGGCATGGATCTGATCGAACTGCACCAGTCCCGCGCAAGTTTTGTGCAAAAGGTCCAGCAGACCTTGAACAACGATCTCAGCCCCAACGGGCTGGAGCTGGAAAGCGTGGCGCTGACCAAGCTGGATGAAACGCCGATCAGCAAGCTGGATGAAAACAACACCTTTGACGTGACCGGAATGCGCGTGCGCTCGGCCATCGTTTCCGAGCAGAAAAAGCAACGTGTCGTCATCGAAGAAGACGCTGCGCTGGAAATTGCCCGCACCCAGCAATCCAACCGCATTCAAAAGCTGGAAGTCGAACGGGTCGAGGCCGAAGCCACCCAGTCTCAGCGCATCGCCGTCGCCGAGCTCGAGGCAAAGGCGGCCCGCGAGCAAGCCCGCATCGTCGAAGAAACCGAACGTTTGCGCGAAGTTGCCCGGATCGAACGCGAACGCGGTGTCCGGACAGCCCAGATCGAACTAGAGCGTGCGCTCCAGATTGCTGGTCAGGAATCAGCGGCAAGTGTCGCCTTGCAGTCTGAAAAGCAAAGCCGCGCCGAGGCTCAGGCGGCGCTGGCGCGCGCCGAAGCCATCACCGCCGAAGAGGCCATGAACACCGCACGGCTGACCGCCATTGCCGAGCGCGAAAAGAACGTCGAGATCATTGAGGCCGAGAAAGAGGCCGAAAAACAGGCAACCTCTGTCCGCGTCCGTGCCCGCGTGGAACGCGAAGCTGCCGAAGATCAGGCCCTCGCCATCATCGCCCGGGCAAAGGCCGAGGCGGATTCGATCAAGATTGCCGCCGCAGCCGAGCGGGAAAAGGGTGAGGCCGAAGCCTCAACGATCCGCGCCAAGGTCGAGGCCGAGAATTCGCTCTCGCCCGAGGTCATGAGCTTCAAGCTGCGCCTTGCCAAGATCGAAGCCCTGCCTGCAATCATCCGCGAGATGGTGGAACCCGCGCGCCATATCCAGTCTTTCCGCATCAATCAGATCACCGGAATGTCAGCCAACGCGCCAATGACGGGGGCCGCTGGTGGCGACGCCGCAGCGGAGGGCATCGTCGATCAGGTCATGAGCGGCATGCAACGCAATGCTGTTGCGATGCCGATCCTGACCGCTCTTGGCAAGGAGGTCGGGATCGACTTCAGCAAAGGCATGGACGCGATTGCAGCCTCTGTGTCCGAGGTGTCGGAAGAACCCAAGGATGGCTGACCCTGCCGATCCTTGCGACCGAGCCGAAACAGCACGCCCCTGTGCCCGCTGAAGCTGTGACGTGGCGCACCCTATTGCCACCCAGCCGCCTGATCCGGGGTGCCTGGGTGTTGAACAGATCGTGTGCGCCGATGTGATCGGCGGGCGCGCCGGTGTTGCTTTGTGCGTTTGGGTGCCGCCCGCAACGCATCAGCCGGGCATTTACGCCAGCAACAGCGCCTTGGTGTGCAGCCCATTGCCTTAACGCGCCGAAGGTTGCACAGTCACCACACCCAAGGCCAGGGGAGGAAAGCCGTGGGCGGGCGTATCTTGTTGATCGAGGATGAAGGGAACATCCTTGAAGCCATCAGTTTCATTCTGAGCCGCGCCGGTTGGCAGGTGCAGGGCCATGGCAATGGCGCGACAGCCCTGGATGCCGTTGCACGCACCCGGCCTGACATGATCGTGCTGGATGTCATGTTGCCCGGATGCTCGGGCCTCGAGATTTTGCGTGCGCTGCGCCAACGGCCCGAAACCGCCGCGCTGCCCGTCGTGATGCTGACCGCCAAGGGACAGCTCAAGGATCGCGAGACCGCTCTTGAACTGGGGGCGGACGCCTATCTGACCAAGCCCTTTTCCAACGCGGATCTGTTGGCCACCGTCGCCCTGCTGGCCCAGTCGCGGGCCGAGAGCGGCCGGGCCTGACCGCCATGGCGCGCCGCTTGTTTCTGGAACGCCGGACCTATCGGCAAAACCGCCTGCAAGATGCCGCGCGGCTTTTGCCCGTTCTGGGGCTGGTGCTGGTTTTTGCCCCGGTCTTCATCCGCGGTGAGGCCGCGCAGGTGGAGGTAGGGGGCCCCGATCTGGCGGATTGGCTGGTCTATTACTTTTCCGTCTGGCTTGGCTTGATCGTGTTGACCGCTTTCGTCTCGCGCGCCCTGACCCGCAGCAAAGGCGCCGAAACGCCCCCCTCGCAACCCGGCCCGGAGGGCGGTTGATGCTCAGCTTCAACGGGCTGGTTGCGGTCTGCGTTCTCTATGTGGTGTTTTTGTTCGGCATCGCGTTTCTGGCCGAAAAGCGCGCGGCCGAGGGCCGGGCGCGCTGGTTGAATTCGCCCATCACCTACACGCTCAGCCTGTCGATCTATACCACGGCCTGGACCTTTTACGGCGCGGTCGGATCGGCCGTGCGCAACGGGTTGGAGTTTCTGACGATCTATCTGGGCCCCACGCTGATCTTCATCGGCTGGTTCTGGCTCTTGCGCAAGATGGTCCGCATCGGGCGCGCGCAGCGCATCACCTCGATCGCGGACATGATTTCAAGCCGTTATGGCAAATCGGGTGGGGTTGCCGCGCTGGTGACTTTGCTCGCGGTGATTGGCGCCACGCCCTATATCGCGCTGCAGCTGCAATCGGTCACGCTGTCTTTTTCGGTCTTTGTGCGGCCCGGCGCGCTGGGTGCGCCCGATACGGAACAGACGGCGATCTGGGTGGCCGCTGGGCTGGCGCTGTTCACCATCATCTTTGGCACCCGGTCGCTTGATGTGAACGAACGCCATCCGGGTCTTGTCTCGGCCATCGCGCTCGAGGCGATCGTCAAGCTGGCCGCGATCCTGGCGGTGGGCATATTCGTGGTCTGGGGTGTGGCCGACGGTCCGGCCAACATGCTGGCCCGCATCGAGGCCAGTCCGGTCAGCCAAACGGGCTGGAACGGGGCGCGCTGGCTGGGCCTGACGGTGCTGGCGGGGGCGGCGATCTTGTGCCTGCCGCGGATGTTTCAGGTGCTGGTGGTCGAAAACTCCGACGAACGTCATCTGGCGACCGCGGGCTGGGCCTTTCCGCTCTATCTCATGTTGATCAGCGTCTTTGTCGTGCCCATCGCCGTGGTCGGGCTCGAGATGTTCGGAAGCGATGCCAATCCCGATCTGTTCGTGCTGACCGTTCCCTTGGGAATGGGTCAAGACGGGCTGGCGCTTTTGGTGTTTCTGGGGGGGTTTTCGGCGGCCACGTCGATGGTGATCGTGGCGGCGCTGGCGCTGTCGACGATGTTGGCCAACCACATCATCGTGCCTTTCTGGCTGCGGCTGACGCGCCATGATGACCCGATGTCGGGCGACATGCGCCGCGTGGCCCTGATGGCGCGGCGGCTGTCGATCACGGGGGTGATGTTTCTTGGCTATGGCTATTACCGCCTGTCGGGGGGGGCGGATGCGCTGGCCGATATCGGGTTGATTGCCTTTCTGGGTGTGGCCCAGATCTTGCCTGCGCTCTTGGGCGGCATCTTGTGGCGGGGGGCAACGCGGGTGGGGGCGGCGCTGGGCATCGGTGCGGGTTTCCTGATCTGGGCCTGGCTGCTTTTGATCCCCAATGTGGCAGAAACTGGCGGTGTCATGCCTCAGATGCTGATCGACGGGCCTTTTGGGCTGGTATGGCTCAGCCCCGTCACGCCCTTGGGCCTGCAGGCGACCGATCCCTTGTTGACGGCGATGGTGCTGTCGCTGGGCGTCAACACGTTTTTGTTCATCTTTGGCTCGCTGGTGTCCTTTCCCAGCCCGCTCGAGCGGCTGCAGGGGGCGCAATTCGTCAATGTCTATGACCATTCGCAGCCGCTTTATGGCTGGCAAGGGGCATCGGGGGCGGCTGATGATCTGTTGATCATGGCCCAGCGCATCCTTGGCACAAGCCGCGCCGGGCGCCTGTTTCAGACCGCGGCCGAAGCGCAGGGGCGCATCAGCGGCGTGCCCGAACCCACGCCCGATTTTCTCGAGCGTCTGGAGCGTGAATTGGCCGGTTCAGTCGGGGCTGCGACCGCGCATGCGATGGTGGCCCAGATCGTCGGCGGTGCCAGCGTGTCGGTGCGCGATCTGCTGGCTGTGGCCGATGAAACCGCGCAGATCATGGAATATTCGACCCAGCTCGAGGCGAAATCCGAGGAACTGGCCCAGACCGCCGCCCGCCTGCAGGAGGTCAATGCCAAGCTGACCGCGCTGTCGTTGCAAAAAGACGCCTTCCTGAGCCAGATCAGCCATGAGCTCAGAACGCCCATGACCTCGATCCGGTCCTTTTCGGAAATCCTGATGCAACCCGATGGCATCGACGCCGCCGCGCGCACGCGATTTTCGCGCATCATCCATGACGAAACAGTGCGGCTGACGCGGCTCCTGGACGATCTGCTCGATCTGTCGGTGCTGGAAAACGGTCGCGTCACCCTGCACGAGGCCGAAGCCCGGCTGTCGGATGTGCTGGATCGCGCCATCCATGCCGCGGGTGCGCAGGCCGATGGGCGGCTCATCATTCGCCGCGACCCCGACGCCGAAGCGGTTACGCTCTGGACCGACCCCGATCGTCTGGCTCAGGTCTTCATCAACCTGATTTCCAACGCGCAGAAATATTGCGATGCGCCCGCGCCCGAACTGACCATCTCGGTGCGCCAGATGCCCGGTCGGCTGCAGGTGGAATTCGCCGACAACGGCAGCGGCATCCCGAAGCGTCAGCAGGCCCTGATATTCGAGAAATTTGCCCGGGCCGATACGGCCAAGGGGGCACCGGGGGCGGGGCTTGGGCTGGCCATCAGCCGCGAAATCATGGCCCGCCTTGGGGGCGGGCTAAGCTATGTGCCCTCTGAGCAGGGAACGCGGTTTCGGGTGCGCTTGCCCGGCCGAACACGGCGCGCAGCTTGACGTCTTTTTAACCTTTCTTCGCGCAGTCTGTGGATCGGCCCGCCCTGTTTCGAACGGTTAATGCATCCTGATCATGTCCACCCCACTTGAGCATCTGGCGCTGCGCCGCAAGATTGCGGCCCATGCCCGCGCGACCGCCACGCCACCGGATGTGTCAGCGGCCGCGGGCGTTGCCTTTGGCCGCGCCCTGCGCCGCGCGGGCGCTGCCTTTGACGGGCTGGGTCTGATGCTTGGCCCGGTGACGGTGGACCCCGCGCAAACGCTTGATGGCGCCACGGCCGCGCTACCCGCGCAAGGGCTGATTGCCGCGCTCGAAGATGGGGCAGGGCGGCGCGGCTTGATCGGCCTGTCGTCGGGGCTGGTCGATGCGCTGATCGAGGTGCAGACCACAGGTCGTCTGGACGCGGCAGAGCTGCCCCCACGTCCGATCACCCGCATCGACGAGGCGCTGACCCGGGATTTCGTCGATCTGGCCTTGGCCGCCTTTGCCCAGGAAGGTCAGGGGCTGGACGGGCGCAACTGGCCCGACCGCATGGGCTATGGCAGCCGCATCCGCGACCGTGGGCAGATCAATCTGCTGCTGCCCGATGGTCCTTATACCTGCTTGCAGGCCGAGGTTGGATTTGACGGGGTCGATCGGCGTGCCCGGATGATCATCGCACTGCCGCGCGCGGTGGTGAATTCCGCCACGCAGCAGGCCGGTCCCATGAAACCCGCCGATCCCGCGTGGCTGGCCGCCCGCGCCCGCATTCTGGCCGAGCTTCGTATTCCGCTTGATGTGGTTCTGCTGCGCCTCACCCGCCCCTTGGCCGAGGTTCAGCGCCTTGCGGTGGGCGATCTGCTGTTCTTTTCGGACGCCGATCTGCAACAGGTTGCGCTCGAAAATGACCTCGGGCGTCCGATCTTGCATGGGCGGCTGGGTCAGGTCGGCGGGTGGCGCGCCTTGCGCCTGGCGGGTGCCGCGCCACACCTTGTCCCCGAACACCAGGCCACCGCCAGCCGGGCCGATGCCGACCCATCCGCCCAAAGCCTGCCGCGCGCGTTGGCGCCTGTGGCGCCCGCAGCCCTTGTTGCCAAAGTCTGATCACCTTTGGGCTGGCTGATCTGGCGCCCGTCATGTTGACAGGCATGTGTGCCGGATGCCTCCGGCCATCCGCGCAGGCCCCGCCGCTTGCTGATGATCAGGGGGAATGCGGCAAGATCACGAAACGATCTTCCGTAAACGGCGGCGGCAAGCTAGAGGGGACGCATGACCGAGCCGTTTTCCCCCTTGCCCGTCTTGCGCCTGAAACCCAAGGCTGATGCCCGTGCGATCCGCCATGGTCACCCTTGGGCCTGGGCTGATGATCTGGTTCTTGACCGCCGCGCGCGCGCCATTCCCGCCGGGGCGCTGGCGGTGCTTGAAGATGCCGAACGTCAGCCGCTCGGGCTTGGCGTGGCCACGCTCGAGGCCAAGATCGGCCTGCGTTTGCTTGATCGCAACCGCGATGCGGTGATCGATGGCGCGTGGCTGACGGCGCGCATGGAGGCGGCCGCCCATCTGCGCGCGCGGCTTTATGCGCAACCCTTTTACCGCTTGATCCATGCCGAAGGCGATGGTTTGCCCGGGCTGATCGTGGACCGATTTGGCGATACCCTGGTGATGCAGCCCAATGCCATCTGGCTGGAAGAGCGCGAGGATGCGGTCGCGGCCGCGCTCTTGGCGGTCACGGGCTGTGGCACCCTGATCAAGAACGCCACATCGCGCGCCCGTCTGGCCGAAGGTCTGCCCGAGATGATGGCGGCTCTTGCCGGATCGGCGCCCGACGCGCCGATCCCGGTGCCGATGAACGGGGCCATCTACATGGCCGATGTGATGGGTGGACAGAAAACGGGGCTCTTCTACGACCAGCGCGACAATCACGCCTTTGCCGCGCGGCTGGCGCGCGGCGCGCGCGTGCTGGATGTGTTTTCCCATGTGGGCGGCTTTGCGCTTGCCGCGCTGGCCGCCGGGGCCGAGCGGGCTCTCGCCGTCGATGCCTCGGGTCCGGCGCTGGCGCTGGCCTTGGCCGGGGCACAGGCCGCAGGTCTGCACGAGCGTTTCGACACACGGCAAGGCGACGCCTTTGCCACGCTCGAGGCGCTGGCAGCCGAAGGGGCTGAGTTCGATCTGGTGATCTGCGATCCGCCCGCCTTTGCGCCCGCAAAACCGGCGCTGGAGGCGGGCTTGCGCGCCTATGAGCGCATCGCGCGGCTGGCCGCCCCCCTTGTGGCCAAGGGCGGTGTCTTGATGCTGTGTTCGTGCAGCCATGCGGCCGATCTGGGCAAGTTCCGCGCCGCCTGTCTGCGCGGGATCGGGCGGGCGGGGCGCGATCCCCGGCTGATCCATACAGGCTTTGCCGGCCCCGACCATCCGCAGCATCCCGCGCTGAGCGAAACCGGCTATCTCAAGGCGCTGGCCTTTCACCTGATGCCATGAGGGCAGTGATCGATGCTTGTGTGTTATACCCGTCGGTCATGCGCCAGATCGTCCTGGGGGTGGCGCAGGCGGGCTTGATGACGCCGATCTGGTCCGACCGGCTGCTCGGGGAATGGGTGCGCACCGCGGCTCGCCATGGCGGGCCCGCCGATGAAGCCTTGGCGCAAGGTGACGTGGCCGCACTTGGGCTGGCCTTTCCGGCGGCGCGGATCATGCCCGATCCGGCCTTGCAAGCGCGGCTCTGGTTGCCAGATAGCGGCGATGTGCATGTTCTGGCGACCGCGATCACGGCGCGCGCCGACAAGATCGTGACGCTTAATCTGCGCGATTTTCCCCGTGCCGAGCTTTCCGCGCATGGGATCGCGGCGATCCATCCCGATGCCTTGCTGTACGCGCTGTGGATCGAACAGCCCCGGATCCTGGGTGACGTGGTGGCGGGGGTGCATGCCCGGGCCGAACACCTGTCGGGCGCGGTCTTGCCACAGCGTGCGCTGCTCAAGCGGGCGCGCCTTCCAAGATTGGCAAAGGCGCTGGGGTAGGGGGCGGAAAACACGTGTTTTCCGCACGGGAAAACCCGGGTTTTCCCATGCGTTTTGCGCCAGCAAAACGCCTCACTCCTGGGGCAGCTGCGCGGCCCAGCGCGCTTCCAGCGCCTCGATCGCGCGCACGCGGTCCGCGGTCTTGGGGTGGCTCATCATCCAGGCGGGCATGCCGCGTCCGCCCAATCCCGTCAGCCCCTCGAGCTTGATGAAGAGCGATTTCTGCGGCCCTGTGCCAAGGCCCGCCTTGGTCATCAACGCGGCCGCATAGGCATCGGCCTCGTATTCATCCTGGCGGCTGAGCCGGGCGGCCAGCAGACCCGCCAAAAGATTGGCGATCCAGACCCCGACGCCGGGGATGAAACGGCCCAGCACCGTGGCCAGCACCACGCGCACCGCATTTTGTCCCGAAAAATCGATCATCCGGCGCCGCGCATGGCCCAGCGCCACATGCCCCAACTCATGGGCGATGACGCTGGCCAATTCCTCGCCCGTCACCTCGCCCGCCCGATACTTGTCGTAAAAGCCGCGGGTCAGGAAAATCCGGCCGTCCGGTGCTGCCAGCCCGTTCACCGGCGCGACCTCGTAGATGTGGACACGGATGCGCTCGACGCCCAAGGCATGGGCCATGCGCTCCATCAGCCCGCGCAGCCTTGGATCGGCCAGCTCGGTCGAACGCGCGTCCAGCTCGCGCGCCGTGCGCCAGGCCGAGAACTGGTACATCACCAGCGCATAGCCAATGGCCAAAAGGATCGGTGTCAGCTTCAGCATGGGTCAGATATGGGCCGGGCGCGCCGCCATGGCAACGCCCCGCTCACGGCTGGGCCCGATGTCGCAGGGCCATCCGCAGCCAAATCCCAAGCGCCGCGGCCACGGCCAGCGCCGCCACAAGCCCCGACGCGCTGCCCAAAACACCGGCCAGCGCCACGATGTCGTCGGCAAAGGCCGCGCCAAGACCCACATACAGCGCCACCCAGATCGCTTCGCCGGCTATCCCCGCCCTGGTAAAGCGCCCCCAGTTCAGCCGCCCCGCCCCGCCCGCGAAATTCACATAGGGCCCCAGTGGCGAGACCAGCCAGCGGCTGAAGAACACAGCCCAATCGCCCTTGTCTTGCAGGGCTTGCATCGCCTTGCCCATCAAGGCCGCCTGTCTTGGGGGCATTGCCCGCCCCACCATCAGGCGTCCGCCGATCCGGCCCAGGACATAGCCCAGCTGATCGCCCATGATGGCCCCCAGCCATGCCGCAAGCACGGTCTGCCACAACACCAGATCCCCCGCCGCCGCAAAGCCGCCCGCCGACAGCATCACCAGCGAGGCAGGCATCGGCAGGGCAAGACAGGACAGAAAGGTCGCACCTGCGATCAGGCCCAGCCCATACAGCGGCACAAGCGCCAGCACCGCTTCGGTCATTCGCCCTGCGCCTTGGTGATGGCCGCCTCGAGCCCCGCGATCAAGTGGGTCAGGGGGATGCCTGTGGTTCTGGCGATGTCGGTCAGTGTCGGGCGTGCGCTGGGGCGGGTGTCGGACGGCAGCGGCAGGGCGGCAAGCACCACGTCGCGCTCAAGGCCCCAAGACCGCGCAACATAGCCGGGTGTCATCCACCCCTCGATGGCCTGCTCACGATGCGCGGGATCGGCCCAATAGAGCGTGAACACCGTCAAACGCACCGCAAAAAATCCCGCAACACCTAGGGCCAGCCCCAGGGCGATCACCGCGGGCCGGTGATGGCGCCAAAGGTAGCGCCCCGTCGTGCTCCACCCTCTCATCGCCTCAGCGCCCGCATGCCGCGGTCAAGTCCCGCCAGCGTCATCGGCACCATGCGGCCTTCGAAGATCTGACCGATCATCCCGATCGACTGGGTATAGCCCCACAGCCGTTCAGGGGTGGGATTGATCCACAGATGATCTGGCCATTGGGTGCGGGCGCGCTCCAGCCAGACCTGTCCCGGCTCTTCGTTCCAATGCTCGGACGCGCCGCCCGCAATGCCGATCTCATAGGGTGACATGGATGCATCACCCACGAAGATGCATTTGTAATCCGATCCATAGGTGTTCATCACCTCATGGGTTGGGATCTTTTCGGTCCAGCGCCGCCGGTTGTCGCGCCACACGCTGTCATACAGGCAATTGTGGAAGTAGAAATGTTCCAGATGCCTGAATTCGGCCCTTGCGGCGGAAAACAGCTCTTCGACGACGCGGATGTGGTCATCCATCGACCCGCCCACATCGAGAAACAAGATCACCTTGACCGCATTGCGCCGCTCGGGCCGCGTCTTGACATCAAGCCAGCCCTGTTCTGCCGTCGCGCGGATCGTGCCCTCAAGGTCCAGTTCTTCGGCCGCGCCATCGCGCGCCCATTGGCGCAGACGCTTGAGCGCCAGCTTGATGTTGCGCGTGCCCAGGTCAACATCATCGGCGAAGTCCCTGAATTCGCGCTTGTCCCAGACCTTGACCGCGCGGCGGTGTCGGCTTTCGTCTTGCCCGATGCGCACGCCTTCGGGGTTGTAGCCATAGGCCCCAAAGGGCGATGTTCCGGCCGTGCCGATCCATTTCGAGCCCCCCTGGTGGCGCCCCTTCTGCTCGGCCAGCCGCGCGCGCAGCGTTTCCATCAGCTGCTCGAACCCGCCCAAGGCCTTGATCTCGGCGCGTTCTTCGGGCGTCAGGTGCTTTTCGGCCAGCTTTTCCAACCATTCGGGCGGGATGTCGGCGGCGGCCAGCACCTGGTCGGGTGTGATGGCTTCCAACCCGCCAAAGGCATGGGCGAAACACTGGTCGAACCTGTCCAGATGGCGTTCGTCCTTGACCATCGCCGCGCGCGCCAGATAGTAGAACCCTGTTACGTCATAGGTCACAAGCCCCGCCGCCACCCCTTCCAGAAAGGCGAGGTATTCGCGCAAGGATACCGGAATGCGGGCCGCGCGCAGGGTCTGGAAAAAGGGCAGAAACATGATGCCCCGACCCTGTCAGCCGGGCGCCGGTATCACAAGCATCGCAAAGGCCCCAAGAATAAAGCCCACAATGCCAAAGATGGTGGCGTAATGCGCCAGATCCAGCCGGTTGCCCCCGCGTTTGCGGGCCACCCAGAGCCCCAGCGCGATGCCCACGGCCGCCCCGATGAAATTCAGCATTCTCTTGCCCACCCAATCACTGGTTCAGACCGCCCGGGATATCGCTACCGCGTTCCCGGTCACGCGCGCACCGCGTGCGCGTTCAAGCCCCAGCCTTAGCCGCGCCACGCAATCCTGTCGAGACGCCGCCGCGCCATCCTACCCCGGACGCCGCGCCAGAAACGCCAGCCGTTCGAACAGTGCCACATCCTGTTCGTTCTTCAACAGGGCCCCATGCAGCCTGGGCAGCGCGCTGGCGCTTGGGCCGCGCAGATCCTCGGGCGCCAGATCCTCGGCCAGAAGCAGCTTCAGCCAATCCAACACCTCGGAGGTCGAGGGCTTTTTCTTGAGCCCTTGCTGGTCGCGGATCGCATAGAATTGCGTCAAGGCCGTGGTCAGCAGCTGCGGCTTCATGTCGGGAAAATGCACACCCACAATGGCCTTCATCGTCTCCATGTCGGGAAAACGGATGTAGTGAAAGAAGCAGCGCCGCAAGAATGCGTCGGGCAGTTCCTTTTCGTTGTTGGAGGTGATGATCACGATGGGCCGGGTGGCCGCGCGGATGGTCTCGCCCGTCTCGTAGACGAAGAACTCCATCCGGTCGAGTTCTTGCAACAGATCGTTGGGAAACTCGATATCGGCCTTGTCGATCTCGTCGATCAGAAGCACGCATTTCCCGACATGCTCAAAGGCCTGCCACAGCTTGCCCTTGCGGATGTAGTTGCCCACATCATGCACGCGCGCATCACCCAGCTGGCTGTCGCGCAGACGGCTGACCGCATCGTATTCGTAAAGCCCCTGCTGCGCGCGGGTGGTCGATTTGACATGCCATTCGATGATCGGCACCCCCAGCGCACCCGCCACCTGACGGGCCAGTTCCGTCTTGCCGGTGCCCGGTTCGCCCTTGACCAGCAGCGGGCGTTCCAGCCGCACCGCTGCATTCACGGCGATCGTCAGATCCTCGGTCGCCACATAGCTGTCACTGCCTTTGAAATCTGCGCGCATCGAGGGTCTCCTGTGGTGTGCGACAGCTTTAGCCGCTTGTGCGCGGGGTTGAAAGAGCGCTGCGCGGCAAGATAGTTGCATTTTCAACCATAGCGCGAAAATCAGGCAAGCCATTGGGATTTTGAGGCAAAAGATCGTTCTTTGCCGGCGCGCGCCGTCCCGTTCCCGGTCGAGGCCGCGCTTTGGTGATAAGACAGGTGACAAGCCTTGCGCTGTCTTGTAAGCGAACCGCGACGGGGCCGGGGGCGCGTGATGCCAGACCGACAATACGACGCCGGCTTCGCTGAGGGGAGCGATATGAAGGCCGAGATCTTTCTGCCCGAAGACTATCGTCCGGCCGAGGACGAACCATTCATGAACGACCGCCAGCTCGAGTATTTCCGGCGCAAGCTGATCGGCTGGAAAAACGAGCTGCTCGACGAAAGCCGCACCACGGTCGAGGCGCTTCAGGACGGCACGCGCAACATTCCCGATATTGCCGACCGGGCAAGCGAGGAAACCGATCGCGCGCTCGAACTGCGCACGCGTGACCGCCAGCGCAAGCTGATCGCCAAGATCGACAGCGCGCTTCGCCGCATCGATGAGGGCGAGTATGGTTATTGCGAGGTGACGGGCGAACCCATTTCGCTCAAACGCCTTGATGCCCGCCCCATTGCAACCATGAGCCTTGAGGCGCAAGAGCGCCATGAGCGGCGCGAAAAGGTGCATCGCGACGACTGACCGCGCTGCAGGTTTGGACACGCGATGACAAAAGCTTGGGGCATCTCGCGGCGAGATGCCCTTTGTGCTTTGCGGGGATGGCATGCTGATCGGACAACCGATGACAGTCGTGGGTGGCGGGATCGGCGGGCTGGCCACGGCGCTGGCGCTGGCGCAGCGCGGCGCGTCGGTCAGCCTGCTTGAACAGGCCCCTGCCATTTCCGAGGTCGGCGCGGGCCTTCAGATCAGCCCCAATGGCTGGCGCGTGCTGGAGGCGCTGGGCCTGTCCGATACCTTGGCCGCGACCAGCCCCCGGTCACAAGCCGTGCATCTGCGCGATTTCCGGCGCGGGGCGGGGGTGTTTTCCCTGCCCCTCACGCGCCCCGATGAGCCATGGTATCTGGTCCATCGTGCCGATCTGGTGGCCGCCCTTGCCCAAGGGGCGGTGGCGGCGGGCGTCACCCTCCGGCTGGGCGTGCGGGTGGCGGCCGTGGAACCCGGCCCGATGGAAACGCTGTTGCGGCTGGCCGATGGGCAGGTGGAAACCCACGGTCTGACGATTGCCGCCGACGGGCTGCATTCGCCCGCCCGCGCCGTGCTCAATCCGAAATCACGCCCTTTTTTCACCGGTCAGGTGGCATGGCGCTGCACGGTTCGGGTTCCGAGCGCGCTGCCGCCAGATGCACATGTGTTCATGGGTCCGGGGCGCCATCTGGTGCGCTATCCGCTGCGCGACGGTCGGCTGGTCAACATCGTGGCGGTCGAAGAACGCGACGCCTGGGCGGCCGAGGGCTGGCATCACCGCGACGACCCCGCCCATCTGGCCCGCGCTTTCACCGATTTCTGCCCCGAGGTGCGCGCCCTGCTGGAGCGCGCCGAAGAGGTGCATCTGTGGGGCCTGTTCCGCCATCCGGTGGCGCCCGTCTGGCACGAACACCATCTGGCGCTTCTGGGCGATGCGGCCCATCCCACGCTGCCTTTTCTGGCGCAAGGGGCGAATATGGCGCTCGAAGATGCCTATGTTCTGGCGCGCTGTCTGGCCGAAGACCCTGATCCACAAGCCGCGTTTGCGCGCTACGCCGGCTTGCGCCGCCCGCGCACGGCGCGCATCGTGCAAGCCGCGACCGACAATGCCACGCATTACCACCTTCGCCCCGGCCCGATGCGCTTTGCCGCCCATGGCGCGCTCAGGCTTGCCAATCGATATGCCCCACATCTGGTGCGCGCCAAATTCGACTGGGTCTACCGCCACGACGTGACCGCCTGACCCGCTGATCTTTGCTTTCCAGATCCTCCGGGAGAGCGCGCAACGGGCGGGAGTAGCGCGCGCGTGCGAATTTTCGTACGAAAATTCGCGCACCCCTTTTGAATTTTCGTACGAAAATTCGGAACCCGCGCGCCGCGTTCAATCCAGCGAATAGGCGGGCAACCGGTCAAAGGCGGCGCGCAGCGCCTCGCCCCAGCCAGATGAAATCATCTCGTAGAAGGCATCGTCGCGCTCGATCCGGCGCACGCGGCCATTGGCGTAGCTGTCGGCCTGATAAAGATGCATGTCCAGTGGCAGGCCCACCGAAAGGTTGGCCTTGATCGTGCTGTCGAAGCTCAGCATCAACAGCTTGACCGCCTCCTCGAAACTCATCTTCGGATCCAGGGCGCGCACAAGGATGGGCTTGCCGTATTTTGTCTCGCCGATCTGGAAAAACGGCGTATCGGCCGAGGCTTCGACAAAATTCCCCTCGGGATAGACCATGAACAGCCGCGGCTCGGCGCCCTTGATCTGTCCGCCAAGGATCAAGGTGGCGGAAAAGGCGCTGTCGGCCTGCAACCCCTCGCGACGGGTTTGCTCGGCGATCACTTCACGCAGCGTCTCGCCCACCAGCTTGGCCACCTGAAACATCGACGGTGCCT
This sequence comes from uncultured Roseicyclus sp., assembly GCF_937892565.1. GTDB lineage: Bacteria > Pseudomonadota > Alphaproteobacteria > Rhodobacterales > Rhodobacteraceae > Roseicyclus. The sequence goes on along the minus strand of NZ_CALAHQ010000007.1, from coordinate 10,472 downwards.
CGAGGATGGAGGGCGAGCCGCGTTCATCGGCGGGTTTCGCGCGCTCGCTGAGCAGCGACACCACCGCCTGCGTGGTTGCAAGATTGCCCGCCGTCATCAAGGTGATGGACCGTTCGCCGGGGCGGTCCCAAAGAAACATCTTCCTGAAAACGCTGATATTGTCGACGCCCGCATTGGTGCGGGTGTCCGACATGAACACCAAGCCGCGATTAAGCTTGAGCCCCACGCAATAGGTCATGCGCCTGTTCCCCCCTGCCTTGCCGCCCCTGTGCCGGGGCTTACTGTTGCTGAACCTGGATGTCGATGGACATCGCCTCGCCCCCGGACCCGAAGCGCAACCCGCTGACCGGTGCGGCATCGCGGTAATCGAGACCCGTGGCCACGCGCACATAGCGTTGATCGGGCGAGATGCCGTTGGACACATCAAAGCCCACCCAACCCAGCGGTTCCACATAGGCCTCGGCCCAGGCGTGGCTGGCGTCCTGGTGCACCCGGTCATTCATCATCAGATAACCCGAGACATAGCGCGCAGGCACACCAAGCTGACGGGCGGCCGCCACAAAGATATGGGCGTGGTCCTGACACACGCCACCGCCCTGTTCCAGCGCCTCTTCGGCTGTGGTGGTCGATTGCGTCAGGCCGATCTCATAGGGCAGGGCCGAACGGATGCGTGCCGACAAGGCGTGCAAACGCCGCAGATCGTCGGCGTCTTCTTCCTTCAGCCCCCGGATCAGGGCGCGCAGCTTTGGCCCCGCCCGCGTCAGCTCGGTCGCCCCCCGGAAAAACCACAGCGGCGCAAAGCCGCCATGTCGTCCGGTCACGCCCGAGGTGTCGGTGGTTTCGACCTCGCCCGCGCAATGGATGATGATCGAGCTTGCACCGGGATCAAAGGAAATCAGCGAGACGCGGTTTTGATGATGATCGGTGAATTCCGTCTCGACCTGCCCGCCATCGATATCCATCTGCCACGACAGCACCGTCTGACCCGTCCGGCTTTTGGGCACGACGCGCAGCTGTTGCAGCCCATAGGCCATGGGTTGGTCGAAGTGATAGGTGGTGGTGTGCAAGATCCTGAGGCGCATGGCGGTCATCCAAGGAACCGGTAATCGGTTTCGATCTGCTGGCCCAGCTTTGCCACATCGCCCAGAAAATCGGTGATGAATTCGTGCAACCCATCCTCGAAGACCCGATCGATGGTGCCATGGCTCAGCCGGGCGGCCAGCGTGTCGATCTGATCATGGCACGGATGCCGCATGCCATAGGCCTGTTCCAGAAAGCCAAGGTTCGCCGCGATCTTGTCCACTGAAAAGGCCATGCTGCGGGGCATGCGCGTGTCGAAGATCAGGAAATCGGCGATGCCGATGGGGCTGGTTTCGCCTTGGGTGATCCAGCGATAGGCGCGCATGCCGGCCACAGACCGCAAAATCGTTTCCCACTGCACATTGTCAAGATTTGAACCGATCTGGCTGATCGAGGGCAAAAGCACATAATATTTCACATCCAGAATGCGCGCGGTGTTGTCGGCGCGCTCCAGATATGTGCCCAGACGGCAGAAATCGAAGATGTCGTTTCGAAGCATCGTGCCCTGTGTGGCGCCGCGCACCAGCGCGGATTGCTGGCGGATCACTGCCAGAACCTCGGGCAGATCGCGGGCGGAAACAGGGCGGGCCAGCGCCTGTTTCAAGATCATGTAGGTGTCATTGACCGCTTCCCAGACCTCACGCGTGATGGCGGTGCGCACAAGGCGCGCGTTCATCCGTGCGGCCGAGATGGCCGAGAGAACCGAGGATGGGTTCGACATGTCGCGCAGCATGAAATCGATGGCTTTTGCCGCTTCGATCTGATCGTGCTTCTGAAAATACAGATGCGCGACGGCTGCCGTTTGCAGCACGCTGGTCCATTCATCATCGTCGCCATCCCCCCGCGTCAGCGCGATGCGAAAGCCCGCCTCGATCAGGCGCGCGGTGTTTTCCGACCGCTCCAGATAGCGGAACATCCAAAACAGGCCGCCCGCGGTTTTGCCCAGCATCGCCCTATTCCTCCAGCACCCAAGTGTCCTTGGTGCCGCCCCCCTGGCTGGAGTTTACCACCAGAGAGCCCTTTTTCAGCGCCACCCGCGTCAGCCCGCCCGGCGTGATCGTGATCTTGTCGGGAGCCACCAGCACAAAGGGCCGCAGATCGACATGGCGCGGTGCCAGCCCCGCTTGCGTCAGGATCGGCACCGTCGACAAGGACAGCGTCGGCTGGGCAATGTAATTGGCGGGCTTGGCCAAAAGCTTGGCCCGGAATGCCGCCAGTTCCTTTTTCGACGCAGCCGGCCCCACCAGCATGCCGTAGCCGCCCGAGCCATGCACCTCCTTGACCACCAGTTCCTTCAGGTGATCGAGCACATAGGCCAGCGCATCCGCCTCGCTGCAGCGCCATGTGGGCACGTTTTGCAGAATCGCCTTTTCGCCGGTGTAGAATTCGACGATGTCGGGCATGTAGGAATAGATCGCCTTGTCGTCGGCGATGCCCGTGCCGGGTGCATTGGCGATGGTGATGCCGCCCGCGCGGTAGATATCCATCACACCGGGCACGCCCAGCAGGCTGTCGGGGCGGAAATTCATCGGATCGAGAAAATCATCATCGACCCGGCGATACAGCACATCGATGGGCTTGTAGCCTTGGGTGGTGCGCATCTGCACCTTGCCACCGATGATGCGGATGTCATGGCCTTCGACCAGCTCGACCCCCATCTGATCGGCCAGAAAGGCATGTTCGAAATAGGCCGAATTGTGAATCCCCGGCGTCAGCACCGCCACCGTGCAGTCAGGCGAGCAATTGCGCGGGGCCGATGCCGCCAGCGATCGGTGCAGGTTGACCGGATAATCCTGCACCGGCTGCACCTTGATGCGGGTAAACAGCTCGGGAAACATCTGAAGCATGGTTTCGCGGTTCTCGAGCATGTAGGACACGCCACTTGGCGTGCGGGCATTGTCCTCCAGCACGTAGAAGTCATCTTCGCCCGTGCGCACCAGATCGACGCCCACGATATGGGTATAGACGCCGCCGGGGGGGGGCATGCCGATCATCTGGGGCAAAAAGGCGCTGTTTCGGGCAATCAGATCGACCGGCACGCGGCCCGCGCGCAAGATTTCCTGCCGGTGATAGATGTCATGCAAAAAGGCGTTGATGGCGCGAACGCGCTGTTCGATGCCGCGTGTCAGCCGCGCCCATTCCCGCCCCGAAATGATCCGAGGCACAAGGTCAAAGGGGATCAGCCGTTCATCGGCTTCGGCCTGTCCATAGACGTTGAAGGTGATGCCGGTGCGGCGGAAAAACCGTTCTGCATCGGCCGATTTCTTGCGCAGATCGCGCAGATCTTCGCCATGAAACCACGCGCTGTAGCCGCCATAGGGCGCGCGCGGGTCGCCGCCGGGCTGCTGCATTTCGTCGAAGAAGCGGGGTGTGTCGCTCATGTCGTCCTGATCACTGATCTTGCCCTTATGGGTGCAGACCGCGCGGGCAAGAACCAGACCATCCCGCGCCTGTCGCACCGCATGGCTTGCACATAGCATAAAAATCAGGCGGTTTGCCTAATTTTCCATCCAGATCGTAACGGGGCCGTCATTGATCAGGCTGACCGCCATGTCCGCGCCGAATTCACCCGTTTCCACCCTTGGCCCAAGGGCAGCCAGAGCCGCGACGAAATCGCGATAAAGCGCCTGGCCTTCGGCGGGGGGCGCTGCGGTCGAAAAGCCGGGGCGGTTGCCGCGGCTTGTGTCGGCGGCCAGCGTGAACTGGCTGACCACCAGCGCGCCCCCGCCCGTATCCAGAAGCGAGCGGTTCATCTTGCCGGCTTCATCGCGAAAGATGCGCAACTTGGCAACGCGTGCGGCCAGCGCTGTGGCTGCCTCGGGCGTGTCGCCCTGCATCGCGCACACCAGGATCAACAGGCCCGGACCTGTCTGACCGATCAGCGTGCCATCCACGCGCACCTGCGCCTCGCGCACCCTTTGGATCAGTGCGCGCATGCCAATTCCTCGCGCCAAGGCGGGTTGGCGCCCGCGCGGCTGACGGTGACGGCGGCGGCCTGCACCCCCAGAGCCAGCGCCGCGTCCAGAACAGACGCCGGCAGCCCCGCCCGCACGGCCGCCTTGTCCAGCGCACCTGCATCCGCAAGGCCCGCCAGAAACCCCGCGTTAAAGGTATCGCCCGCGCCGACCGTATCGACCACCGCCACCCGCTGCGCCGCAACCTTGCGCGCTGCGCCAGCGCCAAAAGCGCTGACGCCGTCTGCACCTTGCGTCACCAGCACCAGCGCGGGGCCTTGTTGCAACAGGGCCTGCGCGCGCGCCGCAATCTCGCCCGCACCCATCAGCCATGTCAGATCCTCGTCCGAAAGCTTGACCACATCGGCCACCGCCAGCATCCCTGCCATGCGCGCACGATACCGCGCTTCATCGGCGATGAAGCCAGGGCGGATGTTGGGATCGATCATCACCAGCCGATCGGCCGCCGCGCGCGCAGCCAATGTGGCATAGGCCTCGGCGCAGGGTTCCACCGCAAGGCTGATGCCGCCGAAGAACACGGCCCCGATCTCGGGCGCGAGCGTCGGCAGATCGGCCACCGACAGCATGCGACCGGCGGTATTTTCATCATAGAAGGCATAGCTTGCCTGCCCATCGGTCAAGGTCACAAAGGCCAGTGTCGTGGGGCGGTCCGCGCGTGCGCACAGGCCCGCATCGACGCCCGATTGCGCCAGAACCGATGCCAGCCGCGCGCCGAACAGATCGGTGGACAGCCCCGAAAAAAAGCGTGTGGCCAACCCCAGACGCCCCGCAGCCACGGCGGTGTTGAAAACCGATCCGCCAGCATGGGGGGCAAATGCAGCCTCGCCACCCTCGGTCAGGCGCGGCAACATGTCGATCAGGGCTTCGCCCGCGCATAACAGCATCGTCGGTCTCCGGTTCGGGTGCGGGGGCATGACTACGCCGCATTGCCAGATCGGGCCAGTGGTTTTGTGCCCGTTCAAAAGCCGCCGCTGGCCTCAAGATGGGCAAATCCATAGGCGACCGCGCCCAGCGCAAGGGCGGCAAGGATCAGCGCAAGGGTGATCTTGATCCACGACCATGGGCGCTCGCCCTGCACCCGGCCGGTCTGGCCGTTGACGACGAACCGGTAGGATCGCCCACGATAGCGATAGGCCGCGACCCAGATGGGCAGCAGGATATGCTTGAAGGTCACATCATCGATGCGCAGCGTCATCTGCTCGATGCGCTGCATGTCGCCGCCGATATCATGGCGGATGTCGGCACGGATCTGGTCCTCCATCACGGCCTTGGCTTCGTCAAAACCGGCCTGCAGACCAAGCTGATAGCCTTCGGCGCGAAAGCCCGACAGGAATTCGGCGCGATAGGCCGTCAGGCGCGACAGATCCCAGGGCGCCAATTGATCGGTAAAGCGCTTGGGCAAGGACTGTGAGGCAAGGATCAGGATATCGTCGAAAGCCCGTGTCACCCGCCCCGAGGCGCTGCGCCAGCGGATGCGCTGTTCCATCCGGGGCTTGCCGTCGCGCCCGCGCGTCGTGACGTAATGGATATCGCCCCGCTGCCCGCGATACTGCGTCGCCGTATCCGCGTCATAGGTCCAGAAGGGCACATAGATCCCCTCCATCTTCCGGGCCCGGCTGGCATAGGCCCGCAGGCCGTTGGGCGCAAACCAAAGCCGCCCCAGCCAGTCGCTCATCGCGGTGTGGGCCTGAGGTTCGGTCACATGAAACGGGATGACGCCCTTGGGCTTGATGTGGCGATGGGTGCCGGTGTCGGTGACGATGGGCGTGGCACAATAGGGGCATTGCTTGGCGTGGATGTCGGGTTGAAAGGTGATCTGTGCGCCGCAGCCGGTGCAGTGCGAGACGCGGGTTTCCTCCATCTCTTCGCGCGGCAGCTTGGCGGCGATGGCGGCGTCATAATCCAGTTCGATCAGTGCCGGGGCTTCGCGCGACCACGGGCCGGTCTGGCCCGCGTCCACCGGGCTGGAATGGCCGCAATGATCACACAGCAGCTTGCGCTGGCCGGGCGCAAAGCGCATGTCCGACCCGCATTGCGGGCAGGGAAAGCGATGTTCCTTTGTGGCTGGTGGCCCGTCATCCATGGGGTGGCTCTTTTCCATCATCTGCCCTTCGCCCCGACGCGGCCATGGCGCGCCTGACGCGGCACATGGGCGCTTGTCTGCACGTTTCGAATGGCGCCCCTGACCACGCCGCCAAAGGTCGCCCCGACCCCGGCCACGGCCAGCGGCCGGTCTTGCCTCAGGCCGGTGCCGGGGGCGGGGGGGGCGGGGGCATTACGGTGAACAGCTGCGCCAGTTCCGTCACATCGCCTGCATGCTTCCAGCCATCTTGTCCCGCGGTCCAGACATGCGTCTGGCGCGTCAACTCGCCCGAGGCGGCCATGCGGCCAAGCGCAGCCTTGGAAAACGGGCCCTTGGTCTGACCATTCTCGGCAATGTGCCAGACATGTTCGACCGGGGGCGGGGGCGGGGCGGCGGGGGTCAGGCCCTGGGCCAGACCTTGTGCCATGGCCATGCCCATCCCCATGCCCAGACCCGCGCCCATGCCGCCGTCGCCACCGGGATTGGCGGCGGCAAGGCGCATCGCCTCGGCGGTCTGGAATTGGGTGTATTTGCCCAGATCGCCCACCACCCCCATCGAGGTGCGCCGGTCCAGCGCCTCTTCGACGGCGGCGGGAAGCGAGATGTTCTCGATGTAAAGCTCAGGCAATTCCAGCCCGTAATCGGCAATGATGCCTGACATGCGCTGGGCCATGATGCGGCCCAACTCGCCCGTGTTGGCCGCCATGTCCAGCACCGGAATGCCAGAGGCCGCCACCACCTGCCCGAATGTCTGGACGATGATGTTGCGGATCTGGTGGGTCACTTCCTCGGTCGTGAATTCCCCGTCGGTTCCCACGATCTCGGTCATGAAGCGGGCGGGATTTGCGACCTTGACGCTATAGGTGCCAAAGGCGCGCAGCCGCGTCGGCCCGAATTCCGGATCGCGCAGCATGATCGGATTTTTCGTGCCCCATTTCAGATTGGTGAAGCGCGCGGTCGAGATGAAATAGATCTCGGATTTGAAGGGCGAGGAAAAGCCGTGATCCCAATGTTGCAGCGTGGTCATCACCGGCATGTTGTTGGTCTCGAGCATGTAGAGACCGGGGGTAAAGACATCGGCCAATTGCCCCTCATGCACGAAAACCGCGACCTGACCTTCGCGCACGGTCAGCTTGGCGCCGTATTTGATCTCGTGGCCGTAGCGCTGGAACCGCCAGACCATCGTGTCGCGGCTGTCGTCGGTCCATGCGATGACATCGATGAACTGGCCCTTGAGAAAATCCATGAACGGCACGGCGGGGTCTCCTTCAAGCAAACGGGCGGATGTGGGTCAGCTTGCGCCGCCCACAAGGGTTTCGGCGATGGCGCGCACGATCGGGCGGGCCGCGTCAGGCGTCATTCCGGGGCTGAGCCGCGCGTCATAGAGAAGGCGCAGCAACATCGCGTCATGCGCTGTCAACAGCGCGAATTCCTCATCGTCGTTGAAGATCGACGGGCGCGCGCCCGCGCTGTCATTGGGAAGACCCATGCCTTGGGCGATTTCTTCATGTATGCATGACTGGCGCAGCAGGTCGGGATGTTCCGCGCGGATGATCGCAACGGCCGCGATATAGACGGGCGGGCCACCGGGTTGCGAAAAGGCAAAGACCGCACAAAAGGTTGAACGCGGCATGCCTTCGATCGCGGCGATGGTTTCAGGGCCGACACCGGGAACGAGGCTGCGTACAAGATCGCCCGCCGTCTTTTGTTCGTCGCGGTCGAGGTAAAGCACATGAAAATTCCCGCCTGTGCTTACACTGGTCACGGGGTGACCTGTGGCGTCCGACAGCCGTTGTCCAAAGGCTGTCAGCACAGCGCGGTCGGTTGCCTGTTGGTCTGGGCTGACCGTGCGGCCGAAATGCGGCTGAAGCTGCACGGGCTGTTCCCAGCGCCGCAACCGTGACGGGGTTTCGCGCGCAACAAAGCGGCCTGCCGACAAGGTGTATTCGTCAAACAGCGCGATGCGTTCGAAATTGGCGGCCAGCATCGCCGCCGAAAACGGCGCGTCGTGCTGTCCGCCATCGACGCGCAGCATCCCATCCGACACCAGCCGCGTCTCGACGCTGGCGTAATATGTTGCGAATGCGGCACTTTCCGCCGAGCGCGCGAGGGCCGCGGTTTCGGGGGCGGGTGCGGGCAACGGTGCGGTCTGCATCACGCAAGCTGCTAGCGACATGACCGCGACGCCCATCACAAGATATGCCAACGGGCGTCGCATGCCGGGATCAGCCACCAATAGCTGCGGGCGTGGCCGCCCGGGCGGCGCGCGATGAGGCGGCCGACAAGGTGTCGCGCAACTCGGTCTCCATCTTTTGCATCTCGACCTCGGCCTCGGCGCGGCGGCGCTTGCCTTCGTCGGCAATCTGGAGCGACTCGTCGATGGTGGCAATCAGCTCGGCATTGGCGGCCTTGATCGCCTCGATGTCAAAGACGCCACGCTCCATTTCCTCGCGCACCATGCGGTTGCTGTCGCGCAGATTGGCGGCGTTGCGCGTCAGAAGCTCATTGGTCAGATCCGAGGCCTCGCGCACCGCGCGGGCGGCCTCTGTCGACCGCTGGATCGTCACCGCCTGAGCAAGCTGGGTTTCCCACAGCGGCACGGTGTTCACGAGGGTCGAGTTGATCTTGGTCACAAGGCTTTTGTCGTTTTCCTGCACCAGCCGGATCGATGGCAGCGACTGCATCGTCACCTGCCGCGTCAGCCTGAGGTCATGCACGCGCCGTTCCAGATCATCGCGCGCGGCCCGCAGGTCGCGCAATTCCTGTGCCTTGAGGATTTGGTCGACCTCGGGGGCGGCATCCACCTCGGCGGCCTTGGCGGGGATGGTTTGCGTGTCCAGCACGCGCAGCTTTTCTTCGCCCGCAGCGATGAACAGCGCCAGCTCATGGTAGAAATCAAGCGTCTTTTCATAAAGCTTGTCGAGCGACTTGATGTCCTTCATCAGCGCATGTTCATGGCGCAGCAGGTTCTCGGTGATGCGGTCGATCTGGTCTTGCACCTGTTCATAGCGGGCGATGAAGTTATGGATGGGCTTGGCCTTTCCAAACAGCCGCTCCCACCAGCTTTGCTTGCGGTTGGGGTCCAGCTCGTCGACCGAAAAGCCCCGGATCGTGCCCACGATCTCGCGCAAGCTGTCGCCGGCGGGCCCCACATCCTTGTTCTTGACGCCTTGCAGCATGGCCTGGCTGATCAGCTGCAATTCAGCCTGTGCCGATGAACCGAAGGTGACGATGGAATTGGTGTCGCCCATGTCGATCTGGTCCATGCGCGCACGGATCTGTTCGGCGGTGGGCGCATCGGCTTGCGGCAGCGCCACCAGATCGGCCGATGGTGCGGGCAGCACCACGGCCGTGATGTCTTCGATCAGCTTGGCGGCGGCTTCGGCCTGTTGGCGAATCTCGGTGGTCATGGCTGTATTCCTATCCCTCGTTATGCAGATTTTCACGCTTCAGCCGGTCCCTCAGCACATCGATCTCGATGTCGAAATTGGTCCGGTCATCGGTCAGCATGGCGGTTGTGCGCTTGGCGAAATTGGCATCCAGATCATCAAGAAAGGCAAGGTAATCGGCGCGAATTTTCGCATCGCGGTTGCGAGCGTAGAGTTCGGCGAATTGCACGGTCGCGTCGCGCGCGCCCTGCAGATAGACCCCAAGATAGCGCCGCGCCGGGGCCAGATCGCGGGGATCGGCCTCGACCTGACGAAACAGTGTGCGCACCGTATCCTCGAAGCGCGCCACGCGATCTTGCAGCGCGCGATCACGGGCGCGGCCAATGGCCTCGGTCATCTGCGACAAGACCTGTTCGGCCTCGTCGATCTTGCGGGCGATGCGGTCGGTTTCGATCCGGTCCAGTCCCGCCATGCCCTTGTCGCGCAAGGGATCAAGACCAAAGGCCGCCAGATGCAAGCCCCCCGCGATCATCCCGATCAGCAGGGCGGGCGACACGGCCCATTGGCCGCCGAACACCAACAGGGCCACGCCCAGGCCCATCAGCACCGCGCCAAGGATCTTGCGCGGGATCGCGGGGCGGCGCGCCACCTTGCGCTCGGCATAGGCATCTTCGGCGCGCACCCCGTCGCGCGTCAGCCATGCCGCCAGCAAAAGCGCGGCCATGCCCGCCAGATCGGTGGCGATTGCCGCGACCGGCTGGAAAAACGCGGTGATCAGCGGCAAAAGCGCCAAGGCAAAGAGCAGGTTGATCTTGGCGCCATGGCGCAGGGGCTTGCGGCCGCGAAACCCCGCCACCTCGGGCCGGGGGGCGGTTTCGGTGCCATCCGGGGGGCTGCCGGTTGGGCTGAATGTGCCGCCATAGCGTCTGGACATGTCACAACACC
>NZ_CALAHQ010000006.1 GCF_937892565.1 uncultured Roseicyclus sp. | reverse complement strand
TCCCACCGGGTCAAGCGATGTCGGCGGCGGCCGAACGCAAGGGAAATGGCCATAAAGACGCCAAAGAGCACACCCGCGAATACTGCCGCGCCCATGGCCAACAGGATCGGCATGTCCTGCGCCGACCACACGACCAGCCACATCAGGATGCCCCAGGTCACGGCAAAATAGACCCCCAACCCCACGCCATACCGCCACGGGTCGCGGTAATGCGGCGGGCGCAAGCGCAGGCCGAACCGCCTGAGCCAGCGATCAGGCCAAGGGTCGTAATTCGCGCGCCACATGCCCGTTGCCGCCAGTTCGGCCCGCGCGCCGGCCAGCCTGCGCTCGAATTCAGCCCTTTCAGTCATGACGCCGCCCCGCCGCCACGATCAAGGCCGGGGTCGCGATGCGATGCGATGCGATGCGAGAGAATGAGCACTGGATGACCGCACCAATGTGACTGTTTACAACTTTCGATAGATATACCATCCTGCTTTTATAAATCAACGCAAAACATGAATTTTTGAGGGCCTCATGACCCGTGTCAGAACCACCGCCACCGCGCTATTGCCGGTGATGGGCCTGTTCCTCGTGCTCTATATCTTGTTCACGGCCATGGGCACGCTCGACTATGCGCTCCTGTCACCCGATCTCTGGCTGCAAAGCCCATGGGTCGAGCCCGGGGCCGAGATCGCCACCGCCACGCGGTTCGTTTACGCGGTGGTCTGGCTCTTGCCTGTCGCGGCGGGGGTGCTGGCGGTGCTGTCAGCCATCGAGCTCTTGTCGCTGGTGCGCAAAGGGGTGCTGTTCGACCACCGCGTCGCGCGGCGCTTTCGCATCGCGGGGATCGCCTGCGCGGCATCGGGGGCGCTGGATCTGGTGGCCAATCTGTTCACGCCCGTGATCTTGTCATGGCACAACCCCTCGGGGCCTTTCGGGCCCAGCTTCTATTTCAACTCCGAAGCCGCCGGGCTGATCTTGTGCGGCGGGGGCTTCTACCTGACCGGCTGGATCATGGCCGAGGCGATCCGCCTCAAGGACGAGAACGAAGGGTTCATCTGATGCGGATCATCGTCCGCCTTGACGTGATGTTGGCGCGTCGCAAGATGAAATCCAAGGATCTGGCCGAAGCCATCGGCATCAGCGTGCAGAACCTCAGCCTGCTCAAGACGGGGCAGGTCAGGGGCATCCGCTTCGAGACATTGGCGCGCATCTGCGCCGTGCTCGGTTGCCAGCCCGGCGATCTGCTCGAGGCGGTGCCTGACGACGACGGCACCAAACCCCCGCAACACGGGGCCTGACGGGGCGCACGCGCGTTGCAACGCGCGTGTCACGGGCCTTCGAAGGCCCGTACCGGCGCCGCGCGGGGGGTACGCCGGACAGATCTGAAAACCCGTGTGCGCAAGGGCGTGCCGATGCGGCTTCCGGGTGGGCGGCGGACGGGCCTTCGAAGGCCCGTCCCCCTTGGCACAGGGACGGCTCAGATGCCCTTGGCCTGATAGCTGTCTGCGACCCGCCCGATGGCCACCAGAAATCCCGCCATGCGCAGATCGGTGACACCAGGGTGTTCCCACCAGACCGCGCGCATGGATTGGTAGGCCGCACGCATCGTGTCATCGAGGCCCGAGCGCACCAGCTCCAGCTCGCCCGCCCCGCGCAGGTATTTCTGCTTGAAATCGGGGCTCAGCGTCCAGCCGATACCGCTGTCGGCCGAAAGGCGTTCCAGCTCGTCGACCAGAAGCTGGTGGCGCGATTCCTCCTGCCGGCGCTGCATCCGGCCAAAGCGGATATGGCTGAGGTTCTTGACCCATTCGAAATAGCTGACCGTGACCCCGCCCGCATTGGCGTAAAGATCGGGGATGATGACGCTGCCCCGGGCGCGCAGGATGTCATCGGCGCCCGCCGTGACCGGGCCATTGGCGGCCTCCAAGATCAGCGGGGCCTTGATGGCGGCGGCATTGTGGATGGTGATCACCCCCTCCATCGCGGCGGGGATCAAGATGTCGCACGCGGCCTCGAGGAGGCGGGCCCCATCGGGATGGTATGTGCCACCCGGGTAGCCCGTGACGCCGCCATGGGTGGCGATCCAGTCGCGCAAGCCCATGATATCGAGGCCCGCCGGGTTTTCCACCGCACCATCGCGTTCGATCACATGGGTGATGCGGCAGCCATCCTCGGTCGAGAGAAACAGCGCCGCGTGAAACCCCACATTGCCCAGACCCTGCACGATCACGCGCTTGCCATCGAGCGTGCCCGACAGCCCGGCCTTGGCCACATCCTCGGGGTGGCGGAAAAATTCGCGCAGCGCATATTGCACGCCCCGCCCGGTTGCTTCGACCCGGCCCTGAATGCCGCCCGCATGGATCGGCTTGCCGGTGACACAGGCGCGCGCGTTGATGTCGGTTGTGGTCATGCGCGCATATTGATCGGCGATCCAGGCCATTTCACGCTCGCCCGTGCCCATGTCGGGGGCGGGCACATTCTGGGCGGGGTGGATCAGGTCGCGCTTGATCAGCTCATAGGCAAAGCGCCGGGTGATCTTTTCCAGCTCTTCCTCGCTATAGGCGCCCGGATCGATGCAAAGCCCGCCCTTGGACCCGCCGAACGGCGCCTCGACCAGCGCGCATTTGTAGGTCATCAGGGCCGCCAGCGCCTCGACCTCGTCCTGATTGACGGCCAGCGCATAGCGGATGCCGCCCTTGACGGGTTCCATATGCTCGGAATGTACCGCGCGGTAGCCGGTAAAGGTGCGGATCTCGCCCCGAAGCCGCACGCCAAAGCGCACGGTATAGGTCGCGTTGCAGACGCGGATCTTTTCCTCAAGCCCCGGGGGCAGATCCATCAGAGCCGCCGCGCGGGTGAACATCAGATCGACGGATTGGCGAAAACTCGGCTCGCCGGTTTGCAGGCTCATCACACATCTCCCCAAGATCGGGCCCCGAGGGCCTGTGCCTTGCGCAGCACTGACCAAGCAACGCACGGCGCGCAGCGCAACTCAACCCTTGTGACCTTGTGGCGTTGATCCTTGCAGGTAAGTGTTACAGTTTCCTGACCCAGCCTGCGGCCCGGGTGCGCGCAGCCAGATGCAGACGCGGTCGCGCCCGCACTGCCGCGTGTCGCAGGCGGGCTTTTCTTTCCTGTCGTCCCGGCCAATAGTGCCGCGGACGGGGCGGGGAACAAGATGCGCTATTCAGGCTGGCAGGTGCTTGCACAGGGATTGACGGGCAATCGACGCTGGGCCCGGGCCTGGCGTGACCCTGCCCCCAAGGATGCCTATGACATCGTGATCATCGGTGGCGGCGGGCATGGTCTGTCGACCGCCTATTATCTGGCCAAGGAACACGGGCTGACCAACATTGCCGTGCTGGAAAAGGGCTATCTGGGCGGCGGCAGCGTGGGGCGCAACACCACCATCGTGCGGGCCAACTACTTTCTTGAGGGCAATTCGCAGTTCTATTCCCATTCGATGAAGCTGTGGGAAGGGCTCGAGGGCGATCTCAACTACAATGTGATGCATTCGCAGCGTGGGCTGATCAACCTGTTTCATTCCGACGGCCAGCGCGACGCCTTTGTGCGGCGGGGCAACATGATGATCAATCAGGGCGACGACGCGATCTTGCTGGACCGCGAGGGCTGCCGCAAGCTGTTGCCCTATCTTGATTACGACCAGACGCGTTTTCCGATCTATGGCGGGCTCTACCACCCGCGCGGCGGCACGGCGCGCCATGACGCGGTGGCCTGGGGCTATGCGCGGGGCGCCGATCGGCGCGGCGTGGACCTGATCCAGAATTGCGAGGTGACGGGCATCGACATCTCCGGCGGGCGCGTCACCGGCGTGCAGACCTCGCGCGGGGCGATCCGGGCCAGAAAGGTGGCCATCGTGGTGGCGGGCCGCTCGAGCCAGGTGGCCGCGATGGCGGGCCTGCGGCTTCCGATCGAAAGCCATGTGCTTCAGGCTTTTGTGACCGAGGGGCTCAAGCCCGTCATCGATCATGTCATCAGCTATGGCATGGGACATTTCTACATCAGCCAGTCCGACAAGGGCGGGCTGGTCTTTGGCGGCGATCTGGATTTCTACGCCAGCTATGCGGCGCGCGGCAATCTGCCGATGGTGGAACATGTGGCCGAGGCGGGCATGACGCTGATGCCGATGATCGGCAAGGCGCGGATGCTGCGCAGCTGGGGGGGGATCATGGACATGTCGCCCGATGGCTCGCCCATCATCGACCGCACCGCTGTCGAGGGGCTCTATCTCAATTGCGGCTGGTGTTATGGCGGCTTCAAGGCGGTGCCGGGTTCGGGCCATTGCTTTGCCCATCTGATCGCGACAGACCGCCCGCATGCGGCGGCGGCCGCCTATCGGCTGGACCGTTTTGCCACGGGCCGCGGCCTGATGGATGAAGAAGGCACCGGCAGCCAGCACAACCTGCACTGAGGGTTCAAGACGACATGCAAATCCCCTGTCCCATGTGTGGCCTGCGCGACAGTCGCGAATTCACCTGCAAGGGTGACGCGGTGACGCTGGATCGCCCCGCCGATGGCGCCGCGCCCGAAGTCTGGCACGCCTATATCCACCTGCGCGACAACCCGGCCGGACCCACGCGCGAGTTGTGGTATCACGGCGGCGGGTGCGGCGCGTGGCTGGTGGTGGCGCGCAACACCGTGACCCATGCCGTCAGCGGCGCCACCCTGGCATCAGAGGCGCATCATGCGCGTTGAGGGGCGCGGGCTGGTCGACCGGACAAGGCCCGTCCGCTTCCGTTTCAACGGTCAGGACGTGGCGGGATTTGCGGGCGACACCATCGCGTCGGCGCTTTTGGCCAAGGGCGTCAGGCTGATGGGGCGGTCATTCAAATACCACCGCCCGCGCGGCGTGATGACCGCCGGGGCCGAAGACCCCAACACGCTGATGCAGGTGGGCCGGGGCGATGCGATGATCCCCAACACCCGCGCCACGGTGCAGGAGATTTTCGACGGGCTGGTGGCCCAAAGCCAGAACCATCTGGGCCCGCTTGATCGCGACCTGATGGCGATCAACGATCTGCTCTGGCCGTTTCTGGCAACGGGTTTCTATTACAAGACCTTCATGTGGCCACGCAGCTTTTGGGAAAAGCTCTACGAGCCGGTCATCCGCCGCGCCGCAGGGCTGGGCCGGATGACGCGCGCGCCCGAGCCGCAGCACCATGAAAAAGCCTTTGCCTTTTGCGACGTGCTGGTGATCGGGGGCGGGCCTGCGGGGTTGATGGCGGCGCTGACAGCCGCCCAAGGCGGCGCCGACGTGATTGTTGTAGAAGAAACCGCAGCCTTTGGCGGGCGGCTTTTGTCGGACAGCCAAAAGATCGACGGGGCGGATGCCAGCTTCTGGGTCGAGGATATGCTCAAGGCGCTGGACGCCACGGGGCGCGTCCGGCGGATGGCGCGCACCACGGTGACAGGCGCCTATGATGATGGCAGCTATGGCGCGCTGGAACGCGTGGCCCGCCATCTGCCGCCTGCCCCCGATCTGCCGCCCGAGTGTTTCTGGCGCATCCGCGCACGCCAGGCCGTGCTGGCGGCCGGCGCCCATGAACGGCCCATCGCCTTTCCGATGAACGACCGGCCCGGCATCATGCTGGCGGGGGCGGTGCGCAGCTATCTCAACCGGTATGGCGTGGCGGCGGGGCGTAACGTGACTGTCTTTGCCACCCATGATGACGCCCATCGCACGGCGGTCGACCTGCTGGCCGCAGGCGTCAAGGTGGCCGCCGTGATCGACAGCCGCGCCGATGCGCAGCCACAGGGCGATTACCGGCTGATCGCGGGCGCGCAGGTGATCGGCACCAAAGGGCGGCAGGGCTTGCGCGAAATCAGCTATCGGGCAGGCAGCCGCACCAGCACGCTGATCACCGATTGCCTTGCGGTGTCGGGCGGCTGGAACCCGGCGGTGCATCTGACCTGTCATCTGGGCGGGCGGCCGGTCTGGGACGAGGGGCGCCAGATGTTCCTGCCCGCACCGGGCGCCGTGCCGGGGTTGACGGCGGCGGGGGCCTGCAATGGCGCGATGTCCACCGCCGCGTGCCTGCGCGAAGGGCGCGAGGCGGGCCGTGCCGCGCTCAAGGCGCTGGGTCTGCGCACCCCGCGCGGCCCCGCCTTGCCACAGGCCGATGATGCCGATCCCCGGGGGCAGACGCTGTGGGTGGTGCCGGGGCGCGGGCGGGCATGGCTTGATTTCGCCAATGACGTCACGACCAAGGACGTGACGCAGGCCGCGGCCGAAGGGTTCCGGTCGGTCGAGCACATGAAGCGCTACACGACCCAGGGCATGGCCCCCGATCAGGGCAAGAATTCCAACATCGTGGCTCTTGCCCTGCTGGCCGATGCCACCGGGCGCGCCATCCCCGAGACCGGCACAACCACCTATCGCCCGCCCTATGCACCGCTGACCATGGGGGCTTTGGGCGCTTTTGGCCAAGGGCATGGCTTCGCGCCCGAGCGGCTGATGACCAGCCACGCCGCCAGCCTTGCGCGCGGCGCACCGATGATCGAGGCGGGTCTGTGGTATCGCCCCTCCTATTTCCCGGCGCCGGGCGAAACGACATGGCAAGACGCCTGTGACCGCGAGGTGCGGATGGTGCGCGGCGCGGTCGGCGTCATCGATGTCTCGACCCTGGGCAAGATCGACATCCAAGGCCCTGACGCGGGGGCGTTTCTCGATTTCGTCTATACCAACAGCTTTTCGACCCTGCCCGTGGGGCGCGTGCGCTATGGCCTCATGCTGCGCGAAGACGGGCATGTGATGGATGACGGCACCACCGCGCGGCTGGGCGCGCATCACTATGTGATGACCACGACCACCGCCGCCGCTGGTCAGGTGATGGCCCATCTGGACCTGGTGGCGCAAGGCCTGCGCCCGGATCTTGACCTGCGCCTGATCTCGGCCACGGAAGCCTGGGCGCAGTTTTCCGTTGCGGGGCCGCGCGCGCGCGATCTGCTGAACGGCGTGCTGGACCGGCCCATCGATGATGCGGGCTTTCCCTTCATGGCCTGTGGCAGCGTGGGGGTGCATGGCATTGCGGGGCGGTTGTTCCGCATCTCGTTCTCGGGCGAACAGGCCTATGAAATCGCGGTGCCTGCGCGCTATGGCGACGCGCTCTATCGCGATCTGGTGGCGCGCGCCGAAACCTTGGGGGGCGGTGCCTATGGGCTTGAGGCGCTCAATGTCCTGCGGATCGAAAAGGGGTTCATCACCCATGCTGAAATCCATGGCCGCGTGACCGCCCATGACATCGGCATGGGCCGCATGCTGTCCGAGAAAAAGGAGTTCATCGGCAAGGCCGCCGCCGCGCGCCCCGGTTTGCTGGAGCCCGGCCGCGAACGCCTGGTGGGCCTAAGACCGGTGGCGCCCGCTGGCGTGCTGACGGCAGGCGCGCGGCTGTTTTTGCCCGATGATCCGCACGACCGGGTGCATGATCAGGGCTATGTCACATCGGTCGGGCATTCGCCCATGCTGGGCCACATGATCGGGATGGGCTTTTTGCGGCACGGCCCGGAACGGATCGGCCAACAGATCGTGCTGGTGGATCATCTGCGCGCCATCCGCACCCTCGTTGAGGTCGTGAGCCCGGTATTCTTCGACCCGGAGGGAGGGCGCGCGCGTGGCTGATCTGACCCCGAAATCCCCGGCCCACGGCCTGACCCCCGTCATGCTGGCGGGCGTGCATCTGACCGAAGCGCCGATGACCGCGATCTGGTCCATCGCACCCTATCGCGGACAGACCGAGGCACTGTCAGCGGCCCTGCAACAGGCCCATGGCCTGCGCTTTCCCGCACCGGGCGGCATGTCCGAAACCGGCACGGCCACCATCGCATGGTCGGGGCTTGATCAGGCCTTTTTGATGGGTGCGGTGCCCGATCCGGGCCTTGCCGCGCATGCGGCCCTTTGCGATCAATCCGACGGCTGGGCACGGCTGATCCTTGAGGGGGCGTCGGCGCGCGCGGTGTTGGCGCGACTGGTGCCCATCGATCTGGCCCCGGCCGCCTGTCCGCCGGGCTCGTCGCGGCGCACGCTGCTTGGCCATATGCCCACGCTGATCTTGCACCGGGGCGGGGACGGGTTCGAGCTTGTGGTGTTCCGCTCCATGGCCGCCACGGCGGTGCATGAGGTGTCGGATGTGATGCGGAAACTGGCCGCGCGCGGGGCGCTTTGATCTTTGACCGGGGGGCAACCTGATCCCCCCTTGGCACAGGCCCGACAAAAAGACAGGCGGGCGGGCGGCTGCGCCCGGGAACCGGCGGACCGCACATCAGGGATCGCGATTCCATCCCCAGCCTTTCTGCGATGCCAGACTGGACAGGCCAGCCCACCCCCCCGATATTGAAGGGATGAGTCTGCCCCCCGGTTTCCTTGACGAATTGCGCAATCGCGTCTCGATCACACAGGTGGTCGGGCGCAAGGTGATTTGGGACATGCGCAAATCGAACCAGGCCAAGGGCGACATGTGGGCGGCCTGCCCGTTCCATCAGGAAAAATCCGCCTCTTTCCACGTCGATGACCGCAAGGGCTACTATTATTGCTTTGGCTGTCACGCCAAGGGTGACGCGATTTCCTTTGTGCAAAACACCGAAAACATGAGCTTCATGGAAGCGATCGAGCTTTTGGCGCGCGAGGCGGGCTTGCAGATGCCCGCGCGCGATCCGCAGGCGGTCGAAAAAGCGGACCTCAGCCAACGCCTTGTGGCCGTGACCGAAGCCGCGGTGGGGTTTTTTCGCCTGCAACTCAAGACCGGTGCCGCGGCAGAGGCGCGCGCCTATCTGGAGCGCCGCGGGTTGGACAGCGCCACCATCGACCGCTTCGAGATCGGCTTTGCCCCGTCCGCGCGGCAAAGCGCCTTCGCCGCGCTGACCGCCAAGGGCATCGCAGCCCAAGACCTGATCGACGCGGGGGTGGCCACCCGCCCCGATGATGGCGGCGCGCCCTATGACGCGTTCCGCGACCGGATCATGTTTCCCATCCGCGATGCGCGCGGGCGCTGCATCGGGTTCGGCGGGCGGGCGATGGCGGCGGATGCACGCGCCAAATACCTCAACTCCCGCGAGACGCCGCTCTTTGACAAGGGGCGCGCGCTTTACAATCACGGACCCGCGCGCGAGGCGGCGGGCAAGGGCAAGCCCTTGATCGTGGCCGAAGGCTATATGGATGTCATCGCGCTGGTAAAGGCCGGGTTCGACGCGGCGGTGGCACCTCTTGGCACGGCCGTGACCGAAGATCAGCTGCGTCTGATGTGGCGCGTGGCAAGCGAGCCCATCATCGCGCTTGATGGCGATGCGGCGGGCATCAGGGCGGCCATGCGGCTGGTCGATCTGGCGCTGCCGATGCTCGAGCCGGGCAAGAGCTTGCGGTTTTGCATCCTGCCCGAAGGGCAAGATCCCGACGATCTGCTGCGCACGCGCGGGGCCGATGCGATGCGCGCGCTGCTCGACAGCGCCGAGCCGCTGGTGCGCATGCTCTGGCGGCGCGAGACCGAAGGGCAGGTTTTCGACAGCCCCGATCGGCGCGCAGCGCTCGATGCGCGCCTCGACCAAATCCTGCGCGCGATCCGCGACCCCAATTTGCGCAAGCATTACAATCAAGCGCTCTGGCCCCTCAAGCAGGCCCTGTTCCGTCCGCCGCAGCAGGCCCCATCCGGCCGGCAAGGGCGCGGCGCTTGGCGCGACCGCGGTTTTGCCGAGGCGCAAACGGCGCTGGTTGAAACCCGCAACTCTGCACTGGGATCGGGCAGCCTGAGCGCCGACGATCTGCGGGCGACGCTGATCCTTGCCACTTTGTGCCGCTATCCCGCGCTGATTGCGCGTTTCGAAAGCGATCTGGGTCGACTGGCGTTGCGCGACCCCGAACATGTTGCCTTGGCCGATGTTTTGTTGGCGACCCGTGCAAGCGACGCGGCCGAGGTCGTTGCAGAGTGTCTGGCCGCAGGGCTGGGTCTGGCCCTTGACCGGTTGCGGGCCATGCCCCATCTGATGATCGCGCCCTTCTTGTCGGGCCCTGTCAGCCCTGACAAGGCAGAGGCCTGTGTGACCGAGGAATTCCAAAAATACCATGCAACCCGGGCGCTTGCGGCCGAAATGACCGAAGCGCTGGAGGATCTGGAAAACGCCCCCGAAGGCGACAAACGCCTGGTGCGGCGGCTCAATCACGCGGTGCAGACCCGCCACCGCGCGGGCCGCCCCGCAACCCCGGACGCAGCCGGTGCCGTCAGCGAAGACACAGCCGCCTTGTCGAAAGGCTTGCATGCCTTGATAGAGGCTCGCGTCTGGGAGAAGAAAGGCCGCTGACCGCCCTAGGCGAATCACTGATTCGCCCTACATAAGTTGCAGTAGCAATGAATCGCCCCCACAGGTGGTTCACTCGCCACAGGACGCCGAAGGACACCCGCCCATGGCCAAAGACACCGACGACCGCAAGGACCAGGAAGGCGAGGAAACCGAAATCGGCCTCGACATGAGCCAGACTGCGGTCAAGAAGATGATCGCCGAGGCGCGCACGCGTGGCTACATCACCTATGACCAGCTCAACCGGGTCCTGCCCCCCGAACAGGTGTCGTCCGAACAGATCGAAGACGTGATGTCGATGCTGTCCGAAATGGGCATCAACGTCATCGAGAATGATGAGGCCGACGAAGAGGGCGATGGCGCAAAGGAGGCGACCGATCTGGTCGAAACCTCCAGCTCGCGCGAGGTCACGCTGGCCAGCAGTGAAACCGAAAAGCTGGACCGGACCGATGATCCGGTGCGGATGTATCTGCGCGAAATGGGCTCGGTCGAGCTTTTGTCGCGCGAAGGCGAGATTGCCATCGCCAAGCGGATCGAGGCCGGCCGCAACACGATGATCGCAGGGCTTTGCGAAAGCCCGCTGACCTTTCAGGCGATCACCATCTGGCGCGATGAATTGCTCGACGAAGACATCTTGCTGCGCGATGTGATCGACCTTGATGCCACCTTTGGCCGATCGCTCGGCGATGACGAGGATGCACCCGTAGTCGCCGATCTGGCCGATGGTGCGGGCATCCCGACCCGCACGGGCGGCGATGAGCCCGAGCTGGATGCCGATGGCAACCCGCTATCGCACGACGGCGATGATGAGGATGAGGACGACGAACAGGCCAACATGAGCCTGGCCGCGATGGAGGCCGCCCTCAAGCCGCGCGTTCTGGAAACGCTGGACCGGATCGCGGGCGATTATGTCATGCTCTCCGAAATGCAGGACAAGCGGATCTCGGCCACCCTCAACGAAGATGGCAGCTTTTCGAGGAAAGACGAAGAAATCTATCAGACGCTGCGCGCGGAAATCGTTGAACTGGTCAATGAGCTGCACCTGCACAACAACCGTATCGAGGCGCTGATCGACCAGCTTTACGGCATCAACCGCCGGATCATGGCCATCGACAGCTCCATGGTGAAGCTGGCCGATCAGGCGCGGATCAACCGCCGGGAATTCATCGACGAATATCGCGGCTGCGAGCTGGACCCGGCATGGTGCGAACGCATGGCCGCGAAATCAGGCCGCGGCTGGCAGGCGCTGATGGAACGGTCCCGCGACAAGGTCGAGGAATTGCGCGCCGACATGGCACAGGTGGGCCAGTATGTGGGCCTTGATATCAGCGAGTTTCGCCGCATCGTGAATCAGGTGCAGAAGGGCGAGAAAGAAGCCCGTCAGGCGAAAAAGGAAATGGTCGAGGCAAATCTGCGCCTCGTGATCTCGATCGCCAAGAAATACACCAACCGGGGCCTGCAATTTCTTGATCTCATTCAGGAAGGCAATATCGGCCTGATGAAGGCGGTCGATAAATTCGAATACCGCCGGGGCTACAAGTTTTCCACCTATGCGACATGGTGGATCCGGCAGGCGATCACCCGCTCCATCGCCGATCAGGCGCGCACGATCCGCATTCCCGTTCACATGATCGAAACGATCAACAAGCTGGTGCGCACGGGGCGCCAGATGCTGCACGAGATCGGCCGCGAGCCCACGCCCGAGGAATTGGCCGAAAAGCTGCAGATGCCGCTCGATAAGGTCCGCAAGGTGATGAAGATCGCCAAGGAACCGATTTCGCTGGAAACCCCCATCGGCGACGAGGAAGACAGCCAGCTTGGCGATTTCATCGAGGACAAGAACGCCGTTCTGCCGTTGGACAGCGCCATTCAGGAAAACCTCAAGGAAACCACGACCCGCGTTCTGGCCTCCCTCACCCCGCGCGAGGAACGCGTGCTGCGCATGCGCTTTGGCATCGGGATGAACACCGACCACACGCTCGAGGAAGTGGGCCAACAGTTCAGCGTGACCCGCGAACGCATCCGCCAGATCGAGGCCAAGGCGCTGAGGAAGCTCAAGCACCCGAGCAGGTCGCGGAAGCTCAGGAGTTTCTTGGATCAGTGAGCTATTCTCTGGCTGAGCAGGCCCACATCGATAGGCTCACGATGCGGCTGCAAAGTGATGCAGTCAAAGGTGCCTATGCACATTTGATGAAGTGGGCCGAAGACCGCCGGGGGCTCTATCTGTTTCCGATCTCTCGTGGAGCCTTTTCGGCAATACATTTGGGAACAAAAATGAATTCAAGGCCTTATGCTGACTGCGAGTTTGGCTTCACTGGTGCTGCATCGCACATGCGCTGGTGGTTCAGGAGGCCTTGTTTCGATTCTGGTATACTTGGAAGCGATGCTGTCTTGACTTATTTCGGTGGCGCCAAGTTGCTCAAATCGGGCGAAGTCTGTCTTGATATCAAGAGTGT
>NZ_CALAHQ010000005.1 GCF_937892565.1 uncultured Roseicyclus sp. | reverse complement strand
GCGGCGGCCGGTCCGGTGGACCGGGCGGCCCCCGGAAGGGCGAAGCCCCGGCCCATCGGGCGGGGGCGAACCGCTGAAAGCGGCGGCCGGTCGGATCGAAAACCGACTCGGCCCTGCGATCACCACAGCCAACAAAAGCCGCGGGTCGTGGAAAACCGCATCCGTTGCGCTGGGCAACGGCAAAGTCCAAATGTTTTCCATTCTCTGACTTGTCACGAAAAAGAAGAACGAATGTTCTGTTCATGCGGCTGACAAGGGGCAACATTGTCAGCCAGCGGCCTTGCGCGAACAGGCGCCATGCCAGAATGCGCCCGGCGCGAAAATCAATCTTGGCTCAGCCGGCCTTGGCGGGGGCGCTTGGCTTGTCTTTGCCTGCGACGGCGGCGACATGGCGATCATCCCGATCCTGTAATCTGCAAGGAAACGATCATGAAACGCATCGCAACCGCCATAACAGCGCTTATCTTGATGACTGGTACGGCTTGGGCCAATCTTGGCCCGCTGGTGACGACGGCCGATCTGACGGGCGCGCTCCAGACCGATCCGCCCATCATCCTCGACATCCGCGCGCCGCGCGCCGCCGAGGGCAAGCCCAATGTCGAAACCTACACCGCCGGCCATATTCCCGGCGCGATCAACGCGCCCTATGGCCGCTTCCGTGGCCCGGCCGAAAACCCCGGCCAGCCGCCCTCCGAGGCAGATCTGACCACGCTGTTGCGGGAATTGGGGCTTGAGGCCGACAGCCGCGTCGTCATTGTCCATCAGGGCAAGGACGAAACCGATTTCGGCGCCGCCGCCCGGGTTTACTGGACCCTGAAATCAAGCGGGCTCACGCAGCTTTCCATCCTCAACGGCGGGCTGAACGCCTGGGTCGCGGCCGGTCAGCCGCTGTCGACCGACGGCGCGACAGCCCAGCCCAGCACGATCAGCGTCGCCTTTTCGGACCAGTGGACGGCCAGCGCCGACGACATCCGCGCCATTCTGGCCGGTCAGGATCAGGCCCTGTTGCTCGATGCCCGCCCCGAGGCCTTCTGGTCGGGCGAAACCAGCCATGCCGCCGCCGCCCGCCCCGGCACCTTGCCGCAGTCGCGCTATTTCGAACATGCAGGCTGGTTCGGCAATGGCCCGGCGATCATCGATGCCACGGCGGCGCGCGCTCTGGCCGAGGCGCAAGGCTTCAGCACGCAAGAACAGCTGGTCAGCTTTTGCAACACCGGGCATTGGGCCGCGACCAACTGGTTCGCCTTGTCGGAGCTTGCCGGTCTGGAAAATGTGAAGCTTTACCCGGAATCGATGGTCGGCTGGTCGAATGCGGGCGGTGAGATGGCCAATGTGCCCGGACCGATCCGCAACCTCTGGATCCAGATCAAGAATATCTTCTGATGTTGATCGCAGCACAAACGCCGGCCCGCGCCGGCATCGCAACCCGCGCCGCCCTGATAGGGGCGGCGCTTGTCTTGGCATTGGCCGTGGCGGCACTTGCGGGTGCGCGCTACGGCTTGTTGCTGCTGGTGGGTCTTGGCTTTGGGATCGCTCTGGAAGGTCTGCGGTTCGGCTTTGCCGGGCCTTGGCGGGCGATGATCCTGCGCCGCGAGGGGGGTGGGATCTTGGCCCAGCTTCTGGCCATCGCGCTGGTGGCGGTGGTGGCCTTTCCGCTGCTGGCGTCCTTTCCCGATGAGATCTTGGGCGCGCATGCCCCGGTTGGCTTTGCCATGATCGGCGGGGCCTTTGTCTTTGGCGCGGCGATGCAGATCGTGCTGGGCTGTGGCTCGGGCACGCTGGTCAACGCAGGCTCGGGCAATGCGGTCAGCCTTGTGGCCTTGCCGTTTTTCGCCATCGGCTCGTTTCTGGGCGCAAGCCACCTGTTCTGGTGGACAGGGCTTGGCAGCTTGCCTGTCGTGGCCCTGGCCGGGGGATCGGGTCTTGGCGTGACGCTGGCCGGGCTTGCGGGTCTGGCCGCTTTGGTCTGGTGGCGCGCGACACCCGAGGGTCGGGTGCTGCCGCGGCGTCTGATGCTGGCGGCACTGGCCGTGGCGGGGCTTGCCGTCTTGAACCTGATGATCGCTGGCCAACCCTGGGGCGTGGTCTATGGGCTTGGGCTTTGGGTCGCCAAGGGCGCAAGCCTTGTGGGCGCCGATCTGGCCGCAAACCCCTTTTGGGGCGCGGCGGGCAATCAGGCGCGTCTGGCCCAAAGCCTTTTGACGGATGTGACATCGCTGACCAATATCGGCATCATCGGCGGGGCCTTTCTGGTGACGGTCTGGCGCGGTGGGCTGTCGCAGCCCTTGCAACGATTGCCGCGACGGGCGTGGGTCGCCGCCGTGATCGCGGGGCTTGCGCTGGGCTATGCGTCACGGCTGGCGTTCGGCTGCAACGTGGGCGCGTTCTTCAGCGGCATATCGACAGGCAGCCTGCATGGCTGGGTATGGTTCGCGGCGGCGTTCCTGGGCTCGGTGGTGGGTGTGCGACTGCGGCGATCCTTGGGCTTTGAAGGGTGATGGCATGCTGACCAGACGACTGACCGCCACCGCCACACTGGCGCTGATCACCGCGATCATCATCGCCGATCTGGCGACCAGCCTGCCGCTTGATCCGTTCCGGGCCCCCCCCGCGATTGCGCTTGGCTCGGGGCAGGCCGCCAGCGGGGCGCATTGCGCGGCCCTGCCGGGGCGCTGATCTGCGGGCGGCACACAGACACAAGCCATGGGCCCCACGGGCGGCCCATGAGCCCACCCTAGCGCATCGGCGCAAACAGCGCGTCGCGCAGGCGGCAATCACGCGCCACATCGGGGGCGCAATCGCGCGGTTCCAACGCGCGGGTCAGGCAGATGCGCACCTCCTGCACCCGGCCCTCGCGGCAGGTGACGGTCAGCATGGGATGCGTCAGATCGGGGTTTTCCTCAAGAAAGGCCTCTTCGACCATGGCGGCAGACAGCCGGACCACCCGGTCGATCTGGCGCAAGATCGCGGGTTGCTGCACCCGCTGATAGGCCCGCCGCGACAGGTCGAAATACGCCCCGGCCGAAAGCCCCGAACAGGTGCCGTGCTTGCGCCACTGATGCCAGGCCAGGCCCGATGACCCCATGATGTCGACCATACCGGCGGTCATCGCACGCGACGGCGGGCGCGCTGTGGTCGGGCAGAAACTGGGCCAACCCTCCTCGTATTGCGGCCATAGCCCATGCAGGGTGAACCCATATCCCTGTCGTGGCTCACATTGTGGCGCGGCGCGCGCATCGCCTTCCAGCGCACACCATGTGGGCGTCCAGCTCAAGGCCAGCACATAATAGTCAAAATCGCCCGATCGCTGGCCCTGGGCCGATGCCATGCCCGCCAGCCAGATCATGCAAAGCACCAAAACCCGCATTTCCTCTTCCCTCAGCGGCCATGGGCGCCTATATACCCCGCAACTTCCCCGAAATCGAGGAATGGCGGACTGGCTCCGCCGCCGGCCCGCCCGGCAGGGGATGAGGCGTATCTGAAGGACGGATGACGATGAACAAACCGATCATGGCCAAGGCCACCGCTGTCTGGCTGGTGGACAATACCACGCTCAGCTTCAAGCAGATCGGCGATTTCTGCGGCCTGCACGAGCTGGAGGTTCAGGGCATCGCCGATGGCGACGTGGCGCAAGGCGTCAAGGGCTTCGACCCGATCGTGAACAACCAACTGACCCAAGACGAGGTCACAAAGGCCGAAGCAGACCCTTCCCATATCCTGAAACTCAAGTTCAACGCTGCCGCCGTAGGCGAGGAAAAGCGCCGCGGCCCGCGCTACACGCCGCTCTCCAAGCGGCAGGACCGCCCGGCGTCGATCTTGTGGCTGGTGAAATTCCACCCCGAGCTGACGGATGGTCAGATCTCCAGTCTGGTGGGCACCACCAAGCCCACGATCCAGACGATCCGCGAGCGCACGCATTGGAACATCTCCAACATCCAGCCCATCGACCCGGTGGCGCTTGGGCTGTGCCGCCAGTCGGAATTGGACGCCGCCGTTCAAAAAGCCAATGCGCGCAAGACCAAGGATGGTCGCGTGATGACCGATGATGAGCGCATGAAGCTTGTGTCGACCGAAACGAGCCTTGGCATGGATACCGAACCGCGCTTGCCCGGCAAGCTTGCAGGTCTGGAAAGCTTTACCCTGTCGCGTGATGACGAGGATGAACCGCGCCCGCGCCGCGATCTGGACGCAAGCAACCTCTTCAACCTTCCTGCCGCCGACGAAGACGACGAGGACGAGGACAACGACAAGCCCCGCCGCCGCTGATCCGCACAGCACAGCGACGATCCCCCCGGAATGACACAGGCCCCGACCGCAAGGATCGGGGCCTGTGTCTGTCATGCCAGCCCAGGCCGCACCCCGGTCAATGCGCGGGTGCCGCGACCGGGTCCAACAGGCTGCGGCCGCCATCAACGGTGATGATCTCGCCCGTGACAAATCCAGCCCCTTCGGAAGCAAGGAATTGCACCGCGCCCGTCACCTCGCGGGCGGCGGCGATGCGGCCCATGGGCGTGCGGTTGCGGATTTCGTCGCGCAGGCCATCGGTCTCGGCCAGCGCCGTCTTGAGGCTGTTGGACATGACCGAGCCAAAGCTGACCCCGTTCACCCGGATCCGGTGCGGCGCCAGCGCCAGCGCCAAGCTGCGCGTGGCCTGCTCAAGGGCGGCGGCGGCGATGGAATAGCCCATCAGATCGGGATGGCTGCGAGGCGTCGCGATGGTCGAGATATTGATGATCGACCCGATTGCACCATCGCCCGCGCGGCCCTCGGCCTCGGCACGCGCGATCATCCGCCGCGCAACCGCTTGGCTCAAGCGCAGCGCGGTCATCATGTTTTGCTCCAACAGCGTTTCGACAGAGCTGTCGGCCGCATCCAGCGGATCGGTCGGCAAAAGCTGGCGGCTGGCGTTGACCAGAATATCGATCCCGTCAAAGGCATCGACCGTGGCGGAAACCAGATTTTCAACCGTCAGTTTCTGGCGCAGATCGCCCGAGAACCAGCAGATCTGCCCCTGATCCTCCCTGATTTCGCCGCATTCATCGGCCAGCCGCGCCTTGTCGCGGTCGGCAAACATCACATTGGCGCCCCGGTCGATGAAATGGCGCGCGATGGCAAGGCCGACGCCATTGGCCGCACCCGTCACAATCGCGGTCTTGCCCTGAATGGAAAGGGTCATCTGTCGTATCCGGCCCCCAGCTATCGGCGTTCAGCGCTTCGGCTTTGCCGCCTCGTATATCTTGTAACCTTCCAACTCGCCCAAAAGCCGACCGGTCCCAAAGGCAGCCTTCAGAGCGTCTTCATAGGGCAGATGGCGGTTTGCGACCATGAAAAATCGCCCCCTTGGGCTGAGCATGCGCGCCGCTGCCGCGATAAAGCCGCGCCCCAACGCCGGATCGGCCTGTCGCCCGATGTGAAAGGGCGGGTTTGACACGATGGCGTCATAGGCCGCTTCGGGCTGAAACAGCGTTACATCGGCCCAATGAAACCGCGCGCGGGGATCGTCAATATTGGCCACCGCCGCCTCCAGCATGGCGTGATCGGCTTCGATCAGGTCAAGGGTGTTGATCCCCGCCTGCTCGGCCAGAAGTTCGCCCGCGACATAGCCCCATCCCGCACCCAGATCGGCCACCCGCCCCGTCAACGGCGGCACGAGCGCCACCAGCAACTCCGACCCGCGATCCGGGCCATCGGCGGAAAAGCCGCCCGGCACGGTCACATAGCCCTCTTCGGTTTCAAAGGGCGCGGCCAACCAGCCCAGCACCGCTTCGGGCAACGCCGCGGGGCGGATGAGCCAGATCAGCTTGCCATGCGATTTTGAAAAGCTGCCCGCGATGTCAAACGCGGCGCGCAGCAGCTTTTGGATTGCGTCGATGCCTTCATCCTTTTGACCATCGACCATCAAAAGCCCGCCGGGACGCAGCGCACCCAGCGCGTCGACAATGGCCCCCATCGTGCCAGCCTTGGCCTTGACGATCTGCACCAGGGCTGCTGCGTAGCTTTCGCCCTCGGGCAGATCGGGGGCCACGGGCAGACCGCGCGCGGCCAAGCGGTCGTGATCGGGGGCAAATCCCTGGATGCACTGCACCGCCCCCAGGGCTGCGAAATCCGCATCGCCGCGCGCGCCCATCACCAAAACAGCACCATCCGGCAGGCTTATGTCACCCGCCTCAAGCGCAAGGGTCCAACGATCAGGGGTCATGGCATGGTGCGAGAACGATCTAGTCCTCTTTCTCCATCGTGCATTGCAGGGGGTGCTGGTTGCGCCGGGCGAAATCCATCACCTGCGCGACCTTGGTTTCCGCGATCTCATAGGAAAACACGCCGACCACGGCCACACCCTTTTTGTGGACGGTCAGCATGATCTCGACCGCGTGGCTGTGGCTGATGCCAAAGAAGCGCTCAAGCACCAGCACGACGAATTCCATCGGCGTATAGTCGTCGTTGAGCAGCAGCACCTTATAGAGGGGCGGGCGCTGGGTCTTTGGTTTGGTCTTGGTGATGACAGTGGCGTCGCCCTCGGTCTTGGGCTTGTCCGCCATCATCTGCCAGCGGTCGATCTGCATCGCGTCTCCATTCCGCTTCGGTCTGCCGGCTGTCCCTTGCATGGCTGCACTATATAAGGCGCAAGGCGATTCCGCAAAGAGGGGGTTTAAGCGATGGCAGCCCATTTGACCACCATCGGCTTTGATGCCGATGACACGCTGTGGCAGAATGAAAGCTTTTATCGGCTGACACAGGACCGCTTCAGCGGCTTGCTGGCCGATTATGCCGACCGCACCGCGCTTGAGGCGCGGCTGCTCGAAGCCGAGCGGCGCAACCTTGGCCAGTACGGCTACGGCATCAAGGGTTTCGTCTTGTCGATGATCGAAACCGCCATCGAGGTGACAGATCGCAAGGTTCCCGCCACAGTCATCGCCGAACTGCTGGCCGCAGGTCAGGACATGCTGCGCCATCCCATCGAGCTTTTGCCCCATGCGGCCGAGGTTGTGGCCGAACTTGCATCGCGTCACCGCCTGGTGCTGATCACCAAGGGCGATCTTTTGGATCAGGAACGCAAACTGGCACAGTCGGGTTTGGGCGATCTGTTCCATGCAGTCGAAATCGTCTCGGACAAGAGGCGCGACACCTATGCGGATGCCTTTTGCCGGCATGGCGATGGGCCTGAGCGTGCCATGATGGTGGGCAATTCGATGAAATCCGATGTGCGCCCGGCCCTTGATGCGGGGGCCTGGGGGGTGTTTGTGCCTCATGGCTTGAGCTGGGCCTTGGAACATGCCGAACCGCCCACGGGGCATGTGCGGTTCCGCGAACTGCCCGATCTGGGCGGGCTGCCCGCGCTGGTGGCCGATCTTGCACGCTGACGACCAGATGCGCAGCAAGCGATTGACCCGCCGGGGCACAGGCACCAAAGCTGTCGCATGATCGACGCCGCCCTTTTGCCTTTGCAGCGCCGGCTGCTTGCACCGCCCGGCCGGTTTCTGGCCGCGCGCGGGGTGCGTGCCGATCAGATCACGCTTGCGGGCTGTGTGATCGGGCTGGCGGCGGCGGGGGCGGCGGCGCTGGGGCTTTACGGGTTGGCACTTTTGGGGCTGATCATCAACCGGCTGGCCGATGGGCTGGACGGGGCCGTGGCGCGCATCAGCGGTCCGACCGACCGTGGCGCATTTCTGGATATCGCGCTTGATTTCGTGTTCTACGCGGCCTTTCCGCTGGGCTTCGTTCTGGCCGATCCGGGGGCCAACGCGCTGGCAGGCGCGGTCTTGATCGCCAGCTTCATCTTGTCGGGCACATCGTTTCTGGCCTTCGCCACGGTGGCGGCCAAGCGCGGGATGGTGGCACCGGCCTATCCCTCCAAGGGCATCCACTATCTTGGCGGCCTGACCGAAGGGGCCGAGACCGTCGCCCTTTTCGCGCTGTTTTGCCTGTTTCCGCAGACCTTCCCGGTTCTGGCGCTGATCTTTGCCGCCGCCTGTACGGTCACCGGCGTGACACGGCTGATCGCAGGCTGGCAGAGCTTTGGGCGCGAGCCGGTTTCCACACAGACGGCGGGCGGGAAAACGCAAGTTTTCCCGGATGAAAACCGATAGGTTTTCCGTGCGGAAATCTTGAGATTTCCGCCCCCGCCCCTCAGCGCCGCCAACGCCCCGGCAGATCGGCGGGCGCGGCACCCGGCGCCTTGATGCGGGCGGCCAGCCAGTCCGGGCCAGCCATCAGCGGACCCAGGATCTTGCTGTCGCGAAGCGCCTTTTTCGCGCGCTCGATCTGCATCACGTCATCGATCCGGCGATCCAGAAAGGCCCAGCTTGCACCATGACCCATCGATTGATCACCCAGCCAATAGAGCACCGTGGCCGAATACACCCCTGAAAGCGTCGCGCGTTTGGTGTACCAGTTCAAATCATCGGATGTGTCGCCCAGCGCGGTCCAGATGGCATCGGCCGTCTGCCACAGGGCCTTGGCCCCATCGGCCGCATGCAGGGGCAGCGCAAACAACGTCACGCCCCGGCGCACCGCTTCCTTGTCGTGTTCCACCAATTCCAGCCGGGTGCGAATCGCAAAGGCCACCCGGTCGGAATAGCGCAGCGCGCCCAGATCGGACTGGGCCAAGCGGACCAGCATGGCGGCATCGCCTTGCGCATGAAAGGCCAGCGCCAGATCGACCGCCCCACGCGGACAGAGCGCGCGCGCCTCGGGCAGGGTGAGCCCCGCATCGGCAGCCGCCGCACGAAAACTGGTCTCTGACCAGCCATCAAAGGGCACATGCATCAAGGCGGCCGCGATCAGCCGGGTCTTTGGATCAGTGCTGTCAGACATGAGATGGGCCTTTTCTGGCGGTCGTTTCGGGAGCGATGGACAAGATAGGGGGGATTTGCTAATGGGCCAGTTCCTGCACTCAAACGCAACTCTAACTTAGGAAGGTGGTGACACCAGAATGCAGGTCAGTGTTCGCGACAACAATGTCGATCAGGCGCTCCGGGCTCTGAAGAAAAAACTTCAGCGCGAAGGCGTTTTCCGTGAAATGAAGCTCAAGCAGCATTACGAAAAACCTTCGATCAAGAAAGCACGCGAGAAGGCTGAAGCCGTCCGCCGCGCCCGTAAGCTGGCGCGTAAGAAGGCGCAGCGCGAAGGCATGCTTTAACGGCCTGTCCGATCGGTAACGCGATCCATAAGAAACGAACCCCCGCGGCCTGGCCACGGGGGTTTTGTTTTTGGGGGGCTTGTTTTGGGACTGTCGTCTGCCGGCGGTATCGCGCGCTCAGTTGGTCGCGGCCACCTGTTCGGCCGCACGCTGGCGGCCCAATTCGGCCCGGGCCTGGGCTTGCAACAGTTCCAGATTGTCGTCTGCGTCGTCATCATAGATCCGGCTTTCGCGCACACCGGGCAGCCGGGCGAAGCGCTGCATCATGCGGGCCGGAAACAGGTTCGTGCCGATCGCCTCGAAGCCGGGCGTGGCAGCAAGAACCCGGCTGATCGAAAAGGCGCAGCGCGCGGGTGGTACCGGGCCCGCGCGTTCGACCGCAGCGATCAGGCTGGCGGCCACCTCGGGGGTGACATCCACCGCCTGCACGACGATGTGAAAGGTCTCGCGGGCGTGGTAATCATTGTAAAATCCCAAAAACGGCTCCCGCATGCCGTAAAGCACGTCGTTTCGCTCGGGGATCATCGGGTGAAACCAGCTGCCCGCCGGATCGAACAAAACCCGTTCGGCCCCGTCGATCATGAGGGCCGAATGACCGCCTGTCCCGTTGGTGTTCGAGATCATGGTCATCAGCGTCACGGTGGTGGGCCCGCCGGGGCTATAGCTCGCGGCGCTGACGGCTGTGTCAGGCGCCCAGACCTCTTGGGCGACGCAACCGCCCAGCGCGCTGACCACTGCCAGCGCGCCCGCGATGCGCCGCAAGGCATTCATCGCGCGAAAATTGCCAGAAAGACAACGATGCCGATGCTGATCAGGGCAATGTTCACGCTCCAGCGCATGAACCCGTCAAAGGTCTTTTGCTGTTCGGTGATGTCCATATCGCCATGCTTGTGCTGCTTGTCGGCCATGTCGTTTCCCTCCGGTTCGGGTCTGTCTGTGCTTTGATCGGGCCATAGCGCATTCCGCCTGTGCTGTCAGCCCTTTGGGCATCGGGCACGGCGCCGCAGGTCAGCGCGCCAGATGATAGGCCCAAGCCCCATCCGCGCGACGCACCCGCGCGACCGCGCCTTGCGCCAAAAGATGGTTCAGATGCGCCACCGCCTCGACCAGGGCAAGGCCATAGCTGCTTTCGTCGATCTCGCGCTTGAAGAGCGGTGCGAAACATTCGACCGCGCTGAACGGCCCGTTCGCCAGATGATCGCAAAGCCGTTGCAGCGCGCCATGATGATTGTCGATCAAGTGGCGCAACCGGTCGGGCAGGCCGGTAAAGGGCAGCTTGTGACCCGGCAAGACCAGATGATCCGCTCGCGCCAAGGGCTGAAAGCCTGCGCAGCTTTCCAACCATTCGCCCACCGGATCGGCGCCGGGTTCGGTCGCATAAACGCCCAGATTGGGGGAAATCGTGGCCAAAAGCTGATCGCCCCCGATCACCAGATGATCGTCGCGGCTCCAGAATGTGGCGTGATCGGGGGCGTGACCCTGGCCAAAGCGGATGTCCCAGTCGCGCCCGCCCATGCGGATGGAACCGCCATCGTGCAGCCGGGTGAACCCCAGCGGCAAGGGGTGGACCACATCGCAGAAATTGAACGGCCGCTCGGCCCGGCGTTTGTCCAAAAGCGCCGGGTCCATCCCCGCCCCTTGCCAATGGGCCAGCGTTTCGGCGGACGGCAGGGGCTGTTCATCAAGCACCAGCATCCGCGCCATCAACCACGCGGTGCGCGGCATGCACACTTCCGCCCCGCGCGCCTGAAACCAGCCCGCCAGCCCGACATGATCGGGATGGTGATGGGTCACGATCATCCGCCGCACCGGCAGCCCGGCCAAGGGTCCGGCCAGCGCCGCCTCCCACAAGGCGCGGGTGCGGCCGGTGTCAAGCCCGGTGTCGATCAGCGTCCAGCCATCCGCGTCGCGCAGCGCATAGGCATTCACATGGTTCAGCACCATGGGCAGCGGCACCCTGAACCACAGCACATCCTCGGCGATACGGGTGGCGTGCCCCGGTTCGGGCGGGGTGTCATGGGGGGTGTGGATCATGCCGACAGATCGTCGGGCGACAGGTCATAAAGCCCGGCCGCCCCCTGCTGCGCCTGAGCCAACAAGCCGCCTGCCTCGGGCAAGAGCCGGTCGATGTAGACGCGTGCCAAAGCCACGCGGGGGGCATCGCCCACCGCCGCCGCGCGCAAATGGTAAAGCCCGCCCAGACTCCGCGCAAAACCCATCAGATAGGGCACGGCGCCCCCGAAGCGGTCGTTGAGGTCCATCGCCAGCATCGCGGCCGTTGCCCGGCGCAAGGCCTCCGCCATCTGCGCCAGTGGCGCGCCCATGGCATGAGCGCGGGCCTCATGTTCCACCGCATCGATCAGCGCATGGATCGCCGCGCCGCCATCGGCCATCTTGCGGCCCACCAGATCCATCGCCTGAATGCCATTGGTGCCTTCGTAAATCGCCGAGACGCGCACATCACGGGCGAATTGCGCCACCCCGGTGTCTTCGATAAAGCCCATGCCGCCATGCACCTGAATGCCCAGATTGGCCAGCTTGATCCCCGTTTCGGTGCAAAACGCCTTGGCGATGGGGGTCAACAGGGCGGCGCGCGCCGCCTGATCGGCATCGCCCGCATGGCCCAGATCGATCGACATTGCCAGATCCAGCGCCAGCGCCCGCGCGGCAAGCGTTTCGGCCTTCATCTCTGCCAGCATCCGCCGCACATCGGCATGATCGATGATCATGCCCGTGCCACCCGCGATCAGGGGCTGGCCCTGTCGGCGGGCCGCCGCATAGGCGACGGCAGCCTGCGTTGCAGCATCAGCGATCGACACACCATGCAGCGCCACACCCAGCCGGGCATTGTTCATCATCGTGAACATCGCGGCCATCCCCCGATGAGGTTCCCCCACCAGCCAGCCCGTGGCCGCCTCATACTGCATCACACAGGTGGGCGAGCCATGCAGCCCCAGCTTGTGCTCAAGGCTTACCACCCTCAGGCTGTTGGCCCGTCCGGGATTGCCATCGGCATCGGGAATGCGCTTGGGCACCAGAAACAGCGATATCCCCCTTGTGCCACCGGGCGCATCCGGCAGACGGGCCAACACCAAGTGCACCACGTTTTCGGTGAAATCATTATCGCCCCAGGAGATGTAGATCTTTTGCCCTGTCACGGCATGGCTGCCATCGCCATTGGGCACCGCCCGGGTGCTCAATGCCCCCACATCCGAGCCCGCCTGTGGTTCGGTCAGGTTCATCGTGCCGCACCACTCGCCGCTGGCAAGCTTGGGCAGATAGAGCGCCTTGATCGCATCCGACCCGTGATGGGCCAGCGCCTCGATCTGGCCCTGGGTCATCAACGGGTTCATCTGCAACGCCAGACAGGCCGCGCCGGTCATGTCGTTGACACAGGCCGCCACCGTCTGCGGCAGACCCAGACCGCCATGGGCCGGATCGGCCGACATCGCGGTCATCCCCGCCTCGGCCATGGCGCGATAGCCCGCGGCAAAGCCCGGCGGCGTGCGCACCACCCCGTTTTCCAGCCGCGCGGGGTGACGGTCGCCCACCCGGTTGAGCGGCGCCAGAACCTCCTGGCTGATGCGCCCCGCCTCGGTCAGGATCGCGCGCACGACATCGGGCGTTGCCTCGGCATGGGCGGGGGTGGCGCGCAGGCGCTCGAAACCCACCACATGGGTCAAGAGAAACTCGAATTCTTGCACGGGCGCCTGATAGGGCATGGGCCGGCTCTCCGTCGTGATGGTGTTGCCATGTGATTGCATGGGCGCGCCCTTCGCGCTACCCCCACACAGCTAGGCGCCGCGCCCGGCCCGGATCAACCCCAACGTCACGTCAAAGCGATGCCCGCCGCAGACCTTCTTTTGCCAGACGCCACCGGCATCGCCCGCGCCGCAGCCCTGTTGCGCGCGGGCCAACTTGTCGCGCTGCCCAGCGAAACGGTCTATGGGCTGGCCGCCGACGCCACGCAAGACGCCGCTGTGGCGGGCATCTACACCGCCAAGGGGCGGCCCGAATTCAACCCGCTGATCGTGCATCTGCCCGATCTGGCCAGTGCCATGGCAATCGCCGATTTTTCCGGCCCCGCGCTGGCGCTGGCCCGTGCCTTCTGGCCCGGCCCGATGACGCTGGTCTTGCCGCTGAAACCGGGCCATGGGCTGTCGCCACGCGTGACGGCGGGGCTGAGCACGGTCGCGATCCGCCTGCCCGCCCATCCGGTGATGCAGGCGGTGTTGCGCGCCACGGGCCGCCCGCTTGCCGCACCCTCGGCCAATCCGTCGGGCCAGATCAGCGCCACGACGGCCGAGCATGTGCGCGCGGGGCTGGGCCATCGCATCGCCGCGATCCTTGATGGCGGCCCGACCATGGTGGGGGTCGAATCCACCATCCTCGCCCCATCCGATACCGGCACCCGCCTGCTGCGCGAAGGCGGCCTTCCACGCGAGGCGATCGAGCCTGTCACCGGCCCGCTCATCGCCGACACCACGCCCGGTGCCCGCATCGAAGCGCCCGGCCAGCTTGCCAGCCACTACGCTCCGCAAACGCCCCTTCATCTGGGCGGTGCGCCCCGCCAGGGCGAGATCGTGATCGGCTTTGGCGCCAACACGCCGGGCGATCTGACGCTGTCGGCCAGCGGCGATCTGACCGAGGCCGCAAATCGCCTGTTTGCCACCCTCCACGCCGCCGACGCCCTGGCCCAGGCGCGCCATGCCCCCGCGATCCGCATCGCAGACATCCCCGACACGGGCCTTGGCCGCGCGATCAACGACCGGCTCCGCCGCGCCGCGGCCCCGCGCGACTGATCGCTTCATCTTTCCCAAATACGCATGCCGCGCAGTCGCGCGGTTCAGTCGGGACAGATCAGCGCTCCATCTCGGCGCGCACTTGCTGGCGCAACACATCGATCGGCACGGTCTGCCCCTCACGGCGGAAATGCCAATAGGTCCAGCCGTTGCAGGATGGCGCGCCTTCCAGCATCGCGCCCACCTGATGGATCGATCCCTTGACCGCATCGGCGATCAAGGTGCCATCCACCCGCACCTTGGCCATCTGACCACGCGCATTGACCAGCATCTCGCCCGGGCGCAGCATCCCGCGCTCGATCAACTGCCCAAAGGGCACGCGCGGTTCGGCCCGTTTCGACCCCACAACCTCCAAGGCGCTGCGATCAAAGCGGCGCACCTTGGCCAACCGCGCTTCGGCAATCGCGCGGTAGCTGTCCTCGCGCTCGATGCCGATGAAATCGCGCCCCAGCATCTTGGCCACGGCCCCGGTCGTGCCGGTGCCAAAAAACGGGTCCAGCACCACATCGCCGGGATTGGTCGATCCGACCAGAATCCGGTGCAACAGCGCTTCGGGCTTTTGCGTCGGATGGGCCTTGTCGCCGTGGTCATCCTTCAGCCGCTCGCCACCGTTGCAGATCGGGATCACCCAATCCGACCGCATCTGCACGCCGTCATTCAGCGCCTTGAGCGCCTCGTAGTTGAAGGTGTATTTGCCACCCTCGCCCTTTGAGGCCCAGATCATCGTCTCATGCGCATTGGTCAGCCGCTTGCCCCGGAAATTCGGCATCGGGTTCGCCTTGCGCCAGACCACATCGTTGAGGATCCAGTAGCCCTGATTTTGCAATTCGGCCCCGACGCGAAAGATGTTGTGATAGCTGCCGATCACCCAGATCGCCCCATCGGGCTTGAGCAGACGCCGCGCCGCCGCCAGCCAGTCACGGGTAAAGGCGTCATAGGCGGCAAAACTCGCGAACTGATCCCAATGGTCGTCACAGGCATCGACCAGCGTGTTGTCGGGCCGGTGCAGGCTGCCCTTGAGTTGCAGGTTGTAGGGCGGATCGGCAAAGATCAGATCGACCGACGCCTCGGGAAGCCCGCGCATCACCTCGATGCAATCGCCGGCCAGAATCGTGTTGAGCGGCAGCAGGGCTGCCTCGGGATTTGTCTTGGTTTTCATCTCTGCCTCTGTTCCGCGCCTCTGACGGGCGTTCGCGGTGTTCGCGGGCAGAATCGCCTAAAGGTGATTCGCAGTCAATTTATTTTTTGGAATCAAGGATTTGCAAGCCACCCGATTGCAAGATGTTGTGTACCGGACGGAACGAACGTCTATGGTGGGGTGTTACCCCCATATCTTGTAGGGCGGCCAGATGGGCCGCCGTTGGGTAGCCTTGATTGACCTCCCAGCCATAGCCGGGATGCGCCCGGGCCAGCCCCGCCATCAGCCGATCACGCGCCACCTTGGCAATGATCGAGGCCGCCGCCACCGACAGGCTTTTGGCATCGCCCTTGATCAAGGTGACCCCGGGGCAGGGCAGACCCTCGGGGCAGGCATTGCCATCGATCAGCGCGGCATCGGGAACAAACCCCAACCCCAGAACCGCGCGCTGCATCGCCAACAGCGATGCGGCCCGAATGTTGAGCGCATCAATCTCTGCCACGCTGGCCCAGCCAAGACCAACATGGGCTGTGGCATGGATCACATCGAACAACGCGGCCCGCCGCGCGGCCGACAACACCTTGGAATCATTGAGCCCGTCGGGTATGCGGGCCAGATCCAGCACCACCGCTGCCGCCGCCACCGGTCCTGCCAAGGGGCCACGCCCCGCCTCATCCACCCCCGCCACACGGGTGCCAAGGGCCATTTCATGGGTCAGATCAGGGGTGGGTCGGGTCATGATGCCACCATCCCATGGCGTGGCGGTGCATACAAGATCGGGCGGGGTGAACCGGTTCAACGTCTCTGTTTCAAACCTGTCCCCGCCAGAGGCACAGACCCTGAGCCGGGCCCGCAGGGGGCCGGCGAGGCAAAGAAAACGCGCGGAACGCGCACCTTTGGATCACGGATCAATCGGCGCGCGTCTCGTCCTTGGCGGGGATCAGCCCATAGCGCGCGGCGACCCGCCAGACATGCGACGGCACCATGTTCTTGACCCGCGCGGGATGGGCGCGGCGCAGATGCACAATCGTCTCGATCGCCTTCATCTCGATGCGCGCACGGGCAAACTCGAGCCCCCTTGGACCGATCCGGGGCTGCAGGAAGCTCACGATGGGGCGCAGCCAATCGGGCATGGCACGCAAGGGCATGCCGCCCGCGGCGCGCAGGGTATTGGCCATGAAGCCCTTGACCGCGCCCTCGCGCTTGCCGCGATCGGTCAAGGGCCGTTCCGCCAGACGCCCCGCAAGTCCCGCCAGCATCTCGGCGCCGCGATGGTTGCGGGTGATCACCCATTGATCACCGTCACCGCCCATGTAGCCCACCGTGATATCGGCCAGCCGGTTGGTGTAATCCACACAGGTCTTGCAGGTGATCGGAAAGAAATCGGGCCGCAGTTTTGAAATCGGCAGCTTCAGGAACGGCACGACCCGCGCGGGCCGCCCGTCATCGAACCGCAATTCGACACGGTAATCGGCACGAAACTCCAGATAGGACACCGTCTGAGGTGCCGTATCGAGCAAGGCCAGGAACTCATGAAAGTTTTCTGTCGTGGTGTTGTCGGAACATGGCGTTCCGATGACATAAATGCGCGCAAATCCAAGCTCTGCCTCGATTGCGCGCAAAGCGTAGACCTGACAGGGAATGCCGATGACCGCGATGCGCTTGTGGCCCGCCGCTGCCGCCGGTTCCAGCGCGGCCAGCGTCGGCGCATAGCCCATGCGCATGCCGCGGCATTGGGCCAATTCGGCCGGGTCGGTCACGATCACGGGTTCCGGTCGCCAGCGATCCTCGGGATGGGCGCGCACGGCCAAAACCGCATCGACCCGTCCGCTTTCCAGCAGTGCGGCCGCCAAAGCGGTTGTGATCCCGCTCCACTGCGCGCCGGGGGCGGGGGGCGACAGCCGCAGGCGCTGCATTGCCAATGTGACCCCAAAAAACGCCTCATCGCCCAGATCGGGGTCGGCCACCCGGCCATGGACGCGATGCTCGGCCGTCTCGTAATCGGGTTGGATGAATTGACAGGCCCGCCCACAGGCCCGACCATCGCCGATCCGGCTGATGCCGCAATCGGTGCAAAGCCCGGGTCGCGCGGCGCCCGTGATCACGGGCACGTTCAGGCCAGGCAGGGAATGATCCTTGGGCATAGGAATGGGTCCGATCCACAGACACCCGTCACTATCTGACGCGCCATTCAAGCTGTCAATTTAAGTTTACACACTTTGGAGCGGCGGCTGCCCTTCACCTCGCCCATTGCATCCCGGACCAGACCCGGCCAAAGCTTGTCCCGGAACAAACATCGCAGCGGAAAGCGGATGAAGCACCAGCAGCCATCACTCGATCTGTCGCCCAAGACCGGCGACAGCATCGCCAAGACGACCTGTTACATGTGCGCCTGCCGTTGCGGCGTCGATGTGCACCTCAAGGATGGGCGCGTCGCCTATATCGAAGGCAATCGCGATCACCCGGTCAACAAGGGCGTGCTGTGCGCCAAGGGGTCGGCGGGGATCATGCAGGTCACCGCCCCCTCACGCCTGCGTGCGCCCCTGCGCCGCGTGGGCC
Organism: uncultured Roseicyclus sp.; assembly: GCF_937892565.1. Taxonomy (GTDB): domain Bacteria; phylum Pseudomonadota; class Alphaproteobacteria; order Rhodobacterales; family Rhodobacteraceae; genus Roseicyclus. The sequence continues at coordinate 82,897 of NZ_CALAHQ010000005.1, read as the reverse complement.
CGCGCGGATCGGGCCAGTTCGAAGAAATCAGCTGGGACGACGCGTTGGCGACAGCGACAGGCTGGATGGCCCCCCTGCGGGCCCATGCACCTGAAAAGCTGGCCTTTTTCACAGGGCGCGACCAGTCGCAATCGCTCACCAGCTGGTGGGCGCAACAATTCGGCACGCCCAATTACGCCGCCCATGGCGGCTTCTGCTCGGTCAATATGGCAGCGGCGGGCATCTACACGATGGGCGGCGCGTTCTGGGAATTCGGCCAGCCCGATTGGGATCGAACCAAGCTTTTGTTGATCTTCGGCGTGGCCGAAGATCATGACAGCAACCCCATCAAGATCGGGCTGGGTCGGCTCAAGGCGCGCGGGGCGCGCGTGGTCGGCATCAATCCCATCCGGTCAGGCTACAACGCCGTCGCTGATGATTGGATCGGCATCACGCCGGGCAGCGACGGGCTTTTGATCTTGTCGCTGATCCATTGCCTTCTGCAGGCGGGCAAGATTGATCTCGACTATCTGGCGCGCTTCACCAATGCGCCCGTTCTGGTGAACGAAGACCCCGCCTCGCCCGAATGCGGGCTGTTCTTGCGCGATGCGGCTGGCAAGCCCCTGGTGATCGACCGCGCGACAGGCCAGCCGGTGGCCTATGACGCGCCCGGCATCCTGCCCGATCTGGCCCATGGCCTGCGCCGCGCGGGGATCACCCACCGCCCGGTGTTCCAGCTTCTGGCCGAGCGCTATCTTGACCCCGCCCATGCCCCGGAAGCCGTGGCCGAGCGCTGCGGCATCCCAGCCAGACGCATCCATGCACTGGCCGCCGAACTGGCCCGCGTGGCCTTTGACGAGGCGATCGAGATCAACCAGCCCTGGACCGATTTCCGCGGTGTGCGGCACGAAAAGATGGTGGGCCGCCCCGTCGCCATGCATGCGATGCGCGGCATCTCGGCCCATTCCAACGGCTTTCAGACCGCCCGCGCGCTGCATGTGTTGCAGATCCTGCTCGGCACGGTCGAAACGCCGGGCGGTTTCCGCTTCAAGCCGCCCTATCCCAAACCGCCCGAGGCCCACCCAAAACCCCATGCCACCGCCACCCCCGGCCAGCCGCTCAAGGGGCCGCATCTGGGCTATCCGCTGGGCCCCGAACATCTGGCGCTGACGCCCGAAGGCACACCCGCCCGCATCGACAAGGCCTTTTCGTGGGAAAACCCGCTTTCGGCGCATGGGCTGATGCATATGGTCATCGCCAATGCCCATGCAGGCGACCCCTACCGGATCGACACGCTGTTCTTGTACATGGCGAACATGGCGTGGAATTCCTCGATGGGCACGGGCCGCGTGATCGAGATGCTCACCGACACCGACCCCGAGACGGGGGAATATGTCATTCCGCGCATCATCTATTCCGATGCCTACGCCTCCGAAATGGTGGCCTATGCCGATCTGATCCTGCCCGACACGACCTATCTGGAACGCCACGACTGCATCTCGATGCTCGACCGCCCGATATCCGAGGCCGATGCCGCCGCCGATGCCATCCGATGGCCGGTCGTGGCGCCCGATCGCCCCGGCCATGAGGGCGTGCGCGGCTTTCAATCGGTGCTGATCGATCTGGGGGCGCGCCTGGGCCTGCCGGGTTTCGTGACCGCCGATGGCAGCCCCGCCTATGCCGATTACGCCGATTACATCCAGCGCCATGAACGCCGTCCGGGCATCGGCCCGCTGATGGGCTTTCGCGGCGACGGCACCCAGACCGGCCGCGGCGCCCCCAACGCGGAGCAGATTGCCCGCTATATCGGGAATGGCGGGTTTTTCACCCACCACATCCCCGAAGCAGCACAATACTTCAAACCCTGGAACACCGCCTATCAGGATTGGGCGGTTGATCTTGGGCTCTACGACAGCCCCCAGCCCTATGTCTTCAACCTCTATCTCGAACCCTTGCGCCGCTTCCAGCTGGCGGCCGAAGGGCATGGGGCACAGCAGCCGCCCGACCATCTGCGCGACCGCATCCGCGCCACGATGGACCCGCTGCCGATCTGGTACCCGCCCTTGGGCGACGCCCTGTCAGAGCAGGCGGCCTTTCCGCTGCATGCCCTTACGCAACGCCCCATGGCGATGTATCACAGCTGGGGCAGCCAGAACGCGTGGCTGCGCCAGATCCATGGCCACAACCCGCTCTATGTGCCGACCAATATCTGGCAAGATCACGGCTTTGCCCAAGGCGACTGGGCACGCGTAAGCTCGCCGCATGGCACGATCACCGTGCCGGTGGCGCATATGGCCGCACTCAACCCCAACACGGTCTGGACATGGAATGCGATCGGCAAGCGCAAGGGCGCCTGGGCGCTGGCCCCCGATGCCCCCGAGGCGACCAAGGGCTTCTTGCTGAACCACCTGATCCACGAGCTTCTGCCGGCGCGCGGCGACGGGCATCGCTGGTCGAACTCCGACCCGATCACCGGGCAGGCGGCATGGTTCGATCTGCGCGTGCGCATCGAAAAGGCCCCCGCCCCGGCAGAGGTTCAGCCAAATTTTCCACCCCTGCGTTCCCCATGGCCGATCACGCAACGATGACCCGGAGCCGCCCCATCTTTGCTTTCGAAATACTCTCGGGGGAGCGCGAGGGGGCAGACAGCCCCCTCGCACCGGTCGCCTGCGCCAGCGGGCGAAATCCCTGTCACGGCGAAAAGCCACGCCCATGACCACCGGCTTTGTCCCCTCCACCGATGGCACCGCCATCGCCTATCGCAGCGCCGGCAATCCGGCGCATCCGCCGATCGTGCTGATCCATGGCTGGGCCCAGGCTGGCATCTGCTGGGAGCCGCTGATCGACCGGCTGTCGGATCGCTTTCACCTTGTGGCCATGGATTTGCGCGGCCATGGCGCATCGGGCAAACCCGATGACGCCGCCGCCTATACCGACACCGCGCTTTGGGGCGCAGACGTGGCTGCGGTCATCGCCGCGCAAGCGCTGGACCGCCCCACCCTTGTCGGCTGGTCCTACGGGTCGCGCGTGATCGCGGCGTATCTTGCATGCCATGGCGACGCAGATCTGGCGGGCGTGGTTCTGGCCGGGGGCATTCTGGCCATCGGCGCCCTGCGCGAGGATTGGATGGTCGGCCCCGCCTCACCCGGGCGTGACCGCGATCTCTATACCGAGGATCTGGCCCGCCGCCTGCAAGCCACGGCGCGCTTTGTCGATGCCTGCACCCGCCACCCGCTGCCGCGCGCGCAGTATGGCGCGATGGTAGGGGCCAACATGCTGTGCCCCGCCCCTGTCCGCCGCGCACTGTTCGGCGCCGATCTCGATTTGCGGCCCAGCTATGCGGCCATGACTTGCCCGGGGCTGGTGATTCATGGAACCGAGGATGCCGTCGTCACCCCCGCAACCGGCGCGGCCGCCGCGGCGCTGATGCGTGATGGCCGCCACCTTGCCTATCGCGACATCGGCCATGCCCCCTTTCTTGAGGAGCCCGACCGCTTTGCCGGCGATCTGGCCGACTTTGTGACCACCTGCCGGAGCGTGCGCAGATGACCAGCCTTCCCACCCATACGGACCGCAAGCTTGGCCTTGTGATCGATCTTGATACCTGTGTCGGCTGTCATGCCTGCGTGATCGCCTGCAAGGGCTGGAACACCGAGCATTACGGCGCGCCCCTGTCCGATCAGGACGCCTATGGCGCGGCGCCTTCGGGAACCTTTCTCAACCGCGTCCATTCCTACGAAATCACCCCCGAAGCCGGCCCCGCACAGCTGGTCCATTTCCCCAAATCCTGCCTGCATTGCGAAGATGCGCCCTGCGTCACCGTCTGCCCCACCGGGGCCTCCTACAAGCGGGTCGAGGATGGGATCGTTCTGGTCAATGAGGCCGATTGCATCGGCTGCGGGCTGTGCGCCTGGGCCTGTCCCTATGGCGCGCGCGAAATGGATCTGACCGCGCGCGTGATGAAGAAATGCACGCTCTGCATCGACCGCATCTACAATGAAAATCTGCCCGAACAAGACCGCATGCCGGCCTGTGTGCGCACCTGCCCGTCGGGCGCGCGCCATTTTGGCGATCTGGGCGACCCTGACAGCGACGTCAGCCAATTGGTGGCCAGCCGCGGCGGCTTTGATCTGATGCCCGATCTGGGCACCAGGCCGGTCAACAAATACCTTCCCCCCCGGCCCAAGGATCAATGGGACGACACCGATATTCTTGCGCCGTTTCTCGAACCCGTCGCCCAGACACCGCAAGGGTTCCTCGGCTGGCTCGACCGCGCGCTGGAGCGTTTGTGATGCATCCCGCGCCGTCGGTCATCCTGTTTACCACACTCTCGGGATTGGGCTTTGGGCTCATGATCTTTCTGGGCCTGGGGTTTCCGCCAGTCACGGGCTGGGTGGCGTTCTGGTTCTTTGCATTCGCCTTTGGTCTGTCGGTGGGCGGGCTTTTGGCCTCGACCTTTCATCTGGGCCACCCCGAACGCGCGCTGAAAGCCTTCAGCCAGTGGCGCACAAGCTGGCTCAGCCGCGAGGCAATCGCGGCGGTGGCGGCACTTGTCGTCATGGGGATTTATGCCGTTGGGGCGGTGTTCATGGGCACAAGGATCACGGCGCTGGGCTGGATCAGCGCGGCCTTGTCGCTGGCGACCGTGATCACGACCGCGATGATCTACGCGCAGCTCAAATCCGTGCCCCGCTGGAACCAGATCGCCACGCCGCTGCATCTGGTCTCGGTCAGCCTTGCGGGGGGTGCGCTTCTGGCGGGACAGATCAGCGCGGCGCAAGTGCTGCTGCTGGTGGCCGGCGTGATCCAGATCGGCCATTGGTGGGTGGGCGACACACGCTTTGCCGAAGCGGGCCAATCCATCGCCAGCGCCACGGGTCTGGGCCGGCCCGGCCATGTCCGCGCCTTTGAAGCGCCCCATACCGGAACCAACTACCTGTTGCGTGAAATGGTCCATGTCGTGGGCCGCAAACATGCGCGGCGGCTAAGACGCATCGCCTTTGTGTCGGGATATGCGCTGCCGCTGTGCCTGATCTTGATCCCCGGTGCCGCGCATGGGCTGGGCGGGCTTGCGGTGGTCAGCCATGTTGTGGGGATCGCGGTGTCGCGCTGGCTGTTTTTCGCCCAAGCCGAGCATGTGGTGGGCCTCTATTACGGCGCGCGCGGATAAACCCCGCGCGCGCCCGGCCCGTGGGCGCGATTACTGCGCGTCCTTCCACGCCTTGTAGCGTGCCTTGGTGTCATCGTTCATCGGGTAAAGACCGGGCAACGCCACGCCACGATCGACCTCGGTCATGATCCAGGCCTCCATCCGCTCCTGCTCGGGGGCTTCGGCCACGACCTCGGCAAGAAACGCCTGCGGGATCAGCACCGCGCCGTCATCATCGACCACGATGACATCATCGGGAAACACCGCCACCCCGCCGCAGGCAATGGGTTCTTGCCAGCTGACAAAGGTCAGGCCCGCGACCGAAGGCGGCGCGGCCACACCCCGGCACCAGATCGGCAGACCGGTCGACAAGACGCCCGCCGCATCGCGCACCACCCCATCGGTGATCAGGGCCGCGACCTTGCGTTGCACCATGCGGTTGCACAAGATGTCGCCGAAGATGCCCGCATCCGTGATGCCCATCGCATCGGCCACCGCGATGCAGCCCTCGGGCATGGCCTCGATCGCGGCGCGGGTCGAAATCGGCGCCCCCCAGCTGGCGGGCGTGGCCAGATCTTCGCGCGCGGGCACGAAGCGCAGCGTAAAGGCACGGCCCACAAGACGCGGCTGTCCCGGGCGGATCGGCATGGTACCGCGCAGCCAGACATTGCGCAGACCTTTCTTCAAAAGGATGGTGGTCAGCGTTGCCGTGGATACGCCTTGAAGCGTCTTGATGAGGCTGGCGTCCAATGTCATGTCGTTTCCTCCTGTGCATGACGATCGCAATCGCGCCATCAGGGCGGCCGACATCATGCGACATCCACCCCTGTGCAAGGACGCAAATGCCACCTGTTCGGCGCCATGGCTGACTGGAATTTCTGGTCGGAGTGAGAGGATTCGAACCTCCGACCCCTGCCTCCCGAAGACAGTGCTCTACCAGGCTGAGCTACACTCCGACCGTGAGGGGCGGCTTACCCAAGGGCCAATGGCTTTGCAAGGGCCAATGGCTTTGCAAAGGGTCATCTGCGGCTACGACGGGTCGCGCGGCACGCCGGGATCCTTGGGCGCGTCGGGGGGTAGCGTGGTCATCGGCGGCACCGCTGATGACGCCGCGCGCGTCCGGCTGCGCAAAACCGGCATGGTGGCCGAACGCCCGCCCCGATCCTCGCGGAACACGATGTAAAGACCCGATGCGATGATCACCGCCGTGCCAAGAGCAGTGCTGCCATCGAGCGATTCGTTGAAAAACAACACACCAAACACGGCGGCCCAGATGATCTGGGAATACTGCATCGGCGCCACCATGGCGGCGGGCGCCAGCCGATAGGCAACGATCAAAAGCCATGTTGCGATCAAGGCGAATGCGGCGATGATGGCAGCGGCCAACAGATCAAGCCCCGGCATGGGCTTGTAGACAAACGGCAAAACCGCCCCCATCACCACGACATTGGCCATCATCGGATAAAGCAACAGCACCACCGACCGCTCGGCCCCGCCGATCTTGCGCATGATGACAGCGTTCAGCGCACCGCAAACCGCCGCCACCAGCGCCGCCAGATGCCCAAGGCTGAAATCCGTCACCCCCGGTTGCAGCACGACGATCACGCCGCACAATCCAACCAGCACCGCCCCCCCACGTCTCAGGCCGACCCGTTCGCCCAATATGGGGATCGCCAACAGCGTGATCAGCAAGGGCGCGGCAAACAAGATCGCGTAGGTCTGTGCCAGCGGCAGCACCGAAAAGGCATAAAAGGCCGTCGCGGCATTGACCACGATGATCGCCGTGCGCAGCGCCGTCCAGACCGGAAAGACAGGCTTGAGCGATGACCCCTTGCCATCGCGCATCATCAACAATGTCACCAGCGGAAAGCCGAAGAGCACACTGAAGAACACGATCTGAAACGGTGAATAGATGCCGCCCAGATATTTGATCAGCACGTCATGGGTGGCATAGATGGCAAAAGATGCCAGCGCCAGGGCAACGCCGCGCAAATGGGTCGCTTTTTCCGATGCCATGGCCTGTCTCTGCCGTCACGGGGTGTGGTGAGCGATATCAGCCCTGCGCCTTCGCGCAAGGGGGGTTGGCGGCAATCTAGCCGCCGGGCGAAACCCTCAGCCGCGCCGCAGCGCCGGAAGACCCACACCCGTGGCCTCGAACCCGCCATCGACGGCCAGCGTCTGGCCTGTGATGTAGCTGGCGCGATCCGAGCACAGAAAGGTGATCGCCTCGGCGATCTCGCGCTCTGATCCATAGCGGTTGAGCGGGATCGCATCGTGATAGGCGTCGATGATGTCTTGGGTGTGGACCGCCATGGCCAGCTTGGTGCGCACGGGGCCCGGGCAGACGCAATTGGCGCGGATGCCATGCGCGCCCAGTTCCACCGCCTGTTGCTGGGTCAACTGGATCACCCCCGCCTTTGACGTGCCATAGGCCACCCTCAGCGTCGAGGCGCGCAGCCCCGAAATCGACGCGATGTTGACGATCGCACCCCGCCCCGCCCGAAGCGCGGGAATGGCCGCCTGGCTCATCAGGAACACACCATCAAGATTTGTTTCCATCACACGCCGCCAGCGGGCAAAATCGGTCTGCTCGATCGGGCCGAAATCGGCCACGCCGGCATTGTTGACCAGCGCGTGCAGCCCATCAGCCAGCACGGGCGCCGTCATCACCTGTGCCACCTGATCGGGGATGGCCACATCGGCGGTGATCGCCACAGCATCCGAAACGCCCGCCGCCGCCTGTGTCAACTCGGGCGCGTCACGGTCGACCATGACCACCCGCCAGCCCTGCTGGGCGAACAATTGCGCCGTGGCAAGCCCGATACCGCGTGCGGCGCCGGTGACGAGCGCCGTCTTCATGTTCAGACGCCTGCCGCCAGCTTGGCCACGATGGCATCGCCCATCTGAGCGGTCGAAATAGGCTGGCCGCCGTCAGGGCCCATAAGATCAGCGGTGCGCAGACCATCGGCCAGAACCGCATTGACGGCATGTTCCAGCCGCTCGGCCTCGGCGCCCAGATCGAAGGAATAGCGCAACGCCATGGCAAAGCTCAGGATACAGGCGATGGGGTTGGCCTTGCCCTGGCCCGCGATGTCGGGGGCCGAACCATGCACCGGCTCGTAAAGCGCCTTGGGCCGCCCGTTTTCCATCGGCGCGCCAAGGCTGGCCGAAGGCAGCATGCCCAGCGATCCGGTCAGCATCGCCGCCAGATCGGACAACAGGTCGCCAAACAGATTGTCGGTCACGATCACGTCGAACTGCTTGGGCCAGCGGGTCAGCTGCATCGCGCCCGCGTCGGCATACATGTGCGACAGCACCACATCGGGGTATTCGGCATCGTGGATTTCCTGAACCACGTCGCGCCACAGCACGCCCGATTCCATCACATTGGCCTTTTCCATCGAACAGACCTTGTTGCCGCGCTTGCGCGCCAGCTCGAACGCCGACCGGGCCACCCGGGCGATTTCCGATTCCGTGTAGCGCTGGGTGTTGATGCCCACGCGCTCATTGCCTTCCTTGAAGATGCCGCGCGGCTCGCCGAAATAGACACCGCTGGTCAATTCGCGGATGATCATGATGTCGAGCCCCGCCACCACGTCCTTTTTCAGCGATGAGAAATCGGCCAGCGCGTCAAAGCATTGAGCCGGGCGCAGGTTGGCGTAAAGGTCCATCTCCTTGCGCAGGCGCAGCAAACCGCGCTCGGGCTTCACGCTGAAATCGAGGCTGTCGTATTTCGGCCCGCCGACAGCGCCCAGCAGCACGGCATCGACCGCCTGCGCCTTGGCCATGGTGGCATCGGTCAGGGGCGTGCCATGCACATCATAGGCGCAACCGCCCACCAGATCCTCGGAGACCTCGAACGTGATGCCGCGCGTGCCGAACCAGTCGATGACTTTGCGCACCTCGGCCATGACTTCGGGGCCGATCCCGTCGCCGGGAAGGATTAGCAAACTACGAGTGGTCATGGGTCTTGTCCCTCTGGAAATGCGTTGCGCACCGCCTATCCCGCGGCCCGGACAGCGTCAAGAAAGCAAAGGCGTCAGACCGCGGTCGAGCGCATCCCACACGGCTGCTATCCGGGGCTGGTGCCGCAGGCCCGGATGCGCCGTCAGCCAGACCGGCAGAACCGGAAGCCGAAGATCGGGCAGGATACGCCGAATGCCCGGCGTCCGGTCGGCCACCACCGCCTGCCCCACGCCGATGCCGCAGCCCGCCGCAACGAAGTTCCAATAGGCGACCTGGTCGTCGGTGCAGGTGGCGAACCAGTCGCGCGTCACCTCGAACCCCATCTCGCGCATTCCGCGCAACAGCTGCTCGTTGCGGTCGTAGCCCACCATCCGGTGCGCACGCAGATCCCCCGCAGTGGCCGGCGCGCCATGCCGCGTAAGGTAGCTTTCGGACGCATAAAGGCCCAGTGGCAGGTCGCCCAGATGCCGTGTCACCATGTCCAGCTGCGTCGGCCGGTACATCCGCAGCGCAAGGTCGGCCTCGTGGAACAGCAGGTTCTCGGTGGTGTCGCTGGCCACGACATCCACGTCGATCGCCGGATGGCTTTGCTGCAACCCGACCAGGATGTCGGGCAGGATAAGCGCCGTCACGAAGACCGACGCCGTCAGCCGCACGCGCCCCGCGGCAGAGTGCGATGTGCCCGCCACCTGCAACGACAGCCGCTGAACCGCGTGCCGCATGTCACGTGCCATCGGCAGGATCGTCTCGCAGAAGGGCGTGGGCCGCAGGCCGTGCGCATGGCGCTGGAACAGTGGCTGGCCCAGCAGGTCCTCAGCGCCGCGCACGTAGCGGCCCACCGTCGGCTGGCTCTGGCCCAACACGCGCGCCGCGCCCGAAAGTGACCCCGCCTCGGCCACTGCCAACACGCTGCGCAACAAGGTCCAGTCCAGATCGTGGGCAATATCCATTCATTATTAAATATCAGATGTCCGAATTTCCTCAATGCCCTTTCGATACTGAATGGATCAAGAACCGGGTCATCAACCTTGAAAGGATGCCGCGATGCCCCGCACCGCCCTTGTTCTCGGCGCGCATGGCCGTTTCGGCCGGAGCGCCGCCGCCGCGCTCGAGACCGCCCGCTGGCAGGTCCGCCGTTTCGACCGCCAGCGCGACGACCTCACCAGCGCCGCTGCCGGCGCCGCCCTGATCGTGAACGCATGGAACCCGCCATATTCGCGATGGGCGGCCGAGGTGCCGCGCCTCACCGGTTCGGTGATCGCGGCCGCGCGGGCCAGCGGGGCCGCCGTGGCGATCCCGGGCAATGTCTATGTCTACGGCACCGACCTGCCCCCGGTCCTGTCGCCCGACACGCCGCATCGCGCGACCAACCCCCTCGGCCGCATCCGGCGCGAGATGGAAGGCGCCTATCGCGAGGCAGGCGTGAAGACCTTTGTGCTTCGCGCGGGCGATTTCCTCGACACCGAGGCCTCGGGCAACTGGTTCGACCGCATCCTCGCAGCCAGGATCGCGCGCGGCCGCTTCGTCTATCCCGGCCCACCCGACATCCCCCATGCCTGGGCCTTCCTGCCCGATCTAGCCGGGGCGCTCGCCCGTGTCGCCGACCGGCTCGACGATCTGCCCCGTTTCTCCGAGTTCACCTTCGAGGGACACACCGCGGCCGGGCGGCAGATGGCCGAAGGGATCGCGCGCGTCACCGGGAGGCCGATCGCGCTGAAACGCATGTCCTGGCTCCCGATCCATCTCGCCTGGCCTGTCTGGCCCGAGGCCCGGCAGCTTCTCGAAATGCGCTTTCTCTGGAGCCGTCCGCACCGGATCGACGGCTCGGCCCTTGCCGCCCTGATCGGCCCACCCGCCGACAGGTCGCTCGATGACGTCCTGCGAGCCGCCATCGCGCCGCTGGGTCAGAACGCCAGGTCAACCCAAACCAGCCGGTGATCCGAGGCCTCAGCGGCCTCCTGGGGCGACACGCCCATCAGCAGCGCGTCCTCCGGCCAGAGCACCCCTGCGCCCCGCACCTCCAGCCCTGCCGCGGGCAGGATGTAGTCGACCCGCAGATCGCCCGGGGCCGGCTCGGCCCAGTCGGCGGTTTCGGTGCCACCACCGGGGCGCCGGGGGACGGGATCTTGCAGCCGCGGATGATCGAGCAGGGCGCGCAAGCCCACGCGCCGCCCTTGGCCCCGGTCGGGATCGACATTCAGCGTGCCCATCAGCGCAAAACGGTCCGCGTCAAAGGGCGGCCCCTCGGGGGACCAGCCATCGAGGTAAAGCTGCCAGAACCGCAGTTCATCTGCATTCCGAAACCCGTTGCGGTCTTCGGGGCCGTCGAAAACCGGAGGGCCCGCATGCAAGGTCAGGATATGGAACCGGCCATGCGGCGTCTCGATCGCCACATCCCAGGCGGCGACCGTGGCCAGCCGCAGCACCGCCAAAGCCTCGGGGCTCAAGACGCCAGGGGCCGCACTGCCCGGCAGGTCGGCCCAGAGAAACCGGCTGAAATCGCGGACCGGACCGATGGGGTGGCGCGACAAGATCGCCATGCCGCCCTGCCCGTTGAACAGGCCATAGCCATGCGCATCGCGCGCCCGGTGGCTCCGGCCATCACCATCGACATCGACCCCGGTGGGCCATCCGGTATTGGGGCGCAGCGCAAGTCGATGGGGATAGGGCGCGCCCGCCTGGGCCAGCGCCGCGGCCAGCGCATCAAGCGCGGCGGCGCGCGCATCGTAATCGATATCTTGCAACACCACCACATCGGCCCGTGCGGCCGCGATCACGGCGATGCTGGCCGCAATCGCGCGATCCTCGCCGCGCAAGATGTCGCGCAGCAATAGACCCGGCCCATCGCGGCTGAGTTGGGTGTGAAAATTGGCCAGACGAAAGGGCTCGGCCCCCACGGGCAGCGCCAGCCACAAAGCCACTGCTGCACCGATCACCCGCGCCGCGCAGCGACGCGCGCCGCACGGCACAACACCAAAGCAAGGCCCAAGACGATCCACCGTGCCACCCCCCGCCCGCGTCCACAGCGACAGGGCCGATTGCGCCCGCCGACGCGGCATCGGCCCCGGGCCCGTTAGCGGATCGTTAAGGGCGCAAATCCTAAGATTGCGTTAACGCGCGCGACGCCATGGCGGGCGAAATGCAGGCCGGGGCAGGGATCAGACCCAGGGGCGGGCTTGCGCGGCCTGCTCCTCGAAGCTTTGGATGGCTGCGGATTTTTCCAGCGTCAGACCGATGTCGTCGAGCCCGTGGAGCAGACAATGCTTGCGAAAGGCATCCACCTCAAAGCTGATGGCGCTGCCGTCCGGGCGCGTGATGGTCTGAGACTCCAGATCGACACTCAGCGTTGCATTGGCCCCGTTTTGGGCATCATCCATCAACAGATCGACCTGATCTTGGGGCAAGACGATGGGCAAGATGCCGTTCTTGAAGCAGTTGTTGTAGAAAATATCGGCAAAGGACGGCGCGATCACGCAGCGGATGCCAAAATCGAGCAACGCCCATGGCGCATGTTCCCGCGACGAACCGCAACCGAAATTTTCGGCGCCGACAAGCATCTGCGCCCTGCGATAGGCGGGTTTGTTCAGCACGAAATCGGCAATTTCCGCGCCGCTGTCATCATAGCGCATCTCATCGAACAGGTTCTTGCCCAAGCCCGAACGCTGGATGGTTTTCAGAAACTGCTTGGGGATGATCATGTCGGTATCGACATTGATCAGCGGCAACGGCGCCGCGATGCCGCTCAGCGTGGTGAACTTGTCCATCGGTCGTCTCCTCGAACCATCGGAGGTGCTTTAGCCCCTCGGCCCGCTGGCGGCAAGATGCGGGCCGCTTATCGCGGCACGCCAAAGGTCATGTTGGCCCAAAGCGTGCGCCATTCGGCGTCGCCTGCGGCTTGTGGCGTCATCGGTTCCAGCACGACCGCGTCGATCATGTAGCGATGCCCGGGCGCCACGGGCAACCGCACGATGCCCTGCCCATCGGTGCGGTGCAGCGTCACCTCGACCGCGCCGTCGGGGGCCTTGGCGAACATCTCGACCTGCACATTGGCGCGCGGGGCATCGCCCAGCCACAATTGCACGCCAAATCCACTGCTCAGATCATCGACATAGGGATTGGCCAAGGCCACGAATTCCGTGCGAAGACCAAACCGCGCGTCCGCGCCCGCACCCGGCCCCACCGCGACCAGCGACTTCGCATAGCGGATATAGACCTCGGCCACCCCCTCCTGATCGAGCCCGCGGGCGGCCTGCATCATGGCCACATCGCCCAGATCCTTGTGGTCGGCAAAAGCCACAAACCGCGCCCATTCCGACCATGTCAGGCTTTGGCCCGCCGTTTCATGCAAGATGATCGCCAATCCTTCGGCCAGCCCCCCCATGGCAAGGGCGGGAATGTCACCCAGACGCCCCTCGACCGGGTGCACCATGCCTTGCGCCATCACCTCAAAGCGCGCAAAGCCTTGGGGCAGATAGGGCATGGGGGCGCCGCGATAGGCCTCGCCCACCCGCAGATTGGCGACAACCGCCTGATCGCCCGCCACCATGAAGTCCACCGGATCGATCCAGAACTCATGCGCCAAGACCCCCTTGCCCCCGGCGGCAAATGCCACAAGTGTCATGGCCAGTGTGGTGATTTTCATCTGGTGGAGCTCCTGGTTATGGTCTTTCCAATGCTGGGTCGCGCGCTCGCGCTGTCAATGGCGCTGATGGTTACGTTTGCTGCCGATCTGCGCGCCCATGAAATCCGGCCGACCATCGCCGATATCGACATCGGCCCCGATGAGGTGACGCTGACGCTGCGGATCACGCTGGAAACGCTCTTGGCGGGGATCGATCTGGACCGGGTGCAAGACACGAATGACGCGCCCGAGGCCGCGATCTACGACAGCCTGCGCGCGATGGATCAGGGCCCGCTCGAGGCGGCGCTGCGCGCCGACTGGCCGCGCCTGTCGCAGGGGTTCTTGATCGAGGTCGAAGGCCAGCGCCTGTCGCCGGAAATCGCGGGCGTGTCGATCCCCGCGCCCGGCGAGATCGAGCTGCCGCGCGACAGCATTCTGACGATCCGGGCCGCCTTGCCGCCCGGCGAGGCAGGCGTGCGGCTTGGATTGGCGCCCGGTTACGGCAGCTTTATCCCCCGCCAGATCGGCGGCGGCGCCGATGCCTATGAGGGGTTCTTGAACGGTGGCGAGATGACACCGGAATTGCCACGGGGGGGCATCTTGACCGAAGCGGCGGGGGCCGTGTTCTTGCGCTACATCGTTGTGGGATTTGAACATATCGTGCCGCTGGGGCTCGATCACATCCTGTTTGTGCTGGGTCTGTATTTCTTTGCCAGCCGCGCGGGTGCGCTTTTGTGGCAGGTTTCGGCCTTTACGCTGGCGCATACGATCACGCTGGCCCTGGCCGCGACGGGGGTGGTCAAGATACCCGCCAGCATCGTCGAGCCGATGATCGCGGCCTCGATCGTCTATGTTGGCGTCGAAAACATTCTGGGTCGCGGCACCATGCGGGGTCGGACCGCGCTGGTGTTCGGGTTCGGGCTTTTGCATGGCTTGGGCTTTGCCAGCGTGCTGGGCGATTACGGCATCGCCTCGGGGCGCTTCGTGCCGGCGCTTTTGGGCTTCAACATCGGGGTCGAGATCGGGCAGTTGGCCGTGATCGCCATCGCCTTTGCCGTGACCGGATGGTTCATCGCGCGGCCCTGGTATCGCCGGGCTATCGCCATCCCGGCATCGCTCGGAATTTCCTTGATCGGCGCCTATTGGGTCGTGGAACGCACGCTTTTGTGACCGCCAAGGCCGGGTGTCACTGACCCGGCCCTGTCCTGTCCTGTCCGATCGCGCGCGCCTGCGCGCTTGGGCCCTGCCGCACCAAGACGTGCCGCGTGACAAGCGCACCGCGCAAGATCATCGGGCCGGGTTCAACCCCGCAACCGCGCCTTGATCTTGCGCAAGAAGAAGGCCAGAACGACCAACCCGATGCCATTGAAGATCAGTTCGATCCCCAGCAGCACGCCCAGCAGCCCCGGCGCGACTTCGAAGAAATTGGCGCCGATGTAGCCGACCAGCAGAAGTGTCAGCGCACCCGAAATCAGCATCGGCCAAAAGAATGCGGTGGCGCGCATCTGGAACGATGTGATCAGCCGCGCGATGCCGGATGCCGCGAACAAGATCGTCACCAAAAGCGTCAGCGAAAACACCCCCTCAAGCGGGTTGAAGATCAGCGAAACGCCCAGCAGCAGCATGAAAAGCCCGATCCCAAGACCGACCAGCCTGGACCAAACCCCCGCATCGCTGAACCCGACGAGCATCTGGAAACCGCCCGCTGCGGCAAAGAGGATACCCGCCATGATCGTGACCGACACCGAGGCCGCAACCGGATTGGCCAGAACAAAGAGGCCAAAGGCGACCGATAGAATGCCAAGAACAAGCCACTTGACCCACGCCTTCATCACATTCTCCAAAGTTTGTTTTTTCTCATCTTAAGAGTTGATGTGTCTCTATATGGGAATTTTCCATCCAGCCAGAGGTTCCGTGGCCGGGAGATGAAAAAGCCCGCCCCTCGGGGCTGAAATGGCCCGGATCCGGCGTCATGGGCTGGCCATCCAGTGACACCGCGCGCATGTCTAGGCGCCGCGTGTGACCACCATCGGCGCCGCGGTCAGGGGTCAGGGGTCAGGCCATGGCGCGGCTGCAGGGTACATGGGCATGGCGATCCGGGTCTGGCTGGCGGATGCCGCAATCGGGGCGTATGGGATGGCGAACCGCATCTTTCCGTGATGGCCCCCGATGCTGAGCTTTCTGGCTGATAACAGGCGCTGGCTGGCAACAGGCGTTTTGCTCGCGCTTGGTGCCTGTCTTGGACACACATGGTTCATCGCGCTGTTCGCGGGCGAAATCCGGGCAGAATACGGGCTGAGCGACGGGCAATGGGGGCTGCTTTACACAGCCGCGACCTTGAGTTCGGCGGCGCTTTTGTTCGGGCGCGGCTCATGGGCAGATACGGTGCCGCTATCGCGGCTTGCCCCGATGGTGGCCGTCGTCTTTGCCGCAGCGGCGGTGCTGATGGCGCTTGGCCATGCGATCTGGACCCTTGGGGTCGCGGTTTTCTTGCTGCGCTTTTGTGGGCAGGGCATGTTCAGCCATATCCAGCAAACGGCCATGGCGCGCTGGTTTGTGGCCACGCGGGGCCGCGCCATGGCCATCGCCAATCTGGGCTACACGACAGGACAGATGCTTTTGCCCCTGCCCGCGGTATTGCTGATGGGCTGGATCGGGTGGCGCGCAAGCTGGCTGGTTGTGGCGGCCGTCTTGTTGCTGTTCATCTTGCCGCTGCTTGTGGGGTTGCTGAAACAAGACCGCACGCCCCAACACAGCCTTGGCGGGACGGTCGGGGCACCCGGGCTTGGCGGGCGACATTGGCACCGGCGCGAGGCCATGCGCCATTGGCTGTTCTGGGCGCTGGTGCCCTTGATGCTGACGCCCGGCTATGTCGGAACAGTGGTGTTTTTCCATCAGGTCCATATCGCCGAGATCAAGGGCTGGACGCTGGTGGCGATGGCCCCGGCCTATCCGGCCTGGGCCCTGTCCGAGGTCGCGGCGGCCTTTGTCGCGGGCTTTGTCGCGGATCGCTTCGGGCCGGCACGGTTGTTGCCGGTGGCGCTCCTGCCGATGGGTGTGGGCATCGCGATGATCGGCATGGCCGAGACGCCGCTGGCGTGGATCATCGGCATCGGGCTGATCGGCGTCACCCAGGGGCTGACGAATACGGTCTGGGGCACGCTTCTGCCCGCGACCTATGGCACCGACCACATCGGGTCGGTGCGCGCGGTCGCCAGTGCGGTGCTGGTCGTCTCGACCGCGCTGGGTCCGGGCGTGGGGGGCGTGATCATCGACGCCGGCCTCCCGGTGCCAGATCAGGCCGGGGTGATGGCGATCTGGTGTCTGGGGCTGTCGCTGGCGATGTGGCCCGTGATGCGTCGCATGCTGCGCGCGCCCTGAGACGCCACGGGCGCCCCAAGGGGCGCCCGGTTCGGCCGGTTCACATCAGGTCGCGCACATCCGTCAGGCGGCCGGTGACAGCCGCCGCCGCCGCCATCGCGGGGCTCATCAGATGGGTGCGCCCGCCACGGCCCTGACGGCCTTCGAAATTGCGGTTCGATGTCGCCGCGCAGCGTTCGCCGGGCGAAAGCTGGTCGGGGTTCATCGCCAGGCACATGGAACAGCCCGCAAGGCGCCATTCGAAACCGGCATCCTTGAAGATGTCGGCCAGACCCTCTTCTTCGGCCTGAAGCCGCACAAGGCCCGATCCCGGCACGACCATGGCGCGGAGGCCGTCCTTGATCTTCTTGCCCTTCAAGATCGCGGCCGCCGCGCGCAGATCCTCGATCCGCCCATTGGTGCAAGAACCGATGAAGACCGTGTCGATCTCGACATCTTGCAGCCGCGTGCCGGGCTTGAGCCCCATGTATTCCAGCGACCGCCGGGCGGCATCGACCTTGCCACCCTTGAAATCCGCCGGGTCGGGCACGGTCGCGGTGATCGGCAGCACATCCTCGGGCGAGGTGCCCCAGGTGACGACGGGGGCGATATCCTGGCCGCGGATGGTGACGACCTTGTCCCAATGGGCATCCTCATCGGAATAAAGCGTCTTCCACCACGCGAGCGCTGCCTCGAACTGTGCACCCTTGGGGGCATGCGGGCGGCCCTTGACATAGTCATAGGTTTTTTCATCCGGCGCGATCAGGCCCGCGCGCGCGCCGCCTTCGATCGCCATGTTGCACACGGTCATGCGGCCCTCCATCGACAGCGCGCGGATCGCTTCGCCGCAGTATTCGATGACATAGCCCGTGCCGCCCGCCGTGCCGGTCAGGCCGATCACCGACAGCGTGATGTCCTTGGCGGTCACGCCGGGCGGCAACTGGCCCGTGATCTCGACCTTCATGTTCTTCGATTTCTTCTGGATCAGCGTCTGGGTGGCCAGGACGTGTTCGACCTCGGAGGTGCCGATACCATGGGCCAGCGCGCCGAACGCGCCATGGGTCGCGGTGTGGCTGTCGCCGCACACGACCGTCATGCCGGGCAGCGTCCAGCCCTGTTCGGGGCCCACGATATGCACGATGCCCTGACGGATATCGCTGACCGGATAGTAATGAATGCCGAAATCGCGGGCGTTCTGGTCAAGGGCCGCCACCTGAATGCGGCTTTCCTCGGGCATCTGGTCGGGGTTTTCGCGGCCCGCCGTCGTGGGCACGTTATGGTCAGGCACGGCGATGGTCTTTTCGGGGGCGCGAACCTTGCGGCCCGCCATGCGCAACCCTTCAAAGGCCTGTGGGCTGGTGACCTCATGGACCAGATGGCGGTCGATGTAGAGCAGACAGGTTCCATCCTCGGCCTCATGGGCGAGGTGGGCATCCCAGATCTTGTCGTAAAGCGTTTTGCCGGTCATGGCTGCGTGTCCTTTTGTTCCGGGCGTCGATGGGTTGGGCGAAAGGCGGCGCTCAAAGATCCCCCAGCCGCGACAGGCGCGCACCGAAAAAGCGCCACGGCATCCGTGCCCGATCCGCTATGTCGAAAACCCCATGCATCTTGCGTTTGATCTACTGGGCCGCCCGGGCGCGTGCAAGGGCGTGATCCAGCGGCGCGCCTGCGGCGCATTGCTTTTGTCGATTGGGGGGCGCTGCCCCCGTCCCGTTCCGAGACTCCCCAAGGATATCCGAGAACCAGAGAAGATCAGAGGGGCAGATTCCGGGTCGTGCTGAGCATCTGGGGATCAAGGCGCAATTCGATCAGATGCAGCCCCCCCCGATCGGCGGCATCGAGGGCCAAGGAAAGTTGCTCCATCGCGGTCACCAGATGACCCGTGCCGCCATAGGAGGCGGCAAGCTGGACATAGTCGGGGTTGAACAGGTCGGTTCCCGACACCCGCCCCGGGTAGTGCAGTTCCTGATGCATGCGGATCGTGCCGTAGCGGCCGTTATTGGCGATGATCACCGTGATGTCGGCGCCATATTGGCGGGCAGTCGACAGTTCTTGCAGTGTCATCTGAAGACAGCCATCACCGGCGAAACAGATCACCGGGCGCTGGGGATATTCCAGCTTGGCGGCGATTGCGGCAGGCAGACCATAGCCCATCGAACCCGATGTGGGGGCCAGTTGGGTCTTGTAGCCGTGATAGCGCGCATAGCGATGGACAAAGGCTGCATAATTGCCCGCGCCATTGGTGTAGATCGCGCGCCCGGCATAACGATCCGAGATCGTGCGCACCACCTGTTCCATCTTGACCGCACCCGGCGTTTCTTGCGGCTGTTGCCAGCTTTCGTAATCGGCACGCGCCTGCAGGGTCCAGCTTTGGTCCCTGATCCGGCCCTTGGCGCCGCGCAAGGCGGCCAGCACCGCGGGGGCGGGCGCGGCAAGGCTGGCGGTGGGCTGGTAAACCGTGCCGATCTCATCAGGGTCGGGATGGATGTGGACGATCATCTTGGCGGGATTGGCCGGGTCAATCAGCGTATAGCCGTTTGTAGCGCTTTCCCCCATGCGTGCCCCAAGGATCAAGAGCGCATCGGCCTGACGCAGGCGGGCGCCGAGCCTGGGGTTCATCCCCACGCCCAGATCACCGATGAAACCGGGATGCGCGTTGTCGATGTAATCCTGCCGTCGAAAGGTGACAGCGACGGGCAGGCCCGTGGCGCTGGCCAGCGCCTCGAGATCGGCCTGTGCGGCCTGTGTCCAGCCCGGACCACCCGCCACGATCAGCGGGCGATCATGGGCCAAGAGCCGATCCAGAAGCGCCTGTGCGATCAGCGGATCGACCGCAGACATCGGCGGGCGCGCGGGCCCCAGATCGGGCACATCGGCCATCGCCGACAAGATATCTTCGGGCAGCGCCAGAACCACCGGGCCAGGCCGGCCCGAGCGCGCGACATGAAAGGCACGCGCGATGTATTCGGGCAGACGCGCGGTGGTTTCCACCTCGGCCGCCCATTTCACCAGCGGCGAAAAGAAGCGGCGGTAATCCACCTCCTGAAAGGCCCCCCGGTCGCGGTCGGTCAGCGCGATCTGGCCCACAAAAGCCACCATCGGTGTCTGGTCCTGCATCGCCACATGCAGGCCCGAAGCGGCATTGGTGGCGCCGGGCCCGCGCGTGACAAAGATCACGCCGGGCTGGCCTGTCAGCTTGGCATGGGCCTCGGCCATCATCGCGGCGCCGCCTTCCTGACGGCAGACGATGTTCTGGATCTGGTGATCGTAAAGCCCGTCAAGTGCCGCCAGAAAGCTTTCGCCCGGCACCGAGAACACACGCCGCACGCCGTTGATCGCCAGCTGGTCGGCCAGAATTCTTCCCCCATGCCGCTTGGACATCGCGCGCTCCTGCGTTAGCTCCGTTGCCAGAGGGTTTGACCGGAGGGAACGGGAAATGTCCAGCTTGAGGCTGCTTGGAATCTGTGGCTCGCTGCGGGCGGCATCGTGGAACCGCAAGCTGATGCTTGAGGCCGCGCGGCTGTTCGACCCCGCAGAGTTCACCGAAGCCAACCTGCGCCTGCCGCTGTATGACGGCGATCTGGAGGCGCTGGGCATCCCGCCCGAGGTGCGGCTTGTGGCCGATCAGATCCGCGCTGCCGATGCGGTGGTGATCGCGGGGCCCGAATACAACAAGGCCATGTCGGGTGTGCTGAAAAACGCGCTCGACTGGATCAGCCGGGTGCCGGGCGGGGTCTGGCGCGACAAGCCGGTGGCGATCTTGTCGGCCGCCGCGGGCCGCGCGGGCGGCGAGCGCACGCAGATGACGCTGCGCCATGCGCTGTCGCCGTTTCGGGCGCAGGTTCTGCCGGGGCCCGAGGTGATGATCGCTGCCCCCGAACGGGAATTCGATGCAAACGGGCGGCTGACGGGCGAGAAGCCGGTGCAGCTCCTGACCGAGTTGATGGGCGATCTGAAGCGCGCGGCGGGCTAGAGATTGGCCGCGACCCGGAAGCTGTCGGGGATCGCGTCACGCCCTTCAAGGACCAGATCGGTCATCAGCCGCGCGACCATCGGCGCCATGCCAAAGCCGATCTTGAAGCCGCCATTGGCGACATAGGCGCCGGGCCGCGTGGGGTGCGCCCCCAGCATCGGCGCGCGCGACAGCGTGCGCGGGCGCAACCCCGCCCAGCGATCCAGCAGCGCAGCATCCTGCAAGGCCGGGCAAAGCCGGCGCGCGGTGGCGATCAAGGCATCAAGCTGGGCATCGGTGGTATCGGCGGCGTCATAGTAACGTTCCGAGGTAGAACCGATGGCCACAGTGCCATCCGCATGAGGCACGATATGCAGCGCCTCGGCGAAAAGCTGCGGCGCGGTGCGCAGATCGGCGCGCAAAAGCGCAGCCTGTCCCTTGACGCCGTTGCCAACGGCCCGGCCCAGATCGCGCGACAGATCGTTCAAACCGGCGACCCCGGTGGCCCAGACCTCGGTCGCGGCGCCGTCGGAGGCCGCCGCCCGGATGCGCCCACCCTGTGCCGTGATGGCAGCGGCAAGTGCCGCACAGGCGCGGCGCGGGTGCAGCCGTGCGGTCAGCGTGTCATGCACAAGCCAGCCCGTCGGACTGTCGAGCAGACCGGGGAAATCGGTGACAGGCACAAGCGACCAGTCATAGCGCCCCTGCCACAGATCGCGCGCCGTGGCGCCGCGCTGACGGGCCAAGGCAAGGCCGGTTTCATCGATCACGGGTTGCAGCCGCCCGGTCCGGGCATAGCCGGGATCGACCCCGCCCGCCATCGCCACGCTGGCCCAAAAGCCATCGGCCATTTCCAGCGCGTCGAATTGCACCTGTTTCTTGGCGGTCCAGTCATCGGGCACATGCGGGGCCAGCGCACCAACCAGCCCACCCGAGGATCCGGCCCCGATTCCATAGGGGTCCACCACTTCGACCGACGCGCCGCGCCGGGTGGCCTCCCATGCGATCGACAGGCCAAAGACGCCCGCGCCGTATATCCGAAGCTCTGCCATTGCCAATCCCCCGGCCCTGCCGCAGTGTCGTGTCGCTAGGGCCCCGCGCAACATGACGCTACGGCCGGAGCGCAGCATTAGACGAGCCGCAGGGCATGGACCAGCCAAGACATCAGATCGATTGGCGCGACACCGCGTCAGGTGGCCGGGTGCCTGTCTCACAACGCTTTGACGACCCCTTCTTTTCGCTCGATGACGGGTTGGCCGAAACGCGCCATGTGTTTCTGGCGGGCAACGACCTGC
This sequence comes from uncultured Roseicyclus sp., assembly GCF_937892565.1. GTDB lineage: Bacteria > Pseudomonadota > Alphaproteobacteria > Rhodobacterales > Rhodobacteraceae > Roseicyclus. The sequence goes on along the minus strand of NZ_CALAHQ010000005.1, from coordinate 60,575 downwards.
CCATGCGGTTCCAGCCCGGCTTTCATATTGCCGAGCTGGGTTTTGGGACGGGTCTGAACCTGATTGCGGCTGCGCTGTCCTGGTCGGAGGCGGGCTTGCGGGGGCCCTTGCATTTCACCAGCTTCGAGGCTTTTCCCCTGTCCCCGCGCGATGCACGCCTGGCACTTGCGGCTTTTCCCGAGGCAGCCCCCTTTGCCGATGCCATCGCCGCCGCGTTGGAGGGATCGGGCCAGATCGAGACGCCAGAGCTATCGGTGCGGATCGTCTTTGGCGATGCGCGTCAGACCGTGCCGGCGTGGGGGGGGTGCGCGGATGCGTGGTTTCTTGACGGGTTTGCCCCCGCCCGCAATCCGGAATTATGGGAGCCCGCGCTGTTGCGTGCGGTGGCCGACCATACGGCACCGGGGGGCAGTTGTGCCACCTATTCGGCAGCGGGGTGTGTGCGTGCCGCACTGGCCGAAGCGGGCTTTGCGGTTTGTCGCGTGCCGGGCTATGGACGCAAGCGGCACATGACACGAGGGCGGCTTTAGTGGCGGTTCAGAATACGAAACTGGGCATCTGGCTGATGGTGGCAACCAGCTTTGTCTTTGCCATGCAAGACGGGATCAGCCGGCACCTTGCGGGCGAATACAATGTGCTGATGGTGGTGATGCTCCGCTATTGGTTCTTTGCCGCCTTTGTCATGGCGGTGGCCGCGCGCAAGGCGGGCGGATTGCGGGCGGCTGCGGCGACCAGCCAGCCGGGCGTGCAGATATTCCGGGGCGTTCTGTTGGCGGCCGAGATCTGTGTCATGGTGCTGGCCTTTGTGCTTTTGGGATTGGTGGAAAGCCATGCGGTCTTTACCTGCTACCCGCTGTTGGTGGCGGCACTCTCGGGGCCGATCTTGGGCGAAAAGGTCGGCTGGCGGCGCTGGACGGCGATCGGTGTAGGGTTTGCGGGTGTCTTGATCATCTTGCAGCCGGGTTTCCGGGTGTTTCAGGCAGAGGCGCTGATCGCGCTTGCCTCGGCGCTGATGTTCGCGCTTTACGGCTTGATGACGCGGTTTGCCGCGCGCAAGGACACGGCGGCGACCAGCTTTTTCTACACCGGCACGGTGGGGGCGGTGGTGATGACGGCCGTGGGCATCTGGTTCTGGGAACCGATGACGCCGGTCGACTGGGCGTGGATGGCGCTTTTGTGCGTCACCGGCGCCACGGGTCATTGGCTGTTGATCAAGGCCTATGATGTCGCCGAAGCCAGCGCGGTGCAGCCCTTTGCCTATCTGCAACTGGTCTTTGCCGCAACGCTGGGGATCACGGTGTTCGGCGAGGCATTGGAATGGAATGTGGCCTTGGGCGCGGCGATTGTGGTGGCCGCGGGGCTGTTCACGCTGCTGCGGGCGCGCGCCAAGGAACGGGGTCAGGCGTAAGGATGCGCTGTCTGGTGCAGCTTTGGCGCGGATGGTGCGCCTGAAGGCACACCCGAGCCATCATGATTTGGGCGTGTCATCGTAATCATCGCGCAAGATGCGGTGGGCATCGCCATCGGGGTCGTCGAACTGGCCCTTTCTGAGCATCCACCAGAAAGCGCCAAGCCCAACGGCGCCCAGAAACAGGCTGACCGGGATCAGAACCCCCAGGATATCCATCGCGTGCTCATTTCAGCCTCATGGCGTTGAGCGCCACCGTAACGGAGGAGGTCGACATCGCCAAGGCCGCGATCAGCGGCGAGCACAGGCCCGCCACCGCAAGCGGCACGGCGAGAATGTTGTAGGCGGCGGCGATGGCAAAGTTCTGGCGGATGCGGCGCGCGGCGATCACGGATGTCACGCTTGCCTCGGCGATGGGTGCCAGCGAACGGCCCATCAGCACCATGTCGGACGCCGTGCGCGCGGCATCAAGCGCGGAAGCGGGCGACATCGAGACATGGGCGGCAGCCAGCGCCGCGGTGTCGTTGAGCCCGTCGCCCACCATCAGCACGCGCGCACCGCCATCGGTCAGCGCCTTGATGCGCGCCAGCTTGTCTTGCGGCAGCGCCTCGGCCACGACCTCGTCTATGCCGATGCGCGCCGCGAAGCGGTCGACCGCGCCCTGCGTGTCGCCCGAGATCACGATCACCCGCTTGCCCGATGCCCGCAGCGCGGCGACGGTTTCGGCCGCGCCTTCGCGCAGCGTATCGGTGAAGCTCAGCGCGCGCGGCGGCGCATCGTCTCCGAGGGAGAGAAAGGTCGCGGTCACGTCAAGCGGCGCGGCCCCGACCCAAGCGGCACGGCCAAGCCGGACGGTGTGGCCGCGCCACTGCCCTTCGATGCCGTAGCCCGGAACCTCGGTCAGGGCGGTGACGGTGGCGGGGCGCAGGCCGCGCGCGCGCAGGCCGCGCGCCAGCGCCTCGGCCAGCGGGTGGGATGAGCCCTCGGCCAGCGCAAGCGCCACGCGCATCTCGGCCTCGGGCTGTGCCGCGAGGTCGACGGGTTCGGGCGTACCGGTGGTAAGCGTGCCGGTCTTGTCGAAGACGACGGTATCGACCTCGGCCAGACGTTCAAGGGCGGTACCCGACTTGATCAGCAGGCCACGGCGGAACAACCGCCCCGAGGCCGCGGTGGTGACGGCGGGAACCGCCAGCGCCAGCGCGCAGGGGCAGGTGATGATCAGCACGGCGGCGGCGATGTTGAAGGCAAGCCGGATGTCTTGCGTGTGCATCCACCAGCCGATGGCCGAGACCGCAGCAAGCAGGTGAATGCCCGGCCCATAGAGCCTTGCTGCCATCTCGGCGCGCAGGCTGTAATTGGCACGGCCCGATTCCGCGACGGCAACCAGATCGGCGATCCGGTGCAGCGCGGTGTCGCGGCCTGCGGCGATCACCTCGACGGTCAGGGGACCGGTCAGATTGACCTCGCCCGCGCTGACGGCATAGCCAGGGCCCGCGAAGGCGGGCAGGCTTTCGCCGGTCATCAGCGAGCGGTCAAGCTCGGACTGGCCCGCGCGCACCACCCCATCGACCGGGATGCGCCCACCGGGGCGCACCAGCACATGGTCGCCCGGGACAAGCGCCCCTGCGGCTACGGTCTGTTCGCCTGCGGGCGTCAGCAAGATCGCGCGCGGCACCTCGAGGGCGGCCAGTTCCTGCGCCGCCGACCGCGCCGCGGCGCGCGTGCGATGGTCGAGGTAACGCCCGGCCAGCAGGAAGAAGCACAGCATCACCGCCGCGTCGAAATAGGCGTGATGGCCCGAGAGCGCCGTTTCGACGATCGAGGTGCCCAGCGCCAGCAGCATCGCCGTGGTGATCGGCACATCCATGTTGATGCGCCACGCCCTGAGCGCCCCCCAGGCCGAGACGTAGAAGGGCCGCGCGGCAAAGATCACGGCGGGAACCGCGATCAGCCCGCTGATCCAGTGCATCATGTCGCGGGTCGCGCCATCGGCGCCCGACCAGACCGCGACCGACAAGAGCATGACGTTCATCATCGCGAAAAAGGCGACGGCCAGCCGCATCAGCAGATCGCGGCCCGCGCGGTCGGCATCGGTGGTGGCCAGCGCGCCGGGATCAAGCTCATGGGCTTCATAGCCCGCGCGCTCCAGCACGGCGGCCAAGGCATCGGCCGTCACGTCGGGGCCCGCCTGAACCGACGCGCGGCGCAGCGTCAGGTTCACCCGCGCCTCCCGCACGCCCGGCACCGCCATCAGCGCGCGCTCGACCCCCGATATGCAGCCCGCGCAATGGATGGCAGGCAGCGACAGCATCACGGTGGCGTCTTTGGGCGTATCGGCCAGATATTCGGCCGCAGGCGCCGCATTGCAGGCCGGACAGGCCGAAGGGCGGATATGCTCAAAGGTGGCGACCATGATCGGGCTCACTCGAAATGGCGAAAGGTGATGTTGTGGCGGTATTCGGTCCCGTCGCGCGCCACGCCCGTCAGGCGCAGCCGCCATTGCCCATCCGCCAGCGCGACTGGGGCGACAAAGGCGCCGTTTTCGCGGCGCAACTCGAGCAACTGATCCTGTTGCCGGTTGGTGGGCCGGGTCAAGAGCGCGGTCAATTCGGCGGGGGCCACCAGCGCGCCATCGCGGTCCAGCAGATGCAAGATCAGCGTGCCGTCGCCCGGCACCTCGACCCGCGCGCTCCAGCCCAGCGCGTCTTGCGCATCGCGCCGCAGATCGAAGCTTTGGCTGTCAGCATAGCTCGAAGACACCTCCAACCCCGGAAAGGTCGACACCGCGCTGTAGGCCATGAAGGCATTCACCGCGAAGATCAGACCGAAACCGCCGACAAAGATCGCCAGCACATGGCGCCCGGTCAGCTTGCGTCCGGGATCGGTCGTGGGTGCGCTGTCGCTCATGGGGTAGGTCTCCCGAAAAAGGTGGTGTCGCGATGGGCACGCCCGGTGCCGGCCTCATCCTCGATCCACAGGCGGACATCGGTGCGCTCGCGCCCGGCGGCCGGGCTGCCTGCGGGAGCGACCAGATACACCCGCTGCAACAGCGTGCTGTTGAGCGGCACGGTCACGCTGGCGCCGGGCTGACCCTCGAGCATCACCTCGAACGGCTGATCGGAGCCGAGCGAAATCGTATAACGGCTGTCGGCATGCGACATGTTGCGGATACGCACGTCATAGGTGTTGCGGATCGACCCATCGGACAGAACCACGAATTGCGGGTTGCGCACCGGGGCGACCGTCATGTCGATATCGGAGCGGATGAACAACAAAACCGTCAGACCCACGCCGATACCCGCCCAAAGCGCGGTGTAGATCATCGTGCGCAGCCGAAAGATATGGGCCCAGACCGACACCTTGGGCTTGCCTGCGCGTTCATGCGCCTCGTCGGTCAGGGCCATGTAATCGATCAGCCCGCGGGGCTTGCCGACCTTGGCCATGATGTCATCGCAGGCATCGATGCACAGCGCGCAGGTGATGCATTCCAGCTGTTGACCATCGCGGATGTCGATGCCCACCGGGCAGACAGTGACGCACGCGTTGCAATCGATGCAATCGCCCATCCCCTCGCGCTCTTTGCCGCGCCCGCGCGGCTCGCCCCGCCAATCGCGATAGGCGACCGTGATGGAGTGTTCATCCATCATCGCGGCCTGAATGCGCGGCCATGGGCACATGTAGATGCAGACCTGTTCGCGCATGAAGCCGCCGAACACAAAGGTCGTGGCGGTCAGGATCGCCACCGTGACATAAGCCACCATCGCCGCCTGCCCGGTGAACAGATCCACAAACAGCGTCGGCGCATCGGCGAAATAGAACACCCAAGCCCCGCCCGTGGCCATCGCGATCAAGAGCCAGACCAGCCATTTGGTCAGCCTGAGCCGCCATTTGTGGACATCCCACTTGGCGTTCCATAGCCTGAGCCGCGCGTTGCGATCGCCCTCGATCCAACGCTCGACGGTAAAGAACAGATCGGTCCAGACCGTCTGGGGGCAGGAATAACCACACCAGACCCGCCCCAGGGCCGAGGTGAACAAGAACAGCCCCAGCCCCGCCATGATGAGCAATCCGGCCACAAAGTAAAACTCATGCGGCCAGATCTCGATCCAGAAGAAGAAAAAGCGCCGGTGTGCCAGATCCAGCAACACGGCCTGATCGGGCAATTCCGGCCCGCGGTCCCAGCGGATCCAGGGCGTGACGTAGTAGATGCCCAGCGTCACGAACAAGATCAGCCACTTGAGGTTGCGAAACCGGCCCGAGACCCGCTTGGGGAAAACGGGTTCGCGTGCGGCATAGAGCTTTTGTGGCGCGCCTGTGACGCTCATGATCGTGTGCCCCCGGGAAGAAATGCTGTCCTGCGCCCCCATCGTGTAGAACGGATGGGGGAGCGGCCTCCTTGACGTGGATCAAATGCGGGCTTTGCTGCGGGCGGATGAAAACACAGCCCGCGCGCCCCGTCTGAGGAAGGGGGCGGGCTGTGATGACGACACCGGTCCCGCGGGAAACGCGCGAACAGGCGCGGGACCGGTGCCATTCCGCCAACCGGGAGGGGTTGGCGGACCCGTGACCCAAGGCGGCCTATTCGCCGCCACCCAGGGAGTGGACATAGATCGAAACGGCGCGCAACTGATCCTCGGACAGACGCCCCGCGCTTGAGGCTTGGGCCGACCAGGGCGGCATCACCCCAAATCGGGCAAAGCGCACGCTGTGTTCGATCGCCGCCTCGGACCCGCCATAAAGCCAGATCGCATCGGTCAGATTTGGCGCGCCCAGAAAGCGGTCGCCAGCCCCGTCATCGAGATGGCACGCCGCACAGTTTTCCAGATAGACCGCCTCGCCCGCCGCCGCGAGCGTGACATCGGCGGCTTGCCCCGAGACATTGCGCAGATATTGGACCACCGCCGCGATATCCGCATCGCCAAGCAAATCGCCAAAGGCCGGCATTTCCGAATAGCGCGCATCGGGATCATCGGCATTGCGGATGCCGTGGCTGATCGTGAAATGGATCTCGTCGACCGTGCCACCCCAGAGCCAGTCATCGTCAAGCAGGTTGGGATAGCCCGCCGCCTGAACACCGGCCGCCCCCGCACCATGGCATTGCGAACACCATGTGGCAAACACCGCCGCCCCGCCCTGAATGGCGTAGTTGTAGAGGTCGGGATGCGCGTCGAGCGTGATCGCGGCCAGTTCCACCTCGGTCAGACGGGTGCGGATATCGGCGTTCATCGCGTCGAATCGCTCGATATCGGCGGCGACATTGGCGCGGGTCGAAAAGCCCAAGATCCCGGGCGTGGCCCCGTTGATCAGCGGCCAGGCCGGATACATCACCGTATAGGCGATGCCCCAGACGATCGTGGCGTAAAAGGTCCAGAGCCACCAGCGCGGCAGCGGGTTGTTGAATTCCTTGATCCCGTCCCAGCTATGGCCGGTCGTCTCGGGGTCACCCGCCAAAAGCCTTTGCTCTTCGGGATGGGGTGTCTTGTGGTCGCTCATTGCCGCGCCTCCTTGGTCTGGCGGGTCTGGGCCTGTGGCGTGTCCCGGGCCGGCCGGTCATCATGACGAAACGGAATGTTCGCGGTGTCGCGGTGGATCTTGCGGCTGCCCGGTCGCAAGGTGAACACGATCACGCCAAGGAAAAAGAGCAGCATGAACATCGCGCCCCAACTGCGGGCGATGACCTGCAGCACGGTATAGGTGTCTTCCATCGTTCAGCCCCCCTTACCGGCTTGCAAAGGCTTGGTCGGGCATGAAGGTCGAGAAATCGACCAGCGTGCCCAGCATCTGCATATAGGCGATCAGCGCATCCATTTCGGTGACCTCGGGCTGCCCGTCGAAATCGCGCTGCTGCGCGCCGGGGTAGCGTTCGAGCACGCCCGGATCACCGAAATCGGTGGCCTGCTGGATGAAATCGACCCGCGCGTTTTCCAGCATCTCGTCGCTGTAGGGCACGCCCACCATCCGGTGGGTGCGCATCAGATCGACGACATGGGTCGGCTGAAGAACGGTATCGGCCAGATAGGCATAGGCCGGCATGACCGATTCCGGCACCACGGATTGCGGGCTGGTGAAATGATCCACATGCCATTCATCCGAATACCGCCCGCCCACACGCGCCAGATCGGGGCCGGTGCGCTTTGACCCCCACTGGAACGGGTGATCATACTGGCTTTCGGCGGCAAGGCTGTAGTGGCCGTAGCGTTCCACCTCGTCGCGCATCGGGCGGATCATCTGGCTGTGGCAGACATAGCAGCCTTCGCGGATGTAGATTTCGCGCCCCGCAAGCTCCAGCGGCGCATAGGGGCGCATGCCATCCACATCCTCGATCGTGTTCTCAAGATAGAACAGCGGCGCGATTTCCACGATGCCCCCCACCGTGACGGCCAGAAAGCTGAGCGTCAAAAGCAAGGTGGCGTTGGTTTCGATCTTCTTGTGACCTTCAAGTGCCATCTTTCGGGCCCTCCTTATTCGGCCGGGGCCACAAGCGGCGCGTCACGGCGGACGACACCCTTGCGGACCGTCATGTAGAGGTTCCAGGCCATGATCAGCGCACCGGCAAGGTAGAGAACCCCACCCAAGCCCCGCACCACATACATCGGGAACTTGGCGGCGACCGTGTCGGCAAAGGAATTCACAAGGAACCCCTGGGCATCGACTTCGCGCCACATCAGGCCCTCCATGATCCCCGTCACCCACATCGAGGCGGCGTAAAGAACGATGCCGATGGTGGCCAACCAGTAATGCCAGCTGACCGCGCGCAGACTGTAGAGCCGCTGCTTGTTCCACAGCTTGGGGAACAGGTAGTAGAGCATCCCGAAGGTGATCATGCCGTTCCAGCCCAGCGCGCCGGAATGCACATGGCCGATGGTCCAGTCTGTGTAATGCGACAGCGAATTGACCGCCCGGATCGACATCATCGGCCCCTCAAAGGTCGACATGCCGTAAAACGCGACCGAGGTGACCATCATCCGCAACACCGGATCGGTGCGCAGCTTGTCCCACGCGCCCGACAGCGTCATCAGCCCGTTGATCATGCCGCCCCAGCTGGGCATCCACAGCACGATCGAGAACACCATCCCCAGCGTCGAGGCCCAGTCAGGCAGCGCCGTGTAATGCAGATGATGCGGACCCGCCCAGATATAAAGAAAGATCAGCGCCCAGAAATGGATGATGCTGAGCTTGTAGGAATAGACCGGGCGCTCGGCCTGTTTGGGGATGAAATAATACATCATCCCCAGAAAACCGGCGGTCAGGAAAAAGCCCACGGCGTTATGGCCATACCACCACTGCGTCATGGCGTTCTGCACGCCCGACATGACCGTGACCGACCGCGACCCGAACAGCGACACCGGGATCTGCAGGTTGTTGACCACATGCAGCATCGCCACCGTGACGATGAAGGACAACAAGAACCAGTTGGCGACGTAGATATGGGGTTCCTTGCGCTTGATCAGCGTGCCCAGGAAGACCGCCAGAAACGCAACCCAGACGATGGTCAGCCACAGATCGGTCAGCCATTCAGGCTCGGCATATTCCTGGCCCTGGGTCGAGCCGAGGATATAGCCGGTCGCGGCCATCACGATGAACAGCTGATAACCCCAGAACACGAACCAGGCCGTGTTCCCACCCCATAGCCGCACCGCGCTTGTGCGCTGGACGATGTAGAAGCTGGCCGCCAGAAGCGCGTTGCCGCCAAACGCAAAAATCACCGCCGAGGTGTGCAGCGGCCGCAGCCGCCCGAAATTCAGATATCCCTGCGCCCAGTCGAAATTCAGCACCGGATAGGCCAGTTGAAAGGCGATGAAGGTGCCCGCCAGAAAGCCCACCACCCCCCAAAAGGCGGTGGCGATGGCGGCGGCCCTGACCGGGCCGTCCATGTATTCGTTGGCCGGCACCGGGGCCTTGGGCTCATCGGCGCTGCGCAGCACGATCACGAACGTGATGGCGGCGGCCCCCATGATCAACAGCGCATGGACCAGATAGGCCAGATCCCGCGCGTAATTGGCCGCGATGGCAGCACAGACCGCCACTAGGCCAAGGATCAACAGCTTTACATAATCAAGCATCGATCGTCCCTTCGTGAGGCGCCGGTTCCGACACGCATCAAGCCGCCCGGCGCTGTTCCATCTGCCCCCACATCATCCAAGGGGCGGCGGCTGGCCTTGATCCATGTCAAACGCAACCGCCCGTCCCGTTGACGCAGGTCAAGGTGCGGCGTCCTGCCCCGGTCTAGATGCAAAAGGAGCCGACCGAGGAGGTATCCATGGCCTATAAATCCATCCTGACCATCCTGACCGACCCCAAGGAGGTGCCCGCCGTGCTGGGCGCGGCGGTGCCTTTCGCGGAAAGCCAGGGCGCGCATCTTGACGTGTTGTGTCTTGGGATCGACCGCACGCAGACGGGGTATTATTTCGCCGGTGCGACGACGTTGATGCATGAGGAAACCATCATGCAGGCCCAGACCGAGGCGAATGCGATCGAGGCTGCGGCGCGCACCGAATTGGCGCGCAGCGCGATCTCATGGGGCGTCGACGCGATGGTGGCGCAATCGGCCTCCGTGATGGGGCTGGTCGCACGGCGGGCGCGCTTTGCCGATCTGGTGATCCAGCCCAAGCCCTATGGCGAAGGGCAGTATTCCGATGCCCCGGTCATCGTCGAAGCGGCGATCTTCAATGGCAATGCCCCGGTGATCGTTCTGGCCAAAGGGGTGGCCCCGTCGGGCAGGCCCGACCGCATCGTGATCGCCTGGAACGAATCGGCCGAAGCCATGGCCGCTGTGCGCCACGCGATCCCCCTGCTGAAAGCCGCGCGCGAGGTGGACATCTGCATCATCGCCCCCGAGCGGCATAGCCCCGAGGTCGCGGACCCCGGCGCGGAGTTGTCGCGCATGCTCAGCCGCCATGGGGTCAAGGTCTCGGTCTCGATCCTTGCCCAGACATTGCCGCGCGTATCCGAGATGATCGCGCGCCATGTCAGCGACAGCGACGCCGATCTTCTGGTGATGGGGGCTTATGGGCATTCCCGCTTTCGCGAAGCGATTCTGGGCGGGGCGACGCGCAACATGCTCGAACATGCAACGGTGCCGGTGTTCATGGCACATTGAGGCGCGAGCGATGCTGTCGGTCGTCATGGAACCGTAATCCGGTCGGGGTATCGCGCCATGGCCGGAACCACGGGGTGTGATGGATGCCGCTGCCGCTTGCCACTGTCACCGTCGAGATGACGGACACCGCTCGCGACCATGACGCGGTCGCGCTGATCGTTCCCTTGGGGATCGACACCGAGTTCCAGCGCCTCGAACGGGTCGACCTGCCGGAGGGATGGAACACAAGCATCCTGGGTGAGGCGCGCAGCGGGCAGCTTGCCGCCCTGCTCACCCCGCCCCATCCCGACGCGCCCGCACGGCTTGGCCATGTTGTCTCTGGCCGGCCGGGAACGCTTGCCGATGCGGCCTGGCACCCGGAACCGGCCGCCCGCCGCCGCGCGGCGCAGGATCTGGCACAGGATGCGCGGCGCATGGCGCAAGACGCCGGGGGCGGTCGGCGCGGATTGGAGGCGATCGTCCTCGATACGGCCAAGCGCTTTGCCTACGGCGCGATCGAAGGGCCCGACCGCTGGTATACGGGGCACGACGCCATCCCGGCCGTCGCCTGCGCGGTGGGCGATTGCATCGACATCAACACCTATCTTGTGGCGGCGCTGCGCACGGCTGGATACGACACGGCCTATCTCACCTGCTATTTCTTCGACGACGATCCCGACGGTATCGCGGCGGGCATGCATTGCTGGGTGCGCACCCGGCACGAGGGCCTGATCGAGGATTGGGATATCGCCCATTTCAAGAAGGATGGGCGGGCGGATGTGCATGCGGCCCTGAACCCCGTGCCGGGCCTGCGGGTCGCGCTGGCGCATGGCCGGGATCACGTCTACCGATGGAACGGTCTGGACATCCGCCTGCCGATCCCGTCGCGACCGAACTGGGTGCTGGCGGATGGCAGCACGATCTGGGGTGCGCCGCCGGTTGTCACGCTGTCCCGCGACTGAGCCCCGACCGGCGGACACTACGGGCGCGCGCGGTGCGGCCGATCAGTAGACGCCACCATCCGCGTCGTCGCCCGTCTCGTGCATCAGCGCGTCGAAATCGGGCACGATGATCCGGCGTTTGTCCTCTAGCGCGATCACCCCGTCTTTCTTCAGGCTCGACATCTGGCGGCTGACGGTTTCCAGCGTCAGGCCCAGATAATCCGCCATCGCCTCGCGCGTCAGCGGCAACTCGAATGCCACATGGCCGCTTGGCCTTTTTGCCTGCAGCGTCGCGTTGCGCCGGGCAATGATCGACAGGAAGCTTGCGATCTTTTCGCGCGCGGTCTTGCGCCCCAAAAGCAGCATCCATTCCCGCGCGGCATCCAGTTCATCAAGCGTCATTTCCAACAGCCGCTGGCTGACAGAGGGCGTGGTGATCAACATCTCCTGGAACGGCATGCGGCGGAAACAGCACAGCTGCACATCCGTGGTTGCCGTCACATCATAGGACGCACGGTCGCGGTTGGGTCTGCCGATGAAATCGGACGGCAACAACAACCCCACCATCTGGCGGCGGCCATCCTCCATCGTCTGGCTCAGCGCCGCCACCCCATGCACGACCGAGGCCACGAAATCCATCTTGTCACCCGCCCAGACGATGGTCTGGCCGGCCTCGTAGCTGCGGTAATACTTGATCGCCTCAAGCTGCTCGAGCTCGTCGGTCTCGCAGCGGGCGCACACCGCGCGATGTCGGATCGGGCATTGCGCGCAGTCGACCTGTGGAAAGGCATGTTGTCTGTGCGGCATGATCTTATCCCTTTTACCGGGCGGCGGACCGCGCGCGATTGATCCAGATCAAGGTCAAACGGCACGATCTGGTTCTAGCGGTAATCCAATGGAACATGTCAATCAACTCCGCCGGTTGGGGCTTTTCGACGCGAAAGTCCCGCGTTACACCAGCTACCCACCGGCCACGAAATTCTCGAATGACGTGACGGGTGCTGTCTTTCTTGACTGGATCGCGGCGATCCCGCAGGGGGCGCGCATCTCGCTTTACCTGCACGTGCCTTTCTGCCGAAGGTTGTGCTGGTTTTGCGCCTGTCGCACCCAAGGTGTGCGAAGCGATGACCCGGTTCTGGCCTATGTGGCAACATTGACCCAAGAAATCGGGGCTTTGGGGCGCGCATTGCCACAGGGGGTCACGGTGGCGCGGCTGCATTGGGGGGGCGGCACGCCCACCTTGCTGGGCGCCCCGGTGATGCGTGATCTGGCCCAAAGCCTGCGCGCGGCGATGCCCTTTGCCCCGGACGCCGCGTTTTCGGTCGAGATCGACCCCAACGAGATCGACACCGCCCGCATCGATGCGCTGGCAGAGGCGGGGATGACCCGCGCCTCGATCGGGGTGCAGGATTTCGACCCCGACATCCAGCAGATCATCGGCCGCGTGCAAGGCTATGAGGTGACACGCGCCGCCGTCGAAGGCTTGCGTGCGGCAGGCATTCGATCGCTCAATGCCGATATCTTGTTCGGCCTGCCCGAACAGACCATGGCGCGGCTGTCGGATTCGGTTCAGATGCTGATGTCGCTCAACCCGGACCGGGTGGCGCTTTATGGCTATGCCCATGTGCCATGGATGGCCAAGCGTCAGGCGATGATCCCGACCGAACTGTTGCCCTCGCCCGAGGCACGGCTTGACCTGTTTGACACCGCGCGGCGCCTGTTTCTGTGGGATGGCTATCAGGAGATCGGCATCGACCATTTCGCCAGACCCGAGGACAGCATCGCCGTGGCCGCGCGCACCGGGCATTTGCGGCGCAATTTCCAAGGCTATACCGACGACACCTGCGATGTGCTGATCGGTCTTGGCGCATCCGCCATTTCGCGCTTTCCGCAAGGCTTTGCGCAAAACGCCAGTTCGACCGCCGCCTATCAAAAAGCCGTGCGCGCGGGCCAGATGGCGACCGGGCGCGGCCATGTCTTCAAGGGCGAAGACAGGCTCCGGGCGCGGATGATCGAGATGCTGATGTGCGATTTCCACATCGACAGCGCGGCCCTGATGCGGGATTTCGATGTGCCGCACGAAAGGCTGGCCGCCATCTATGCCAAGGCCGCCGATCAGTTTGCGGGAATGCTGACCATCGACGCCAAGGGGCTGGGCATCCTCCCCCAGGGACGGGCTCTGACCCGCATGATCGCGCGCACCCTTGACGCCTATGAGACGCAGGGCCAGGGACATTCCTCTGCGATCTGACACACCCCATGGCTGGGATTTCGCGCGCATCACGCGGCAACAGGCCGTGGGAACCAAAAAAACCATGAACCGACGGTTGCATATGTTGCCTACAAGGACAACTGCTGACCGTTACAACCTTTTCAGGGCACGCCGATGTCACCAAAGGCCGCGCGCATCAATTCGCGGGTGTAGTCATGTGTCGGGTTGGCAAACAGGCGGGCGGTTTCGCCGGTCTCGACGACATCGCCGTTGCGCATCACGATGACCTTGTGGCTGAGCGCGCGCACCACCTTCAGGTCATGGCTGATGAACAGATAGGCGATGGCGTGGCGGCGTTGCAGATCGCGCAACAGATCGACGATCTGCACCTGCACCGTCATGTCGAGCGCGCTTGTGGGTTCATCCAGCACAACCAGCTTGGGTCGCAAGATCATGGCGCGGGCAATGGCGATGCGCTGGCGTTGGCCGCCCGAAAACTCGTGGGGGTAGCGATCCATCATCAGGGGGTCGAGGCCCACCTCGGTCAGGATCTCGGCCACCTGCGCGCGCCGGTCAGCGCGACCCACACCATGCACGGCCAGCCCTTCGGCCACGATCTGTTCCACGGTCATGCGCGGGCTAAGGCTGCCGTAGGGATCCTGGAACACGATCTGCATGTCGCGTCTGAGCGGGCGCATATCGCGCGAATGCAGGCCCTGCACATCGCGCCCCATGAACATCACCGGCCCCTGCGAGGCGATCAAGCGCATGATGGCCAGGGCCAAGGTCGTCTTGCCCGAGCCGCTTTCACCGACGATGCCCAGCGTCTCGCCCGCACGCACGCTCAGGGTGGCGGCATTGACCGCCTTGATATGCCCGACCGTGCGCCGCATCAGCCCGCGCGTGATCGGGAACCAGATGCGCAGATCGGTGGTGGTCACGATCTCGGGGGCATTCGCGGCCACGGGTTCGGGCGTGCCGGTGGCCGCTGCCGCCAAAAGCTTGCGGGTATAGGGGTGCTTGGGGTCCGCGAAAATCTGCGCCGTCGGTCCCTGTTCGACGATCTCGCCATTCTGCATCACACAGACCCGGTCCGCGATGCGCCGCACGATGGTCAGATCATGGGTGATGAACAACAGGCTCATCCCCATGTCGCGCTTGAGATCGGCCAGAAGATCAAGGATCTGCGCCTGAATCGTCACGTCAAGCGCGGTTGTCGGTTCATCCGCAATCAACAGCTTGGGGCCGTTGGCCAGCGCCATGGCGATCATCACGCGCTGACGCTGCCCGCCTGACAATTGGTGCGGATAGGCCCCCAGACGCGTTTCGGGATCGCGGATGCCGACCTTGTGCAACAGCTCGATCACCCGCGCGCGCGCGGCGGCACCTTGCAGACCCTGATGCAAGGCCAGGCTTTCGGTGATCTGCTTTTCCAGCGTGTGAAGCGGGTTCAGCGACGTCATCGGTTCTTGAAAGATGAAGCTGATGTCGTTGCCCCGGATCCGGCGCAGCGTGGCGTCATCGGCGCCCACCATGTCCTGACCATCATAGGTGACCGACCCGGTGATTTCCGAAGCGCCGGGCACCAGCGCAACGGTGGACAAGGCGGTAACCGATTTGCCCGATCCGCTTTCGCCCACAAGGGCCACGGTTTCGCCCGGTCCCACGTCAAACGACACACCGCGCACCGCCTGCGTGGCGCCAAAGCGAACCGACAGGTTGCGCACGGCCAGAACGCTCATCGAAACGTCTTTCTGGGATCGAAGGCGTCGCGCACCCCTTCGAAGATGAACACCAGAAGCGACAGCATGATCGCAAAGGCGAAAAACGCGGTAAAGGCCAGCCAAGGCGCCTGAAGGTTGTTCTTGGCCTGAAGCGTCATCTCGCCCAAGCTGGGTGCCGAAGACGGAAGGCCAAAGCCCAGAAAATCAAGGCTGGCCAGCCCGCCAATGGTGCCCGTGACGATAAAGGGCAAAAAGGTCAGCGTCGCCACCATCGCATTGGGCAAGACATGGCGGAACATGATCGTGCCGTTCGACACGCCCAGCGCGCGCGCCGCGCGCACATATTCGAAATTGCGCGCCCGCAGAAACTCGGCCCGCACCACCCCCACAAGACCCGTCCAGCCAAACAGCACCATCAAGAACACCAAAAGCCAGAAATCCATCACGAAAATCGCCGAGACGATGATGATGATGTAAAGGCTCGGCGTGGAGTTCCAGATCTCGATGATGCGCTGAAAGACCAGATCCAGCCAACCGCCATAGAAACCCTGTGCAGCCCCCGCCGCGATGCCGATGACCGAGGTCAGAAAGGTCACGACCAGCGCAAAGGTCACCGACAGGCGAAAGCCATAGATCACCCGCGCCAGCACATCGCGCGCGGTGTCATCGGTGCCCAGCCAATGGTCGCCATCAGGCGGTGACGGGGCGGCGCGGCCGATGTCATTGACGGTGTTGTAGGCATAGGGAATGAGCGGCCACAGCAGCCATCCCTCATCCACCGTTTCGCCGTTGAAGGCGCCGGTCGCCTGCACCGTCTCGATCACGGCGGCGGGATCATCCCAGCACGCCTCAAGGCCGCCCGACACGATCAGGCATTGCACCTCGATGTCGCGGTAAACGGCTTCGGTTCGGAAATCGCCACCAAACTCGGTCTCGGGGTAGAAAGCGAAGATCGGCATGTAGTAGGCGCCACGGTGCTGCACCAGAATGGGCCGGTCATTGGCGATGACTTCGGCAAACAGGCTCAGCCCGTAAAACACCGCAAACACCCACAAGGACCAATAGGCGCGGCGGTTGGCGGTAAAATTGTGCCAGCGGCGCCGGTTCAGCGGCGACAGCCACCCACGCCGCAAGGGCGGTGGACGCACCGCGACGGGGGGATTGGTCTTGGCGGGGACAGGATCGGGCATGGCCATCGCGATCAGGTCTCTCGCGTGTCGAAATCGATGCGCGGATCGATCCAGACATACATCAGGTCGGACAGGATATTGACCACCAGCCCGATCAGACCAAAGACAAAGAGCGTGCCGAAAATCACCGGGTAATCGCGACTGACCGCCGCCTCAAAGGCCAGCCGCCCCAGACCGTCGAGAGAAAAGATCGTCTCGATGATCAGCGAACCGCCGAAAAACACACCCACGAACACCGCCGGAAAGCCCGCGATCACGATCAGCATGGCGTTGCGGAACACATGACCGTAAAGCACGCGCCCCTCGCCCAGCCCCTTGGCGCGGGCGGTCATGACGTATTGCTTGCGGATTTCATCCAGAAAGCTGTTCTTGGTCAAAAGCGTCAGCGTGGCAAAGGCCGAGATGGTCGAGGCCAGAACCGGCAAGGTGATGTGCCAGAAATAATCGCCGATCTGCCGGATCAGGCTCATGTCCTCCCACCCGTCCGAGGTCAGGCCGCGCAGCGGAAAGATCTGGAAATAGCGCCCCCCCGCAAACAGCACCAAAAGCATGATGGCAAACAAGAACCCGGGGATCGCATAGGCCACGATGATCACGCCGCTGGTCCATGTGTCGAATTTGGTGCCATCGCGCGTGGCCTTGGCGATGCCCAGAGGGATCGACACCAGATAGGCAATCACCGTCGACCACAGCCCCAGCGTGATCGACACAGGCATTTTCTCGATCACCAGATCGATCACCGAGATGGATCGGAAATAGCTTTCCCCGAAATCAAAGCGGACATAATCCCACATCATCAGGCCAAAGCGTTCCAGACCCGGAATATCCTCGGCCGCACATTGCGCAGCCCGCAGGCTCGGCGTGCCGGTGAACCCATCTTCGCATACGATGCGGGCAAAATTGAACTGCACCCGCAATTCATCAAGAAATTGCGGCGGCAGACCGCGCGCGCCTTCATAGCTGCTGCCTTCGATCTCATCCGCGCCCATCGTCTCGGACCCGCCACCCGAGATACCGGCAAAGACATCGCCCTCTCCCTCAAGCTGGGCGATGACCTGTTCGATCGGTCCGCCCGGCACGAATTGCGTCAGCGCGAAATTGATCACCATGATCCCGAACAGCGTCGGGATCATCAGCAAGATGCGTCTGAGGATATAGGCGCCCATATCCCCTTACAGAACGCCCTGATCGCGCAGCGCCTGTTCGGCCACCGGGTCCACCCACCAGAAATCGAGAAACCCGATGCCATAGGGCGGCAGCGTTTCGGGGTAGCGGTAGTGGTTGTAATAGGCCACCCATGCATTCTGGTTGAACCATTGCGGCACCCGGATGCGAAGGCTGCGCAGCACCCGGTCCAGCGCGCGGGTGGCGGTTTCCATCTCGTCGCGGGTTTCGGCGCGGATCACGGTTTCAAGCAACTCATCCACCGCCGGATCAGCCAGACCCGCCACGTTGAACAGCGATTCGCTGGCGCCGAGCGACCCGAAATATTGGCGCAGCCCGGTTCCCGGCTCATACCCCATCGGGAAATTGCCGGTCAGCATGTCGAAATCGGCGTCGCGCTGGCGCTGGCTCAACTGTGCGCCATCCACCCGGGTAAGACGCGCATCGATCCCGATGGCGCGCAGGTTTTCGACATAGGGGTTGATGATCCGGTCAAACAGCGGGCTGGCGTTGAGGAATTCGACCTCAAGCGCCTGACCGGCGGCATTGCGCAACAACCCGTCGCTGCCCGGTGTCCAACCCGCTTGCTCCAGCAGGCTGGACGCGCGCCGCGCCTGTGCGCGGTCAAAGGTCCGCTCCACATCCGACGGTGGCGTGGCAAAGGGCGGCTCGGCAAAGACCGCGTCGGGCACACGCCCGCGCAAGGGCTCCAGCACCGCCAATTCGGCCCCTGATACGATCCCCTCTGCCTCCAGATGGGTGTTTTCCCAGAAACTGTCGATGGGCGCGTAAAGCCCGTAAAACAGCGTCTGGTTGGTCCATTCAAAGTTGAACATCAGCGCGACGGCTTCGCGCACACGCGGGTCTTGAAATTTCTCGCGCCGCAGGTTGAACACAAAGCTCTGGCCCGAAGCGATCACACCTTGCGGAATTTCCTCGCGGATCACGATGCCATCGTTCAGGCGCGGAAAGTTGTAGCTGTTGGCCCAATTCTGAGAACTGTTTTCCTGACGGAACAGATAGTTTCCAGCGGTGAACCCCTCAAAGGCGGCAATGGCATCGGCGTAGTATTCGACCCGGATGCTGTCGAAATTGTGCCGGCCGCGGTTGATCGGCAGATCACGGCCCCAATATCCGGGGTTGCGCGTGAACACGGTTGAGCGGCCCGGATCGACCGTGCCCAGCACATAGGGGCCCGAGCCCACGAGCGGCGTCAGGCGGCTGTCCGAAAAGGGCAGGCCGCTGGCCTCGTGGCTGGCACGGCTGAAGACGGGCAAACCGCCCGCCGCCTCGATCCGGCCGCGCAGCTGGCTGTCGGGGTTGAAATCGAACCGGATGCGGCGCGCATCCAGCACTTCGGCCCCGGCCAGCGTCAGCGGAATATTGGCGCGGAACGACGGTAGCCCTTCGTCCCGCAAGATTTCGTAGGAAAACAGCACATCATCCGCCGTAACCGGCGTGCCATCCGAAAACCGCGCCGCTTCGTGCAGGGTAAAGATCACATAGGACCGGTCCTGAGGATAGGCGATGGTTTCACACAACAGGCAATAGCTTTCGCCGATCGTGTCGAGTGTCGAATCCAGAAGTGATTCGAAAAAGATCGATGCCAGCACCGCCGGGTTGCCCTGATCGGTATAGGGATGCAGGGAATCGAACGTGCCCCCCCCGCTTGACCAGCTCAGCGACATCTCCCCGCCCTTGGGTGCGTCTGGGTTGACATAAGCGAGATGCGGAAAATCCGCAGCATATGTCAGATCCTCAACCCCAAAGGTCGCGACAGCATGGGTGACGATCAGCTCTGGCTCTTGCGCCGACACCTGCGGCGCAATCAGCGCAAGTGCGGCAGCCAATGAAAGCGATGACAGGCTGGGGTGGTGCAAGACGGACGGGCGAATGGCCATTCGGATCTCCGGGCTTCTGCGCTGATGGAACCTGATCAGTATCTGGGTCACAACAGGTTAGAGACCAGCCCCCGCGCAGGTTCAAGTTGCGATTGCGTGATTGTCCATGCCACCCGGGCTTGACCAAATGAAAAGGACCGCCCCTTGGGGCGGCCCCAGACATGCCGTGCGTGACGCTTATTGAAAGGTCGCGAGATAGGCGATCAGGTTTGCGCGGTCGGTGACTTCACGCATGCCATTATACGACATCGAGGTGCCGGGCGCATAGCCGCGCGGATTTTCCAGAAACCCCGACAGGTTTTCCGGCGTCCACTCGCCACCCAATCCTGCAATCGCGGCGGAATAGTTGAACCCTGCGGCCGACCCCTTGGGCCGGTTCACGACCCCATGAAGATAGGGGCCGACGCCATTGGCACCGGGGTTGAGCTGATGGCAGGCACCACACTGGCGCCACAGCCGCTCACCGGCGGCCGCATCGGCGGTGGCATAGACATCGGCAAAGGCCACCTCGACCACTTCTTCGGCGGGGGCTTCTTCGGCGCTGTCGTCATGCACAAGAATGGCATAACCCGGGACGTGATCGTCGCCGTGCTTTTCGATATTATAGAGGCTTTCGGCGGCCCAGCCACCCAGCAAAAGCACCAACAGCGCGCCACATACGGACGCGAATGCCTTGGTGATGGTCATGGTGTCGAACATGGTATTCCCATCCATCTCGCGAATTTGAGGGTATGTATGGGGTTTCACCGATCCATGGCAAGGTGTAGGGAGCGCGACGAAACGCCCACATGGGACCGCAAGAGATGACCGATCGCATCGCCTTTCAAGGTGAGCCGGGTGCCTATTCGCATCAGGCCATCCATGACGCCCGCCCCGGAATGGAGGCGCTGCCCTGCGCCACATTCGAGGACGCGATCGAGGCCGTGCAATCGGGTCGCGCCAGTCAGGCCATGCTGCCGGTCGAAAACACCACCTATGGCCGGGTGGCCGACATTCACCGGCTGTTGCCGTCGTCGGGGCTGCATATCGTCGATGAGGCCTTTGTGCGGGTGCATATCAACCTGTTGGCCGTGCCGGGCGCACAGCTGTCCGACATCCGCGAGGCATGGTCGCATCTTGTGCTCTTGCCGCAATGCGCGCGGTTCTTGCGCGCGCATGATCTGAAGGGTCAGGTCAGCCCCGACAATGCGCGCGCAGCCCGCGATGTGGCGGCCTGGGGCGACCGCAGCAAGGCGGCGCTTGCATCCGAACTGGCCGCCGAGATCTACGGGCTGGATGTGCTGGCCCGCCACATCGAAGATCACGACACCAACACCACGCGCTTCTTGATCATGTCCCGCGATGCCAATATGGCGCGGCGATCCGATCACATGATGACGACCTTCGTGTTCCGCGTGCGCAACATTCCCGCCGCGCTCTACAAGGCGATGGGCGGTTTCGCGACCAATGGCGTCAACATGACCAAGCTGGAAAGCTACATGGTCGATGGTTCGTTCACGGCCACACAATTCTACGCCGACATCGAAGGCCACCCCGAGGATGACAACGTCAAGCTGGCGCTCGAGGAACTGGCCTATTTCACCAGCTTCCTGAAAATCCTCGGCACCTATCCGGCGGCCTCTGTCAGGGACTGAACCCGGTGTGGGGCGGCAACCGCTTGAGCGCGGGGTGCGGGAAATTGCGCGTCGCGGTGATGGCATAGAAATTCTCGACGATGCCCAGATCGCCCGGCGCCTGCATCAAGATGCCGGCCCCGATTTCATCTTGCACCACGACCAACGGCGCCAGCGCCACGCCCACATCGTGGCGCACCAGCAAGCGCACCATGGCCATGTCGTCCACCTCGGCCACGATGTTGGGCGTGATGGTGCGACGCGCGCAAAGCGCATCGAACCCGGTGCGGATCGAGCTTTCGGTGGGCAAGATCAAGGGTTGATGGCGCAAAAGCCAATCGGCATCGCGCCCGCGCATGCGGTCGATGGTGCCGACCAGCGCCACGGGCTGTGCCGCGATCCGGTGCGCGGTCAGTTCGGGAAAGGCAGCGCGATCATGCGGTTCGGTCGAAAGCACCACATCCAGCGCCAACCCCGCAAGACGCGGCAACAACATGCCGCCTGACCCCGAAACCAGGGCCAAGGGCACGGCATCTGGCCCCTCGCCCAGGACCGGGCGCAAAAAGCGCATCTGGAAATTGCGCGACAGCGTCGAGATCGCCCCCACCCGCAAGGGCCGTGCCCTATGACCCCCATCGCCCAAGGCGGCCAGCAATTCCGCGCCGGTGCCAAAAATCCGCTCAGCATGGTCAAGCGCGATCCGCCCGGCTTCGGTCAGGATCAACTGTCGCCCGCGCCGTTCGAACAGCGCATGACCCAGACGATCCTCCAGATGGCGGATCTGCGCCGACAGCGCGGATTGCGACAGGTTCAACCGCTCGGCCGCGCGCGTCAGATGACCTTCGCGCGCAACCTCGCGGAAATAGCGCAGATGATGGTAATTCAGCCGATCCATGATGCGTTAAATTAGAACGATTGTTTCTGTTTTACAGATAAATCAGATCATGCGCCGATCAGCCAGTCGGCCAGCGCGATCCAGACCGGGATCGACAAGATCGCCACCGGCGTGCCGATCCCCGTCGATGTGCCGACATAGGCGCTTGGGTTCGCCTCGGGCAAGGCCGCGCGCAAGGTGGGCGGGCCCGAGATGTCCGAACTGGACGCAGCCATCACCGCCAACAGCACCACGCCGCCTGCGGAAAACCCGGTCAGGTGATGGGCGACCAGCCCCGCGCCAAAGCCCAGCGCGCCATGCACAAAAGGTGCGGCGACGCCATAAAGGACATAGGCATGCGCCACTTTCCGCATTTCGCCCAACCGCGCCCATGCCTCCATGCCCATGATCAGCATCAGGATCGACAGGAGGCCCCGGAACAACGGCTCATAAAAGCTGGCGTAAACCTGTTCGGGCCGACCGAAAAGACCGATGGCAAGCCCCAGAAGCAAGGCGGAAATGGCCGGGCTTTTCAGCGTGTCGGTCAGGATGTCCTTGACAATGCCATCGCCCGCGCCGCCACCCGCAGCCAGCGTGGCCGTGCCACCACCCGCAGGCCGGGCAGTGGCCGCGCGCAGCGCGCTCATCTTGGCCAGAAGGATCGCCGTGACCAGCGCCGCAATATCCATGAAGGGGTAAAGCGCCCCGATAAAACCCTCGTAGGCGATGCCTTCGGCGTCCAGCATCACCATGCCCGCCGCCAAGGTCGAGGCAGAAACCGCGCCGAAAAGCCCCGCAGTCGCCATGCCATCCATCCGATTGACGCCCCGGGTCCGCGCCAGCGTGCCCGCACCCAAGACCACGATGGCCACACCCACCAAGGCCGCCGCGATCGCAGGCACGGCCAGCGCGATCACATGGGCCTCGCGCACCGAGATGCCAGCCCCAAGCCCCACCTTGAGCAACAAGACCAGAACGATGAATTTGTAAACCGGGTCTGGCACGGTCAGCTTGCTGCCCATCGCCGCCAGAACCATGCCCCCGATCAAGAAAGCCAGAGTGGGTTTTTGCAACTGCGCGACCAGTGTCGCCGCCATGTCGAACAGAATATCCATGGTCCGATCCCTGACCCAAAGCCAAAACATCGGGGGGATATGCCGCGCAGAAAGCACAAATAAAAATACAGGTTTTGTTGTTTTGGTTCTGAATAATCGAACAATCAGGCCAAGAGCCAGCCCAAACCCCAAAGGCTGGCCATGCCCGCCACAATCGCCCAGATGGCGTTCCTTGTCCAAAGCCCGACCGCCAGCGCCAAACTCGCCGCCGCGATGCGGCTGATGTCCAACTGGCCACCCGTGGCCTGAGGCCAGAGCACCAGAGGTGTCACCATCGCGGGCAATATGCCCACCGCCGTGTAGCGCAGATGCCGCAACAGCCATGCAGGAAGCGCGCGATCGCCCGGAATGCCAAGGAAGGAAAACCGCACCAGAAAGGTGCCAACGCCCAACGCCAGAATGATCAGCCAAATCTCGGTCGCGGTATAATTCATCGGCGCGCCTCCATCCGGCGCTCGACCTCGGCGCCGACGATCATCGCCGCCAAACCCGCGGCCAAAAGCCACAAATTCCACGGCAGGAAGCTCAACGCGATGGCCATCACGATGGATGTCAGCGCAGCGGCCACATGTGCCAAGGTGCGCAAGGCGGGCGCGATCAGCGCGATGAAGGTGATGGGCACCGCGAAATCAAGGCCAAGCGCGGGCGGGATCGCCTCACCCACCACGATGCCAAGCGCCGATGCGCCGATCCAGACCGGGATGGTGGGCGCGGCTGTGCCAAAGAAGAACGCGACCTTTTCGGCGGTGGTTTGCTTTGGTGCGGCCTCATATTCGCCATTCGCCAGCGCATAGGTCTGATCGACAGTCATGTAGGCGATCAAGGCCCGCTGCCAGATCGGCGCAGCCCCCAGATGCGGCACGAAAGACGCCGAATACATCGCCATGCGCAAATTGACCGCCAAGGCCGATGCAATCACGATCAGTGTCGGCGCATTGTCATGCATCAGTTGCAGCGCGGTGAATTGCGACGCGCCCGCGATCACCAGCACGGTGAAGCCCATCACCTGACCCACATCCAGCCCCGCCTCGGTGCCGACGACCCCGAACAATAGACCAAAGGGGCCAAGCACGATGAGAAAGGGCAAAGCGGCTGTCAGGCCACGCCAAAAGGCGGCTCTGGGGCTGGATACGGGCATGGGGGCAGGTTAGCCTGAGTTTGTTTGCGGGCCAGCCATAGGCGAGGCGCGGCTGGGATGCAATTCGGCGCAGGCCGCCGCAAGGGCCATACGGCACATCCAGAGGGGGCGGCGATGGACATCGATACGGTGATCATGGTGGATTGGTCGGCGCGCTCGGCCCCTTCGCCCGCCAAGCGCACCAAGGATGCGATCTATGTGGCCGAACGCACGGCCAGCGCGGGCCATGTCACCTATTGCCGAACTCGCGCAGCAGCTCAGGCGCATCTGATGGCGCGGCTTGAGGCCGCGCGCGCCGAGGGGCGGCGGGTGCTGGCAGGGTTCGATTTTCCCTTGGCCTACCCAAAGGGCTTTGCCCAGGCGCTGACCGGCAGCGCCGATCCCTTTGCGGTCTGGGATTGGATGGCCGGGACCATAAAGGATGACCCGAAGAACGCCAACAACCGGCTCGATGTGGCCGATCTAATCAATGCTCGCTTCGACGCGCCGGGCCCGTTCTGGTCGCACCCGGTGGGCAAGACGCCCGCGCATGTGCCGTTTCGAAAACCGCCCCACAGGGGCTTTGCCTTTGCCGAACGGCGGCGGGTGGAACAGATGGCACCCGGTGCCAGCACCTGTTTTCAACTCTACGGCAACGGCGCGGTGGCCAGCCAAACCCTGCTCGGGCTGCCCCGGCTTTGGGCGTTGCGGCAGCATTTCGGCGATGCGCTGGCCGTGCGCCCCTTTGAGGATCGCGATGCGCCGATCCTGTTGGCCGAGGTCTATCCCGCGATCCTGTCGGCCGAGATCAGGCGCCGCCAGCGCCCGGGCGAGGTGCCCGATGCCGCCCAGGTGCGCGTTCTGGCATCAGCTTTCGCGGCATTGCCGCCCCGGCATCTGGACGCGATCCTGCGCGAGGGCTGCCCCGAAGAAGGCTGGATCGCGGGTTTGGGCCATCAGGCGGCGCTGATTGCAGCGCTGGAGGCTTGAGGGGCCGTTTTCCGCAAGGAAAACGGGCGGGAAAACTCGAGTTTTCCCCTGTGGCTTCCGCAAGGAAGCCACCCCCCCCCTCAGTCAAAGGTGCCCGCCGCCCGGCTCAGAAGCATAAAGGCCCGCGCGGTCCGCGTGTCGGTCAGATCCGCGATCTGCGCATCATCGGCAATCGTTTCAAAGGCCGTGAAGCTGCGGTCGAACTGGCGCAGGAAATGATGTGCCGCATCCCTGAACACCAAGTCTGTTTTCATCCGCCCCGCCACAATGGCAAGGCTGGAGCGGTCATGGATACCGCCCAGCACCGCGACCGCGCGGCCCCGTTCGCCTTGGGCAAAGCGGCGCCAGACCTCGGGGCGGGCGCGATCGGGGGGCAGGTCATCCATATAGATGCCATCCTGGCTCAGCAGCGTCAGCACATCTTGACTGGCGCGGATCAGCCGTTCGGTCGCGCGATCCTCGAGCGCGCGGCGCAAGGCACGAAACCCGTCCTTGTCATGCTGGTTTTCGGGGAAATCCAGCGCCTTGATGAAATCGGCCAGCGCAATGGGTGCTTTTTCGACAGGGGCCGACAGCGCCAAAGCGGGCTGAGGGTGGTCCGGGTGCGGCGGCACCGTGGCAGGCGGCTCTGCCACCGGGGGGGCAAGACGCTGAGACGAAAAGACGGGCGTGCCAATCGGGGGCCCACCACGGTGGCCTTGCGCCAGTTCCTCCAGTTTTTCGACCAGCGCCGGCTTCACATCCGGCGCGATGCGCTGTTGCTGATCACCATAGGCCGCGCGCATCGCGTCGATGGCGGCCTGAAGGCGCGCCGCTTCTTGCCGCAAGGCGCGCGCGGTCCGCGCCGCGCCGATTGCAACCCAGAGCAGGGCAATCGGCGTCAGAATGGCCAAACCGTTCATCACGCGGGCGATCAGGCCGCCGCCTTCTGCGGCTGCCCCCCAATTGAGGACCACCACCACCCCGATCCAGACCACGCTGAGCAGCCCCGCCATCACCTCGATCATGGTGACGCGAAAGGCGGGACTTTCCCGGGCAAAGACCCCCGGATCAAGCGGGGATTGTTTGGGGTCAGCGCGCATGCGGGCCAAACCATTCCACCACAAAAGGGTGCGGTTCAGACATAGGTGATCGAGACGATCTCGTAATCCTTGTCCCCACCCGGTGTCTTGACCTCGACGCTGTCGCCTTCATCCTTGCCAATCAAGGCACGCGCCAGGGGCGAGTTGATGTTGAGCATGCCTTTTTCGATGTTCGCCTCGGCCTCGCCTACGATCTGAAAGCTCTTTTCGACGTCGTCTTCATCGACCAGCACCACGGTGGCGCCGAACTTGACCGGGCCCGACAGGGTTTTGGGATCGATCACATTGGCCCGCCCGATCAGCCCCTCTAGCTCCTTGATGCGGCCTTCGATGAAGGACTGTTTTTCCTTGGCGGAATGATACTCCGCGTTTTCCGACAGGTCGCCATGTTCGCGCGCCTCGGAAATGGCCTGAATGATGGCCGGGCGCTCCACGCTCTTGAGCTGCTTGAGCTCGTCGTTCAGGGCCTTGTAGCCCCCGGGGGTCATCGGAATCTTGTCCATGGAAAACGCCTTGATCTGTGCGGGCACTGAACGGTTCGAGCGCCCAAGGTTAGGGCCGAACGGCCCTGTGTTCAACGGTGTTCATGCGGGGGTCAGCCGCTTGTGGCAACAAGCGGTGCAGCCCCTTGCGCGCCGGGGCGCGCTTCGGGTCGTTCGGGGGCGCCATCGGCGCCACAGGCCGCAAGCAGGGCCAGCGCAAGGGCGGCACCAAGGCGTGAAAGATGGGTCATGCCAGCAGCTCTTTCCAACGGGCGATCTGGGCGCGCACCTGAGCGGGCGCCGTGCCGCCATATGACATCCGCGAGGCGACGGAATTATGAACGCCCAGCACGGCAAAGACATCGGATGTGATGCCCGGATGCACCGTCTGCATCTGCTCAAGGCTCAATTCCGGCAGATCGACGCCCAGACCCTCGGCCATGGCCACAAGGCTGCCGGTGACGTGATGGGCCTCGCGGAACGCAAGGCCCAAGACCCGCACCAGCCAATCGGCCAGATCGGTCGCGGTGGAAAAGCCCGATCCGGCGGCGGCCTCCAGCGCGGGGCGGTTGGCGGTCATGTCACGCACCATCCCCTCCATCGCGGCCAAGGCCAGCATAAGGTTATCGGCCGCGTCAAAGACCTGTTCCTTGTCTTCCTGCATGTCCTTGGAATAGGCCAAGGGAAGCCCCTTCATCACCATCAAGAGCGCGACATTGGCGCCGAAAATCCGCCCGATCTTGGCGCGGATCAGTTCGGCGGCATCGGGGTTCTTCTTTTGCGGCATGATCGAGGAGCCGGTGGTGAACCGGTCCGACAGCCGCACAAAGCGGAACTGGGCCGAGGACCAGATCACCAGTTCTTCGGCAAAGCGCGACAGATGCATCGCACAAATCGACGCGGCGGCCAGATATTCCAGCGCGAAATCGCGGTCGCTGACGGCATCGAGCGAATTGGCCATGGGCCGCTCAAAACCAAGCGCCGCGGCCGTCATGTGCCGGTCAATGGGAAAGGACGTGCCCGCCAGCGCCGCCGCCCCCAAGGGGCTTTCGTTCATCCGCGCCCGCGCATCGCCAAAGCGGCCCCGGTCGCGCGCCAGCATTTCGACATAGGCCATCATGTGGTGGCCCCAGGTGACGGGCTGGGCGGTCTGCAGATGGGTGAACCCCGGCATCACCCAATCGGCACCCGCTTCGGCCTGTGCGACCAGCGCACGCATCAAGGCATCGATCCCCGCCATGGTGGCATCGCATTGCTCACGCACCCAAAGCCGGAAATCGGTCGCCACCTGATCATTGCGCGAGCGCGCGGTGTGCAATCGGCCCGCAGGGTCGCCGATGATCTCTTTCAGCCGGGCTTCGACATTCATGTGGATGTCTTCCAGCGCCGTCGAGAATTCGAACCGCCCCTCGTCGATCTCTGACAAGACCGTGAGCAACCCTTTGCGGATCGCCGCAACGTCGCTATCACTCAAGATACCCGTGGCCGCCAGCATCGCCGCGTGGGCGCGGGATCCGTCGATGTCTTGCCTGGCCAGTCGCTTGTCGAACCCGATCGAGGCGTTGATCGCCTCCATGATCGCGTCGGGTCCGGCGGCAAAGCGGCCGCCCCACATGGCGTTGGTCGTGGTCTTTGTCATGGGTATCGGCCCTTGGAGGAATTTCGGATGATGCGCCTGTTGCGTTCGATGTTGATCTACCTTGCCGCAGGCTTGGGTGCAAATGCTGCTGTGGCGCAAGACCTGTCCGCCTATCTGGTGGGCGAGATGCGGGGGCTGGTGATCCATGAGGCGCCGGTTGCGGTCTCTGCGCTGCCCTTTTTGCGGATCGACGAGACCCAGGGCCAGCTTGCCGATTATGCCGGGCGTCATGTGGTGCTGAATTTCTGGGCCACATGGTGCGCCCCGTGCCGCGAGGAAATGCCGTCGCTTCAAAATCTGCAAACGGCGCTGGGGGGTGAGGATTTCACCGTGGTCACGCTGGCCACGGGGCGCAATCCGCCACAAGCCATCCGCCGTTTCTTCGAAGAGATCGGCGTGACCGACTTGCAGCAACACCGCGACATCAACCAGCAGATCGCCCGCGAGATGGGGGTGTTCGGCCTGCCCATCACGGTGATCTTGAACCCCGAGGGGCAAGAGATCGCCCGCCTGCGCGGGGACGCCCATTGGGACAGCCCCGAGGCAATTGCCCTGATCGGCGCGCTGATCGGCCAGCCGGGCGGCTGACCGATCGCACAAGGGGCGCCCTATTCGGCGGCGTCCAGATAGCTGTCGAGCGGCGGGCAGGTGCAGATCAGATGCCGGTCGCCATGCACATTGTCGACCCGGTTGACGGGTGGCCAATACTTGTCGACCCGAAAGGCGCCGGGGGGGAAACAGCCCTGTTCGCGCGAATAGGGGCGATCCCAATCGCGGATCAGGTCCTCCATCGTGTGGGGGGCAAAGCGCAGCGGGCTGGTCTCGATCGGCATGCGGCCGGCCTCGACCTCGGCGATCTCGGCACGGATGGCCAGCATCGCCTCGCAAAAGCGGTCGATCTCGGCCTGTGTTTCGCTTTCGGTGGGTTCCACCATCAAGGTGCCCGCGACGGGCCAGCTCATTGTCGGGGCGTGAAAGCCGCAATCCATCAGCCGCTTGGCGATGTCATCGACGCTGACGCCCGCCTCCGCAAAGGGGCGGGTGTCAAGGATGCATTCATGCGCGACGCGCCCACCCTTGCCCTTGAACAGCACCGGAAAGGCGCCATCGAGCCGCCTGGCGATATAGTTGGCGTTCAAGATCGCCACCTTGGTCGCGCGTGTCAGACCCTCGCCCCCCATCAGACGGACATAGGCATAGCTGATCGGCAAGATCGACGCAGACCCATAGGGCGCCCCCGAGACAGGGCCGGTCGCCCCACCGGTTTCGGGATGCCCGGGCAGGTATGGCGCCAGATGCGCCTTGACCCCGATGGGGCCCATGCCGGGGCCGCCCCCGCCATGCGGGATGCAAAATGTCTTGTGCAGGTTCAGATGGCTGACATCGGCGCCCACATCGCCCGGCCGCGACAGGCCCACCATGGCGTTCAGATTGGCCCCGTCCAGATAGACCTGCCCACCAAAGGCATGGGTGATGTCACAGACATCGCGCACGGTTTCCTCGAACACGCCATGGGTCGAGGGATAGGTGATCATGCATGCCGCCAGATTGTCGCCCGCCGCTTCGGCCTTGGCGCGGAAATCGGCCAGATCGACATCGCCGTTTTCGGCCGCGCGCACCACCACCACCTCCATCCCGCACATCTGGGCAGAGGCGGGATTGGTGCCATGCGCCGACACCGGGATCAGGCAGATGCGCCTGTGCCCCTGACCGCGCGCGGCGTGATAGGCGGCGATGGTCAAAAGGCCCGCATATTCGCCCTGCGCGCCGGAATTGGGCTGCATCGACATGGCGTCATAGCCCGTGATCTCGCACAGCTTGGCCGACAGATCGGCCAGCATCTCGGCATAGCCCTGTGCCTGATCGGCGGGGGCAAAGGGGTGGATCGCATTGAACTCGGGCCAGGTCACCGGCATCATCTCGACCGCGGCGTTCAGCTTCATCGTGCAAGACCCCAAGGGGATCATCGCCCGGTCAAGCGCAAGATCGCGATCCGACAGGCGGCGCATGTAGCGCATCATCTCGGATTCGGCGCGGTTCATGTGAAAGATCGGATGCGTCAGATAGGGCGTCGTGCGCAGCATCGCCTCGGGAATGGCGGGGGCGCTGACGGGGGGAAGAAGTGCCACGTCAAAGGCCGCGCAGACGGCGGCCAGATGGGCCTCGGTCGTGGTCTCATCGACCGAGATGCCGATCCGGTCGCGGCCCACATCGCGCAGGTTGATGCCGCGCGCGACGGCGGCCGCCATGATCCGGCTTTGCCGGTCGCCCACCGCCACCGTGATCGTGTCGAAATAGGCCGCCGCCCCGGGCGCGAAACCGCCAGCCGCCAGCGATGCCGCCAGACGCGCCGCCTTGAGATGCACGGCCTGCGCGATGGCACACAAGCCTTCGGGGCCATGAAACACGGCATAGAAGCTGGCCATCACCGCCAAAAGCGCCTGAGCCGTGCAGACGTTCGATGTGGCTTTCTCGCGGCGGATATGCTGTTCGCGGGTCTGCAGCGACAGGCGATAGGCCTTGTGGCCATGGCTGTCGATCGACACACCGACGATTCGGCCCGGCATCGCGCGCTTGTGCGCGTCGCGACACGCCATGAAGGCTGCATGCGGCCCGCCATAGCCCAAGGGCACGCCAAAGCGCTGCGCCGATCCAACAGCGATATCGGCCCCCATCGATCCGGGGTCACGGATCAGCGTCAGCGCCAGAAGATCGCTTGCGACAATGGCGATGGCCTTTTGGGCATGCAGCGCCGCAATCTGTGCGCTGGGGTCCGCCAGCCCGCCAAAGCTGCCCGGCACCTGAAAGATCGCGCCGAAAACAGCCGCCGGGTCCAATGTGTCGGGCGCGCCCACGATCACCTCGATCCCGAGCGGTGCGGCGCGCGTGCGCATCACGGCAATGTTCTGCGGATGGCAGTTTTCATCAATGAAAAACGCCCGCGCCTTTGATTTGGCCACCCGTTCGGCCATCACCATCGCCTCGGCACAGGCCGTGGCCTCATCCAGAAGCGAGGCATTGGCGACCTCGAGCCCGGTCAGATCGGCCACCATGGTCTGGAAATTCAGCAAGGCCTCAAGCCGGCCCTGGGCGATCTCGGGCTGATAGGGGGTATAGGCGGTGTACCAAGCCGGGTTTTCCAGCACGTTGCGCTGGATGGCGGGAGGCGTGTGGGTGTTGTAATAGCCCTGTCCGATCATCTGGACCATTGGCTTGTTGCGACCAGCGATCGCACGCATATGCGCCAGCAATTCGGCCTCCGACATCGGCGCCCACTCCAGCGGATGTGCCTGTCGGATCGCGGCGGGCAGCGTCTGATCGATCAAGGCATCGATGCTCGATGCCCCCACCACCTTGAGCATCGCGGCGATCTCGGCGGGCGAAGGGCCGATGTGGCGGCGGTTGGCGAAATCGGTCGGATCGTAGGGGGTCTGGGTCCAGGCCATGTCTGTCATCCTCTCGGGGCGAAGGCACAGCGCTTCTCCCTGGTCATCTTTGCTTGAGAAATACTCCGGGGGGGCCGCGCCAAAGGCGCGGCGGGGGCAGCGCCCCCATCGGCGCGGTCACTCGCCGATGTGATCCTTGTAGTCTTCCTCATCCATGTATTCATCAAGCACCGAGGGATCGTCGATCTTGACCTTGAAGAACCACGCAGCCCCGGTGGGGTCGTCATTGACCAAGGCCGGGTTGTCGACCAAGGCCTCGTTGATCTCGACGATCTCGCCATCGAGGGGCGCCACAATGTCGGATGCCGCCTTGACGCTTTCGATCACCACGATCTCGTCGCCGCGCGCGATCTGCGTCTCGACTTCGGGCAATTCGACAAACACCACATCACCCAATTGCGTTGCGGCGTATTCGGTGATGCCCACGGTGACGATGTCGCCCTCGAGGCTCAGCCATTCATGATCTTCTGTGTATTTCATAGTGTCCTCATCTGGAGGGGGTGATCAGCGTTTGTATCCGGGTGGCACGAAAGGCAGCGGCACTTGCCGCGCAAGCAAGCGCTTGCCGCGCAGCTCGCCAAAGATCGGGGCTTGGGCAGGGGTGGCGGCATCGATCAGTCCGATGGCGATGGGCGCGCCGACCGAGGGGCCAAAACCGCCCGAGGTGATCACGCCCACAGGTGCGCCGCCCTGTGCATCGGCAAACAGCGGCACGCCCGCACGCATCGGTGCGCGGCCTTCGGGGCAAAGCCCCACGCGGCGGCGCGGTGCGCCATGGGACAATTGATCCAAAATGACACCGGCCCCGGGAAAACCGCCCGCGCGGTCCCCGCCCGCACGGCGCGCCCGCCCGATCGACCAGGCCTGTCCTGCCTCGATCGGGGAAATCGTCTCGTCCATCTCCTGGCCATAGAGCGGCAAACCCGCCTCGAGCCGCAAGCTGTCACGCGCGCCAAGCCCGATGGGCGCCACGCGGGCATCGGCCAAAAGCGCCCGGGCAAAGGCTTGGGCATGGTCCACGGGCACCGAGATTTCGAACCCGTCCTCGCCCGTATAGCCCGAGCGGGAAATCCACAGCGCGCCGCCCTGCCACGTGCAGACGGCAACATCCATAAAGCGCATCTCGGCCACACCTGCCACCAAGGGGGCCAGAACCGCTTGGGCCATCGGCCCCTGAAGCGCCAGAAGCGCGCGGTCGCCCACCGGCTCGACGCCCGCGACATGGGCGCTCAAATGGGCAAGATCATGGGCATGGCGGGCGGCGTTGACGACCAGCAACACATCGCCCGCACGATGCGCGATCATCAGATCATCCAGCACGCCGCCGGTGTCATTGGTAAAGACGCCATAGCGCTGGCGCCCTTCGGGCAGACCGATCAGATCGGCCGGGATCAGACCCTCAAGGGCTGCCAGCGCCGTCTTGGGCAGGCGCACCTGTCCCATATGGCTGACATCGAACAGCCCGGCCTTTTGGCGCGTCCACAGATGTTCGGCCATCACGCCATCGCCATATTGCACGGGCATGGACCAGCCCGCGAATGGCACGAATTTCGCGCCCAATTCGGCATGCAGCCCTGCAAGCGGCAGCGTGTTCAGATCCTTGTCGACACTGTCGGCCATCATTCCCCGTCATCGGTTTGGGCATAGGGCCCGGCATCGGTGATCGCGCCCCGCCTGAGCCGCGATAGTGATGCCCCCTCTGTCCTGTGGCCTGAGATCGTTATCCCGTCGGCGGATGCGGCGGGCCGCATCACTCTCCAGAGTTGTCGTGCCGGCACAGGTCCTTTTGCCTGAGAGTTTACCGGGGCGGTTGCTCCTTCGGCCCTGACCGGATCGGGTCAGCGTCTCCCTGCGTCGACAGGGTCAAAATATCAGGCTTGCGGCAACCCGCAAGGGGCCTTGTGCATCTGCGGCGCTTTCGTCATCAAAACCGACATGACCCCAAAGCCTGACCCATTTTTCTTTGGCTACGGCAGCCTTGTGAACCGGGCCACCCATGCCTACCCGAACGCAGCGCCCGCACGCGCCCGTGGCTGGGCGCGCATCTGGCAGGCCACGACCGTCCGACAGATCGCCTATCTGTCGGTGATCGAGGCGCCCGGCACCCAGATCGAAGGGCTGATCGCATCGGTGCCGGGGGGCGATTGGGCGGCGCTCGATGCGCGCGAACATGCCTATGCGCGTCACGCGCTGCGCGATGTGCACCATGACCGGCCCGCCGCGACAGCGGTGATGATCTATCAGGTCGATCCGCGCCACATCGCGCCGACGGGCCGCCATCCGATCTTGCTCAGTTATCTTGATACGGTGGCACAGGGGTTCTTGCGCGAGTTTGGCGAAGCAGGCGTGGCGCGGTTTTTCGAAACGACGCAAGGATGGGAGGCGGGCATCCGGAACGACCGCGCCGCGCCGCTTTATCCGCGCGCCCAAGTCACGACTGACCGCGAAAGGGCGCTGGTCAACGCAGCCCTGCGCGATCTGGGCATTTCTGGCTAGGTGTTCAGGCGCAGCTTTCGGTTACAGCGTCGGTTTTTTCCGCAAGAGCCGCATCACATCGGCCATCTCGGGGCCCTTGTCTTGCCCTGTCACCGCCTTGCGCAGCGGCATGAACAAGGTCTTGCCCTTGCGCCCTGTCGCGTCTTTCACGGCATTGGTCCAGTTGGCCCATGTGGCGCCGTCATAGGGCGGATCGGGCAACATGGCAAAGGCCGCCGCGACAAAGGCGCGGTCTTCGTCATCGACCACGGGCACGGCACCATCGCGAAACAGTGCCCACCAAGGCGCCAGATCGGCCTTTGTGGTGATGTTGGCACGCGCCACCGCCCAGAAATCGGCGGCCAGCGCATCGGGCACGCCCAAGGCCGCGATCTCGCCCGCCACCGCCGACAGGGGGGTTTCCTGCAAGATGCGGGCGGTCAGCGGGAACAGATCGGTTTCATCGAATTTGGTGGGGGCCGATCCGAATTGTGACAGATCAAAGCCTTCGGCCAATTCGTCGATGGAGCCTGCCAGCACGACGGGCTGGGACGACCCAAGCCGCGCCATCAGGCTCAAAAGCGCCATCCGCTCGACCCCGGCCGCGCGCAGATCGCGCAACGACAGCGTGCCAAGCCGTTTGGACAGCGCCTCACCCTGCGCGCCGGTCAGAAGCGAATGATGCGCGAATGCCGGGTGGCCCGCGCCAAGGGCCGCCATGATCTGGATCTGGGTCGCGGTGTTGGTGACGTGATCGGCGCCGCGCACCACATGGGTGATGCCCATGTCGATGTCATCGACGACCGAGGCAAAGGTATAGAGCACCTGACCATCGGCCCGGATCAGGACCGGGTCCGAGACCGAGCCTGCATCGATCGACAGCGGCCCGAGGATGCCATCCACCCATTCGATGCGTTCCTGATCAAGCTGGAAACGCCACACGCCTTGCCCGCGTTCGGCGCGCAGACGCGCCTTGTCATCCGCCGACAGCTTGAGGGCCGCGCGGTCGTAAACCGGGGGCTGGCCCATGTTGAGCTGTTTCTTGCGCTTGAGGTCCAGTTCGGTCGGGGTTTCCCACGCCTCATAGAAGCGGCCCGCCGCGCGCAGCCGGTCGGCTTCTTCGGCGTAGCGGTCCAGCCGGTCGGATTGCCGTTCGAGCCGGTCCCAGGTCAGGCCCAGCCATTCCAGATCTTGCTGAATGGCGTCGGCGTATTCCTGTTTCGAGCGTTCGGGATCGGTATCATCGAGCCGCAAGATGAACGTGCCGCCCGCCTTGCGCGCGATCAGGTGATTGAACAGCGCGGTGCGCAGGTTGCCCACATGGATATAGCCGGTGGGTGAGGGCGCGAAACGGGTGGTGACGGTCATGACAATGCCTTTTTCAACACCCGCGTGGTCTTTCAGATCGGCGCGGAATTGTCCATATCAGGGGCCATGACCCAAAACACGCCCCATCACGATCTGGTCGCCCCCGGTCTCGAGGTTTTCGAGACGCTGGCAGAGGCCGCCCTGGCCGCCATCCCCGCGCCCTATGCGGTGGCCGCGCGCCGCATCGCGATACGGATCGAGGATTTCGCATCGCCGGACATGCTCGCCGGGCTGGAGATGGACGACCCTTTTGAGCTGACCGGGCTTTATGAGGGCATCCCGCTGACCGAGAAATCGGTGATGGACCAACCGATGGGGCCCGACACGATCTGGCTGTTCCGCCGGCCCATTCTGGATGAATGGGCCGATCGCGGCAATGTCAGCCTGGGCGAGATGGTGGCCCATGTGCTGGTCCATGAACTGGCGCATCATTTCGGCTGGTCGGATGACGACATCGCCCGCATCGATCCATGGTGGGAATGACGGCGTAACGAAAGGGCCGCGCTGGATGCACCGGCGCGGCCCTCGTGATGCGATCCGAATGGCTCAGGCCAGCTTGGCGGCCATGTCGACAAGGCGCTTGGCCTGATGGCGGATGGCGGCCTCGGCCTCGGGGGTCACCTTGCCCGCGACGGCCACGGTGCCATAAGGGTTGCCACCAGCGGCGAAAACGGCCGGATCGGTATAGCCCGGCGCGACGATGACAGCGCCCCAATGCATCATGGTGGTGTAAAGACCGATCAGGGTCGTCTCCATCCCGCCATGCGGGTTCTGGGCCGAGGTCATGGCGCTGACCGCCTTGTTGGCCAGCGCACCGCTGAACCACTGGCCGCCCAAGCTGTCGATAAAGGCGCGCAACTGGCTTGCGACCGTGCCAAAGCGGGTGGGGGCCGAGAACAGATAGGCATTGGCCCATTCCATATCGGCGGGGGTTGCCACGGGAATGGCGGCCATCTTGTCGGCCTGTGCCTTCCATGCATCCTGGGTGGCTATGACCTCGGCGGGGGCGGTTTCGGCCACGCGCAACAGGCGCACCTCGGCGCCCGCGGCGCGCGCGGCGTCGGCGGCGATCTCGGCCATGCGGTGATTGGTGCCATAGGTCGAATAGAAGACGATGGCGAGCTTGACGGTGGACATGCGGACAATTCCCTGTGCGTGAAGTTCTATCTCAAACGGCAGATGGACCTGCGCCCCACCGTCCTCAATTCCGCGCCGCCGCAAGCATCCTGTTCGATTTTACACAGTGGAGCCAGACTACCCTATCTGAAAGGCGCGCCATGGCACCAAACGGTCAGCGAGTGGCGTTCGCCCACCGTAACCGGCGTGACGCGGTGCAGCACAAAGGACGGAAACAGCGTGGCGGTGCCGCGCGCGCGGTCGGCGCTGATGATGTTGGCGCCCGGCATCACCTCCAGATCGCCGCCTGTGTAGGCGTCGGGCTCCGAGAGTTGCACCACGATGGTCAGCTTGCGCCGTTCAGCCACCGCCCCTCGCCCACATCGGAATGCCAGCCGAAATGCCCCTCGCGCTCGGCGCCATAGCGGGCGACCTGCGGGCTTTCGGCGAAATCGGTGATGTCGAAATCAAAGACATCGCGGTTGGCCGCACGCACAAGGTCGATCACACGGTCCATGACCCAGGATGTGCCATCGACATCATCAAGCCAGACCAGATCGGCGCGGCGCAGATTGTGGTCGCGGGCTTGGCGCACAAGACCCGCATCCCGGCTTGGCGCTGCGGCCACGCAGTCGAGGATCCGGGCGCAATCCGCACCGGAAAAGGCGTCGCTCACGGAATGAACGGCGATCATTTCTGATCTCTCCAGAAAGAGGCATGTGCGGGCCTTGGACCATCTCGGGCCGGCCACGCCTGCGGGTCAGATTGCCCAGCGCGCGGCGCCGGTCAAGCGGGCTTACACCGGCGCACTGCGATCCAGCCGCGCCAAGAACGCATCGGCGCTGTCCAAACTCGCCTGCCGCCTGTCATCGGACATCGCCATCCATGTGCGATACATCTGTGCCATGCGCGGGTTGCGCCCAAAGCGGTCGCGGTGCCGGTGCAGGAACGCCCAGTAGAGATAATTGAACGGACAAGCCTTATCCCCAGACTTTTCCCCAACCTCATAGCTGCAACCCTTGCAGTAATCAGACATCTTGTTGATGTAGTTGCCGCCCGAGACATAGGGCTTTGACCCCACGATGCCGCCATCGGCAAATTGGCTCATGCCGATGACGTTGGGGGCTTCGACCCATTCATAGGCGTCGGCATAGACAGCCAGATACCACTCATGAACCTGATGCGGATCGATCCCCGCCAAGAGCGCAAAATTGCCCGTTACCATCAGGCGCTGGATGTGGTGGGCATAGGCCTCGTCGCGGGTCTGTTCAACGGCGCGCGACACACAGCGCATCGCGGTGTCGGCGGTCCAGTAGAATTCGGGCAGCTTGCGGTCATGGCCGAGCGCGTTCATGCGGGTATAATCGGGGCCCTGGCGAAAATAGATGCCGCGCATGAATTCGCGCCAGCCGATGATCTGTCGGACAAAGCCCTCGACCGCGTTCAGCGGGGCCTTGCCCGACCGCCAGGCGCCCTCGGCCGCCTCGCAGATCTCGCGCCAGCCCAAAAGCCCGGCGTTGAGATACATCGAGATGACAGAGTGATAGAGAAATCGGTTCCCGTCGAGCATCGCATCCTGAAAATCGCCAAAACGCGGCAGGGCATGGGCGATGAAATGGTCCAGTGCCGCCAGCGCGCCGTCGCGGTCGGTGGCAAACCAAAAGGGGTCAAGCGTGCCGAAGTTGCCCGCAAAACGGGACGCGACCAGCGTCAGCACCGCCTCGGTGCCCGCGTCGGGGCGGTGCCGCAGCGGGCCGTTGAACCCGATGTCGCCGGGGGCGGGCTTGCGGTTGTCATGGTCATAGTTCCACTTGCCGCCGGCGGGCTGGTCGCCCTCCATCAACAGGCCGGTCTTGCGGCGCATCTCGCGGTAGAACCATTCCATCCGCAGCTCTTTGCGCCCCTCGGCCCATTGGTCGAATTCGGCATGGGAACACAGGAACCGGTCGTCGGGGAATTGGTGGACCGGGATGGGGCACTCTTCGAGTGCGGCGATCAGGCGGAATTCACCCGGTTCGGTGGCCAGCACCTCGACCGCGCCGGTTTCGGCCGCGCCGCGGATCAGCTCGCCCGGGATGGTGTGGGTGTTGTCAGGGTCATCGAGGCGCGTGTAGCGCACCCGCCAACCCTTTGCTTCCAGATGGGCCGCGAATTTGCGCATGGCGGCAAAAAGAAAGGCGATCTTTTTGGGGTGGTGGGGAACATAGGACGCCTCGCCCATCACCTCGGCCATGACGATGATGTCGCGCGAAGGGTCCCCCTCGCGCAGCGCGGAAAGTTCATCGGTGAGTTGATCGCCCAAGACAAGGATCAGGCGGCCTACCATGGCAGGTTGTGACCGGCATAATCGAAAAACCCGCCCGTTTGCGCGGGGGCAAGGCCCGCCATCACATCGCAGAGCGCGCGCGCGGCCTGTTCGGGGGTGGTCTTGCCGTAAGCGGGATCATAGCCTTGGGTAAAGGGCGTGGCGACGGTGCCGGGGTGAAGGGCTGCGATCACCGCCTCACGGTGGGAGCGCGCAATCTCGATGGCCGCGCCATGTACGATCTGGTTCAGCGCCGCCTTTGAGGCGCGATAGGAATACCAGCCCCCCAGCCGGTTGTCGCCGATCGAGCCAACCTTGGCCGTCAGGACCCCCGTGACCGAGCGCCCCTTGCGCGGCAAAAGCCGCGGCAGATGGGTCAGGATGGTGGCCACACCGATGGTGTTGACGGCAAAGACCCGCGCCATGGCCGCAGGATCGATCTGGGCCAGTTGCTTTTCGGGGGCTGATCCCGGCGGGGCAAGGATGCCGATGGCCACGAACACCGCATCATAGGGCCCGTCAAGCGCGCCCATCACGCGCGCCACGCTGGCCGGATCGGTTACATCCAAGCCATCGGCGGCCCGCGAAAGCCCCGTCACCACAGCGCCCCGCGCGCGCCATTCTTCCGCCACCGCGCG
Source organism: uncultured Roseicyclus sp. (assembly GCF_937892565.1). Classification (GTDB taxonomy): domain Bacteria; phylum Pseudomonadota; class Alphaproteobacteria; order Rhodobacterales; family Rhodobacteraceae; genus Roseicyclus. The sequence continues at coordinate 20,696 of NZ_CALAHQ010000005.1, read as the reverse complement.
GCCAATGCCGCCCGAGGCCCCGATCACCAATGCCTGTTCCATGACAGGCCAGTTATGGCGCGCACGGGTTCGGTCAATGGCGCTGACCCGAAAGGGGGTTTTCAAAGCCGCAAGGATCGGTATTTTCGCCCCCATGACCATGCAGGCCCATATCATGACCCTTGCCGCGCCCGGTGCGCGGATGTCGGCTCTTGGCCTGCTGCTGCTTAGCCGCCTCTGAGCGTGCCCTTCGGCGCGACCGCTCAGAGGAGGGACAGCGCCGGAGACCTCCAAACAGGTAGTAGCCCCACGGCTAAGGACAGATCGACATGAGCACTGACAGAAATCGCGTCTTGATTTTCGACACCACGCTGCGCGACGGCGAACAATCACCCGGCGCCACGATGAGCCATGATGAAAAGCTCGAAATCGCCAGCCTGCTCGACGAGATGGGCGTCGATATCATCGAAGCCGGATTTCCCATTGCCTCGGAGGGCGATTTCGCCGCCGTTTCCGAGATCGCCAGGCAAACCCGCAACGCCACCATCTGCGGTCTGGCACGCGCCAGTTTCAAGGATATCGACCGCTGCTGGGAAGCGGTGCGCCACGCCAAAAGCCCACGCATCCACACCTTCATCGGCACCAGCCCGCAACATCGCGCCATTCCCAACCTGACCATGGATCAGATGGCCGAGCGCATCCACGAAACAGTCACCCATGCGCGCAACCTGTGCGACAACATCCAGTGGTCGCCCATGGATGCAACGCGCACCGAATGGGATTACCTCAGGCGCGTGGTCGAGATCGCCATCAAGGCGGGCGCCACGACAATCAACATCCCCGACACGGTCGGCTATACCGCGCCTGTGGAAAGCGCTGCCTTGATCCGCCGCCTGATCGCCGAGGTGCCGGGCGCCGCGGATGTGATCTTTGCCACCCATTGCCACAATGATCTGGGCATGGCGACGGCCAACGCCCTGGCCGCCGTGGCAGGCGGCGCCCGCCAGATCGAATGCACGATCAACGGGCTGGGCGAACGCGCGGGCAATACCGCGCTGGAAGAGGTGGTGATGGCGCTCAGGGTGCGCCATGACATCATGCCCTACACCACCGGCATCGACACGACCAAGATCATGCATATCTCGCGCCGGGTCTCGACCGTTTCGGGGTTCGCTGTGCAGCCCAACAAGGCCATCGTCGGCAAGAATGCGTTTGCGCATGAATCCGGCATCCATCAGGACGGCATGCTGAAATCGGCGGACACCTTTGAAATCATGCGCCCCGAAGATGTGGGCCTGTCGGGCACCTCGCTGCCGCTGGGCAAGCATTCGGGGCGCGCGGCGCTCCGCGCCAAGCTCAAGGAACTGGGCTTCGACATGGCCGACAACCAGCTCAATGATCTGTTCGTGCGCTTCAAGGCGCTGGCAGACCGCAAGAAAGAGGTTTTCGACGATGATCTGATCGCGCTTGTGACCGATGCGGCGGCGGCGGGCACCAAGGATCATCTGGAGCTGAAATTCCTGCGCGTGATCTGCGGCACCGAGGCGCCGCAATCTGCCGACATCACGCTGCGGGTGGGCGACAAGGATCGTCAGGCGAGCGCACAGGGCGACGGGCCGGTCGATGCGGCCTTCAACGCGGTCAAGGCGCTTTACCCCAATGAGGCGGTGTTGCAGCTTTATCAGGTGAACGCCGTGACCGAAGGCATGGATGCGCAAGCCACCGTCACCGTCCGCGTCGAAGAGGGCGGGCGCATCACCACCGGGCAGGCGGCCGATACCGACACGATCGTGGCCAGCGTGAAAGCCTATGTCAATGCGCTCAACCGCCTGATCGTGCGGCGTGAAAAGCTGGGCTCGGACCGCAAGGAAGTGTCTTACAAGGACGCTGGCTGAGGCGGGGTGGCGAAAAACCGGAGTTTTTCGCACTGGAAAACTCCGGTTTTCCTGTGCGGAAATCTTGCGATTTCCGCCCGGGGTGCAAGCGAAAAGACGCTGATTGGCCGCGGTGCAAGGCCTTTACGGCGCTCGATCGCCAAGCCTATAACAAAATTTCAGGGGTCGGACCGAGTCTTTGTGCAAGATGCGCTCTTTGCCCTTTTGAAATCGCGCAAAGGGCACAACAGATGGCGATGTGGGGCAATCTTTTTTCGTCGGATATGGCGATCGACCTCGGCACGGCCAATACGCTGGTCTACGTCAAGGGGCGCGGCATCATCCTCAACGAACCCTCGGTCGTGGCCTATCAGGTCAAGAACGGCGTCAAGACGGCGCTGGCCTTTGGCGAGGATGCCAAGCTGATGCTGGGGCGCACACCGGGCAGCATACAGGCGATCCGGCCCATGCGCGACGGCGTCATCGCCGATTTCGATGTGGCCGAAGAGATGATCAAGCATTTCATCCGCAAGGTCCACAAGCGCACGACATTCACCAAACCCAAGATCATCGTCTGCGTGCCGCATGGGGCGACCCCGGTGGAAAAGCGCGCAATCCGGCAATCCGTGCTGGGCGCAGGCGCGCGCAAGGCCGGTCTGATCGCCGAACCCATCGCGGCGGCCATCGGCGCTGGCATGCCGATTACCGACCCCACCGGGTCGATGGTCGTCGATATCGGCGGCGGCACCACCGAGGTGGCGGTTTTGTCCTTGGCCGATATCGTCTATGCCCGCTCGGTGCGAGTGGGCGGTGACAGGATGGATGAGGCGATCATCAATTATCTGCGCCGCCAGCATAACCTGTTGATCGGGGAAGCCACGGCCGAACGGATCAAGACCTCGATCGGGACGGCACGCATGCCCGATGACGGGCGTGGCGCATCGATGCGCATCCGCGGGCGCGACTTGTTGAACGGGGTGCCAAAGGAAACCGAGATCAGCCAGGCGCAGGTGGCCGAGGCGCTGGCCGAACCGGTGCAGCAGATCGTCGAGGCGGTGATGAGCGCGCTGGAGGCAACGCCGCCCGATCTGGCCGCCGACATCGTGGATCGCGGCGTCATGCTGACAGGCGGTGGCGCGCTTTTGGGTGATCTCGATGTTGCGCTGCGCGAACAGACGGGGCTGGCCATTTCGGTGGCCGATGAATGCCTCAACTGTGTGGCCGTCGGCACCGGCAAGGCGCTGGAGTATGAAAAGCTCCTCAGTCATGCGATAGATTACGATAGTTGAGCGCCCAGAGATCGCCACATGCGCGCCGATCTGAAGGAACGGTATGGCACGCGACCCCAATGACCAAAGTTACGCCCGCCCGATCCGCAGCCTATTGGTGACGGTGGTGGTGCTTGCGCTCTTGGCGCTTGTGCTGGTCTGGCGGATCGACAATCCGCGCGTCGAACGCATGCGCGCGGCCATCATCGACCGGGTCGTGCCGAACCTCGAATGGGCTTTGGCCCCGGTCACCGGCATGGCCCGCATGATCGATGATTTCCAAAGCTACACGCGGCTTTACGAACAGAACGAGGAATTGCGCCGCGAATTGCAACAGATGCGCGCATGGCGCGAGGCGGCCTTGCAGCTGGAGCAGGAAAACGCCCGGTTGCTTGATCTGAACCGGGTGCGTCTGGACCCGGAACTGACCTTTGTGACAGGCATCGTCATGGCCGATGCCGGAAGCCCGTTTCGCCGCTCGGTGCTGATAAATGTGGGTGCGCGCGACGGCATTCTGGATGGCTGGGCCACGATGGACGGGCTGGGGGTGGTGGGGCGCATCTCGGGCGTGGGGGATCAGACAAGCCGCGTGCTGTTGCTGACCGATGCCAACAGTCGCATTCCCGTGACGATCCAGCCCTCGGGGCAGCAAGCCCTGCTGATGGGCGACAACACACAAGCGCCGATGCTCGATTTCATCGAAGCCCCCGAAGACATCAGCGCAGGCGACCGTATCGTGACCTCGGGCGATGACGGGCTGTTTCCACCGGGGCTTCTGGTCGGTCAGGTGGTGGAAACGACCGATCGCATGCTGCGCGCACGGCTTGCGGCCGATATGGCGCGGCTGAATTTCCTGCGTGTGATGCGCAGCCATCCGGGCACCACGCTGGCAGATCCCGGAGCGCTGATCGGCCCGCCCTGGCCCCCGCCAGAGGGATTTGTGCAGGGTTCCGGACAACGCAGACCCGGGGTGGCACCCATCACCCGGCCCGAACAGGGCGGGGATCTGTCACAGGGCGGGGTGCTGCGATGAGCGCGCCGCGCTCGGCCCGGCATCTGTGGGGCTACAGGGCGCTGTTTCTGGCGCTGAGCGCTGGTGTGATGATCAGCAAGATGTTGCCTTTGTCGCTTGGTGCGACGGGCTTGCCGGGGCCTGATCTGTTGCTGGCCCTGACATTGGCATGGCTCTTGCGCCAGCCCGCCCTTGTTCCGCTTGGTTCGATCCTTGTGGTGTTCTTGTTGGCGGATTTCCTGTTTCAACGCCCCCCCGGGCTTTGGACGCTATTGGTCGTCTTGGCTTCGGAAAGCCTGCGACGGCGGCGTCTGACCATGACGGAGTTCACCTTTTTTCTGGAATGGTCCGCCTTTACGGGTGCGGTCTTTGCGCTGATCTTGCTGGAGCGTTTGGTGCTTTGGCTGCTGATGGTTGATCTGGCGCCGCTTGGGCTTAGCCTTGCTCACGCCATTGTCACCGCCGCGATCTATCCCATCGTCGTGGCCGTCTCGAAATTCCTGTTCGGGCTGCGTAAGATCGGCGCAGCACAGGCCGAGGCATAGGCACCATGAGGCGCACCCCCAAGGACACCGAAGACAGCCACCGCCAGATCGGACGGCGCAGCCTGTTCGTGGGTGGGCTGTTTGTGGCGACCAGCGCCGTGCTGAGCGCGCGGATGCGCTACCTTCAGGTCGAGCGGGCCGAAGATTTCCGGCTTCTGGCCGAAGAAAACCGCATCAACATCCGGCTGCTGCCCCCGGCGCGCGGGCTGATCTTTGACCGAAACGGCGTGTTGGTGGCGGCCAATGAACAGAATTACCGCATCACGCTTGTGCGCGAGGACGCGGGCGATATCGATGCGGTTCTCGCCCAGCTCAGCCAGATTGTGGCGCTCGATATGGTCACTTTGGAGCGTGCCCGCACCGAAATCGCCCGCCGTCCGCCCTTTGTGCCGGTGACCATCGCCGACCGGCTGAGCTGGGCCGAACTGAGCGCGGTCGCGGTCAACGCCCCTGCCCTGCCCGGCATCACACCCGAGGTCGGATTGTCGCGCCTCTATCCCATGGGCGCGGATTTCTCGCATGTGGTGGGATATGTCGGCCCTGTCTCGGATTACTATCTGGAACAGACCGGCGATACCGATCCGGTTTTGCAGATCCCCGATTTTCAGGTCGGACGCTACAACATCGAGGCGCGGATGGAACAGCTGCTGCGCGGCCGCGCCGGCACAAAGCGGGTAGAGGTAAGTGCCGGCGGGCGCGTGATGCGCGAGATCGATCGCGACCCGCCCGATCCCGGGGCCGATGTGCAACTGACGATCGATGCCGGCCTGCAAAATTACGTCGAGGCGCGCCTGTCGGGCGAAAGCGCAGGTGCGGTGGTGATGGATTGCCAGTCGGGCGAAATCCTTGCGCTGGCCTCTGCGCCGACCTTTGATCCCAATCTGTTCGTGCGCGGCATTTCCAGCGCGGCTTGGAATACGCTGAACACCGACCGCTACCGACCACTGGCCAACAAGGCGATACAGGGGCTCTATCCACCCGGTTCGACCTACAAGATGATCGTGGCCCTTGCCGCGCTGGAAGCCGGCGTGATCACGCCCGAGGAAACGGTGAACTGCCCCGGCCATCTCGATGTGGGCGACCGGCGTTTTCACTGCTGGAACCGTGGCGGCCATGGCCGGGTCAATCTGGTCGAAAGCATCAGCCAAAGCTGTGATGTCTATTATTACGAACTGGCTCAGCGCGTCGGTATCGAAGCGATGTCGGCCATGGCGCGCCGCTTTGGCTGTGCGGTGCGCCATGACTTGCCGCTTTCGGGTATCGCCGAGGGGCTGGCGCCCGGCATGCAATGGAAGATGCAAAACCGCGGCGCGGCCTGGGTTGTGGGCGATTCGCTGAATGCAGCCATCGGGCAGGGCTTTGTGCTGGCCTCGCCGCTGCATCTGGCGGTGATGACCGCACGCCTTGCATCGGGGCTGGACATCACGCCCGCGATCATCCGCTCGATCGACGGCATCAGCCAGCTTCCGGGCAGGGCGCGGGACATGGGGCTTGATCCCGGGCATCTGCGGCTGGTGCAGCGCGGCATGTGGCAGGTCAACAACGACCGTCGTGGCACCGCCTATTCCAGCCGGGTCGACGTTGCGGATTACGCCATCGCCGGCAAGACCGGCACCAGCCAGGTGCGCAACATCACCGCCGCCGAACGGGCCTCGGGCGTGATTTCAAACGCCGATCTGCCATGGGAACGGCGCGATCATGCTCTCTATGTGGGTTATGCGCCCTATGACAATCCGCGCTACGCGTGTTCGGTGATTGTCGAGCATGGGGGCGGTGGTTCGACCATGGCGGCCCCCATCGGGCGTGACATCTTGCTGCGCGCACAGCTTGGCGAGGTTCCCCCACCAGACTTGTACCCCGCCAGCCAGCGCCGCGACATCGAACGGATGCATCGCGACTTGCCGATCCTGCCCACGCCGCCCGTTCCGACAGGCCGCACGGTGCGGAGCCAAGCATGAGCTTTCTGGAATATAACGTCAAATACACGCCCTCGGGCTGGCGCAAGATCTTGTATCTGAACTGGCCGTTGATTGTGCTTGTTCTGGCCGTTGCAGGTGTCGGGTTCTTGATGCTGACCTCGGTGGCAGGGGGGCGTGTCGACCGCTGGGCCGAACCGCAGATGCAACGCTTTGCGATGGGCTTTGTATTGATGGTGATCGTGGCGATGGTGCCGATCTGGTTCTGGCGCAACATGTCGGCGCTGGCCTTTGCGGGGTCGCTGGTCTTGCTGCTGCTGGTAGAGGTTGTCGGCACGGTCGGCATGGGCGCACAGCGCTGGATCGATCTGGGATTCATGCGGCTGCAACCCTCGGAACTGACGAAAATCACGCTGGTGATGGTGTTGGCGGCCTATTACGACTGGCTCGATGTGGCCAGGAAATCGCGCCCTCTTTTCGTGCTGATCCCGCTTTGCATCATCGCCGTGCCCGTTGCACTGACGCTGCGCCAGCCCGATCTGGGCACCGCGCTGTTGCTGTTGATCGGGGGCAGCGCGGTGATGTTCGTGGCGGGCGTGCATTGGGCCTATTTCGCCGCTGTGGTCGCGGCGGGGATTGGCGCGGTCGTCGCTGTCTTCACCACACGCGGGACGCCATGGCAGCTGTTGAAGGACTACCAGTATCGCCGCATCGATACCTTTCTTGACCCAAGCAACGATCCGCTTGGCGCGGGCTATCACATCACCCAAAGCCAGATCGCGCTGGGATCGGGCGGCTGGACCGGACGGGGCTTTATGGAGGGCACGCAAAGCCGGCTGAATTTCCTGCCCGAAAAGCATACCGATTTCATCTTTACCACCTTGGCCGAAGAATTCGGTTTCGTCGGTGCAGCGTCGCTTCTGACGCTGTATCTGCTGATCCTCGTGTTCTGCATTGCCATCGCGATGGCCTCACGCGATCGCTATGCCGCGCTGTTGGTGATGGGCATCGCGGTGGCGTTCTTCCTCTATTTCGCGATCAACATGGCCATGGTCATGGGGCTGGCGCCGGTGGTGGGGGTGCCCTTGCCGCTGGTCAGCTATGGCGGATCGGCAATGCTTGTGCTGATGGTTGCATTCGGGCTGGTGCAATCGGCCCATGTCCATCGCCCGCGCTAGCCCGACACGACAGGAGGCCCCCTTGCCCACCATCCTTTTCGCCGCCAAATCCGAACGCTGGACCACATATGAACCGCATCTGCGCACGGCCCTTGCCGAACAGGGGCTCGATCACGCCCATCTGACGACCGAGGCCGATCCGGCGGATGTGGATTACATCATCTATGCCCCCAACAGCGGTCTGTCGGATTTCACCCCCTATACACGGCTCAAGGCGGTCTTGAACCTGTGGGCCGGGGTGGAGGATGTGGTGGGCAACCCGACCCTGCGCGTACCGCTTGCACGCATGGTCGACGAAGGGCTGACTGACGGCATGGTGGAATATGTCACTGGCCATGTGCTGCGCCATCATCTGGGCATGGACACCCATATTCACGGGCAAGACGGGCGCTGGCGCGATGACAGCACGCCGCCCCTGGCGCGCGACCGCAGCGTTGCGGTTCTGGGGCTGGGCGTGCTGGGGTCCGCCTGTGCGCAAAGCCTGGCCGCGCTCAATTTCCGCACCCATGGCTGGTCGCGCAGCGCCAAATCGATCCGCGGCGTGACCTGCCACCACGGCACCGGCGGGCTGGATGGTGCCTTGCGCGCCGCACAGATCGTGGTGCTGCTTTTGCCCAACACGCCCGCCACCGACAGCACGCTGAACGCATGCAGCCTCGCGCTGTTGCCCAAGGGTGCCGTGATCATCAACCCCGGGCGCGGCGCGCTGATCGATGATGAGGCACTTCTGGCAGCGCTCGATGCGGGCCATATCGGCCATGCCACGCTCGACACCTTTCGGGTGGAACCCCTGCCTGCCGATCACCGCTACTGGTCCCATCCGCGCGTGACTGTCACACCGCACATTGCGTCGGCCACGCGGCCCGCGTCGGCGTCCCGCACGCTGGCGCGCAACATCCGCCGGGCCGAAAAAGGTGAGACGCTGCACCATCTCGTCGATCGCGATCTGGGCTACTGATCGCCTTCATCTTTCCCCAAATACGCACGCCCCATGCCGCAAGGCGTGTGGGGCGCATGTGTTCGGACCATCCCGCGCCACAGGTCCATGGCAATGCGCCGCAAGGATCGCTCCGGCAGGAGCGTGACGCGCGGCGCCGCCCCCTTTCAGCGCAGGCGCGGCGGGGCGTCGGGGTTCATGCCGGGGGCCGTTCCGGGCAGGGGCTCGGGTTTTGGTGCCTCGGGCAGATCAAAGCGCAGACCCACCCGCGCCAGCCGCGCCGCAACGGGATCGGCGGCCCGGAAGAACCCCACATCCAGGGTTCCTGCCTCGATCCCGGAAAATGTCAGCGCCGCGGCCACCGCGCGCGCAAGCGCCGGTTCCGCCCCGGGCAGCGGATCGACAAACGCCATCAGATGCCCGCGCCGCCCGCCGGAATAGACCGTGCCCACCAGATAGGCCATGCGCGCCATGCCTTCGGCGGCGGCCAGGCGGGCATCGAGTGCGCTCAACACGGCTTCGGGCAGACCAGCGGGGGCCGTGATTTCCTGCGCGCGTTCTTCGACCTCTTCGGGGGCCTCGGCCAGCGTCGCGGCCAGCCAATCGACCGATGCCCCTTCGATCAGGATCGACGATGGCGCGACACCCAGATTGACACCCAGGCCGATGTCCTGGCCTGCCAACAGCTCGGCCAGCCGCCGCCCCGACAGCGCGGCATAAGGCGCTTGGGCGCCCACAAACTCCGTCAACCGGTCTTCGCGGTCGAACACCAGAACAAAGCTCTGTCCCTCGACCGGGAAAACCTGCGGACGGATGCGGTCACCCTCTGCCTCGGCCTCGAGCAGCAAGAACAGCTCGGATGCCGCCAGCCGGTCATAAAAACGCAACCGCGCGGCATCGTCGGCGGGTGCGGCCTCCATCGCCGCATGGGCGTGATCGAGCGGCGTCATCGGGTCAGCACCTCCTGCACCCGCGCGCGCAATGCCGCCACCCGCTCGGGCGCGAACCACGGGTCTTTCTGCACCCACGCGGTAGTGCGCCACGAGGGATGCGGCAAGGGAAAGACGCGAGGCGCATGGTCGCGCCACGCCGCCACGCGCGCCGTGACGCTTTGCCTGTCACCCAGATGCCAGCGTTGGGCATGTGCCCCCACCAGCATGACCAGGTCCGGCTGACCCAAGGCCGCCCCAAGGCCGCGTTGACATCGGCGCGCCAGGTCGCGGCACACAGGGGCGGCGGCGGCAGATCGCTGCCCTTGGCATCATGGCCCGGAAAACAAAACGCCATGGGAACGATGGCGATCTTGTCGCGGTCGTAGAACACCTCGGGCGAATGCCCCATCCCGTCACGCAGCCGGTCCCCCGAGAGATCGTCAAACGGCCGGCCCGATCGGTGCACGCGCATCCCCGGCGCCTGGCCCGCGATCAAGACCCGCGGACCGGGGCGAAACCAGATCACCGGGCGCGGCACATGGGCGGTGGCGGTTGCAGCGAAACGCGGCGCGCAAAGACGGCAGGCGGCGATTTGCGTGGTCATAGGGGATATGGGCGCCACCCGAACGCCGCATCGCACAGGTGCACAGGCAGGCTGGACAACGGAATAAGCTTCTATGATGATAGAAATATGGAATCAAAACCCTTACCCCTTTCGGAACTGACCCTGGCCGCGACGGCCTTTGCCGCCCTCGGGTCCGAGCATCGTCTGGCGATCTTGCGCCGCTTGGTGCGCGCGGGGCCTGTGGGTCTGCCGATCGGCGATCTGGGGGCGGCGGTGGGTGTCACGGGATCGGTTCTGACCCATCACCTGAGGCAACTGGTTTCGGCCGGGATGGTGCGCCAAAAGCGCGATGGGCGGCGCATCTTGTGCCGGGTCGATCACGCGGCGGTGGCGGCGTTGTCGCGGTTTTTGGTGGCCGAATGCTGCGCCGATATGAGCAGACAAACCCCTTGCGACACGGAGCATGATCTTGGCTGATCTCACGCAATCCCCCCGCCCCATCGGCGATGTCTGGGCGCGCATCGACAAGGTGGCGCTGACAGGTGCGCTGATCGTGCTGGTTCTGGCGGTGTTCGACCGGGGGGCGGTGGTGCCCATCCTGGGCACGGCGCTGGATCATTTCATGGGCACGCTGCCCTTTATCCTGGTGGCGGTCGCCGCCATCGCCGCGATGAAGGCCAGCGGGTCGGAGCGGTTGCTTGACGGGGTCTTCAAGGGCCGCGAGGTGCGGATGATCTTGATCGGGGCGCTGGTGGGCGGGCTGTCGCCCTTTTGTTCCTGTCAGGTCATTCCCTTTGTGGCGGCCTTGCTGGCGGCGGGCGCCCCCTTGAGCGCAGTGATGGCATTCTGGCTTGCCTCACCGCTGATGGACCCGGCCATGTTCGCCATCACGGCGGGCGGTCTGGGGGTGGATTTCGCCATCGCCAAGACACTGGCCGCGCTGGGCTTGGGCGTGGCGGGGGGGCTGATGGTCAAGCTGATGGCCGCAAGCCCGGTTTTCGCCGATCCCCTGCGGGTGGCGCCCAAGATCGGGGGCTGCTGCCGGGCCAGAAAAAAGACCGTGAACTGGCGGTTCTGGACCGAGGCTGAGCGGCGGCAAAGCTTTGTGCAAAGCGGGGCAAGCAATCTGGTATTTCTGGGCAAATGGCTTGCCTTGGCCTATGTGCTGCAGGCCGTGATGATCGCCTATGTGCCCGCCGATCTGGTGGTGCGGGTGATCGGCGGCGACGGGGTCGGGCCGATCCTTTTGGCGGTTCTGGTGGGGGCACCGGCCTATCTGAACGGCTATGCCGCCGTGCCGCTGATGGCGGGGCTCTTGAGCCAGGGGATGAACCCCGGCGCCGCCATGGCCTTTGTCATCGCAGGTGGGGTCAGCAGCATACCGGCCGCGGTTGCGGTCTGGGCGCTGGTCAAGCCACGGGTCTTTGCCGCCTACTTGGGCTTTGCGCTGACCGGTGCGATGATCGCGGGCGTGCTCTGGTCGGCCATCGCGTGACCCGAGCGCCGGCCACGGTCCAAGGTCGATAAAATTTGCCTTACCAAAGGCGGCCTTTGCCCGGTTTGGACATATTCCCGCCCCAAATCGGCGCTAGCCTTTGCGTCGTGCAAGATGGCCGCAATTCCCACACGATGAGGCGACAAGACAGCACGGACCCTGCAACAACGGCAGACAAGGACATGTTGGAATTTGTCGAGGTTTCCAAATCCTACTGGACCGGGGAACGCCGCAAGGTGATCTTGGACCGGGCGTCGTTCAAGGTCGAATTGGGATCATCGCTGGGCATTCTGGCGCCCAACGGCACGGGCAAGACCACCCTGATCAGCATGATGGCGGGGCTTGAAAAACCTGACGAGGGACGGATCAACCGCAGCGCGCGGATTTCCTTTCCGCTGGGCTTCATGGGGGGGGTGATCCAAAAGCTTTCGGCCTGTGAGAATGCCCGCTACATCGCGCAGCTTTACGGGCTTGATCCCGATTATGTCGAAGCCTTCTGTCGCTGGGTCTGTCGGATCGATGAATATTTCGACATGCCTGTGGGCACCTATTCGGCCGGGATGAAGGCGCGGTTCAACTTTTCGCTGCTGCTGGCGCTCGACTTTGATATCTATCTGATCGACGAGGGCATGCCGGTAACCACCGATGCCGAGTTCAATCGCCGCGCCGGCGGTATTCTTGCCGAGCGGCTGAAACATGCGACCGTGGTGATCGTGTCTCATCAGGCGCAGACGCTCGAGAAATTCGCACGCCGTGCCGCCGTGCTGTTTGACGGGCAATTGTACGAGTTCGACACGCTGGAAGAGGCCAAGCAGCTTTATGACTACCACACCCAAGGCGCGTAAGTTCCGCATCCGCATGAGCGATGCGCCGCGCCCGGCGTCGGATGCGGGCGGCGTGCCATTGCAATTGGCGCCAACCCCCAGCCGCCACCACCCCACAGCCGAAGAGCTGATGGCTGCCCCAAGCGAGGTCGAGGACGGGTTTGGCGATCTTGCCCTGCCCGGTTCGGCCGCCGCCGCCAAACGCGCGGCAGCGGACCCGGCCCCCGGACAGGCCGATGGTGAAACGCAACCGCAACAATCGCCCGGCCGCGACCCTGTGGCCGAGACTGACGCGATACGCGCCGAAGGTCTGACCGGCCGACAGCTGCGCACGGCGCGGCGTTTGGCGCAAAAGCATGGGTTGAGCCCCACCTCCGATTTCGATGCGGTCCGGCTGTTGCGCGCCCGTGGGCTGAACCCGTTCGGGCCGACAAACATGCTCGACATGGTCAGCAATGAGATCCGCGACGACGTGGCACCGCAAGACGCCCCGATCGTGAATTTACCCGCCACATCGACGCCGGTGCAACCACCCGCCAAGCCCACGCCCAAACCCCTGCCCCGCTTTACCGCCGACGAGCGCGCCGCCGAGATCATCAAGATCCAGCGCGACATCGCGCGGCGGCGGCGGCGGCGGCTTGTGCTTTTGGCAAGCCGGCTGTCGCTATTCGTGCTGTTGCCCACGCTTCTGGTGGCGTTCTACTATTTCCGTGTGGCCACCCCGCTTTATGCCACCAACACGGAATTCGTGATCCAAAAGGCCGAAAATGGCTCTGGGGGGTCTGGTGGCGGTCTGGGCGGGCTTATGGGCGGGTCCAGCTTTGCCACAGTGCAAGAAAGCATCGTTGTGCAGAGCTATCTGGAAAGCCGTGAGGCGATGTTGCGGCTGGATCAGGATCTGGATTTCCGCGGGCATTTCTCATCGCCCCGGATGGACCCGCTGATCCGGCTGGAGCCCGATGCCGCCGTGGAAACCATGTATGCCACCTATCGCGATCAGCTGACGATTGGCTACGACCCGACCGAAGGCGTGATCAAGATGGAAATGCGGGCGGCCGATCCCATCACCAGCCAGACCTTTTCCGAGGCGTTGATCCGCTATGCGGAGGAACGGGTGGATCAGATGAGCCAACGCCTGCGGGAGGATCAGATGTCGGGCGCGCGCGACAGCTATGAGGACGCCGAACGCCGCATGATCGAGGCACAGATCCGTGTGCTGGAGCTTCAGGAACGGCGCGGCGTTCTGTCGGCCGAGGCCGAAGTTTCGACCGTGTTCCAACAGATTTCCAGCTTCGAGATGGAAGTGCAGAATGAACGCTTGCGGTTGGCGGAAATTCTGGCCGCACGCAGCCCCAACGCCACGCGGGTGGCAGTAGCGGAAAACAACATCGCGCGGCTTGAAACGTTGATCGCCAGCCTGCGCAGCGGGCTGACCGCAACCCAAACCGGCGGCGTTTCGCTGGCGCGCATCCAATCGGAACTGGTGATCGCACAGGCGGATCTGCAAACCCGTCAGGCGATGCTGGCCCAAGCCATGCAACAGATGGAAACCGCCCGGATGGAAGCGAACCGGCAATCGCTCTACCTGTCGATGGGTGTCTTTCCCGTAGCCCCCGACCAGGCAGCCTATCCGCGCGCGTTCGAAAACAGCTTGCTTGCGTTCCTCGTGTTTTCGGGCATCTACCTGATGGTGTCGATGACCGCATCGATCCTCAGAGAACAGGTCAGTTCCTGATCTGACGCCCAGACCCGACCGGAGAAAGCGCATGCAAACCGTTGAAACAGGCCGTTTGGTCATCGGCAATGATCGCCCCCTGACCGTGATCGCCGGGCCATGCCAGTTGGAGGGCCGCGACCACGCGCTGATGATCGCGCGCATCATGGCCGAGGCCTGTGACAAGGCGGGGGCGGGCTTTGTGTTCAAGGGCAGCTATGACAAGGCCAACCGCACCAGCCTGTCGGGCAAGCGCGGCTTGGGCATGGACGAGGGGCTGCAGGTTCTGGCCGATGTCAGGGCCGAGCTTGGCTGCCCGGTGCTGACCGATGTGCATGGGCCAGATCACTGCGCGCCGGCCGCTGCGGTGTGCGATATCATCCAGATCCCGGCATTCCTGTGCCGCCAGACCGATCTGTTGCTGGCCGCCGGTGAAACCGGGGCGGTGGTCAATGTGAAAAAGGGCCAATTTCTGGCGCCCTGGGACATGGCCCATGTCGTGGCCAAGATCGAATCGACGGGCAACCGACGGATCTTGTTGACCGAACGCGGCGCAAGCTTTGGCTACAACACGCTTGTCACCGATATGCGTGCCCTGCCCGAGATGATGAAAACCGGCTATCCGGTGATCATGGATGCCACCCATTCGGTGCAACAACCCGGCGGCCAGGGCGGCAGCTCGGGTGGCCAGCGCGAATTCGCGCCGGTCATGGCCCGCGCGGCCGTATCGCTTGGCATCGCAGGGGTTTTCATCGAAACCCATCAAGACCCCGACCGCGCGCCATCGGACGGGCCCAACATGATTCCGCTGGCGCAAATGCCGGCGCTGGTGGCCAGCTTGATGAATTTTGACCACTTGGCCAAAGCCGACCCGATCCGCCTGTGAAAAAGCCCCGCGCGCCGGGCAAAGCGACGACAGAATTGTCGAAACGGGGTCTTGATCCCTCGTCGCTCACCGCGTAACTAGCGCGGCACGGTTGGGGTGTAGCCAAGTGGTAAGGCAACGGTTTTTGGTACCGCGTACCGTAGGTTCGAATCCTACCACCCCAGCCAGTTTCCAGACATGACAGATGCCAGACAAAGCGCCCGCCGGGCGGGTCTGTTGCTTTGGCACGCGCTGCATGGCGGTTGTTCCCGAAACGCCCACCCTTTGCCCAGCCGGCGCTTTCGGCTGGCAAGTTGGACTTGACTTGGCCTTGCGCGTCCGATCCAAAGATCGAAACTTTGGCGGGAAATCTTTCTTTCGATGCGATCAAACCCTCTCTTTCAGGCAGCCTTCCTGACGAAGAACGAGCTGTTGATACATGCGGATCAGTCGACGCTGACCGATGGCGTGACCATTCAGGCACAGGGTCAGAATATCGCGCTTGCCGCGATCGATGACCCCGCCGGGTTGAACGCCAACCTGACGTTTCGTCGGACGCTGCACTACCCGACCGACGGACTGAAGATCAGCGAAACCTTGCCGGACGGCACGCCCGTCAAGCTTGGCACCGAAGTTCGGGTGAATGCGCTGACCGATTGGGCGGTCGAGAACGGCCAGACCCTGCAGATCCGTCTGGCCGAGATGGAACAACCCCATGAGATCCACATGGGGCGCCATTTGCAGCTGCCCCCCAGCGTGCAGCCCCGCCACTTCGAAGCTTTGGTGGCAACGCATCGCTGCGAGGTGATGTTGATCGTCCGTTTCGATCCCGGACCGGGCGGCAAGGTCGAGGCGACCGAGATCGTGATCGACCCAGAGCATGGCGGCGGCAGATCGGCGGCGAGCTATCAGCGGGTCAAGATCCCGGTGCCCGTCGTGCAGACACCGTTGAGCGTCAGCCTGACGATCCGATATCTGCGATATCGATCCACGACTGAAGAAAATTATCCCTATGTTTTCATCGCAAACGCGAAGGTCGTGAAAGACAGCTTGTCGCCATCGGCCCTTGAACCCCGGCAAAACATGACCGACGGGGTCGCGGCAAACAGGTGGTACCGCGCTCATGTGCCCACGTTCCGTCGCGAAACGGACCCCCCCATCAGCCTGTGCATCGGCAAGAAACGTATCGATTTGTTCGCGCCCGAACGCAACAGCGTCACGCTGGTCGAGGATTACGGTCATAGCTTGACGCTCACGGCGCGTCATCCGCAAAGCCTGATGCTGTTCGTCGATGGTGAGCCGATACAAGACATCCATCTGCGCCCCGAACCTACGGTTATCAACCTGCCTGCGGCCTGTTTGCGCGGCGAAATCATCGATCTCTCGATTCGCGATCTGTCAGGAAGCCAGATCTTCTTGGAATTGTCGGTGCTGGCACCGCGGACACTGACGCCGCATGATCTGATGGTGCGTGAATCGCGCCGCCCCTTTCCCACCGATCTGACGCTGCGCACAAACCATCGCTACCGGGCCTTGCGCGCCCATCTGGACGATCGGCTGAGCGCGGTTGCACCGGCATCGCTGGCCACGGCCTTTGCGACGCTCGAGGGCAGCTACGAGACCGTGACACTCAAGCCCATCGCCTTTCCAGTGGTCAATAACCCGACCGTCAGCGTCATCATCCCCGCCCATAACAAGGTCGAGGTGACCTATTACGGGCTCTGCGCGCTTCTGGCGGCCCATAACAAGGCAAGCTTTGAGGTGATCGTGGTCGATGACGCCTCGACCGACGACACCGCCCGGCTGGAGGAAATCGTCTCGGGCATCACCGTCATCCGCAACGCCGAGCCACAGCGCTTCATCCGCGCCTGCAATGCCGGGGTTGCGGCCGCACGCGGCGACTATGTGGTCTTGCTCAACAACGATACCGAAGTGACCGTGGGCTGGCTTGATGCGCTGCTTGATGCCTTTGGACGGTTCGACAAGGTCGGGCTTGTGGGTGCGAAGCTCCTCTATCCCGATGGCAAGCTGCAAGATGCCGGTGGCATCATCTGGGGCAGCGGCAATCCATGGAATTACGGCAACCGCGCCAATCCCTGGGAGCCGCGCTTTTCCTACGCGCGACAGGCCGATTACCTGTCGGGCGCGGCGATGATGACGACCAAAGCGATCTGGGATCAGATCGGCGGCCTGTCAGACTATCTGGAGCCGATGTATTTCGAAGACACCGATTTCGCCTTCAAGGTGCGCGCGGCGGGATACAGCACTTGGTTCGTGCCCGCCTCGATCGTCTATCACTTCGAAGGCATGACCAGCGGCACCGATACCGCCAGCGGCTTCAAGCGCTACCAAGAGGTCAACCGCCCGAAATTCAAGCGCCGCTGGGCGCGCGACTTTGCCCGCTTTGGCACCGAAGGGCAAAACCCCGATCTGGAAAAGGATCGGGGCATCATCGGGCGCGTCCTGTTCATCGACTACACCACGCCCGATGAAGACCGCGATGCCGGCGCCTATGCCGCGCGGCGCGAGATCGAGCTGGTGCAATCGCTGGGCTACAAGGTCACGTTTTTGCCCCAGAACATTGCCCATATGGGGGCGCTGACCGAAGACCTGCAAAACAGCGGGGTGGAGGTGATCACAGCCCCCTTCTACCTGTCGCTGGCCGCGTTCCTGGAACAGCGCGCGGCCGAATTCGATGCTTTCTACATCACCCGCTATTACGTGGCCCAAGACACGGTGCGCCACATCCGGCAACACGCGCCCAAGGCCAAGATCCTGCTCAACAACGCCGATCTGCATTTCCTGCGCGAATTGCGCGCCGCGATGAGCGAAGATGACCCCTCGCGGCTGGCGGCCATGCAGCGGGTGCGCGACGAAGAGCTGACGATGATGCGCGCGGCCGATCTGGTCTTGAGCTACAACGAGGTGGAACACGCCGTCATCGCCTCGCACACCGATGGCAAGGTGCGGGTGATGAGCTGTCCCTGGGTTGTCGCCATCCCCGACCATGTGCCGCCGCTCAAGGGGCGGGCCGGGCTGTCCTTTCTGGGCAGCTTCCGCCACCATCCCAATGCCGAAGGGCTCCGCTGGTTCGTGGCCGAGGTGATGGCGCGGCTCACGCCGCCAGCCGCGCATCTGACGATCTATGGCTCCAACATGGGCGCCGACATCAAGGCGCTGGCCAGTGATCAGATCGACCCTGCGGGCTATGTGGAGGATGTGGCCGATGCCTATGGGCGCCACCGCGTCTTTGTCGCGCCGCTGTTGTCGGGGGCGGGGATCAAGGGCAAGGTGCTGGGCGCGATTGCCCATGGCATCCCGTGCGTGCTGACGCCGGTGGCGGCCGAGGGGATCGGCCTGCGCCATGGGCATGACTGCCTGATCGCCGAAACGCCACAGGCCTGGGCCGAGGCGATCACGCGGCTGATGCACGATGATGCGCTCTGGTCCGCCATGTCCGGGGCCGCCCGCGCCTATGCCGCCGACCGCTTCTCCTTTGCGGCCGGCCGGGCCAAGATGAAAGCCGCCTTCGAGGCGGTGGATTTGTTTGGGGCGGAGTGATCGGGATGGGTGTTTCGACACTGCCGCTTAGTACAAAACAGTTGAGGGAAAGCCAAAATGAAGCGCGCTGGGAAGATTCACTTCGTTCATCATCTCGAAAAACGTTATGTGCCAGCGAACCTTGGCGATTGGATTTGCAGCCCATACTATTATTTCACAGACTACTTTTCTCAGTATACTTGCGTTTTGCACTCTGATTGGGCCGTTTTGTGGCATGAGATAGAACGCACCGATATTGTGATATTTGGCGGTGGCGGACTTCTTGATAACTCCGATGAGTTGAATCGTGTCCTTAATCGACTTATCGAGAACTGCGACAATGTGATAATTTGGGGCGCCGGGACCCATAAGTACACCGAGAATAACATTTTCGGCAAGAAAACAGCTTCGGAAGAAATCAAATACGATCAAGCTGCACTTGTAGGCGTACGTGACTACCAGCATCCCTCAGGGCTGCCATACTTGCCCTGTGTCTCATGCATGAATCCGGCATTCGTGGTGATGCAAGACGAGGTCAAAGTTACAAGGAATGTCGGTACGATAAAGAGTGCACTTGAAGCTAATTTTGCTGTTCAGGGCCTTCCTTCCTTCGTAACGAACGCCGAACCAATCGGCACGGTTGCAAATTACATTCTTGGGTCTAGTGTAATTTTGGTAAGTTCGTACCACGGTGCATTCTGGTCGATGCTCCTTGGAAAAAAAGCAATTCTACCAGCAACCCGATTAGGGGTAGACAAGTATAAGTACTTCCGCCACCCAGTAGGATTTTATGATGGGAACAAATTTGATGAGATTGCAATTCTTGATTTTGCGGCAAAGCTGCCTGAAATACCAAACTTCCTAGAAGAATCCAGAAATTTGACAAAAGAGTTCTTTCAAAAATGTAAGCGTTATATTGAAGATCGCATTGCACCTGCCGAAGAAAACGAAACTCTGCAGATCATTGCAAAGAGAAATGCACAGCTTGAGTTTACTATGGTTGACATGTGGAACGAAATCAGACGTCTGAATGGAAGAATTACTCAGTTAGAAAATTCAAGGAAATCGCAGTAAGGTGCGAATGGTTAGATTCAAAATTAATGGTGGGAATTTATGGAGATAGAAAAGAACTTAGCACCCCTTGATGCCTTGCGCCTATCGTTCAGAGATATGGATGAATATGCTGATTATCGGCATGAGCACAAAGCGCAATTAGCAGCCATTTGGCAGTATCAGGCAGCTTTAGGCAATCAAGAGAAACCATTTACCTTAAATGGCTTTTGCGAGGTATGCAATTCAGCTACAAAATTCTATGCAAGGCCCGTTACGAGATTAGATGATCCTTCCAATTTTCATGTAAAGTGGGCTAGTTTACGCTGCAAATGTGGACTTTCCGCGAGAGAACGTAGGGTGGCATCCTTAGTTCCGATTGGTAAGAATGCCTCAATTTATCATGTCGGTCATTTCTCGAATCTTGCGAAATATTTTTTGGATAACCATCCGAATGTAACAACCAGCCAATTCAAGGAGGGTTACAAATCTGGATTTATTGATAACGAAGGCGTAAGATACGAAGACCTAACGCAGCTATCATTTCCTGAAAGCTCTTTTGATTTCATAATTTGCACCGAAGTTCTCGAACACATACCTAGCTATGAAGCTGGACTACGGGAAGCCAAGCGATGCCTTAGAGAGAGCGGCGCGGCGATCTTTACTTTTCCGTGGCTTGGGGGGAACCACTTCAAGCATAGAGTTCGCGCTGAATTAACAGACGATGGGCAAATCCACCATCACTTGCCGCCATCTTATCATGGCGATCCCGCAAGCCCAGAAGGAATCCTATGTTTTAGGGATTTTGGATGGGAGATACTCGATGAGTTACGAGCAAATGGATTTAGAGATGCTTTTGCATACTTTATGTTCAATCCGTTACTGGGGTACATGACACTAAACGAGCCGGTCATTATCGCAAAGAAGTGAACTCCCCTCACCCTCTCCCATACCCATCCTCATACCTGACGATATCATCTTCCCCCAGATAGGCGCCCGTCT
>NZ_CALAHQ010000004.1 GCF_937892565.1 uncultured Roseicyclus sp. | reverse complement strand
GTCGGTCGGGCTTGTGTCGATCGCCTTTGGCTTGGGTCTGTGCGGCTTTGGGCCGTTGTCAGCCCGATCGGCGGAGGCGGCGGGCTTGCGCGGTCGTTCGACGGCCGCCACGGGCGCGGCTGCGGGTGCCGGCGCGGCCTTTGGGGCGGGGGCCGGTTCGGGTTCCGGCTGCGGTGCGGGCGCGCGGACAGGGGGGGGGGCGGCGATCTCGGCCGCAACCGGGGGGGGCGCGGTGTCTTCGATGGGGCGCGCGGGTTTGCCGCGTGCGGGTTTGGGCCGGTCGGGGTTTGCAGCGCTTGCGCGTGGCGCGCCGCTTGGGGCCGCGCTTTGCCGGGCGGTGATCCCGTCCTCCAGCATGCCATCGCTGCCCAACCGCGCCATCAGGCCCGGCACGGCGCCTTCGGCGATCTCGACCAGGGTGCTGTCCTCTTGCACGCGGATCTTGCCGATCGATGATTTCTCAAGGTTTCCCGCCCGGCACAAAAGCGGCAAGAGCCAGCGCGCCTCGGCGCGCCCGGCGCGGCCGACCGACAGTTCGAACCAGACCGAAGGCCCAAAGGCCTGCCGCTCGGGGCGCGCACCCGCGGCCATGGGCGCACCCAGATCCTCGGGCGCGGACAAGCCCGCGCGATAGAGCCGCAGACAGGCGGTCGCGATCTGGTCGGGGCTGTGGCTGGCCATGAGCTTGGCGGCAAAGGCCGCCTCTGCATCCGTGGCGCTGGCGGTCCAGATGTCATCCGACAAAAGCCGCGTCTCATCGAGTGCCAGAATTTCGTCGGCGGTCGGTGCAAAGGTCCATTCCGCCTCGATCTTGGCCCATTTGAGCAGCCGCGAGGCCTTGTTGGTCATCTTGTCGGGCACGATCATCGCCGAAATGCCCTTGCGCCCGGCGCGGCCGGTCCGGCCGGACCGGTGCAACAGCGTCTCGGTGTTGGTCGGCAGATCGGCATGGATCACCAGATCGAGCTTGGGCAGATCGATGCCACGCGCGGCCACGTCGGTGGCCACACAGACCCGCGCGCGCCCGTCGCGCATCGCTTGCAGCGCATGGCTGCGCTCGTCCTGGCTGAGTTCACCCGACAGGCTGACAACCGACAGCCCGCGATTGGCAAAGCGCGCCGCCAGACGCGCGACCATGGCGCGGGTATTGGCAAAGACAAGAGCGGTCGGCGCATCGTGAAACCGCAACAGGTTGATGATGCCGTTCTCCGCATCCTGCGCCGCGACCTGAACCACCTGATAGCTGATGTCGGCATGCTGGCTGCCGCGCGCCAGTGTGGTCACGCGCACCGCGTCGCGCTGAAACTGTTTGGCCAGTTCCGCGATGGCGGGCGGCACGGTGGCCGAGAACAACAGCGTGCGCCGGTCCGACGGGGCGGCCCCCAGCATGAATTCCAGATCCTCGCGAAAGCCCAGATCCAGCATCTCATCGGCTTCATCCAGCACGATGGCACGGATATCGGTCAGATCCAGAACGCGGCGCATGATATGGTCGCGCAGCCGCCCCGGCGTGCCCACGACGATATGCGCGCCGCGTTCCAGCGCGCGGCGCTCTTCGCGGGCATCCATGCCGCCGATGCACGACACCACCCGCGCGCCCGCCTTGCCATAGAGCCAGGCCAGTTCGCGCTGGACCTGCATCGCCAATTCGCGCGTCGGCGCGATGACCAGCGCCAAGGGGGCGGCGGGCGGGCCAAGGCGGCTATCCTCGCCCATCAGGGTGGATGCGATGGCAAGCCCGAAACCCACCGTCTTGCCCGATCCGGTCTGCGCCGACACCAACAGGTCGGCTTGGGCCAGTTCGGGGGCGGTCACGGCGCGCTGCACATCGGTCAGCACATCGAACCCGCGTTCGGCGAGGGCTTCGGTCAGGGTTGGGATCATCAGGAGGGGTCCGTTGGCAATACACGCATAAGGCGTGCCACACCTCCCTGCTAGGCGATCCCGGCCGATATGTCGAGAACCCGCCGCACGAAAGCTGCCACTCGGCAGACATCGCCCGGATTTTTTCCGATTTTGTGCCCGCTGCCTGCCAAAAGCCTCATGTCCACAAGGATGGCGGGCCCAACAGGCGGGTGCTGCCACGCCCAGCACGCACGCGGCAGCGCCACCCATCGGCCGGAACACGCAGGGCCCACGGATGTCAGCGCCCAAGGCGCGCGCCTCACCCGCTTGACCCCGGCCGGGATCCGCGAAAGGTATCGGGCCTTGGGCAAAGGGCCGGGAGGTCGCGATGAAGGCATCGCTGGTGACATCGGGGCTGGTGGCGGTCGTGGTGGGCTTTGGTGGATCGGTCGCGGTGGTGATTGCCGCCGCGGACAGCCTCGGTGCGACCGAGGCGCAAAAGGCCTCGTGGATCACCGTCTTGTGCCTGTCGATGGCAGCGGGCAGCCTATGGCTGTCCTGGCGCAGCAAGATGCCTGTCGTTCTGGCATGGTCGACACCCGGCGCGGCCTTGATTGCAGCCTCGGTGGGCATCGACATGGAACAGGCGGTCGGGGCGTTCCTGGTTGCGGGCGCGCTGATCGTGCTGACGGGCGTGATCCGGCCGCTGGGGGCCGCGGCCGCACGCATCCCTGCGGCATTGGCCACCGCGCTGCTGGCGGGGGTGCTGTTTGATTTCGTCGCGGGTGCGGTGGTCGACAGCGTGGCGCTTCCGGTGCTTGGGGTGCCGATGGTCGCGGCCTTTTTGCTGGTGCGGCTGTGGTCGGCGGCTTGGGCGGTGATCGCGGCGATCTGTGTGGGGGTGGGGATCGTGCTGGCGGCCGGGATGCACGGCGCTCTGCCGGCCATCGCGCTGTCGCCGCCGGTGCTGATCGTGCCGGTGCTTGATGCGGGCACGGTTCTGGGTCTGGCGCTGCCGCTCTACATCGTCACCATGGCGTCACAGAACCTGCCCGGCATTGCGGTGCTGAGGGCCGATGGCTACGCGCCGCCGGTGCCCGCGATCTTGAACGTCACGGGGGCCTTGTCGGTGCTGACCGCGCCCTTTGGCGGCCATACCACCAGCCTTGCCGCGATCACGGCGGCAATCTGCACGGGCCCTGATGCCCATCCCGATCCGCAGGAGCGCTGGAAAGGCGGTCTTGTCTATGGTGCAGGATATGCCGGTCTGGCGCTGATCGGGGCTTCGGTCGTGGTGATGGCGGCCAGCCTGCCGGGTGCGCTGATCACGATTCTGGCCGGTCTGGCGCTGATCGGGCCCTTCATGGGCGCGCTTCGGGCCGCTTTTGGCAGCGGGGGCGACAGTTTTCCGGCCGCGCTGACCTTTGCGGTGACGGCTTCGGGCGTGTCGTTCTGGTCGGTCGGTGCGCCATTCTGGGGGCTGGCCTTGGGGTTGTTGGCGATGGCGCTGGCCGGGTTGCGGGCGCGGGCCGGGGCGCGATAGGCGCGGTGGGGCAAGTTGGGGCTTGCCTCGGCGGGGCGGGGCGTGCTGATCTTTGGCCATGCCCTATCACGCCGATCTGAACGCGACACGCTACAGCTTTCCCTCGCTCAAGGTGCTGCTGGCCCGCGCCTCGCCCGAGCGGTCGGGCGATGTGCTGGCAGGCCTTGCCGCCGATGGCCCGCTCGAGCGGATCGCCGCCCAGCATGCGCTGGCCGATGTGGCGCTGGGGGATTTTCTGCAAGATGTGCTGGAGGTCGGGGGCGACAGCGTGACCGACCTTATCATGGCCCAACATGACGCGGCCGCCTTTGCGCCCGTGGCCGCGCTGAGTGTGGGGGCCTTGCGCGACTGGCTGCTTGATCCGGCCACGACCGGGGCGGATCTGGCCGCACTCGCCCCCGGTCTGACACCTGAAATGGTGGCCGCTGTCAGCAAGATCATGCGCGCTCAGGATCTGATCGCGGTGGCCGCCAAGGTCGAGGTCGTGACGCGGTTTCGCTCTACCATCGGGCTCAGCGGCCGGATGTCGACGCGCAACCAACCCAACCACCCCACCGATGACAGCCGGGGCATCGCGCTGTCGGCGCTTGACGGGTTGTTGATGGGGGCGGGGGATGCGGTGATCGGGGTCAATCCCGCCACCGATAGCCTGCCCGATTACATCCGGATCTGCGAGGTGCTGGAGGCGATCCGCACCCAGTTGGACATCCCGACGCAAAGCTGTTGCCTTGGCCATGTGACAACGGCACTGGCGGCAATGGCGGCGGGCGCGCCGGTCGATCTGGTGTTTCAATCGGTTGCAGGCTCGCAAAAGGCCAATGAGGGCTTTGGCATCACTCTGGCCATGCTTGATGAGGCCGCCGAAGCCGTGGCAGGGCTGGGTCGCGCGCCGCCGGGCGCACATCTGATGTATTTCGAAACGGGCCAGGGGGCGGCGCTGTCGGCGGGGGCGCATCACGGCATGGACCAGCAGACGATGGAAACGCGCGCCTATGCGGTGGCGCGGCGCTACCGGCCGCTGCTGGTCAATAGCGTCGTGGGCTTTATCGGGCCGGAGTATCTGGCCGATGGCAAGCAGATCATCCGCGCGGGCCTCGAGGATCATTTCTGCGGCAAGCTTCTGGGCCTGCCGATGGGGGTGGATGTGTGCTACACCAACCATTCCTTTGCCGATCAGGAAGACATGGACATCTTGCTGACCGCGCTGGCCGCGGCCGGCGTCAATTTCGTCATCACCGTGCCGGGTGCCGATGACATCATGTTGAATTATCAATCGCTGTCGTTCCACGACGCCCAGTTCATCCGCCAGACGCTGGGCCGCCCGCCTGCGCCCGAATTCGCGGCGTGGATGGTGGCCAATGGCATCGGCGTGCCCGGTGTCAGCCAGCCCAGCCTTGCGGCGGCACTGGGACGGGTGCGGTTGCCGGGGTCATGAGCGATCTGCCCGCATCGTTGCGCGCCGTGACACAGGCACGGCTCACGCTGGGCCCGCGCGGCCGGGCGCTGGCCACCGCCGACAGGCTGGGCTTTGCGCTTGATCATGCGCGCGCGCGTGCCGCCGTGCTGGCCGAGTTGGACCTGCCCGAACTGGGCGCGACGCTGGACCGGCTTGGGCTTGCCCATCATGTGGTCAGCAGCGCGGCCACCGGGCGCGACAGTTTCATCCGCCGCCCCGATCTGGGCCGCCATCTGCCCCAGGATGCCGCCCGCGCGCTGGCCGATATCGGCCCGGCCGATGTCGCCCTGGTGTTGGGTGACGGCCTGTCTGCCACAGCCGTGATGCTGAACGGGGCAGCCTTCATGGCCGAATTGGCTTTGCTCTTGCGTCAGATGGGGCTCAGGGTTTCGCCCGTCATCTTGGCGCGGCAGGCCCGGGTGGCGCTGGGCGATGGGATCGCGCGGGGCTTGGGGGCTCAGAGCGTGGTGATCGCCCTGGGCGAGCGGCCGGGCCTGTCGGCCGCCGACAGCCTTGGGGTCTATATCACCCACCGCCCCGCCGCTCGGACGCAAGACAGCGCGCGCAACTGCATCTCCAACATCCGCGCGGCAGGCACAGGCGTGACGGATGCCGCCGATCAGGCCGCCCGCCTGATCGCCGCGATGCGGTCATCTGGCCTGTCGGGTGTGGCGCTCAGCCAAGCGATGGCCAATGCGCCGCTGCCTGCTGCGGGGGATCAGACGCATCGCTGATGGTGTCGGCCTCAAGGCGCGATCCGCAGGGTGTCGCGCAGCGTCACGCTTTCGAAATCGCTGATCAAAAGGCGAAGCGTCACCTCCCACGCACCGGGACGGGGCAGGGTGAAGGGGGCCGTGTGCCAAAGCCCATCCGCACCGGGCCGTGCGGTGATGCGCAAGGGCTCGAGCCCATAGCCGGGCTGCGCAAGGATCACCGTCACCTCGCGCGGGACCAGCGCGGTGAAATCGCCCGTCTGAACGCCAAGCGTCATTTCCCACGCGGCGGCAGGGCCGGGGCTGAGGCGGATATCGGCCATGGCACGCTCGCCGTGAAAATGGGCATGGAGCGGTTCTGGCACGGCCAACAGCGCGCGGGGTGGCGGCACCAGCCGGAGCGATGAGGCCAAGATCACGATCACGATGGCCAGCACGATCTCGGCCCGGATCGCGCGGGCCAGACGTGGGGCAGCAGCCGGCGCATCGGCCGCCAAGGCGGGCGTCAGGACCAGCCGGTTTCGCAGCGCCAGACCCAGAAGTGCCCCGACCAGCGCCAGCTTGGCCGAAAGGATCACGCCCCATGGCGCGCCGAACAGGTCCATGGGGTTTCTTGTTTGAAGCCATGTCAGCACCAGACCGCTCAGGATCAGCACCGCGACCAGCGGCGTGATCAAGCGGCCAAAGCGCGCCAGCGCAGGCGCGCCACCCTGCGCGCGCGCCAGCCGCACCAGCGGCCAGAGCGCGCCCAGCCAGACCAGAAGCGCGCCGCCATGCAAGACCAGCACAGCCCGCGCCACGGCCTGCGGTTCGGCGGTCGCGCCATGGCCCGACAGCGCAAAGGATGCAGCGCCCAGCGCCCAAGCGACCAGAGCCAGCACCAGACGCCGCCCCCGGTCTTGCGGGCCTGGCGCCAAGGCCAGCGCAACAAACCCAAGCGCCAGCCCGATCACCGCAACGGCCGCGACCAAGGGTGTGGCCTGAACGGCCCGCCATGGCGCAGACGTGAGCAACGCCCCGGGCGGCAGCGACACCAGGGCCAGCCCTTCGGCCGCAACCAGCGCCAATCCCGCGACGCTCCCAAGCGCTACCGCGACCAGCCCGCCTTGGCGCAAGATCCGGTCCGGCGGCGTTGCGGTGATCAGGCCGGGCGCCAGCACAGCGCCAAGCGCGATGGCCAGCGACAAGGTCAAGATCGCCCGCGCCGCGACCGCCACCCGCGCCGCTCCCGATGCCGGCGCCTCGGTCGCTTCCGCCCGTGCCGTGGCCGTGCCGATGTGAAAGCTGTGCGTGCCGCCCACGCCATGCCCATCGGCCGAGACCACGCGCCATGATACAAACTGCGTGCCCGGCTTGATGCCGGCGGGCGGGGTCATGATGAGGCTGTCGCCTTGAGCCTCGGCGGCAAGATCGGTGATGGCCCCATCGGGCCCGATCCAGCGCAAGACCAAGGGCGTCACAGGCTCATTGAAGCGCAGTTGGACCTGTTGGGGTATCTCGGCCAGCATCGCCCCCGGCGCGGGATCAGCGCTGCGCAGTTGCGCATGCGCCAGAGCGGCCCCGGGCAGGACCAGCATAAGGGCAAGACCAAGCAAGAGCGCGCGCATCGGGGCATAATCCTTGGGGCAAGGGGAGGGGCCGCGCCAGATCGCGCGGCCCCTTGCGGATTTGGTCCTCGATCAGTGGCTGTGACCGGCGGGCATCACCATCACGCCCGGAGCGGGGCCTTCCAGATCGCCCGAGGTCTGGCCGGGGCCGGGAATGTCGATCCAGCGTTCGGCCCCGTTGGCGCATTCCTGCACCACGGGGATGTAGAGCATCTCGCCAGCCGGGGCTTCCTCGGTCACGCGGGCGCGGAACACGAATTCATCGTAAAAGGCATCGGGCAGCTCGCCCGACCAGATGATCTCGCGCACGCCCTCGGTCACGGTGCGGCCGTGCACGGTATGGGCGTTTGCGTAAGGGCCTGTCACGGTTTCCAGCGCCCACCCGGCTTTGACCATGGGTTGAGCGGAGATGACGCCCTCGGGGATCTGGATGCGCACGCGCAGCGTGGCCTCGTCGCCGCAGCCATGGGGCACGCGGAGCGTCAGGCGGGCGGTCTGGTTCTGAACCACCTCGGTTTCGGCGAAGGTGGCATGGGCTGCGGTCTCGGTGGCGACGGCAAGCGGCAGCGCAAGGGCTGCAAGAGCAATCAGGTGTTTCATCGGTTTTGATCCGTTCATCTATGTTGGAATGGCCGCAGCCCGCGGGGGGGCCGTCCGGCAGGGGCGCAAGGGCCCGATGGATCGTGCTGATCAAGACAGTCGGCAGCGCGCAGGGTCTTGAGACCCAAGCCAAGCCGCAAGCTGCGCTCTGGGGATTAGATCACCGCGGCAACCGGGGGGGCGCGTGCCTCGGGGAGATGGGGAACAGGGCCGATGGGAACCGCAAGCGCAGGCCAGATCGCACGGGTCTTGCCGCAACCCACTGGCGCGGATGGCCCGGCCTGCGCGCCCGCAAGCGCCATGCCCTTGCACAGCGTGCAGGCCGGGCAGTCCGAGAGCATCCCCTCATGCTCGCCATGCCCGCCCGGATCATCGGTCAGGCACAGATCATGGAGCGAGCCGCCAAGCGCCAGATAGGCCGCGATCTGGGGCTCGGGCAGGGGCTGGGCGGCGGGGCGATGGGCAAAGCCCGACAGCGCCAAGCCCAGCACGACAAGTGCCGCGGCAAGCCTGTTGCGGAGAATTGCGCCAAACCTTCCCATGGAGGAAGGTTCTGCCGCACCCCCGCGCGAATTCCAGTGCGACATGCGGCCTCAGGGGGGCTTGTCTAGGGTTGGGCCGTCCGGCGCAGGAAAGCGTTCACCGCATCCAACAAGGCCGGCGCACGGGCTTCGGCATTGATGAAATGCGTGCCGCCCGCGATCTCGACATAGGTGCGATCGGTGGCCCCCAAGCGGTCGAACAGCGCCAGCGTGTCGGTGCGGGTCGAGGTCGGATCCTGTGCGCCCCGGATCAGGAGCGTGGGGCAGGTGATGGCGCCCGGGTCATGGATGGGCCGGCCATTGAAGCATTCCCACAGATCGAGAAATGTGCCGTTGGGCACGCGGAAATGATCGGATGCCCCGCCATCATCGTCGATCGAGGCGGCAACCATCGCCTGCAACACGGCCTCATCGCGCCAATCGGCCCCTTGCGGCAGTTGCGCATCCCAGCGCGCGCGGGTGTCGTCGAGCGTGACATGGCGATAGGGGGCGAAATCGCGGTGGCGGGTCTTGTCGGCGGGGTCGGCCATGACGGCGACCCATTCCGCGTTCACCTCGGCATAGATGGGCGCGTAAAGCGCCAGCGCGCGGATCTTGCCCGCGCCCGCCCCCAGCGCATAGCGCGATGTGGTCAGCGTGCCCCATGACCAGCCCACCAGCGCCACCCTTGCTCCGCCATGGCGCGCCGCGATCCAGTCGACGGCATCGCCGATATCGGCGATGGCCTCGTGGCCCTGGGCATAGGCCCGGCCTTCGGGAAAGGCATCGGGTTTTGACAGCCCATAGCCCCGGATGTCGATGGCATAGGCGGCAAAGCCCGCATCGGCGGCCACCTGCAGCCAGTTCAGACCGGGATGAGGGATGTCGAAGAGCCGCCCCGAAAAGGTCGCGCCATGCACGAACAGCACCGGTGGCCCCGCCGCGCCGCGCTGACGCAAGGTCAACATCAGACCCGGCGTGCCGGTCGAGGCGATCCGGTGACGCCGCGACAGGTCGTGATCGCGCCAATCGCCCATGCTCAGATCACCTTGAGGATGATCTTGCCGATATTGGCCGAACTTTCCATCCGCGCATGCGCCCGGGCCGCTTCGGCCAAGGGAAAGACGCTGTCCATCACCGGGGCAATCGCGCCGCTGTCCAGATGCGGCCAGACCTCGGCCAGAAGATCGCGGGCGATGGCGGCCTTGGCCGCGTGCGATTGCGGGCGCAGTGTCGATCCCGTGATCGTCAGCCGCCGCGTCATCACCTGCATCATGTCAAGCGAGACCTTGGAGCCTTGCAGATAAGCGATCTGCACCAGCCGCCCATCCATCGCCAGCGCATCGAGATTGCGCGCGATATAGTCGCCCCCCACCATGTCGAGGATCACATCGGCGCCCTTTTCGGCGCGCAGGGCGGCCACATAATCGGTGGTGCGGTAATTGATCGCCTGTTCGGCACCCAAAGCCACGCAGGCCGCGCATTTCTCATCCGAGCCTGCGGTGGCAAAGACCCGCGCACCGCGCAGGCGCGCCAGTTGAATCGCCGTCGTGCCGATACCCGAGGATCCGCCATGCACAAGGAATTTCTCGCCCGCCGTCAGGCGGCCGCGCAAGAACACATTGGTCCAGACGGTGAAAAACGTCTCGCAGAGCCCCGCCGCGGCCTCCAGCGACATGCCGCGCGGCACGGGCAGGGCGTGATCGGCGGCGGTTACGGCATATTCGGCATAGCCGCCACCCGGCAAGAGCGCACAGACCGCATCGCCCACCGCCCAGCGCGTCACGCCGGGGCCGATGGCCGCCACATGGCCCGAAGCCTCGAGCCCCGGAAGGGGCGAGGCATCCTTGGGGGGCGCATAGTTTCCGGCGCGCTGCAAGGCGTCGGGGCGGTTCACCCCGGCATAGGCGATCTGGATCAGGATCTGGCCCTCGCCGGGTTGCGGCACGGGCGCTGTCGCAGGCAGCAAGACCTCTGGCCCGCCGAATTGCGAGATTTCAACCACGGTCATGGTGGCGGGAAGGGGCATGATGTCCTCATCTGTCAGGTCGCACAACACGCGGGGGCCGGCGCACCGGCCCCCGCAGATCTTGACACTAGGCGATCAGGCACGTCCTGTCATGCGCAGGAATTCGTGCAGCATTTCACCCAGACGACCGCAATAGGTCGGGTCTTGCACCGAGAAGTCATCCACGACCGCCAGCGAGGCGGTGCGCAATGCTGCCAGCGCCTCATCATCGATGCGCACCAGTTCACCGCCCATTTCGGCAACGAATTTCTGCTTGAAGGTGATATCGCGATAGAGGAAATGCGCCGCCGCCTCGGCCGAGGTGGCGCGCACGATTTCGGTGACGACGGCGCGATGGTCGTCGCCGACCGCGTTCCAGGCATCCAGACCCACCATGACTTCGCCGTTCAGATGGCCAAGCAGATCGGGCTCCATGATGTATTTGCACACTTCCTGGAAATTCATGCCCCATGCGGTCGAGGTCGATCCCCAATGCGCGCCTTCGACCACGCCCGACTGCAGCGCCTGATACAGCTCGCCGCCCGGGATCGACACGGGCGATGCGCCCATCTTGGCCAGCACAAGGCCCGCCGCCCCCGTCGAACGCACCGGCCAGCCCGCGAAATCGGCGGTGGTGCGCAGCGGGCGGTTGCCCCACAGCGTCAGACCCGAATAGGACACCGGGCCCACCTGATGGACACCTTGCTCGGCATAGGCTTCGCGGATCACATCCAGCGCGCCCATTTCATAGTAGAAGATGTCCATTTCCTCGTGGCGGTCCCAGACGCCGATATGGCCGTTCAGGTGACCTGCGGCGGGCACGCGCCCGATCCAGTAGGCCGGATAGATGAAGGCGCTTTCCAGCAAGCCACGGCGCACGGCGTTCAGCACTTCGCCGGTCGGCACAAGGCTTTCGGGGGCGTGGGGTTCCACGGTCAGCTCGCCGCCGGTGGCCTCGGTGATGCGGTTGCAGAACTTCACGAAGACATCTTCGTAATACCAGTTGCCGGTCGGCCAATGGGTCTGCATGCGCCAGACGGTCTTGGATTGTGCAATCACCGGCGGTGCAGCCAGCGTGACGCCAGCAGCAGCGCCTGCCGACGCGGCGAAAAAGCCGCGGCGTGAAAGCGGTTGGGTCTTGTCTGTCATGGTCTTCTCCTCCTCTGGTGGGCAGTCGCCCCGGCGCCTCAACGCGCGGGGATGGCGGTGAAGCTGGTCACGATTTCGGGGAACAGGAAAATCGCGGCCCCCGTGGCCAGCATCAGAAAAAAGAACGGGAAAATCGCCTTGTAGATCTCAAGGATCGGCGTCTGCGGGCTCAACGTCTTGAGATAGAACAGATTATAGCCAAAGGGCGGCGAGATGTAGCCGATGCACAGGTTCAGCTGGAACAGGATGCAAAACCAGATCGGATCATAGCCCAATGCGGTGACGATCGGGAAAAAGATCGGCAGCACCAGCAAGATGATCCCGATGGGATCCAGAAACATGCCCAGGATCAGCGTGATCAACTGCATCAGCAAGATCATCATCCAGGGCTCGATCTCGATGCCCAGCAGAAAGCTGGTCATGAAGCGCGTGCCGCCGCCGCCGCCATAAACCGCCACAAAGGCCGAGGCGCCAAACACGATCCAGATCACCATGCCGGTCATCGACGCGGTGTCATGGCTGATCTTGCGCATGTAATCGAGCGTCAACTCGCCCCGGATCGCCACCGACAGAACCACCGCCAGCGCGCCCACGGCGGCCGCTTCGGTGGGGGTCGCGATGCCCGCAAAGATCGACACCAGAACCGACAAGATCACCATCAAGGGCAAGATCACCGCGCGCAGCGACCCGATGCGCTCCGCCAGGGGTGCGGTGGTGTCGGATGGCGGCGCAAGGGCGGGATTGCGCCAGCTCTTGATCGCCACATAGGCCATGAACATGGCCAGCAGGAACAGCCCCGCCACCAGCCCGCCCATGAACAGCCGGCCCACCGATTGCCCGGTCTGCATGCCGATCAAGATCAGCGTGATCGAGGGCGGGATCAAGATCCCCAAGGTGCCCGATGCCCCGATGGTGCCCAGCACAAAGCGCCTGTCATAGCCGCGCTGCGCCATGGCGGGCATGCCCACAAGCCCCGTCGTCACGGTCGAGGCCGCGCAGCTTCCCGTCATCGCCGACAGCGTCGCGGCAAAGCCCGAGGTGCCGATCAGCAATCCCCCCGGCATCCGCCCCGACCACAGGTAGAAGGCGTGATAGAGATCCTCGGCGATCCTCGATCGCGCCAGCGCCACGCCGATGAACACGAACAGCGGAATGGCCGACAACAAGATCGACCACATCGATCCGAACATGGTCGACACGATGGTGAACATGCCGTTGGGACCAAACATCAACAGCCCGAACACCACCGCCGTGCCGCCCAAGGCAAAAGACAGCGACACGCCGAGCAAGATCGCGACCAGCAGCATGCCGAACATGCCCAGCGTCAGAAGTTCGGGGGTCATTGTGCGGCACTCCCCGCGGTTGCGGCACGGCCAAGATCGGCGTCCGGATTGACGATACGGATCATCGCGCGCACTGCTTCCACCACGCCTTGCAACGTGATCAGCGCGACACCCGCGAACATGGCCAGCTTGACCGGCCACATCGGGTGGCGCAGCGCGCTTTCATCGACCTCGCCAAAGCGCCAGCTGTCTTCGAAAAACCAGAACGCCTCCCAGGACAGGACCGCGCCCCAGATGATCAGGAAGCTGAAATTGAGCAGATCGAGCAGCGCCCGCCGCCGCGCAGAGCCCGTGTTGAGCAACAGATCGACCCGCACATGATCGTTGCGGATCAGCGTATAGGCGCCCACCAGCACGAAATAGGAGCCAAAGATGCGCTGCGTGTAGCCATGTGCCCAAAGCGTCGGCTGGCCAAAGATGTAGCGCGCCACCACCTCGTAGCACAGCACCACGATCCCCGCCCAGATCAACAGGCTGATTGTCTTGCCAATCGCGATGTTGAGTGCATCGATTGCCTTAAACAGCACCATGGCTTGCCCCCTGTGATGGTTCGATGGCCGCGATCACCTCGCGTGCGCGGCGTGCAAAGCGTTCGGCCAGTGGGCCAAGATCGGCCGCTTCGCGCGATGCGGCCGATCCGGCCCGCGCGCGGTCCGCGATGCCCACAAAGATCACCGCAAAACGAAACAGCGCAAACGCGATGTGAAACGGCAAAAGCGGGCCGGTGGGGCGCGCATGGGCCAGATATTCGGCCACAAAGCCATCGCGTGCGGGAATGCCGGCGGCCTGCCAATCGCTGCCCATAAGCCCGCCATATTCATCGGGGGCGCTGTGCCACGGGATGGCACAAAAGCCCAGATCGGCCAGCGGATGGCCGAGCGTGGACAATTCCCAATCCAGCACCCCGATGATGCGGGGCTCGGTCGGATGCCACATCATGTTGCCCAGCCGGAAATCGCCATGCGCGATTGCGACCGCGCCGTCATCTGGCGGCATATGGCCGGGCAGCCAGTCCACCAGAAAATCCAGCGCCGCGATGCGCGGCCCGGTCGACCCGGCGTATTGCGCGCTCCAGCGGCTGATCTGGCGGGCAAAGTAATTGCCGGGCTTGCCGAAATCGGCCAGCCCCACCGCATCGGGGCGCACCGCATGCAGCCGCGCCAGAACGCGCGCCATGTCCAGATACATCGCGCGCCGTTCAGCCGGCGACAAGCCGGGCAGGCTGGTGTCGTTGAACACCCGCCCGTCCAGCCGCTCCATCACGTAAAAGGGCGTGCCTAGGATGTGTGTGTCTTCCTCAAGCCACAGCGCGCGGGGAACCGGCACATCGCTGTTCCACAGCGCGCGCAGCACGCGAAATTCGCGCTCGACCGCATGCGCCCCGGGCAGGATCGGGCCTTGGGGCTTTTTGCGCAGCACAAGCCGGGCGGTGCCCCAATCGACGAACCATGTCGGGTTGGATTGCCCGCCGCCGATGGGGGTCAGCGCGGGCAGACCCGATCCCGGCAGGCGCTGGGCCAGCCATTCGGCCAAAGCCACGCGATCGATGCCCGCGCCGCTCATGCGACCGTCTCGGCGGCGATGGTGTCGGCCGCGTGCGCGCGCAGCACGAACTTCTGGATCTTGCCGGTGGCCGTGCGGGGCAGGGGGCCGAACACAAAGCGCCGCGGGCGCTTGTAGCCCGCGAGATTGTCCTTGCAGAACGCCTCCAGCGCGGCGGCGCTGGTGCTGGCACCCTGGCGCAATTCGACAAAGGCCCAAGGCGTTTCGCCCCATTTCGGATCGGGTGCGGCCACCACGGCGGCCAGCAGCACATCGGGGTGGCGGTAAAGCACCGTTTCCACCTCGAGGCTCGAGACATTTTCGCCGCCGGTGATGATGATATCCTTGGCGCGGTCGCGGATCTGGATCTGTCCGTCGGGATGAACCACCGCCAGATCGCCCGACCAGAACATCCCGCCGCGAAACGCCGCCTCGGTGGCTTCGGCGTTGCGGAAATAACCGGCCATCAGGGTGTTCCCGGCCAGCACGATCTCGCCCATGGTTGTGCCATCGGCGGGCACGTCATGGCCGTGTTCATCCAGCACGCGCGCGCGCCCGGCGGTGGGGTGACGCCGGCCCTGGCGGGCCATCAACGCCGCGCGCGTGTCCGGGTCGGCGGCCGGATCGCCGGGGTCGTTCAACGTGGCGGGCCCATAGCTTTCGGTCAGCCCATACATATGCGTCAGATCAAAGCCGAGTTTCGACAGCCCCGCCAAAAGCGCAGGCGTCGGCGCCGCGCCGCCAGTCGTCACCCGCACCCGCACGGGCGGGGCCTGTGTGGCATGGTCAAGCAGCATGTAAAGCACCACCGGCGCACAGCTCATGTGGGTGACGGCATGGCGGTCGATTTCCGACAGGATCAGCCCCGGATCGACCCGGTCGAGGCAGACATGCAAGCCCCCCGCCGCCGTCACCGCCCAGCCCTGACACCAGCCGTTGCAATGAAACAGGGGCAGCGTCCACAAATAGCGGCTGTCGCAGGTCAGCCCCAGCGCCAGCACATTGCCCACCGCGTTCAGGTATGCGCCGCGATGGGTATAGACGACGCCCTTGGGTTTTCCCGTCGTCCCCGAGGTGTAGTTGAGCGCGATGGGCTGCGCCTCGTCCATGATGGCGCCCGTCAGGTCAAGATCGGGCAGAGGTCCGGAAAACCAGTCGATGCCGTCGCCCGCGCCGGGCGCGCTGCACAAGACCAGCCGGGGCAAAGGCGCATCGGCCGCATCGGGCAGATAGGCGGCCTCGGCCACCAGGATCTTGCTGCCCGCATGATCAAGGATATAGCCCAATTCCGCGCTGGACAGGCGGATGTTGAGCGTGTTGAGAACCGCCCCCAACGCGGGCACGGCGAAATGGGCGGCCAGCATCTCGGGGCGGTTGCCAAGCGCCACCGACACGACATCGCCCGGCCCCACGCCCTGTGCGGCCAGCGCGCCGGCCATGCGCGCCACCAGATCGCCGAACTCCGCATAGCTCCAGACATGGTCGCGCCATGCCACGGCCGGGCGTGCGCCATGGCATTCGAGCGTGCGCGCCAACAGG
This sequence comes from uncultured Roseicyclus sp., assembly GCF_937892565.1. Lineage (GTDB taxonomy): Bacteria > Pseudomonadota > Alphaproteobacteria > Rhodobacterales > Rhodobacteraceae > Roseicyclus. Next base: position 82,018 of record NZ_CALAHQ010000004.1, on the reverse strand, counting down.
TCAAGCGGCGTCAGCGGCCGGAAATTCGCCGCGCGCGGGGCCAGATGCGGATCGCTGAACATGGCGTGTCGTCCCCCCTTGCCCTGATTTCAGCCAGACGCGCTGTCCCAGCGCCAGAAATCGCGCCCCTCGTCGGCCAGATGGCGGTTCAACACCATCTGGTGCACCTCATCGGCGCCATCGACGAGCCGCGCCTGACGGGCGTAGCGGTAAATCCATTCCAGCACCGTGTCGCAGCTGTAGCCGCGCGCCCCGTTGATCTGGATCGCCACATCGGCAGCCTTGTGCAACAGATTGGCGACATGGATCTTGGCCATCGACACCTCTTTCCTGGCAAATCCGCCGCGCTCCAGCTCCCATGCGGCCTTCATCACCAACAGGCGGCCGATCTCGATGCCCATGGCCAGATCGCCCAGCTTGATCTGGATGCTTTCGCGATCCGACAGGCGCACGCCGAACCCATGGCGGCTGTCGGCATAATCGCGCGCGATTTCCGTGCAGCGCTTGGCCAGACCCAGCCAGCGCATGCAATGGGTCAGCCGCGCAGGCCCCAGCCGCATCTGCGTCAGCTTCAGCCCCAGGCCTTCGCCCAGAAGGATCCGGTCGGCGGGCAGCACCAGATCCTCGAACACCAGTTCGCAATGCCCGCCATGTTCCTCGGGGCCCATGATCGGGATGCGGCGGTCGATGTGCCAGCCCGGTTCGTCGCGGTCGAACAAAAAGGCCGTCAGCCCCCGGCGCGGATCGTCCGAGGTGCGGGCGAGCAAGATGAAATGCTGCGCCTCTGCCGCCCCGGTGATGAACCATTTGCGCCCCCGGATCACATAGCTGTCGCCGCGTCTGGTCGCCGTGGTCCGCATCATGCCGGGGTCTGATCCGCCGCCCGGATGGGGTTCGGTCATCGCGAATGCCGACCGCACGTCGCCCGCCACGATGGGCGCCAGCCAGCGCGCCTTTTGTGCGGGCGTGGCGGCCTGTTCCAGCACCATCATGTTGCCATCATCGGGGGCGGCGGAATTGAACACCACCGGCCCGAAGATCGAGCGGTTCATTTCCTCGTAGCATACGGCCATGCCGATCTTGCCCAGGCCCTGACCGCCGGTTTCGGGCCTGAGTTGCAGGCACCACAACCCGTCCGCGCGGGCGCGCGCGCGCAGATCGTGCAGCGGCGCATGGGCGATGTTGCCATGCGCGTCCCACTGCGTGCGATCGGCCTCAACGGGCATCACCGCCTCATCGACGAAGCGCGCGATCCGGGCGCGAAAATCCTCGATGCGGGGGGAAAGGGTGAAATCCATGGGGGTTCCCTGCGTTCAGCCGCTCAGAGTGAGGTGACCAGATGGCCGCCATCGACCACGATATCGGCACCCGTGATGTAGCGGCCCGCATCCGAGACGAGCAGCAGGAGCGCCCCATCAAGATCTTCGGGTCGGCCCAGCCGCCGCTGCGGGATGCGCCGGATCAGCGTCGCCCCGGCCTCGGTCGCGAAGAAATCGGCGTTGATCGGGGTTTCGATGTAGCCCGGGCAGAGCGCGTTGACCCGGATGCCGTGGCGCGCCCATTCCAGCGCCAGCGCGCGGGTCAGATGCAGAAGCCCGGCCTTGGATGCAGCATAGGCTGCGGTGCGTGCCGTCACCCGATGGGCGAGGATCGAGGCGATGTTCACGATCGCGCCCCCGCCCGCGTCGCGCATCCCCGCCGCCACCGCCCGGGCCACGTGGAAGGCGCCCTTTAGGTTGACGTCGAGCATGGCGTCGATCTGGGCTGTGGTCTGTTCAAGCGCCGAACCGGCATCGCCGATGCCGGCGTTGTTGACCAGGATGTCGAATCGGCGCCCGGAAAGAACCCGTTCGACCGCGTCGGTATCGCCCACGTCGAGCCCCAGCGCCTCGGCCGTGCCGCCCGCAGCGGTGATCTCGGCGGTGAGCGCCACCATCGGATCCATCCGCCGCGCGGCGAGCGTGACCATGACCCCCTCCCGCGCCAGAAGCCGCGCGAAATGCGCGCCCAGCCCAGACGACGCGCCCGTCACAAGTGCGGTTTTCCCGGTCAGCCCGGGCCATGGATTGGCGGCAATCTGCGACACGGTCGTCAAGGCCTCCCTTCCTTTTCGAGCGATCGTTCGATAGATACTGGTAGACACCGACCCCGAATTTGGCAACAGATTCCTGCCTGGACCAAGGTGTATCGATGATCAAAGCCAGCCCAACCCCTGACCCTGTGCCGGGCGCCATTGTGGCGATGCCCACGATCGAGGAATTGTGCCGCTCCATTCTGGCGCGCCATCACGACACGATCAGCGTGCGCAAGCCCGCCGTGGCCGTGCCGCGGCTTGCCCGCATCCTGGAGGCGGCCCTTGATCTGTCGAACCGCGGCGGGTTTCAGGCGATGTCGCTGCGCGATCTGTCGCAAGCCTCGGGGCTGTCGGCGGGGGGGCTTTATGCCTATTTCGACAGCAAGACGACGCTCTTGAAAATGATCCTGGCCGAGGTGGCCGATCTTGTGCAGCGCGTTCTGTCGTCCCCGCCCGAGGCAGTGACGCAAGATGCGGTTGCGCATCTGACATGGCTGATCGATACCCATCTGCGCCTGACCGAGGCGCTGTTGCCATGGTTCACCTTTGCCTTCATGGAGGCCAAGAATTTCCCCCCCGCCGAACGCCGCATGGCCGTGGACAGCGAAATGCTGACCGAGCGTTTCTTTACCGATGTGATCGCGCAAGGTATCGCGACCGGACAGTTCCGCCCCGAGACTTCGCCGCTGTTGCCCGCGCTGATCAAGCCGCTTTTGCAAGAATGGTATGTCAAGCGCGCCAAATATCGCCGCCGGGGCATCACGCTTGACAGCTACAGCCTTGAGGTTCAGGGCGTCGTGCTCAGCGCGTGCTTGCCCGATGGCGTTGTGCTGGCCCCGCGCAGCATCCGTCCGGTCATTGGCTAGCAACGGGGCGCCCGTCAGCGCCCGCCCGAGATCTCGACGATGGTGCCGGTGACATGGCTGGCCGTATCCGACAACAGCCAGACCACGGCTTGGGCGATTTCATCGGCCCTTCCGACCCGGCGCGATTGCACGTCGCGGCACAGCGTTGCGGCCCCCATGCCCCGCCTGCCGCCCGTGACCATCACCGGACCCCGATCAGAAGGCGACACCATCCGCCCCTTTCAGATCGAGCATCTGGCGCGCCTCATCCGGGCTGGCCACCTCGAGGCTGAGGCCGGTCAGGATCTCGCGCACCTTGCGCACCTGATCGGCATTGCTTTCGGCCAGCCGCCCCGGCGCGATCCAGAGCGAATCCTCCAGCCCCACACGCACATTGCCCCCTTGGGCGGCGGCAAGGGCTGCGACCGGCATCTGGTTGCGCCCCGCCCCCAGCACCGACCAGACATAGGCATCGCCAAACAGCCGGTCGGCGGTGCGCTTCATATGCGCCACATCCTCGGGGTGGGCGCCGATCCCGCCCAAAAGGCCAAAGACCGTCTGTACCAGAAAGGGCGCCCTGACCAGACCGCGATCGACAAAATGGGCAAGATTGTAGAGATGGCTGGTATCATAGCACTCGAATTCGAAGCGCGTGTGGTTGGCGTTGCCGATGCGCAAGATATGCTCGATATCGGCAAAGGTGTTCTTGAACACCAGATCGCGGCTGTTTTCCAGATGCGCCCGTTCCCAATCATGGCGGAATTCCTTGAAGCGGTCGAGCATCGGGTAGAGCCCGAAATTCATCGACCCCATGTTGAGCGATGCCACCTCGGGCTTGAGGTCTGCGGCCGGGCGCATGCGTTCGGCCACGCTCATATGCGGCGAGCCCCCCGTGGTCAGGTTCAGAACCGCGCCCGTGGCCTGTTTGAGTTGCGGCAAGAAGGCCCGGAATGCGTCGGGGTCTTGCGTCGGGCGGCCCGTTTCGGGGTCGCGCGCATGCAGATGCAGGATCGTGGCCCCGGCTTCGGCGGCCTTCAGCCCGTCGGCGATGATTTCCTGTGGCGTCACCGGCAGATGCGGCGACATTGACGGCGTGTGGATCGCGCCCGTCACGGCGCAGGAGATGATCACTTTGCGGGTTTTGGCGGCCATGGGGGCGGTCCCTTTCCTTGGGTCGGCTCTGGGGTCAGCTTTGGGGTGTTTCGCGGCGAAAATGCGCCATCAAGGCCATCAGGCGCCGGTCGCGGCGGGTCTGTGCCTTGGGCAGATCGGCAAGCGGCAGCGCGGCACGGCGCGCGGCCTCGATCCGGTCGAGCGTTGCGCCCTCCCAATCGGGGAGCGTCGTCTGACGCGCGCCGATGATGCGATACATCGGCCCGTAGCGGGCCACATAATCGCGCACGCCGCCGGGCGCGTTCAGATCGATCGCCTCGAACGGGCCGCACAGCGACCAGCGCGGCGCAAGCCCGTCGCGGATGCCGGTGTCGATATCCTCAGGCGTTGCGATGCCATCGGCCACAAGGCGCATCGCCTCTTGCAACAGCGCGCCTTGCAGCCGGTTCATGATGAAGCCGTCGATCTCGCGCGCCATGCGGATGGGCTTTTGGCCGATCCCCGCCATGGTGGCGGCGCAGCGGTCCATTGCGGTGGCACCCGTCCATGGGGCGGGCACGATTTCCACCGCAGGGATCAGGCTGGGGGGGTTGATCGGGTGGGCCACCAGACAGCGCGCGCGGCCCTTGAGCGTTTCGGTGAAGCTGGAGGGCAGAAGCGCCGAGGTAGAGCTTGCCAGGACCGCATCGGGAAGCGCCGCGGCATCAAGGGCGGCAAAGACCGCGCGCTTGACATCGACATTTTCAGAAACGTTTTCTTGGACATGAAGGGCGTTCTTCACGCATGTTTCAAGATCGGGGGCCAGCGTCACACGCGCCGCCACCTGCGCGGGCGTTTGCCCGTCCAGCAGCCCAGCGGCCTGCATGTCGGTGGCAATTTCGGTCACGCGGGCGTGTGCCGCCTGCGCGGCCTCTGGCCATTGATCCCAGAGCGTGACCGGGTGGCCCGCGCGCGCAAAGCCAAAGGCCCAGGCCGAACCGATCAGCCCCGCGCCGATCACCGCGATGGGGTCGGGGCGCATCACAACCCCTCCACGCCGGCGCATACGCTCAAGCTTTGGCCGGTGATGTTGGCCCCAGCGGGTGCTGCCAGAAACAGGCACATCGCCGCGATGTCCTCGGGCGCGACCATGCGGCGGAGCGAGACCTTTTCAAGGGTCTGCTTTTCGGTTTCCGCATGGCTTTGGCCAAGGTGCTGGGCGCGTGCGGCGATGACGCGTTCGATGCGCGGGCCGCGCACAATGCCGGGCAGGATCGCATTTGCCCGCACCCCTTGCGGGCCCAGTTCCACCGCAAGGCTTTTGACCAGCCCCACAACGCCCCATTTCGACGCCGCATAGGGCGTGCGCAGCGCAAAGCCCATTCGCCCTGCGACCGACGAGATGGCGATGAAGCTGCCGCGGCTGGCGATCAGATCGGGGGCGCCAAACCGCGCCGCCAGATAGGCGCCGCGCAGGTTCACCTCGAGCGTGCGGTCCCACGCGGCCTCATCGACATCGGCGATGCCGACGGTCGGCCCGGCGATGCCGGCATTGGCGATCACCACATCAAGCCCGCCCATCGCCGCGCGGGCTTGCTCAAATAGTGCGCGCGACTGGTCCGGGTCGGCGGCATCACAGACCGTGCCGATGCATCCATTCTGCGTCGCCTGCGCCACCGCCCCGGCATCGATATCCGAGACATGGACCGCCCCGCCCGCCTCCAGAAAGCCGCGCGCGATGGCCTGACCGATCCCGGCCGCGCCTGCGGTGATCACAACCCGCAGACCCGGCGGCGGCGTCAGGGAGCGAAGGATGTTCATTTCGCGGTCTCTTCCTTTTGGCGGTGGGTTGCGGCGGCCGTTCCCGCGCCGACCAGGGTGGCGCGGATGTCGCGGGCGGCGGTGGTGATGTCGTCAAGAATGGCCGCCCGCAGCGCCGTGGCATCGCGCAGCGCCATGGCCGCCACCATGGCGTCATGATGCCCCATCGAGCGGCTGACATGCCCCTGATCGGGCACGCTGGCGCGGATCGACGGGCCCACGATCAGCCAGAGCCGCTGGATCATGCCCAGCAAGAGCGGCCAGCGCGCGGCGGCATAGATGCCGGCGTGAAAGCTTGCATTGGCGGCCAGATAGCGGTCGGCATCGCCGTGATCGGCGGCCTGCGCCAGATCGGCATGCAGCGCGCGGATGCGGGCGATGTCGGCGCCATCAAACTGTTCCCCCGCGCGTTGGGCGGCCATGCCTTCCAGCCGGGTACGAATGGCCGTCACCTCATCGAAATCTTCGCGCGAAAGCACCCGCACCCGCAGCGTGCGGCTGGCGGTCAGTTCCAGCGCCCCTTCGGCGGTCAGCCGCGTCAAGGCCTCGCGCACGGGCATCGCGCTGACGGACAGTTGCTGGGCAAGCCCGCGGCTGGAGATCGCCTCACCGGGGCGAAAGGCGCCTGCGATCAGCCCGGCATGCAAGCGGTCGTAAATCTGCTGTTGCAGGCTGTCGCGCTGAAGCGGCGATGGCTCTGCACCGTTGATGGCCGCCAGAAACTGCTGCATATCCGCCCTTTGACGCCGCCATCCTTGATCTGAGATCGCAGATTGCACCGCGCCAAGGCGCAAGTCAACGCACCCTGTGGGCTTAGCGTTCGGTGCAACGCGACATGGCGCCAAAGCCCGCCGCCGAACAGATATACGTGCCGTGACCCGGTGCGCGCATCTGTCTTGCCGAGGGGCGCGGGGCGCGCGCGGCCGGATCGGGGCGATTGGCCAGCCAGTCGAACTGCACCGGGCGACCGCCGCCTTGGCGCGGGGGCGGGGCCTGTGTCGCGCCGGCCTCTGGCGGGCGGGGGCTGTGGGCAAGCGCCGCCGATTGCAACGCCATCACCGCAAGGCAAAGTGCCGCCATGGCGGATCGTGTGAAAAATGTCATGTCAATGAGCCCCCTTGCCCGCGCTGTGCAGCACCGACCGGGGCAGGGGCCGTGGCCCGCTGCATGGCTGCGCCGCGCACCTTAGCTGGCACGCGGACACAGGGCCGTCAAACCCACCCAACCCACAGCGACAGGCGCAACGGGAACAGCCCGCGCGGATCCTTGTGAAATCCGCGCGGGGTCAAAATCTTGCCCGGCAAAGTTCGATCAGCGAAACCCTGCCGATCGTGTGTTGCGATCAGCTCGACATCGCGATCAACCGCTCATTGACCCGCCAATCGGGGCGGCCGAAATCCTCGGGCCAGTCATAGACCTCGGGGTAGTTGAAATAGACCACGCCCACCAGGGTGGGAAAGCTGGTGGCCAGGCTGCGCACATCGCGGTCCCACGCGGCCAGATAGGCGGCATCGCCGCTATAGCCCAGCTCTGCCACCACCACCGGTTTGCCAAAGGTCGCGGCGCGGTCGTAGCGGGGCCCAAGGATTTCCCCAAAGCTGCGGTCGCGGCCGTATTTGGCCCGGTCCCATGCTTGCAATCCAAAGACCGTCAGCCCGGTCAGATCGACATGATCATCGCCGGGATAATAGGCCTCCATCCCCGCATCGCCCAAGGGTGACCACATCAGATTGATGCCGGGCACCGTTTCACGGGCGATATCGGTTATGCGCCGATAGGCGGCGATGTAGTCATCTGGCTGCCAGCCAGCCCAGATGAACTGGCCGTTGTCGTCATCCATCTCGTGGCCCCAGCGCAATGTCAGCGGGCTTTCCAAGGCGGCCAGCACATTGCAGATGGATCGCATCGTGGCGTCATAGGCGCCATCGCGGATGCCACGACGCAGCGCTGCGGGTGTGTTGCGCTCGCTGCGCGACCATGTCCATGGCTCAAGCGTGACCAAAAGCGCGCGGTTGCGGTCGCGGGCGTAGCGGTCGGCGTCAAAGAGCGAACTGATCGCCACATCTTCCCAGGGCAAGAACAGGTGTTCGATCACGAAATCGGTTTCGTCGGCGAAATCGCCACCGGGGTCATAGGCGCCAAAGGGGATCGTGCCGGGCGGCACGGAGCCGGGCGAGGGCCGCAAGGACAAGGCACTTGCCGCACCTGCGGCTATCGTGCCAAGCACCATCGTCCGGCGCTGAAGGAAGAACGGCATGCTGCTAGGGGGTAGCATCGGGGGTCTCCTTTTCGGGGGTGGCCGCGCGGGGCCAGGTCAGAGATGGGGTGTTGAACCGGATGCGTGCGGCGCCAACCTCGGCCCCGCTGGCGGCACCCGAGACGATGAATTCGGTGCGTGTCAGCGCGGTCAGGCCCGTGCCATACGTCAGCGCATGCACGCCTTCGGCCGCGCGCAGCGATATGGCCGAGACCACAAGCACGGCCCCCAGCCCGGCGGTGCCCAGATGCGGGCGCATCTCGCGCCACCAGCGATGCGGCCCCCGCGCCAGCCCGGTTTCGCGGATATGGCCCAAGACCGCGACCCAGAGTATGGCCGCATAGAATAACCCGTTCAGGGCCGATAACAGGTAAAAGCCCGCCGCATCCTCGACCCGGTCAAGGATCAGCACAGGCGCCACCGCGCCGATCAGCAATACGCCATAGACCGCAAGGATCCGATAGGGCAAAGGGGCGGCGCTGTCGGCGCCCTTGGGCGTGATGCGGAAATCCACAAAGCGCCCCGTCACCCGGTCACGCAGCGCCATGATGCAGCCCCACGCGACCCAGGGCCATTGCACCAGCAAGAACAGCGCCTTTTCCCAACTGATCACGCGTGCATCTTGCGGCCGGAACAGCCCATCGCGCCGGATCTGCCATGCAAAGAGCGTGATCGCCGCCACCGTGGGCAGGCTGTGGCCCAGAAACCCGGCATAGGTGACATGGGCATAGGGCTGATCGAACCACAGCGCGGCAATCGGCAGGGCATAGATCAGCGCCGCACTGAGCGCGAGCATCGGATAGAGCGCCTGACAAAACAGAAACTGGAACCGCAGCCGCCAGGGCAAGGCCCGCAGATAGCGCGGCGTATGCGTCAAGAGCAGCGCCACCAGACTGCGCGACCACTGGAATTCCTGTGTGACCATGTCGGCCAGTGTGCGCGGCCCGTCGCCGATGGCGATGGCGTCCATCGCATGCACCCCGCGCCAGCCGCCCGCGTTCAGGATCATCGAGGTCGAATGATCCTCGGCCAGTTCCGGGCCAAGCCCGCCCACCGCCTTGAGCGCCGCCGTGCGCACCGCGTAGTGCGACCCGATGCACATCGGTGCAAGGCTGCCCGTATAGCCAAGCTGGAACACGCCATGAAACGCCGCCTCTGATTGCAGCCGCGCCCGCGCGGCCCAACTGGCATCGGCATTGGCCGAACAGATCGAAGGCGCGCTGACATAGCCCACGGCCGGATCGGCAAAGGGGCGCACCATTTCGCGCAGATAGCCCGGCCCGGGCACATGATCGGCGTCAAGCTGGGCCACGATGTCATAATCGCGATAGCCCCAATGATCGTAGAAATAGGCCAGATTGCCCTCCTTGCAGCGTCTGCGGCGGGGCCATGCCGGGTTGTGGTATCGCGGATCGGTCTTGCGGCTTGAGATCTTGACGCCATGGCGCGCGCACCATGCCCGCGTCAGATCATCGGGGTCTTCATCGGCCAGCCATGTGTCGTGGGGATAGTCTTGCGCCAACATCGCGCTGAGCGTGGGGATCAGCACGGCAAGTGGCTCGGACGGGGTTTTCGTCACCACCATCGCCACGCGGAACGCGCCCGGCCGGGGGGCCGGCGCGGCCGAACGCTTGGCGCCCAGAAACACCGCCACAAAATACAGCTGCAACCCATAGATCCAGCCCAAGGCCAGCGTTGACAAGGCATAGCCCAAGGGGCTGGCCACATGGCCGGGATCCAGCCACCACAGCCAGAACCACGCCACACTCAGGCCCCAGAGCGCGGTGATCGCCAGATAGCGTGCGCGCATGCCCCCGGTCAGCACCGAGGCCAGAAGGGCGGGATCAAGCCGTCGCTGCATGGCGCACCTCATGGCCGAACCAGGGGGCCGCATGGGCGATGATCGTGTCGATGTCCTGGAACCGCGGCACAAAGCCAAGCCTGGCCGCCGCCAGTCTGGGGTCGGCCACCAGCGTCGCGGGGTCGCCTGCGCGGCGCGGTTGGGTGCGAAAGGGCACGACGCGCCGCGTCACACGGGCGATGGCGTCCAGAACCTGTAGAACCGACACGCCGCGGCCGCTGCCCAGATTGAGCGTCAGCGGCCCGCCCCCTTGCATCAGATGACCAAGCGCCAGAACATGCGCGCGCGCCAGATCATCGACATGGATATAGTCGCGAATGCAGCTTCCGTCGGGCGTATCGTAATCGGTGCCGAACACCGCCAGGGGCGGGCCCCGGCGCGACGCCGCCAGCAAGGCCAGCGGGATCAGATGCGTCTCGGGGCTGTGGGCCTCGCCCAACTCACCGGCGGGATCGGCACCCGTCGCGTTGAAGTAGCGCAAGATCGCGGGCTGCATGCCATGGGCGGCCACATGGTCAAGCAGCATCCGTTCGCAAGCCAGCTTGGTAAAGCCATAGGGGTTGATCGGCACCTGCGGCGTGCTTTCCACGATCGGCCCGGGGCCCGCATGCCCATAGGTGGCACAACTCGACGACAAGACCACCCGTCGCAACCCCGTCTGGCGGCACGCATCGAGCAGGCCGATCATGCCGCCGATGTTGTTGTCGTGGTATTTCAGGGGGTCTTTGACCGACTCGCCCACATAGGCCGATGCCGCAAAGTGCAGCACCGCCGCGATGTCATGGCGCAAGATGGTGTCGCTGAGCGTTGCGCGGTCACGCACATCGGCAAAGACCGATGGCCCCCAGCGCACATTCGCGGCATGCCCGGTGGACAGATTGTCGTAAACCACCGGCCTGTAGCCCGCCGCCGCCAGTGCCTTGCACACATGCGCGCCGATGAACCCCGCGCCGCCTGTCACCAGAATGGCTGGCCGATCGCTCATGACAGCACCACTTCCTTGGGGGTGCCCAAGGTCTCGGCGAAATGCGCGATCATCCGGTCAAGCCCGTCGTTCAGGCTGACGGTCGGCTGCCAGCCCAGCACCATCTGCGCCCGCGTGATATCGGGGCGGCGCTGGCGCGGATCGTCGGGCAGCGCCTGCAGGTAGCGCAGTTGCGAGCTCGATTGCGTCTTGTCCAGCACCAGCTGTGCCAGTTCCAGCACGGTGAATTCGCGCGGATTGCCCAGATTGACAGGCCCGCCAAAGCCGATGTCGGCCGCCATCAACCGGATCAGACCTTCGATCAGATCATCGACATAGCAAAAGGACCGTGTCTGCCGCCCGCTGCCATAGATGGTGATGTCTTGTCCGCAGAGCGCCTGAACCACGAAGTTCGACACCACGCGCCCGTCTTCGGCATCCATACGCGGGCCATAGGTGTTGAAGATGCGCGCGATGCGCGTGTCCGCGCCAAAGCGGTGGGCATATTCGTAAAACAGCGTCTCGGCGCCGCGCTTGCCCTCGTCATAGCACGCTCGGGGGCCATAGGTGTTGACCGCGCCGCAATAGCTTTCGGGCTGGGGCGAAAGCTCGGGGTCGCCGTAGACCTCGGAGGTGGAGGCCTGCAAGATGCGCGCATCGTGCTTGAGCGCCAGATCCAGCATGTTTTGCGCCCCATCGATCGAGGTGCGAAAGGTATGCACCGGATCACGCTGGTACTTGGGCGGCGAGGCAGGGCAGGCCAGATTGTAGATCGCCCCGATCTGGCCATCGATTTCCACAGGCGCGATGATGTCGTGTTCGATCAGTTCGAAGCGCCCGGTCTGTTCCAGATGCGCCACATTGCTGCGCCGCCCGGTCGACAGGTTGTCGACAGCAATCACCCGGTGGCCCATGTCGAGCAAGCGGGCGCACAGATGCGAGCCCAGAAAACCCGCCCCCCCCGTGACCAGCGTGATCCGGTCCGGATCGCTGCAAAAGGCCATCGGCCGAAGGACGGGCGCGGGGGTCGTGGTGGCTGTGATCGGGGTCATGGGCATCCTCGTTTCCTGACAATCTGGCCCATCCGGGCCAAAGGGGCGTGCTGCGACCGGGCCTCGGCCAAGGCTCCGCCCTTGCGGGGCAAAGCCCACATCCGGCGAATGGCCAAAGCCCGTTTCGGGCACAGGTGGAGGTCGTGAGATGACTTTGACTCAAGATGCGGATGATTCATTGACGGTGATCATTATATTGATCGCAACCGGATGGTGTCGGTTCGGTTGCGGAAAGAATTCAATCAAATATCTGAATTAATGAGATAATTTTTCTGTCCCGCTGCCATGGGCCGGGGGGTTGGCCCGCATGGCTTCGGGATGGACGCAGCGTCTTGGCCCGGTTAGCCTGATGCAGGTCACCAACCAAGGGAGCGATCATGGACCATTCTGAGACCCGTGCCGATCTGGCTGCCGCCTTTCGCCTGACCGCGCGCGAAGGGATGAACGAAGGGGTTGCCAATCATTTCTCGATGGCGGTCAACGCCGATGGCACGCAATTCCTGATCAATCCGCGCCGCCATTTCAGCCGCATCCGCGCCTCGGATCTGTGGGTGATCGACGCCAACGACCCGGACACCGCCAAGGGCCACGATGCCCCCGATCCGACCGCCTGGGGTCTGCATGCCAGCCTGCACCGCCATGTGCCGCATGCACGCTGTGCCATGCATGTGCATTCGACCTATGCCACGGTTCTGGCCAGCCTGGCCGACAGCCGTTTGCCGCCCATCGATCAAAGCTCGGCGATGTTTCACAACCGCATCGTGATCGATGAACACTACGGTGGTCTGGCCCTTGAGCAAGAAGGCACGCGCTGCGCGCAGATGTTCCAGGATCCCTCGATCCGCACCATGGTGATGGGCAATCACGGGGTGCTGGTGATCGGCGAGACGGTCGCGGAAACCTTCATGCGGATGTATTATTTCGAGCGCGCCGTGCGGACCTATATCATCGCGCTGTCGACCGGGCGGCCCTTGCGCGAGCTCTCGCCCGAGGTGGCCGAGATCACCGCCCGCCAGCAAGAGGGCGACCCCCAGGCCGAGGCTGATTTCATGCGCGGCATGCGCTTGGTGCTTGATACGGAAAGCCCCGATTACGCCCATTGACAGGTTCCGCATGCCCGGCACGCGTTGCTCACGCGTGCCGGCGGGCGCCATGGTCTGGCCCCGCGCCTAGCGCTGTTCCATGGCATTTTCCCATTCGGCCAGAAAGGCGCGCCGGTTCAGCGGATCGAGATAGACCATCAGCGCGGGGCCCAGCCGGATCGGGCTGAACCCTGCCTCATCCACGCCGCCCGACTGTCCCAGAGGGGGCAGGGGCCAGTCGTCAGCCGTGGTCCTTAGCCCGGTTTCCAGCAACAGATCGATCAGCGCGCCGGCTGCCTCTACCTGTTGGGCCATGCGCGGAATGATCGCGGTGCGCAGCATGATATTCTCGAAATCCTCCATCCGCAGGATTTGCACCCGCCCGCCGGAATCCCGCGCCAACCGCTCGGCGGCATAGCTTCCAAGCACGTTGTAGGCGACCGCCAGACGCCCCGTCGCCACATCATCGATCATCTGGCCCGAGCAGCAGTAAAGCTGTGGGTCAAGCCGCCCCATCACCTCGGCCAGTCGCCAATAGACGTCGGTTGACCGGGTTTCCTTGGTGGCAAAGAGATATCCCAGCCCGCTCTCGCGCACATCATAGGTGCCGACCGCGCCATGAAAGCGCTGCGGATGGTCGCGCAACAGCGCGATCAGTTCCTGGCGTGTCGCCGGAAGCGGCAGCCCCGCGATGCGTTCGGCATTGACCACCACGACCGCGCGTTCGGCGCTGAAGGCAAAGATCAGGTCGCGCCAGCGCGCCCAATCGGGCAGATCGGCGGTGATGGGCGAGCGATAGCTGCGCGCGAACCCGTCATTGGCCAGTTGGAATTGCAGATCCATCGCCGATGACAACGCCAGATCAAAGGGCGCGCCATCGCGGATCGCTGCGGCCAGATCGGCCGATGAGGTGACGGTGTAATCGATCCCGATGTCGGGGCGCTGTTGCTGAAACGCCAGCAGATAGGGCGTGAACACCGCCAGATCGGCGGTCGAGATGATGCGCAGCACCCGCGTGCCCGTGCCGGGGTAGAACCGCTGTTCCTCGACCTCAAAGGCCAGAACCGGCCCAGCCAGCCCAAGGATCAGGCCAAGGGCAAGACCAAGGATACGCATGCGCCCCTCCCATGTTCGCCATGTTGCAGATCCAGATGCCCGCCATGGGCCACGACCACGTCGCGCGCGATGGTCAGGCCCAGCCCCGACCCGACGATCCCGGCGGTGTTTGCGCCCCGGCGAAACCGTTCGGTCAGCATCTCGGTCGGTCCATCGCCCAGGCCCGGCCCCTCATCGGTGATGGTGATGCGGCCCATCTTGCCCACTGTGGTCAAGGTGATGGTGACGGTCGTGTCCTCGGGCGAATACTTGATCGCGTTGTCCAGCACATTGCGCAACGCGCTGTCGAGCAACACCGCATCGCCCGCAACCGCCACCGGAACCAGATCAAGATGCAGTCGGATATCGCGCAAAGCGGCCGTCGCTTCGAGCGTGGCGGCGGTTTGTCGGGCCAAGTCGGCCAGATCGATCGGATCGCGCGCCAGATCATCGGCGCGAAAGGCGACGGTGGCGTGGTCCAGCAATTGCCCCGCCGACCGAGAGCTTTCATCCACCGCCCGGATAATGCCACGCATCCTTTGGCGCTCGGTCTCGTCGCTGATGGTATGCAATGCAATTTCGGCCTGTGCGCGCACGGTGGCCAGCGGCGTGCGCACGCGGTGGGCGGCCTCGGCGATGAAATCCTCGGAACGGCGGATCGATTGCCCAAGCCGGTCCATCAGCCGGTTCAGCGCGCTCATCAGCGGGGCCAGCTCCGCCGGGGCCGCCCGCCGCAGCGGCCGCAGATCAGAGGGGCCGCGCCGCGACACGGCTGCCGCGATTTCGTTGAGCGGGCGCAGCGATGTGCGCGCGGCAATCGCCGACAGACCGACGGCGACGACGAAAAACCCCACCGACAAGGCCGCAGCCAGCCGCGACATCTCGGTCGCGATCTCATCGACGCCTTGCCGGGTCTGGGCGACCGTCACCGTGACGGGCACCGGCTGTGCGCCCGCCAGAACCACGCGCTGCACCGCGACCATGCGGATTGCTTCGCCAGAATAATCGCCGGTCTGGAAATGCACCCGCCCGGGCAAGAGCGCCTTGTCGGGGTCGGGCAGATCGGCGTAGCCGGTCAACAGCGCCCCCGCCGCCGTGACCCGATAAAACACCCGGTCCTCACCGATGGCGTCCAGCATCGAAAAGGCGGAATAGGGCAGTTCCAGCCGCACCTCGCCCTGTTCGCTGCGCAGTGTCTCGGCGATGGTGGTGGCCGATGCCACAAGCACATTGTCTTGCGTGCGTTCGGCCGCTTCGCGCGCCAGCCCGGTGACAAGGCTCCAGCTCAGGAACGACAAAAGGGCAGCCACCCCCGCCAGCAACAGCGTCAGACGACGCCCGATCGAACCTGTCGGCGTCACGCGGCCCCCGTTTCGATCCGGTAGCCCAGACCGCGCACCGTTTCGATCCTCAGGCCCACCGCCTCGATCCGGCGGCGCAAGCGGCCCACATAGACCTCGATCGCGTTTTCGGTAACGGCGGTGTCATAGGAAAACAACCGATCCATCAGATGCGCTTTCGACAGGATCTGTCCCGGATGGCGGGCAAAAACCTCGAGCAGGCGAATTTCGCGGTTCTTCAGCTCCAGCACGGTATCGCCGCGGCTGAGCGTGCCCGAGAGCGCGTCGAACACGCACGCGCCCAGGCTGATCTGGTTGCGCGCCGCCCCCCCACGGCGGCGCAGCACCGCCCGGCAGCGTGCCTCCAACTCCGAGAAATCGAATGGCTTGGTGATGTAGTCATCGGCCCCCTGATCGAGCGCGCCCACCCGGTCAGAGACCTGACTGCGCGCGGTCAGAACGATCACGGGCGTCTCAAGGCGGGTTCGGCTGCGCGCCAGAAAGACGCGCCCATCGCCATCGGGCAGCATCACGTCAAGCAAGATAAGGTCATAACTGGCCACAGCCAGACAATCCTCGGCCTCCGACAGGGTTGCTGCATGATCCACGGCATGACCATCAAGCACCAGCCGGCCGATCACGGCTTCGGCCAGTTCCTGATTGTCCTCGACCAGAAGATACCGCATCACCCCCCCCTTGCTCAGCCGCCCCGCCGGACGGCGTTTTCCCCTGTCAGGCTTCTGTCAGCTTGTCGTGATCGTGTCGCAGAATGGGCGGCACGGGACCGCCTGTCAAACGGGAGGACGATCATGAACACCTTTGGGTGGACCCGCCGCGCGCTTTTGGCTGCGGCAACTGCAACTTTGGCCGTTTCGGGCGTGGCAAAGGCACAGCCGATGATGGAAGCTGTTCATTTCCTGATCCCCGGCGGCGCCGGCGGCGGCTGGGATGGCACCGCGCGCGGCACGGGCGACGCGCTGGTCGCGGCGGGCCTGTTGGGCACGGTGACCTATGAAAACCTGTCGGGCGGCGGCGGCGGCGTGGCCATTGCAAGCCTGATCGAAAATGCGGCCTCGAGCGATGGCACCTTGATGGTCAATTCGACCCCCATCGTGATCCGCGCGCTGACCGGCGAGATTTCCCAAAGCTTCCGGGATCTGACCCCCGTGGCGGGCACCGTAGGCGATTACGCGGCCCTCGTGGTGACCGCCGACAGCCCCATCACCACGATGGAAGAGGCGCTGGCGATGTATCGCGCCGACGGGATCGGCTTTGCCATTGGCGGCGGTTCCGTTCCGGGTGGCATGGATCACCTTGTGGCCGCGATCGTGATGCAGGCCGCGGGCGAGGATCCGACCGCCTTCAACTATGTCGGCTATGATGCCGGCGGCGAAGCGATGGCGGGCCTTCTGTCGGGCGAGATCGACGCGCTGTCCACCGGCTTTTCCGAGGCCATTGCCCTTTCGGCGCAAGGTGTCGTGCGCATTCTGGGCGTGACCGCGCCCGAGCGCGTGCCCGCGTCGGCCGACACGCCGACCTTTGTCGAACAGGGGATCGACGCGCAGTTCGTCAACTGGCGCGGTTTCTTTGCCGCCCCCGGCATGGATGCGGCCAAGGTCGAAGCCTATCAGGCGCTGCTGGCGGCGATGCTGGAAACCCCGGAATGGGAAGCCACCCGCGCCAGCATGGGTCTGGTCAACATCTGGCGTCCCGGCGCGGAATTCACCGAATTCCTCGAGGCGCAGGAAACGCAGCTTGGCGATCTGATGCGCCAGCTTGGCTTCCTCTGACCCACAAGGGGGGGCGCCCGCCTTTGGCGCGGCGCCCCCTGCTTGGGCCGGGCTGCCGCGCGACAGGGCGCAGTCCGGCCCTCTTTGCCTGAACCGATCCCCAACCCCGGGAGGGATGACCATGGCGCTGGATCGCTGGGTCGCGCTGGCCTTCATCACGCTGTGCTGCGTGTATGGCTATGCCGCCTTTTTCACGATGGATGACAGCTTGCCGCCGATCTTGCGGCGCAATCCGATCTGGCCCTCGACCTTCCCCAAGATGCTGACGGTTGCGGGCATCATCGTGGGCATGATGGTGCTGTTTGCGCCCAGATCCGCAAATTCCCCCAAGCCCACCGCCACGTCGGATGGCACGATGGATATCACCCGGCTGCGCGACTATCAGATCATCCCGGCGCTGGCGCTGGTGGTCTTGATGATCGGCTATGCGATGACATTGCGCCCGCTCGGGTTTCTGGGCTCGACGACCCTGTTTCTCATGCTGGGCGCGATGATCCTTGGCGAGCGCAAGTTCCACATCCTGATCCCCGTATCCGCGCTGGCTGCGTGGTCGATCTGGTATCTGGTGCAGGAGGTGCTGGGCATATTCCTGCGCCCTTGGCCGGCTTTTCTGGCCTGAGGAGGGCGCATGATGCTTGAAGGTCTCCTGCTTGGTCTGGCCGCTGCGGTCACGCCCTTCAACCTGATGATGGTCGTGCTGGGCTGCGTGATCGGCACCGTCATCGGGATGCTGCCGGGGCTGGGGCCGATGTCGATCATCGCCATCATGATCCCGGTGGCGATCAGCATCGGCGATCCCGCTTCGGCGCTGATCTTGCTGTCGGGGGTCTATTACGGCGCGATTTTCGGTGGCTCGACATCATCCATCCTGCTCAACGCGCCGGGGGTCGCGGGCACGGTCGCCACCAGCTTTGACGGCTATCCCATGGCGCGCAAGGGGATGGCGGGCAAGGCGCTGACCATTGCCGCCATTGCCAGTTTCGCGGGCGGCACGATCGGCACGATCTTGTTGATGATCTTTGCGCCCGCCTTGTCCTCGGTGGCGCTGTTGTTCCATTCGGCCGAATATTTCGCCCTGATGGTGGTGGGGCTGTCGGCCATCGCGGCCTTTGCGGGCACGGGTCAGGTCGGCAAGGCGCTGATGATGACGATCCTTGGCCTGATGATGGGCACGGTGGGCGAGGGCGCGCTTTCGAACATGCCGCGCTTCACCTTTGGCATCATGGAGCTGCAATCGGGCTTTTCCTTCATCACGCTGGCCATGGCGATGTTTGCGCTGCCCGAGGCGCTGTTTTTGGTGATGAACCCCGCCCGCGCGGCCACCGGGGCCGGCGGCAAGATCACCAATCTGCGCATCAGCCGCGCCGAGGCGCGCACCATCGCCCCGGTGATCGGGCGCCAATCGCTGCAAGGGTTCTTTATCGGCGTTCTGCCCGGCGCCGGGGCAACCATCGCCTCGTTCCTTGGCTATGCGGTCGAACGCAATCTGGCCAAGGGCAAGGAGCAAGAGGAATTCGGCCATGGCTCGATCAAGGGGCTGGCAGCACCCGAGACGGCCAACAACGCGGCTTGCAGCGGGTCCTTCGTGCCGCTGTTGACCTTGGGCATCCCGGGATCGGGGACCACCGCGATCCTTTTGGGTGCGCTTCTGGCGCTGAGCGTCACACCGGGCCCGCGCTTGATGGTCGATGAGCCCGACGTGTTCTGGGCGGTCATCGTCTCGATGTATATCGGCAATCTGGTGCTGTTGATGCTGAACTTGCCGCTGATCCCCTATATCGCAAAAATCCTCACGATCCCAAGGCAGTATCTGATCCCCTTCATCTTGTTTTTCACCTTGATGGGCAGCTACATCGGGCAAAACAATTCCACCGAACTGCTGATCCTGGTGGGCTTCGGGGTGATCGCAACGATTTTGCGCTTTGCCGATTATCCGCTGGCGCCGCTTTTGATCGGGTTCATCCTTGGCACGATGATGGAGGATAATTTTGCCCGCGCGATGCAGCTTTATCAGGGCTTTGGCTTTATCCTCGATCGGCCGATGACCTTGGGTCTGTTGGTGCTTGCGGCCATTTTGGTGGTGCTGCCAAGCTATCGGGCGCGCCGGGCGCGGCTCAGGGCGGCGGGCGTGGCCGATGGCGACTGACGCAACCGCGCCCCTTGCAGGGGTGCGGGTTCTTGATCTGACCAATGTGCTGGCGGGGCCGTTTGCCTGCCAGCAGCTTGCCCATCTGGGCGCCGAGGTGATCAAGATCGAGGCTGTGGGGCGCGGCGATCTGGCCCGCAATCTGGGTGCCGATCCCGCCTTGTCGGCACGCGGCATGGGGATCAGCTTTCTGGCGCAGAATGCGGGGAAATCCTCGATCACGCTCAATCTCAAGGATCCGCGCGGGCGCGTGATTCTGGAACGGCTGGTGGCAGACGCCGATGTGCTGGTCGAAAACTTCCGCCCCGGCGTGATGGATCGGCTGGGGGTGGGGCCCGATCATCTGCGGGGCCTGACCCCACGGCTGATCTATTGCGCCATCTCGGGCTTTGGTCAGACCGGCCCATGGGCAGACCGCCCTGCCTATGATCAGATCGTGCAAGGCGCCGCAGGCGTCATGGCGATCACGGGCGACAGCGCCAGCGCGCCCTTGCGCGTGGGCTATCCGCTGGCCGACACGATCGGCGGGCTGACGGCGGCCATGGCCATCGGGGCCGCGCTCAATGCCCGCCCGCGCGGCGCCTTCATCGATGTCTCGATGCTCGAGGCTGTCTTGGCGACGATGGGGTGGGTGGTGTCGAACCATCTGGTGGGGGGCATCGCGCCGCAACCGCAGGGCAATGAAAACCCGACATCCGCCCCCTCGGGAACCTTTCAATGCCGCGATGCGCCCATCAACATCGCCGCCAATACCGATGAGCAATGGGTTGCACTGGCCCGCCATCTGGGGCGGGCCGATCTGTGTGAGAACCCCGATTTCGCCACCCGCGAGGATCGCAAGCGCAACCGCCACCGCCTGCGGGCCGAGCTTGAATGCGTGCTGACCACGCGGCCCGCCGAGATCTGGGCCGAGCAATTGGCCACCATCGGCGTGCCGGCAGGCGCGGTGATGAGCGTGCCCGCGATCCTGGCCCATCCCCAGATCACCAGCCGCGATTTCATCGGTCGGTTCGACGATGTGCCGGGCCTGGGCCGGGCGGTCGATCTGGTGCGGCTTGGGGCGATGATCGATGGCGCGCGCCCCAGCGTGACGGCCCCGCCCCCCGCCCTTGGCCAGCACAGCGATGACATCTTGCAGCGCCTTGGCTATGACGCGGAGCAGATCCAAACCCTGCGCGCGGAGGGCGTGATTTGACCGACACAAACGATGTCGCCGATTGGTGGCGCACCCGCATCATCGATATGGAACCGGGGCGCATCACCTTGCGCGGTCATCCGGTGCAAGAGTTGATCGGCACGATCGGTTTTGCGCCGATGATCTGGCTGATGGTGATGGGCGACAAGATCGAAGGCCCGCGCGCGGCCCTGTTCGAGGCGGCCCTGGTTTCGGCGGTCGATCATGGCCCGCAAGCCCCTTCCATTGCTGCGGCGCGCATGGCGGCGACCTGTGGTGTGGGTCTGCAATCGGCCATGGCCACGGGGCTGAACATGCTGGGCGATGTGCATGGGGGCGCGGGCGAACAGGCGGTGGCGCTGTATCATGCCGTGGCTGATGCCGATGATCTGGCGCGCGGTCTGGATCAATGGCGGGCGACACATGGCCGCTACCTGCCGGGATTTGGCCACAGGTTTCACAAACCCGTCGACCCGCGCGCCCCGCGCTTGTTGGCGTTGGTCGATGCGGCCGCCGCGCAAGGGGCGGTGTCTGGCCGTTTCGCCGGCATCGCGCGCGCCATCGGCGCGCATCTGGAGGGTGAGCGGGGCAAGCCCGTCGCGCTCAACATCGATGGGGCCACGGCCGTGATCTTTGCCGAACTGGGTTGCCCCGCGCCGCTTGCGCGGGGGTTTTTCGGCCTGTCGCGGTCGGTCGGCATCCTGGCCCATGCCTGGGAGCAACGCGAGCAAGGCGGCCGCAACAAGGGCCCGACCCCGCCCGGTTATCGCTGGACCTTTGATCCATCCTGATCTCGCCATCTTGACAAGACCGCCTTTGGCTATGATTCCTGTCGTGTGACGGGGGCGTCCGGGCATGGGTCCGGGCTGAGAAGCACCCTTTGAACCTGAACCAGATCATGCTGGCGTAGGGAGTCCGTGACCGGGTGCATCGGGGCCATAAGCCTGCAGGCGCCCGCCATCGGCCTCCCCCCAGCTGCGGGAGGACAAGATGGACACGACCGGCCACCATTTGCACCAGATGCGCGCCACCGCGCCCTTGGTGCACAACATCACCAATTTCGTCGCCATGAACATCATGGCCAATGTGCTGCTGGCCGCAGGTGCGTCGCCCGCCATGGTCCATGCGCGCGAGGAGGTGGCGGAGTTCGCAGGTCTTTCGCAGGCGTTGACCGTCAATATCGGCACGCTTGACGCCCCATGGGCCGAGGCGATGGAGACGGCCGCCGCCGTCATGGCGGGTTTGGGGCGGCCTTGGGTGCTGGACCCGGTGGGGGTGGGGGCCACGCGCTTTCGGCAAGATGTCTGCGCGCGGCTGATGCGGTTGCGCCCCGATGTGATCCGGGGCAATGCGTCGGAAATCCTGGCCCTGTCGGGGATCGGGGCCAAGGGGCGGGGCGCGGACGCCGCCGATCCGGTCGAGGCGGCCGAAGCGGCCGCACGCGATCTGGCGGCGCGCACGGGCGCTGTCGTGGCGGTATCCGGTCCGGTCGATTACATCACCGATGGCGTATCGGCCTATCACGTCGCCAACGGTCATGCGCTGATGCCGCGCGTGACCGCCTTGGGCTGTTCGCTCAACGGTGTGATCGCGGCGTTTCTGGTGGGCCAGCCCGCGCTTTGCGCAACCGCTGCCGCCATGGCCTATTACGGGCTTGCGGGCGAGCGCGCGGCGCACGCCGCCACTGGCCCCGGCGGGTTTCAAGCCGCCTTTCTGGATGCGCTCTACACCATCACGCCCGAGGATCTGAGCATGGGCGCGCGGATCACACGCGCATGAAGGGCCCGCTTTACGTCGTGACCGATCCAGAGGCTGCGCTGCCCGTGCCAGATCAGGTGCGGGCGGCGGCCAAGGGCGGGGCGCGGATCATCCAGATCCGTGACAAGACCGCGCCCGATGCCCGGATCGCGGCGCTTGTGCATGCGCTTTTGCCCGAGATGGCGGCGCTGGGCGTGTGCCTGATCGTCAATGACCGGGTCGAGGTGGCGCTGGCCGTGGGCGCGCATGGGCTTCATATCGGTCAAGGCGATGGCGATCCGGTGGCGATCCGTCGGCGTCTGCCACCGGGGATGATCCTTGGCCTGTCGATCGAGACCGAGGCACAGGCCAGACATGTGCCCCCTTGCGTCGATTATGCGGGCGTGGGCCCGGTGCGCGCCACACCGACAAAGCCCGACCACGCCGCCCCCATCGGGTTTGCGGGGCTGGCGCGCATCACCGCGCTTTTGCCCGTGCCAAGCTATGCCATTGGCGGGATCAGGCCCGGCGATGCGGCAGCGCTGCGCGGGGCAGGGGCCGTCGGCATGGCCGTGGTCAGCGCGGTGACGCGCGCGGCCGACCCGGTGGCGGCTGCCCGCGCTCTGATTGAAGAATGGAACACGCCATGATCCCCAATATCCTGTCGATCGCCGGGTCCGACCCCTCGGGGGGCGCGGGCATTCAGGCCGATCTCAAGGCAATTTCAGCGACGGGCGGCTACGCCATGGCCGCGATCACGGCGCTGACCGCACAAAACACCCAAGGCGTGCGCGCCGTGCAGATGATCGAACCCGCGATGGTGACGGCACAGATCGCCGCGATCCGGGCCGATATCACGCTTCACGCGGTCAAGATCGGCATGCTGGGCACGCCGCCGATCATTCGCGCGGTGATGAACGCGCTGGACGGGCTCGATGTGCCCATCGTGCTTGACCCGGTGATGGTGGCCAAAAGCGGCGATCGCCTGCTTCTGGCCGCGGCGGTGGCGGCGCTCCGCGCGGTCTTGCCGCACGCCACGGTCATCACCCCGAACCTGCCCGAAGCGGCCGATCTTTTGGGCCAGCCCGAGGCCATCAGCCGCGATCAGATGGAGGCACAGGCCCGCGCGCTTTTGGCTTTGGGCCCACGGGCGGTGCTGCTCAAGGGCGGGCACCTGCCGGGGGCCGATTGTCCCGATCTTTTGGCGGGGCCAGGGGGGGTCACCTGGTTGGCCGGCCCGCGCCAGATCACCCGCAAGACCCATGGCACGGGCTGCACGCTGTCATCGGCGCTGGCCTGCTTCTTGGGCCACGGGCTTTCCCTCGATCAGGCCGCAGCACGGGCCAAGGATTACGTGGCCCGCGCGATCGCCCATGCCGATGCGCTGAATGTGGGCCTTGGCCATGGCCCCACCCATCATTTCCACGCCTTTCAAAAGGATGCTCTCACATGACCCGTTCGCTTGCCGATCAAACCGTTCTTGTCACCGGCGCGGGCCGGGGCTTGGGTGGCGCCATCGCGCGCGCCTTTGCCCGTGAAGGGGCGCGGGTCGCGATCAACTATCGCCAGAGCCGCGAGGCGGCCCATGCTTTGGCCGCCGCGCTTGGCCCCCGCACAGCCGCCTTTCAGGCCGATGTGACCGATCCCGAAGCGGTCGCGGCGATGGTCGAGCAGATCACCGCACGGCTTGGTGCGCCCGATGTGCTGGTCCATAACGCGCTGGCCGATTTCGCCTTTAACGGCGATGCGCGCCGCAGCCTCGACCAGATGACATGGTCCGAGATTGCCGCACAGGCGCAAACCGCAGTGGGCGGCGCGCTGCACTGCATCACGGCGCTCAGGCCCCATTTCGCCGCCCAAGGCTATGGGCGCGTCATCACCATCGGCACGAATTTGATGCAAAATCCGGTCGTGCCCTATCACGACTACACGGCCGCCAAGGGCGCGCTGCTGGCGCTGACGCGCACGGCCGCCAAGGAACTTGGACCCTTGGGGGTGACGGTCAACATGGTCTCGGGCGGGCTGTTGCGCACAACGGACGCAAGTGCTGCCACGCCCGAGTTCGTGTTCGACATCGTGGCCGCCCAAACGCCCCTTGGCCATGTGACCACCCCGGCCGAGATGGCCGATGCGGTGCTGTTTTTCGCCTCACCCTGGGCGCGCGCGGTGACGGGGCAGAACCTGATCGTGGATGGCGGCTTGGTCTTTGGGTGAGCGGCGGCCATCCATTCCGGCTGTGCTGACAGGGCAGCGCTGTTCAGGTCAGCCGCGCGGGAAAGCCCTCGGCGCGCAAATCGGTGCCCAGCGCATCCTCGAGCAGTTTGACGATCTGGGTCGATTGCGCCTCGCCGCCATAGACGGCCCGGCCCTTGAGAAAGGTCTGGTTGGTCATGCTGGCAAGATCCAGCGGCACGCCGAATTCGCGGCCAAAGCCCATCGCAAAGCCCAGATCCTTGAGCGCCAGATCCATGGAAAAGGCGATGTCGTAGCTGCCGTTCAGGATCAATTGCCCCTCGGTCTCATGCACAAAGGAACTGCCCGAGGAGGCCGTGATCGCCTCCCACGCCGTCTTGAGGTCAAGCCCGCCACGCTTGGCCAGCATCAAGGCTTCGCCATCGGCCACCAGATGGATGAAGGCCAGCATGTTGGTGATCACCTTGATGATCGCGGCACTGCCCAGGGGGCCCATATGGAACAGCCTGTTGCCGATCACCGCAAGCGCGGGACGGTGCAGCGCGACCAGATCGGCGTCACCGCCCGCCAGCACCGTGATCTCGCCGCGCGCGGCCAGATGCACGCCGCCCGTCACGGGTGCCTCGAGCAGACGGATACCAGCGGCCGCGGCCACCCCACCCAGCCGCACGATGTCGTCGCGGCCAAGGGTCGAATTCTCGATCCATGTGGCGCCCGGTTTCATCTTTGGCAGGATCTCGGCCAGCACCAGTTCTGAGACAGCAGGCGAGGGCAGGCAGGTGAACACATGATCTGTCGCCGCTGCGACCTCGGCCGCGCTGCCGGCCACGGTTGCTCCCATTTCGGCAAGCCGCACCGCAAGGCTGGGGTCACGGTCGTAGACCGTCACCTGATGGCCCGCGCGGATCAGGCTTGCCGCCAGATGCCCGCCCAGATTGCCCAAACCGATATAGCCGTAATTCATGATCCGTATCCCACCAGTGCCTTGATTTCGCAAAAGTCGTGTATGCCCCAATCGGCATATTCGCGGCCATTGCCCGATTGCTTGTAGCCGCCGAAGGGGGCGAAGGTATCCCAGTCGGGGCCGTTGATATTGACCTGTCCGGCGCGCAGCCGTCGCGCCACGCTGCGCGCCTGATCCAGCGGACCGCTGACATAGGCGGCCAGCCCATAGACCGTGTCATTGGCCATTTCGACGGCGTGATCGACGCTGTCATAGCCGATGATCGACAGCACGGGACCAAAGATTTCCTCGCTCGCGATGGTCATCTGGGGCGTGACGTCGCCAAAGACGGTCGGGCGGACGAACCAGCCTGTGTCGCAGCCGTCGGGGCGTCCCGGCCCGCCCGCAACCAGATGCGCGCCTTCGGAGATGCCGGTTTCGATCAGCGCCTGAACCTTTTGGAACTGCGCGCCCGAGATCAGCGGACCCATGCTGACAGCCGGATCGGCAGGATCGCCCACCACCACGCTGTGGGCCGCTGTCTGAGCGGCGGCGCAGGCATCGGTCATTCGTGCCATCGGCACGAACATCCGCGTCGGCGCATCGCAGCTTTGGCCGGTATTGCCGAAACAGGCCAGTGTTCCGGCCTGAACCGCCGCATCCAGATCGGCGCCGGGCAGGATGATATTGGCCGATTTTCCGCCCAATTCCTGCGCCACGCGCTTGACGGTGGGCGCGGCGGCTTGCGCCACCGCCACACCCGCCCGGGTCGATCCGGTGAAAGAGACCATATCGACCTCGGGATGGGCGGCAAGCGCCGCGCCGACATCCGCGCCGGTGCCATTGACAAGGTTGAAGACGCCGGCTGGAACGCCCGCCTCATCGCATAATTCGGCGAACAAGAGCGCAGACAGCGGCGCAAGCTCCGAGGGTTTCAAGACCATGGTGCAGCCCGCCGCGAGTGCCGGGGCCACCTTGCACACGATCTGGTTCATCGGCCAGTTCCACGGCGTGATCAGCGCGCAAACGCCGATCGCCTCGCGGATGATGCGGGTCGTGCCGCGCGCCTCTTCCCAATGGAAACTGCGCGCGGCCTTGATGGTGGTTTCAAGATGGATCTGCCCCGCCCAGGCCTGTGCGCTGCGCGCTTGCGTGATGGGTGCGCCCATCTCGGTCGACATGATCCCGGCGATCTCGTCAAAGCGTGCGGTGTAGCGGGAAAGGATCGCCTCAAGCAGCGCGATCCGATCGGCCACGGGCCAGCCTGAAAAGCCGTCAAAGGCCCCGCGCGCAGCCATTACCGCACGGTCGGCATCGGCCGCCCCGCCCAGAGACAGTTGGCCCAATACCGCGCCTGTGGCGGGGTTTTCGAATGCCATCTTGTCGCGGCCCAAGGGCGCGTGCCACGCGCCCCCGACATAAATCTGGGAAAGCCGGTGCAGCATGCGCGCTTACTGGAAATAGATGTTGAAGCGCGACCGGATCGCCGTGTCGATCTCGGGCGAGACCTGACAGCCCGCGCTGGCCAGGATCGCGTTCTTGCGCGCGATCGCGGTATCAAGCAGCAAGGGTTGGCCCGCCTCGACCCATTCCTTGGGGCTCATCCGGTTGCCGACCTTGGGATAGATGTATTCCGTTTGCATCAAGCCCAGCGTCTGATCGGTGCCAAGGTAATGGCCGGGGCCGCCAAGGCACACCTGTTTCATCGCGTCGATCGAGGTGCTGTCCTCGGTCACGTCGATGCCGCGCACAAGGCGCATGGCCTGACCCAGCAGATCATCGCCGAGGATCAGGCTTTCCAGACAGAACCCCAACAGCGAGGCATGCATGCCCACCGCCTCGTAGCACATGTTCAGCCCCGAAAGCCCCGCAAGGGAATTGGTGATGCCCTGTTCCCAGCCCGCCTGCATGTCGGGCAGCTTGCTGTCGGAAATGCCCGAGGCTGCCCCACCGGGCAGATCGTAGAAGCGGTGCATCTGTGCGCAGCCCGCCGTGAGCAGCGCCTGTTCGGCCGATCCGCCCGACATCGCCCCCGTGCGCAGATCACTGACAAAGGGCCATGTGCCAAAGATCGCGGGCGCGCCTTTCTTGATCGCGTTGACATAGACGACGCCGGCAAGGCATTCCGCCACCGCCTGAACGATGGCCAGCGCGATGGGGGCAGGGGCCGTGGCGCCTGCTTGGCCCGCAGAGAGCAGAAGCATCGGCATGCCACGGCGGATGCAATCCTCCATCGTGATGCAGCTTTCTTCGGCGAATTTCATCGGCGGCACAACGAAACAGTTGGAATTGCTGACAAAGGGGCGTTCCAGCCATTTGTCCTCGCCGCCTGCCACCATGTGCAGCATCTCGAAGCAATCGGCGACATGGGCCGGGTCGCTGAACGAGGTGCCGACATGTTTTTTCGTGCCCGCCAGACAGGCATAAAGCGTGTTGAGGTCCATCTCGCGGTTGTCCTTGACATCGCGGCAGACCATCGTGCGCTGGTAGAAATGGATGTTGTCGAGATTGTCGACCAGCCGTGCGGCATCATAGAGGTCCTGCGCGGTGGATTCGCGGTAGTCATGCGTGACCGGATCGACGATATGCACCGCCGCACCCGCCGTGCCGAAATGCACGTTGCTGCCCGACAGATGCATGTCATGCTTGGGGTCGCGCGCATGCAGCGTGATGTTGCGCGCGGCAACCGTCAGCATGTCCTCGACAAGGGCGCGCGGAAAACGGATGCGCCCGTCATCGCCCAGGATCGCGCCAGCCCCGGTCAGGATCTCGACCCCTGAGGGTGGGGCATCGGCCAGACCGATCACCTCGAGCGCCTCGAGCGCGCTTTGGTGAATTTTCTGGACACCCGCATCGGTCAATGGCCGATACTGGCCACCCGGCATGCCGGGGCGCACGGGGCGCATGTCCTCGGCCAGGGGCGCGGCGCGCAGTGCCACACGGGCCGCCCGC
The DNA here is from genome assembly GCF_937892565.1 of uncultured Roseicyclus sp. Classification (GTDB taxonomy): domain Bacteria; phylum Pseudomonadota; class Alphaproteobacteria; order Rhodobacterales; family Rhodobacteraceae; genus Roseicyclus. The sequence goes on along the minus strand of NZ_CALAHQ010000004.1, from coordinate 53,600 downwards.
CCCCCCGCCCGCCGCGCGCGGGCCGGTTCGCAACTTGCGCCGATCTCTGACGTGTCGATATCTGCGATATGGTCTTCCGGTATCATGCTCACATCCGCACCCGTTCGGCTTTGGGGTCATAAAGGGGGGTCAGGCTGGCGCGTGCCTTGTGTCGCACGCCCGCCACATCGATCTCATAGCGCGAGGCCAGAACATCCTCGGCGGTCTGGTCGGCGCAGGGCACATAGCCCATGCCGATCGCACCACCCAGCGCATGGCCGTAATTGCCGCTGGTCACCGGCCCCACGATCTTGCCATCGCGCAAGATCGCCTCGTTGTGAAACAGCAGCGGCGCAGGGTCTTCCAGTTGGAACTGCAGCATCATCCGGCCCAGCCCCTGATCTTGCTTGCGCAAGACCGCGTCGCGGCCGATGAAATCGGGTTTGGCCGTCTTGACGGCGAAACCAAGCCCGGCTTCCAGCACATGATCCTCATCGGTGATGTCATGGCCGAAATGGCGATAGGCCTTTTCGATGCGACAACTGTCAAGCGTGTGCAGACCGCAGAGCTTGAGCCCATGATCGGCGCCCGCGTCACGCAGGGTTTCAAAGACATGCGCGGCCATGTCGGTGGAAACGTAAAGCTCCCAGCCCAGCTCGCCCACATAGGAAATCCGGTGCGCCCGTGCGATGCCAAGCCCGATTTCGATCTCGCGCGCGGTGGCATAGCCAAAGCCCTTGTGGCTCAGGTCATCGGGGCTGACGGCCGACATGAGATCGCGCGACTTGGGGCCCATGACGCAAAACACGGCTTCGGCCGCGGTCATGTCGATGATCGCCACGGCCCGGTCGCCCTGATGGCGGCGCAGCCATGCCAGATCGCGCTGGAGCGTCGCCCCCGGCACCACCAGCAAGAACGCTGTTTCCGACAGCCGCGTCACCGTCAGATCGCTCTCGATCCCGCCGCGCTCATTGAGCATCTGGGTATAGACGACGCGGCCGGGCGCCACATCGATCTGATTGGCGCACAGGCGGTTGAGCAAAGCGCACGCCTCGCGCCCTTCGACCCGGATCTTGCCAAAGGAGGTCATGTCGAACAGGCCCACGGCATCGCGGACCGCCAGATGTTCGCGGCGTTGATTGTCAAACCAGTTCTGCCGGCCCCAGCCATAGCGGTAAGCGCGGTCCTGACCGGGGTCGGCGAACCAGTTGGCGCGTTCCCAGCCCGCCACCTCGCCAAAGACGGCACCTTCGGCCTTCAGATGGTCATGGATGGGCGAACGCCGCACCCCGCGCGCGGTTTCGACCTGACGATAGGGCCAGTGATCGGCATAGAGCAGGCCGAGTGTTTCGGTCACGCGTTCCTTCAGGTAGCGGCGGTTGCGCTGAAATGGCTGGGCGCGGCGGATATCCACCTCCCACAGGTCAAAGGGCGGGGTGCCGTCCTCCATCCATTGTGCCAGCGCCATGCCCGCGCCCCCCGACGACACGATCCCGACGGAATTGTAGCCCGCCGCGATCCAGTAGCCTTTCAACTCGGGCGCCTCGCCCAGATAGTAGCGGTCATCGGGGGTGAAGCTTTCGGGGCCATTGAAAAAAGTGTGGATGCCTGCGGTCTGGAACATCGGCATGCGCCGGGTCGCCATCTCAAGGATCGGTTCGAAATGCTCGAAATCCTCGGGCAGGGCATCGAAACAGAAATCCTCGGGGATGCCGCCCATGCCCCATGGCTTGGCCTTGGGCTCAAACGCGCCCAGCATCATCTTGCCCGCATCCGATTTGTAATAGGCGCATTCATCGGGCACGCGCAGAACCGGCAAATGACCCAGCCCCTCGATGGGTTCGGTCACAAGGTAGAAATGTTCGCACGCATGCAGCGGCAGCGTGACGCCTGACCGGGCCGCCAGATCACGGCCCCACATGCCGCCGCAATTGACCACGATGTCGGCCGCGATGTGGCCCTGTTCGCTGCCAGTGTCCCAGTTCACACCGGTCACGCGCGCACCATCATTCGTGACGGCCGTGACCTTGACGCCTTCGAGGATCTGGGCGCCGCCCATCCGTGCGCCCTTGGCCAAAGCCATCGCGATATTGGCCGGGTCGCATTGGCCATCGCCCGGCAGATGCAGCGCGCAGGTGACATCGCCGATTTCCACATGCGGATACATGGCGCGCACTTCGGCGGTGGTGATCTCATGAACCTCGACGCCAAAGGTGCGGGCAACCGTGGCCTGTCGCAGCAATTCCTGACGCCGGTCTTCGGTCAGCCCCAATGAGATCGAGCCCACCTGACGCATGCCGGTAGCCACCCCGGTTTCCGCCTCCAGCCGCTTGTAGAGATCGGCGGAATACTTCGCCAGCCGCGTCATGTTCTGGCTGCCGCGCAATTGGCCCACCAGCCCGGCCGCATGCCATGTGGTGCCACAGGTCAGCTGTTTGCGTTCCAAAAGAACGACGTCTTTCCAACCGAGCTTGGCCAGATGATAGGCGACCGAGCAGCCGGACACGCCACCGCCGATGATGACCGCACGTGCATGTTTGGGGGGGGTGGTCATGGATCAGGCCTTCAATCTTGTGTTCTCGGGATCCCAGAGCGGGCGGTCTTCCTGCACCACGGCACGGCAGCGCTGGCCGAAGATATCGACCTCCAGCACGGTGCCGGGCGTTGCCAGATCGGCGCGCAGCATGCCCAGTGCCACAGACCCGCCCACGCGGTAGCCCCACGCGCCGGATGTGGTTTCGCCCACCACCTGTCCGTCATGCCAGAGCGTCGACATGTAAGGCGCATCGGCGGCCCCCGCATCGACGCGCAGCGTGACAAAGCGTTTGGTGACGCCTGCCTGTTTCTCGGCCAAAAGTGCTTGCTTGCCGGGGAAATCCTGCGGTTTGTCAAACCGGATGAACCGGTCAAGGCCGCCCTGCAACAGGCTGTAATCGGTGGACAAATCGCCCTTCCACGCGCGATAGCCCTTTTCGATGCGCAAGCTGTTGAGCGCGAACATGCCAAAGGGTTTTGCCCCATGCGCCAGGATGGCATCGTAAATATGGGGAACATGTTCGTTTTCAGCGTGAACTTCCCAGCCAAGCTCGCCCGCAAAGGACACCCGCGCCAGCCAGCAGGCCCGCCCCGCCAGTTGGGCGGTCTGATGGGTAAGCCATGGCAGGGTCAGATCGGCATCGGTGCCGATGGCGGCCAGAAGATCGCGCGATTTCGGGCCGGTCACGATCAGCGTGCCGATCGCGCCGCTCTGGTCGCTCAGCGACAGGCCCGGCGCCAGATCGCGGTCCAGCCATTCGCGGTCATGCCATTGCGCCACCGCGGCGGTGATCAGCGTGTAATCATCGACCCCGTGACAGGCCACCGACATCTCGGTCACGATGCGGCCACTTGTATCGGGGAAATAGGCCAGCCCCAGCCGCCCCGGCTTGGGCAAGCCGCCCGCGATCTTGCCCAAGAGCCAATCGCCCGCGCCATCCCCCGTCAGGCGGAAGCGCGAAAAGCCGGGCAGGTCGAGAACCCCCACACCATCGCGCACCGCCTCGCATTCCTCGCGCAGGCGCGCCTCCCACGGGCCGGCGCGGTTCCAGGTCTGGGTTGCCGCCTCGGAGGTGTCATCGCCGGGATGTGCAAACCAGTTGGCGCGTTCCCATCCGGCATAGGCGCCCATCTGACCGCCCATCGCCTTGACGCGGTCATGCACGGGCGAAAGCTTGCGGTCAGGCGCGGCGGGCCAGCGGTGCATCGGGAAATGCATGGCGTATTCATGGCCATAGGCCTCCATCCCCTTTTGCACGCAGTAGTCGGGATCGGTGTAATCGGTGAAGCGGCGCGGGTCGCATGACCACATGTCCCATTCGGTCGCGCCTTGCGTCACCCATTCGGCCAGGACCTTGCCCGCGCCACCGCCCTGCGCGATGCCAAAGGTAAAGACGCACGCCTCGAACGCATTGGGCACGCCCGGCATCGGCCCGATCAGCGGGTTGCCGTCGGGGGTATAGGGGATGGGGCCGTTGATCACACGCGCCAGCCCTGCTTCGGCCAGCACAGGCACGCGCGCCATCGAATCCTCGATCTGAAAGGACAGCCGTTCCAGATCGTCGGGATAAAGCTGAAAGCTGAAATCCTCGGGCATGGGGTCGGACGGGTCGGCCCAATGCGCCCGGCACGGCCGCTCATAGGGGCCCAGATTGAAGCCGTTCTTTTCCTGTCTGAGGTAGTAGGAGGTATCGACATCGCGCAACAGCGGCAGCTTGTGGCCCGCTTGCGCGGCCCAGTCGCGCACGGCGGGCACCTCGTCGAAGACCATGTATTGATGGCTCATCACCATCATCGGCACGGTGCGCCCGCCATGGGGCTTGAACCACTCGCCGACGCGCTGGGCATAATAGCCGGCCGCGTTCACCACGATCTCGCAGCGGATGTCGCCCTTTGCGGTGTGCACGATCCACGCGCCCTTGTCGCGGCTCACGCCCGTGGCGGGGCAAAAGCGCAAGATCGTGGCGCCCAGATCGCGCGCGCCCTTGGCCAGCGCCTGGGTCAGTTGCGCGGGGTCGATATCGCCATCGGCCGGATCGTAAAGCGCCCCCTTGAGGTCGTGGGTTTCGATGAAGGGATATTTCGCCTTGATCTCATCAGGGCTGAGGATTTCCAGCGCCATCCCCTGATACAGCCCCATGCCGCGCGCGCGGGCAAATTCCTGCATCCTTTCCTCGGAATGGCCCAGCCGGATCGACCCCGTGACGTGATAATTCATCGGGTAATCCACCGCCGCACCCAACCCGCGATAAAGCTCGGTCGAATAGCGCTGCATGTTCATCAGCGACCATGATGTCGAAAAGGTCGGCACATTGCCCGCCGCATGCCATGTGGACCCGGCGGTCAATTCGTTCTTTTCCAACAGCACGCAATCGGTCCAGCCCAGCTTGGCCAGATGATAGAGCGAAGACACGCCCACCACGCCGCCGCCGATGATCACCACACGGGCCTGATCGGGTATGTCTGACATGATGCGCGCTCCCTTATGTGTTGGTGCAAGTATTCCCGCTGCGCGATGACAGTTCAATTCGCTGCGTGACTGTGTATTGATCGGGAAAACCGATCAGGAACGCCCATGAACCTTGAACAGATCGATACCTTTCTGGACCTGTGCGAAACCCGCAGCTTCAACCGCACGGCCAATCGGCTGGGCGTGACGCAATCGACGATTTCCGGCCGGGTGCAGGCGCTTGAGGCCGCGCTGGGCTGCAAGCTTCTGGATCGCAGCCGCGCGGGCACCGAGCTGACGACCGAAGGCCTGCGCTTTGAGCCGCATGCCCGGGCGCTGCGCAATGGCTGGACGGCGGCGGGCCAGGCGGTGCGCGGGGCGGGCACGGCGGCCATGGCGATGCGGATCGGTATTCAACATGATCTTCTGGGCGATCAGGTGGCCGCTTGGGTCAAGGCAGTGCAAGGGGCGGTGCCCGACATGGCGCTGTATGTCGAGGCGGATTATTCCGCCCAGATGTGCGCCGATGTGCGCGATGGCCAGCTTGATCTGGCCATCCATTACACGCCCAAGCCCCATCCCGATCTGCATTTTGAAGGCTTGGGCGAAGTCGCGTATGTCATGGTCTCGACCGAGGCCGATGATCTGGGCAGCATCCGCCCCGACAGCTACATCTTGCCCAATTATGCGCCCGCCTTTTCGGCCACGCATGCAGCACTTTTGCCGATGCTGTCGGGGGGCGCGGTGTCAAGCGGGCAGAACGCGGTCATTCGCGGGCTTTTGATCGCCTTGGGCGGCAGCACCTATGTCTTGCGCGAAACCGCGCTGGAGCTGACGCGCATGGGGGCCGCCCGCCGGGTGGCGGGTGCGCCGCAAATCCATCAGCCCGTCTATGGTGCGGTGCATCTGCGCAATCGTCACCGGGGCGCGCATCGCCGCATTCTCAAGGCGTTGCGGTCGCTTTTGCAAACGCGGACGGGATGACCGGGCCGCGGTGTGCGGCCTCGGCCAGAATCCATGCCACGCAGGCCATGATTTCGGGGCGGTGATGATTGCCCGCATGCGGCAGGACCAGATGATGGCTCAGCCGTTCGGGCAGATCGGCCGCGCAGGCCACGACCAGATCGCCGCGCGCCAGATAGGGGGCGGCCAGAATATCGGCGACCAGCGCATAGCCATGCCCATCCTTGGCCATTTCCAGCGCGATCAGCGATTGATCGACCACCGCCACCGGATCGGGCAGGGCATGGCCCGGCAGGTGATCTTGCTGAAACTGTGCCCAGGTATCGACCGCCCCGGTGATGTCGATAAGCGGGCCTTGCAAGATGTCCGCCACGGGGGCCGCCAGACGCGGCACGCAGACGGGCATGACCCGCCCCTTGGGCAAGGCGATGACCGCGCCATCGGGCCATGTGCCGTCGCCATAGCGGATGTCGATGTCGATGGGGTCGCGGCCACCGCTGTCTGACCATGAGCTCGACAAGAGGCGCAGATTGATTTCAGGGTGTTTTGCTCGAAACGCCCCCATGCGCGGCACCAGCCACAACAGGTTGAACGAACTCAGGCAGCGCAAGGTGACCGTGGCCGGGCGCTGTTTGCCAAACAGCCCCGACGTGCCGGTGTCGATCACCGCAAAGGCCTTGGCCACGACGGGCAGGTAATTCTGCCCCAGCCGCGTCAGCGTCAAAAGCCGTTGCCGTCGATCAAACAGCTTGTGGCCCAGCTCCGCCTCCAGCGCACGGACCTGATAGCTGACCGCCGACGGGGTAAGGCACAATTCCTCGGCGGCGCGGGTGAAATTGCCAAGCCGGGCGCTGGCCTCGAAGGCGCGCAGCCACGGCAAGGGGGGCATGTTCTTGTACATCCGGGCATTCAACGAATTATTTGGTGGTCGTCTCGAAATTTTTTTCGCTATGTGGCGCGCGCAAGCCATGACCACTGTGCAGCGCGTGCACAAGAGGCATTTCACCATGGAAAGCTATGATTTCGTGATTGTCGGCGGCGGCTCGGCGGGCTGCGTTCTGGCCGAACGGCTGACGCGATCGGGGCGGCATCGGGTGCTGCTGCTTGAGGCGGGCGGTTCGGATTGGTCGCCCTGGATCAGCCTGCCGCTGGGCTATGGCAAGCTGTTCCATCACCCCACCCTGAACTGGCAGTTCCAGACCGAACCCGAGACCGCGCTGGCCGGGCGCAGGGGTTATTGGCCGCGCGGCAAGGTTCTGGGCGGATCGGGATCGATCAACGCGATGGTCTATGCGCGCGGCCTGCCCGGCGATTTCAACGATTGGGAAGCAGCAGGTGCCACCGGCTGGGGCTGGGACAGCGTCGAGCGGGTCTTTGATGAGGTCGAAACCCAGGTTGCCCCGGATGGAACCGAACAGGGCCACGGCCCCGTGCATGTGCAAGATGTCTCCGATCAGATCCACCCGGCCAATCGCCACTTCTTTGCCGCCACAGCCGAGCTGGGTTTTCCCGTCACCCGAAATCTCAATGGCGCCCAGCCCGAAGGCGCGGCGGTCTATCGCATCAACACCCATCGCGGGCGGCGCGACAGTTCGGCCCGGGCCTATCTGGCCAGGGCGCGGGGGCGGTCCAATCTGCGCATCCTGACCCATGCCCATGTCGACCGCATCGAGTTCGAGGGGAAGCGGGCGGTTTCGGTCAGCTTTCAGCGGCGCGGCGCGCGCGTCACGGTGCGCGCAGGGCGCGAGATCGTCGTGTCGGCGGGCGCGGTTGCCTCGCCATTGATCTTGCAACGCTCGGGGCTGGGTCCCGCGTCCGTGCTGAAGGGGGCCGGCATTGCGCCCGTGGCCGATCTGGCCCATGTGGGCGAAAACCTGCAAGATCATATCGCGGTCAGTTATTTCTTTCGCGCCACCGAACCCACGCTCAACAACGAACTGGCCCCCCTTTGGGGCAAGATCCGCGCTGCCCTGCGCTATGGGCTGTCCCGGCGGGGGCCGCTTGCGCTGTCGGTCAACCAGTGCGGCGGCTATTTCCGGTCGCACCCCACGCTCGACCGGCCCGACCAGCAGCTTTATTTCAACCCCGTGACCTATACCACCGCCAAGGAAGGCAAGCGCACGGTGATTGCGCCCGATCCGTTCCCGGGCTTCATCATCTGTCATCAGCCCTGCAGACCCACCAGCACGGGCACGATCACAATTTCGGGTGCCGATCCCTTGGCCCGCCCGATCATCCAGCCAAATTCGCTATCGACACAAGCAGACCGCGCCAGTGCGATCGCGGGGGGGCGGTTGTGTCAGGATTTGGTGCGCACCAAGGCGCTGAGTGGGCTGATCGCATCCAGCATGGACCCAACCGATCTGCGCGACATGGATGACGCGGCCATTCTGGAGGATTTCCGCGCCCGCTGCGGCACTGTCTTCCACCCCGTCGGCACCTGTCGCATGGGGCAAGATGCGCGGGGGTCGGTGGTTGATCCGGTCTGCCGGGTGCATGATGTCGCGGGGCTCAGGGTGATCGATGCCTCGGTCTTTCCCAATCTGACATCGGCCAACACGAATGCACCCACGATGATGTTGGCGCATCGCGCCGCCGATCTGGTATTGGACAGCCTATGAGCATTCCCTATTCCGCCTCGGGCGCTGTGCCGCTGGCCACCCCGCGGGGCTTGGACGATACCGGCCCACGCATCACGCGCATCGAAACCTTTGCCACGCCCCTGATCGGTTTCGTGCGGGTCACGGCCGAGGATGGCGCACAAGGCTGGGGGCAGGTGTCGACCTACAACAGCGACATCACCTGTCAGATCCTGCATCGCCAGGTGGCGCCCTGGGCGCTGGGTCGCGGGGCTCACGCGCTGGAGGATGTGATCGCCGAAATCCCGCTGCGCGAACACAAATACCCCGGCACCTATCTGTGTCGTGCGATGGCGGGATTGGACACGGCCGTGTGGGACCTGCGGGGAAGGGCGGTGGGCCTGCCTGTCGCGGCCTTGTTGGGTGGCACGCCCGGGCCGATCCGTGCCTATGCCTCGTCCATGCGGCGTGACATCACCCCCGAAGCTGAGACCGCGCGCCTGATTGCCTTGCGCGATGCGCATGGGTTTGATGCCTTCAAGGTGCGGGTGGGCGCCGAATGCGGGCAAGACCGGGATGAATGGCCCGGCCGGACCGAGGCGATCATCCCCGCCATGCGCCGGAGCTTGGGCGCGGATGCGGCCCTTCTGGTCGATGGCAATTCCGGCTTTTCGCCAGGGCGTGCCATCGCCGTGGGGCATCTTTTGCAAGATCACGGCTATGAGCATTTCGAAGAACCCTGCCCCTATTGGGAGCTGGAACAGACCGCCGAGGTCGCCGCGGCCTTGTCCATGGCGGTGGCGGGCGGCGAACAGGATTGGGATCTGCAGAACTGGCGGCGGATGATCGCGCTCGGGTCCGTCGATATCGTGCAGCCCGATGTGCTGTATGTGGGCGGCATGATCCGCGCGATGCAGGTGGCCCGCATGGGCCATGCGGCGGGCCTGCCGTGCACGCCGCATGCGGCGAACCTGTCGATGGTCACGATCTTTACCATGCATCTGTTGCGCGCCGTGCCCAATCCGGGGCGCTATCTGGAGCTCTCGATCGAGGGCGATGATTATTACCCCTGGCAGCGCGATCTGTTCGTGAACGATCCCTATCGGGTGCAAAACGGTCATGTCACCGTCACCGACGCGCCGGGCTGGGGGGTAGAGATCAACCCCGAATGGCTGGCCAGATCGGCCTATCTGGTCAGCGACCGGGCGTGATGACAGCGGGCGCGCGCATGGCGCGCGGCGACAGGCCAAAGGTGCGGCGGAAATTGCGCGTCATCGCCGAGGCATCGGCATAGCCCACGCGCCCCGCAATCTCGGCCACGGAAAGCGGTGTGTCTTGCACAAGCCGTTGGGCCTCGGCCATGCGGATCAGCGCGTAAAGCCCTTGCGGCGACTGTCCGGCGGCCGTCTGGCACCGCTGTTCCAGCCCGCGCTGGCTCAGCCCCAGATGGCGGGCGATCTCGGGGATGGACAGTGGATGTTCCAGATGCCGCCGCATCAGCGCAGCGGCCGCCCGCACCACCCGGTCGCCCGCCACACCGGGCAGAAGGGGACCGACACCGGGGCGCTCGCCATGCATGAACAGCGCGCCCACATCAAGGCTCAGCATCGGGCCATGGTGGCGCGCGATCAGTTCCAGCATCAGCTCCATCGTGGTGGTGGCGCCCCCGCAACTCAACCGGTCGCGGTCGATCACAAAGCGGTCTTGCACCACTGTGACCTCGGGGTAGCTTTCTTCGAATTCGGTCAGCACATCCCAATGCGAGGTCGCCCGGTAGCCATCCATCAGGCCCGCCGCCGCCAAGACAAGGCTGCCCGTGTCCAGACCGACCAGTGCCGCGCACCGCCCCGCCGCCGCGCGCAGGCGGCGCAAGATCGGCGCGCGCAGGAATTCGCGGTGTCCATAGCTTGGCATCACGCACAGGTAATCCGCCCGCACCAGATCGGACAGGGCCATTTCGGGCGTGACCGGCAAGCCGCTTGACGACAAGACCGGCCCCGCATCCAGCCCGATGAAATGCCATTGATACAGCGTCTTGCGCGACAGCGTGTTGGCCGCGCGCAACGGCTCGACCATATTGGCAAGGCACAGGTTCGAGAATTGCGGAAACAGCAGAACGGCGATCTGGCGATGCATCGGATAATTTCGAATCCTGCATGATAAATGCTGAACTCAGCATGATGTAGCCGGGCGCCGCTTTCTAGCATTTTTGCAGGCGCGCAAGGGAGAGCGGCGTGGAATTCGGCCTGAATCCGGAACAACAGATGATCGTCGACACGGTCCGCAGCTTTGTCGAAACCGAGATCTACCCCCATGAGGCCGCCGTCGAGCGCGCGGGCGCCGTGCCGCCCGATCTGGCTGCGGACCTGCGCCGCAAGGTGGTGGAGATGGGCTTTTGGGCCTGCAACTTTCCGACCGAGGTGGGCGGTGGCGGGCTGAACCATCTGGAATTCACCCTGGTCGAGCGCGAATTGGGGCGCGGGTCGATGGCGCTCACGCATTTCTTTGGCCGGCCTCAGAACATCCTCATGGCCTGCACGGGCGATCAGCGTGAACGCTATCTGTTTCCGGCCGTGCGGGGCGAGCGGATGGATGCGCTGGCGATGACCGAACCCGATGCCGGATCGGATGTGCGCGGCATGACCTGCAGCGCGCGGCGGCAGGGCGGCGATTGGGTGGTCAACGGCACCAAGCATTTCATCTCGGGCGCCGACCACGCCGATTTCTTCATCGTCTTTGTTGCCACGGGCGTTGATGACACGGCCCATGGCCCCAAGAAACGCATCACCTGTTTTCTGGTCGACCGCGGTCATCCCGGCTTCAGCGTGCGCGACGGCTACAATTCCGTCAGCCACCGCGGCTACAAGAACTGCATCCTCGAGTTTGACGATTGCCGCCTGTCCGATGCGCAAGTTCTGGGCGCGGTCGATGGCGGCTTTGACGTGATGAACACCTGGCTTTATGCCACCCGCCTGACGGTTGCGGCTTTTGCGGTGGGGCGGGCGCGGCGCTGTTTCGATCACGCCGCCGATTACGCCGCCCAGCGCCGGCAATTCGGCCAGCAGATCGCAAGGTTTCAGGGCGTAAGCTTTCAGATCGCCGACATGATCACCGAGATCGACGCCGCCGACTGGCTGACGCTGGCAGCCGCCTGGCGGCTTGACCAGGGCCTGCCCGCCAACCGCGAGATCGCATCGGCCAAGCTTTACGCCACCGAGATGCTGGCGCGCGTCACCGACACCACGCTGCAGATCCACGGCGGCATGGGATTGATGGATGATTTGCCGATCGAACGGTTCTGGCGCGACGCGCGGGTGGAACGGATCTGGGACGGCACATCCGAAATTCAGCGTCACATCATCGGGCGCGAGATTTTCCGCCCCAAGGGTGCTTGAGGATGGAACCGCTGTCGCGTCTGTTGCGCCCGTCCTCCATCGCGGTGATCGGTGGCGGGGCGTGGTGCGCGAATGTCATCGCGGAATGCCGCAAGATCGGCTTTGGGGGCCCGGTCTGGCCGGTTCACCCGACCAAATCCGAAATCGCCGGGCTGCCCGCTTATGCGTCGGTCGCTGATCTTCCCGCTGCACCCGATGCCAGTTTCATCGGCGTCAACCGCGAGGCCAGCATCGAGAGCTTGCGCGCGCTTGCCGCACGCGGCGCGGGGGGGGCTGTGTGTTTTGCCTCGGGCTTTCGGGAGGCTGCCGCCGAAACCGGCGATGGCGCAGCACTCGAGGCGGCGCTGGTCGAGGCCGCGGGCGCGATGCGCATCCTGGGGCCCAATTGCTACGGATTTCTGAACCTCGCGGATGGGGCGGCGCTGTGGCCCGATCAGCACGGGGCGTTGCGCGCGGATCGCGGCGTTGCCTTGATCACGCAATCCTCCAACATCGCGATCAATCTGACGATGCACACCCGTGGCCTGCCGCTGGCCTATGTGGTGACGGCCGGCAATCAGGCCCAGACGGGCATGGCCGAGATTGCCAGCGCCCTGCTCGACGATCCGCGCGTCACGGCCCTTGGTCTGCATATCGAGGGGATCGGCGATCTGGCGGGCTTTGCTGCCATGGCCGCGCATGCGCAGGATTTGGGCAAACCCATCGTGGTGGTCAAGGCCGGCGCCTCCGATCAGGCGCGCTTGGCCGCCGTGTCGCACACAGGCTCTCTGGCGGGCAGCGATGCGGGGGCGGATGCGCTGTTTGCGCGGCTTGGCATCGCCCGGGTGACTGGGCTGGCCGAATTGCTCGAGACACTGAAAATCCTGCATGTGGTGGGCAAGCTGGCATCGCCCGACATCGCGTCCATGTCCTGTTCCGGGGGCGAGGCCGGGTTGATGGCCGATCTTGCAACGCGGGCGGGGCTGAATTGCCCGGCCCTGACCCAGCGCCAGCACGCGGATTTGCGCGCGGCCCTGGGCCCCAAGGTGGCGCTGGCCAACCCTCTGGATTACCACACCTATATCTGGGGCGATGAGGGCGCGATCACGCGCGCTTTCAGCGCGATGATGGCCCCGCATCTGGCGATGGGGGTTGTGGTGCTGGATTTCCCGCGCCCCGACCGATGCGATGGTGCTGCATGGGATCTGGTTGTCAACGCCGTCGCAGCCACCCGGAAAGCGACCGGGCGGCCGATGGCGATCTTGTCGAGCCTGCCCGAAACCATGCCCGAAGGCGTTGCCGCCGACATGATCGCGCGCGGCATCGTGCCCCTGGCCGGGATGGCCGAAGGTCTGGCCGCCATAGCGGCGGCGGCACGGATCGGGGCACATGGGCCCATGTCCGCGCCCCTGATCCTGCCCGGCCCTGAACCGGTCGCGACGCGCCTTTTGACCGAAGCCGAGGGCAAGACCGTGCTTGCCGCGCATGGCGTGACGGTGCCCCGCGGGGTCTTGGTCACTACCGCCGCCGCCGCCGCCGAGGCCGCCCAGTCCATCGGTGGTCGCGTGGTGCTCAAGGCCTTGGGCCATGCCCACAAGACCGAGGTTGGGGCGGTCGCGCTGAATTTGACCTCACCGGATGCTGTAGGCCTTGCCGCGCAGCGTATGGGTGGTCATCAGTTTCTTGTAGAAGAAATGGTGGAAGGTGCGGTGGCCGAACTCCTCGTGGGGGTCTTGCGGGACCCTGCGCATGGCTTTGTCATGACGCTTGGGGCGGGGGGCGTTCTGGCCGAGATCATTGCCGACACAGTATCGGTCTTGCTGCCTGCAAGCGCTGCCGCGATCGACGCCGCGCTCGACAGCCTGCGCATCGCGCCGCTGCTGTCGGGCTATCGCGGCGGTCTGCCTGCCGACCGTGCGGCGCTGCGGGCCGCAATCATGGCGGCGCAAGACTATGCCATCGCGCAGGCGGACGCCTTGATCGAGTTGGAGATCAATCCGATGATCGTCACACCTGACCGCAGCGTTGCGGTCGATGCTCTGATCAGACTGGGAGACAGACCATGACCGAGACGCCGATCAAGACCCTGCGTCGTGGGGCGGTGCTGGAGGTCACGCTTGACAGACCCCGCGCCAATGCCATCGATGCGCCCACCAGCAAGATCATGGGTGCGGTCTTTACCCAGTTCCGCGATGATCCGGATCTGCGTGTGGCAATCGTGACCGGGGCTGGCCAGAAATTCTTTTGCCCCGGCTGGGATCTCAAGGCAGCCGCCGATGGCGAGGCGCCCGACAGCGATTACGGTGTCGGCGGATTTGGCGGCCTGCAGGAATTGCGCGGTCTGAACAAGCCTGTGATCGCGGCGGTCAATGGCATTGCCTGTGGCGGCGGGTTCGAGCTGGCGCTTTGCGCCGACATGATTCTGGCGGCTGACCATGCGCGCTTTGCCTTGCCGGAAATCCGTTCGGGAACGGTGGCTGATGCGGCCTCCATCAAGCTGCCCAAACGCATCCCCTATCATATCGCGATGGAGATGTTGCTGACCGGGCGGTGGATGGATGCCCAAGAGGCCGAGCGCTGGGGCTTGGTCAACCGCGTGCTGCCTGCCGCAGATCTGATGACTGCCGCGCGCGCCATCGCCGACGAACTGGCTGCGGGCCCGCCATTGGTCTTGGCCGCGATCAAGGAAATCGTGCGCGAGGCCGAAGCGATGGCGTTTCGCGATGCGCTCAACCGTGTCACGAAAAGCCAGTTTGAAACGGTTGAGCGGCTTTACCGCTCGGACGACCAGAAAGAAGGCGCACGCGCCTTTGCCGAGAAACGTGACCCGGTCTGGACGGGGCGCTGACGGATTTTCGTACGAAAATCCGCACCATGCGATTTTTCGTACGAAAAATCGGGACAGGAAAGGAAATGACATGCCGCTGACCATGAGCCGAGAGGTCTTCATCACCTGCGCCGTGACGGGATCGGGCGCAACGCAAGATCGCAGCCCGCACGTGCCTCGCAGCCCCAAACAGATTGCCGACAGTGCGATTGCGGCGGCCCGCGCAGGGGCGGCCATCGTCCATTGCCATGTGCGCGACCCCGACACTGGCGCCCCGTCCCGAAGGCTTGATCTTTATCGCGAACTCACCGACCGCATTCGCGCGTCCGAGGTCGATGTGATCTTGAACCTGACCGCCGGGATGGGGGGCGACATGGTTTTTGGCCCGACCAATGCCCCATTGCCCTTGAACCCCAAGGGCACCGATATGGCAGGCGCGGAAGAACGCGTCGCCCATGTGGCCGATTGCCTGCCCGAGATCTGCACGCTCGATTGCGGCACGATGAACTTCGCCGAGGCCGATTACGTCATGACCAACACGCCCGGCATGCTGCGGGCCATGGGGCGGATGATGACCGATCTGGGCGTCAAGCCCGAGATCGAGGCCTTTGATACCGGGCATCTGTGGTTTGCCAAGGAATTGGTGCGCGAGGGGGTTCTGGACAGCCCGGCTCTGGTGCAGCTGTGCATGGGTGTGCCATGGGGCGCGCCCGATGATCTGAACACCTTTATGGCGATGGTCAACAATGTGCCCCCCGATTGGGTCTTTTCGGCTTTCTCGCTCGGGCGCAACCAGATGGCCTATGCCGCGGCCGCCGTTCTGGCGGGCGGGCATGTGCGCGTCGGGCTGGAGGATAACTTGTGGCTCGACAAGGGTGTCCTGGCCACCAATGCCCAGCTGGTCGAACGCGCGGCAGGCGTGGTCGAGGGCATGGGCGCACGCATCATGACGCCGGCGCAGGTGCGCGACAAGCTCGGCCTTGTGAAACGGGCCCCTCGGTGAGCCGCCGGGTCGTCATCACCGGCGGGGCCTCGGGTCTTGGCCTTGCGATGGCACAGGCCTTTTGCGATGCGGGTGATCGGGTGGCGGTGTGCGATGCCGATCACGCGGCGGTGGCGGCCGTGCCGCCAGCGCTGCACGCGGTGCAGGCCGATGTGACCGACGCCGCCGCCATGGCGGCGTTTTTCGCCCAGATCGAGGCGGAATGGGGCGGGGCGGATGTGGTCATCTCCAATGCGGGCATTGGCGGGCCGGCGGGGCCGATCGAAACCCTTGAAGTCGACGATTGGCGGCGCTGTCTTTCCGTCAATCTGGATGGCGCCTTTCTGACCTGTCGCTGGGCCGCGCGGGTGATGCGGGCGCAAGGGGCGGGGGTGATCTTGCTGACAAGCTCGGTCTCGGGGCTGTTCGGCTTTCCGTGGCGCACGCCCTATGTGGCGGCGAAATGGGGGATCGTGGGGCTGACCAAGGCGCTGGCCTCGGAGCTGGGGCCGGCCGGGGTGCGGGTCAACGCGATCTGTCCCGGCGCGGTCGAGGGGCCCCGCATGGGCCGCGTCATCGCCATGGAGGCACAGGCCCAGGGTCGTTCCGAGGAGGATGTGCGCGCGGGCTTTACCCAAGGCGTGGCGCTGCGCCGCTTTGTCACCGCCGATGAGGTCGCGGCGATGGCGCTTTTTCTGGCCTCGCCGGGGGCGGCCTCGATCAGCGGACAGGCGATGACGGTCGATGGACATACCGAAAGGACAACATGATGGGACAAAAGGCAGCGATCATCGGGGGGGGCGTGATCGGCGGCGGTTGGGCCGCGCGGTTCTTGCTGAACGGCTGGGATGTGGCCGTGTTCGACCCCGACGCCGAGGCGGAACGCAAGATCGAGGCGGTGCTGCAAAATGCCCGCCGGTCCTTGCCGGGGCTTTATGAGCGCGCCCTGCCGCCCGAGGGGCGATTGAGCTATCACGCGGATCTGGCCGATGCGGTGGCGGGTGCCTCCTGGGTGCAGGAAAGCGTGCCGGAACGGCTGGATATCAAGCACAAGGTCTTGGCCGAGATCATGGCATCCGCCCCAGAGACGGCAGTTCTGGGAAGTTCAACATCGGGCTTCAAGCCATCGGAATTGAACGAAAAGGGCGCCACGGCTATCGTTGCGCACCCGTTCAACCCCGTCTATCTTCTGCCGCTGATCGAATTGGTGGGCGCGCCCGATCGGTGCGAGAAAGCCGCCCATATCTTGCGCGGCATCGGCATGTATCCCCTGATGGTGCGCAAGGAGATCGACGCCCATATCGCCGATCGCTTCCTCGAAGCCGTCTGGCGCGAGGCGCTGTGGCTGGTCAAGGACGGCATCGCCACCACCGAAGAAATCGACGAGGCGATCCGCATGGGCTTTGGGCTCAGATGGGCGCAGATGGGCCTGTTCGAGACCTATCGCATCGCCGGCGGCGAGGCCGGGATGCGGCATTTTCTGGCGCAATTCGGCCCTTGTCTGACATGGCCCTGGACCAAGCTGATGGATGTGCCCGAATTTACCGATGAACTGGTCGATCTGATCGCGGGGCAATCGGATGCGCAATCGGGCCATCGGTCGATCCGCGAATTGGAACGGCTGCGCGATGACAATCTGGTTGGGATCATGCGCGCGCTCAAGCGCACGGGCAGCGGGGCGGGGGGGGTGATCACGGCCCATGAGGCGATGCTGCCGCGCCGCGAGGTGGGGCCCGATGGCTTGCCCGTGACGGTACAGATGCAGGTCCCCACAACCTATGTCGATTACAACGGCCACATGAACGAGGCACCATACCTTGAGGTGTCGGCCCGCGCCTCGGACCGCTTCATGGAAATGATCGGGGCCGATGCCACCTATATCGACGGGGGGCTCAGCTATTTCACCGCCGAAAACCACATCCGCTATTTTTCGGAAATCGACATCGGCGCGCAGATCACCGTGACGACACAGGCCCTGGGCGGGGATGGGCGAAAGCTGCATCTGCTCAACAAGATCTGGGCGGGTGGCGACAGCCCGGCGGCCACGGTGGAAACGCTTTTGCTGCATGTCGATCTGTCCACCCGCCGCGTCATGGCCCCAACCGGCCTGGTGGCCGAGCGCGCGGCCGGCTTTGTTGCGGCGCATGCGGACCAGCCAAGGCCCGAGCGGTTGGTGATCGCGGTGTAATGCCTGTTGGGCAACAGCATGGGGCGCATGCATGCCCCAAACGAGAAGCGGATGGCCGTCCCGCGGCCAGCCGCCCCCCGTTTGTCTGATCAGCCGGGCAGGGCGGCGCGGCGGTCCAGCAGCCGCGTCAGCCAGTCGGGGTCCATTTCCGGCACGGACGACAGCAACAGCTCGGTGTAGGGCTCGTGCGGGGGCGTGAACATCCGGGCCTTCGGGCCCTGTTCGATCACCCGGCCCTTTTGCATCACCACCACATCATCGGCGATGGCGCGCACGGTGGCCAGATCATGGGTGATGAACATATAGGCCAGTCTGAATTCATCTTGCAGCCGGGTCAGAAGCTTCAGGATGCCCTCCTGCACGATCTGGTCCAGCGCCGATGTCACCTCGTCGCAGATGATGACCTTTGGCTCGGCTGCGAGCGCACGGGCGATGCCGATGCGCTGTTTCTGCCCGCCTGACAATTCGCCGGGCAGCCGATCGATATAAGTGTCGGGGTCCAGTTCGATCAGGTCAAGCAGATCGCGCACCCGCGTTTCCAGCGCCTTTCCCTCAAGGCCCAGATACATCTGCGCGGGCCGCCCGATCAATTCGCGCAGGCGCAGCTTGGGGTTAAGCGCCGTATCGGCCATCTGATAGATCATCTGCACCTGTCGCAGTTGATCACGTTTGCGCCCCTTGAGCGCGGGTGGCAGGGGCTTGCCCTCAAACAGCACCGCGCCGCTTTTGGGCGGCAAAAGCCCGGTGATGACACGCGCGGCGGTCGATTTTCCCGACCCGCTTTCGCCCACAATCGCGATGGTGCGGCCCGGGTGAATGTCGAAGCTGACGTCTTCCAGCACCGCCACCTTGCCATAGGCGGCGGTGACATTGCGCACCGACAGGATCGGGGCATCGGTCGGGGGCGGCTGTTCGGGTCGGGCAAAGCTGCGCACGGCCCAGAGCGATCTGGTGTAATCCTCGCGCGGGGCAGCCAGCATGGTGCGGGTTGGGGCCTCTTCCACCTCTTGCCCGCGCAAAAGCACCTTGATGCGGTCAGCGGCTTGGGCCACCACGGCCAGATCATGGGTGATATAGATCGCGGCGGTGTCGAACTGGCGCACGATATCGCGGATGGCGGCCAGCACTTCGATCTGGGTGGTGACATCAAGCGCGGTTGTGGGTTCGTCAAAGATGATCAGATCGGGGCGACAGGCCATGGCCATGGCGGTCATCGCGCGCTGCAACTGGCCGCCCGACACCTGATGGGGGTAGCGAAAGCCGATGTCTTCGGGGTTGGGAAGCTGCATCCGGCGATAAAGGTCGATGGCGTCGTGTTCGGCGCGGGCGCGATCCATCACGGCGTGGATCACGGGCGCCTCGCAATACTGATCGATCAGCTTGTGCGCGGGGTTGAAGCTGGCGGCGGCTGATTGCGCGACATAGGCGATGCGCGCACCCCGAAGCGCGCGGCGTTGCGGCTCGGGGGCCGTGCGCAGGTCGATCCCGTCGAACATGATGCTGCCCCCGGTGATGCGGCATCCGTCACGCGCAAAGCCCATCGCGGCCAGACCCACGGTGGATTTTCCTGCCCCCGATTCCCCGATCAGGCCCAGCACCTCCCCCTTGTGCAGCGTCAGGTCGATGCCCTTGACGATCTCGGTCCAGCCATCGCCGGCGCGGCCTTCGATCCGCAAGCCTTCGATCTTGAGCAAAATCTCGCGGGCCATCGTCATTGCTCCTTCAGGCCCGAGGCGCGGTGCAGTTGCCAGTCCACGACGAAATTCACCGCCACCGTCAACAGCGCGATACACCCCGCGGGCAACAGCGGCGTCACATCGCCAAAGGTGATCAGCGTGGCGTTGTCCTTGACCATGCTGCCCCAGTCGGCCGTGGGCGGCTGGATGCCCAGACCCAGAAAGGACAGCGACGAGATCGACAGGAACACAAAGCAGAAGCGCAGCCCGAACTCGGCCACCAGCGGCGCCATGGCGTTGGGCAGGATCTCGCGACGGATCAGAAACCACGACCCTTCGCCGCGCAGCTTGGCCGCTTCGATGTAGTCCATCACCACGATGCCTTGTGCCACCGCACGCGCAAGGCGAAAGACGCGGGTGGCATCCACGGCTGCAATCACGAGGATCAACGTGATGACCGAGGTGCCAAAGATCGTCAGCAGCAACAGCGAGAAAATCAGCGCCGGAATGGCCATCAGCGCATCGACAAACCGCGACAGCCCCTGATCAAGCCAGCCGCCCACCAGTGCAGCCCAAAGCCCAAGAACCGCACCCACGACAAAAGCCAGGGCCGTTGTCGCAAAGGCGATCCCCACGGTGTTGCGCGCGCCATAGATCAGCCGCGACAGCATATCGCGCCCGATCCGGTCGGTGCCCAGCGGGTGCGCGGCCGACCATGCCTGAAACTGGCCGCCGACGATCTCGCGCTCGGGAAAGGGCGCAAGGGCGGGGGCGGCAATGGCGACGGCGGCATAGACCCCGATGACCAGGATGCCAAAGGCCGCCGTCAGCGGCATGTCATGCGCGATGGCCCGCGCAGAACCCGCAAACATGGCCCGCGCCCCGGCGCGCATGAGCCACGCAATCGCAAACAGCCCGGCCAGCCCAAGGGCCACAGAGGTGGCGAAACCCATGGCGCTACCTCCGATGCATCAGGCGGGGATTGGTGATGGTCGACAGCACATCCGCAATCAGGTTCAGCGCCACATAGGCGGCCGCAAAGATCAGCGCCACCGCCTGTACCACGGCGATATCGCGGTTCGAGACCGCATCAACCATCAACTGCCCAAGGCCGGGATAGACGAACACCACCTCGACCACGACGACGCCGGTGATGAGGTAAGCAAGGTTCAGCGCGATCACATTGATGATCGGCGCCAAGGCGTTTGGCAGCGCATGGCGCAACACGACGCGCAAGGGCGACATGCCCTTCAGCCGCGCCATTTCGATATAGGGGCTGGCCATCAGATTGATGATGGCCGCCCGCGTCATGCGCATCATGTGCGCGGTCACCACCAGCGTCAGCGTCAGCGCCGGCAGGAACGTCATGTAAAGACGTTCAGCCAGACCGGTTGTGGGGTTGATGCGCACCATTGACGGAAAGAGACCCGTCTGCGCCAGCCACAGCACAAGGATATAGGCCACGAAAAACTCTGGGAATGAAATCGCCGTCAGCGCGCCGGCATTGGCGGCGCGGTCAAAGAACGAATTGCGCCAAAGTGCTGCCAGAATCCCAAGGATCAAGGAGATCGGCACCGACAGGGCGGCGGCGTAAAGCGCCAGGAATACGGTGTTGCCAAGCCGTGCCGCGATCAGGTCGGAAATCGGTCGGCCATTGCCCATCGACATGCCGAAATCCCCCGTCAGCGCGCCGGTCAGCCAATTCCAGTAGCGCAGCGGTGCCGGATCGTTCAGCCCCAATTGCGCGCGCAGCGCCGCCACGGTTTCCGGCGTGGCCGATTGACCCAAAAGCTGGGTGGCCAGATCGCCCGGCAAAAGCTCGGTCGCCCAGAAGATCACGAGCGAAACGACGAATAACAGCCCAATCCCAAGCGCAACACGCGTCAGGATCATCGCGATGACGTTTGACAGCGACCTGTCCTCCCCGGTTGAACGGATGAAGGGAAATCCCCGGCGCGATCTGCGCCGGGGATCAGGACAGGCTCAGGCCATCGACCAGCGCTCGACGCAGCGGAACCCGTCAAAGTTCCAGTTCGACGACAGGCGCTCGGGCGTGGATACGGCTTTTGACACACCCATCACATAGTTGGTGTACATCGGGATGATGGTCGATCCTTCGAAGGACACCAGCTGCTGCATCTCTTGATACATGGCGCGGCGGTTGTCTTCGCTGACCTCGGAGCGTGCCGCGACGAGCAACTCGTTGAAGCGGGCATTCTCCCAGAAGCTTTCGTTCCACGCCGCGCCCGAGGCATAGGCGGTGGTGAACATGTGGTCTTCGACCGCGCGCCCACCCCAATAGCTGGCACAGAAGGGCGTGTTGCCGTTGGGATTGAGCCAGACATTGTCCCAGTAGCCGTCATTCGGCACCCGGTCGACGGTCAGGTTGATGCCCGCCGCGCGGGCCGTTTCCGAGAACATGGAGGCAGCATCGACCGCACCCGAGAAGGCGGCATCGGCCGCCGACAGCGTCACATCAAGGCTGGTCAACCCGGCCTGCTGCAGATAATAGCGCGCCTTGTCGGGATCATAGGTCTTGGCTTCCATTTCCGCATGGAAATAGCGGTTGGCCGGCCCGATCGGGTTGTCGTTGGCCACCGCGCCATGGCCGCCAAGGATGACATCCACCATTGCCTGACGGTCAATCGCGTATTTCAGCGCCAGCCTGACATTGTTGTCATTGTAGGGCGCGACGCGGCTGTCCATCGGGAACACGTAATGGCCGGTGCCGGGGATCGACAGGATGTTGGCCACACCACGGCTTTCGAGCATGCCGATGGTCGCCGGATCGATCTGGTCGATCAGGTGAACCTCGCCGGTGATCAGCGCGTTCAGACGCGCCGCCGGGTCGAGGATCGACAAAAGCTCGATCCGGTCAAACCAGGCACGATCCGATTTCCAGTAGTTGGGGTTGCGGTTCAGCGTCGATTGCACGCCATGCTCGAAGCTTTCGACGATATAGCCGCCGCAGCCATCGGTCGAGGTGACATCGATCTTGCCGTCGATGCCGGGCATGACCGGGATGTGGTAATCCGTCATCAGATAGGGCAGGTCGGCATTGGGGGCTTCCAGCGTCACGACGACGGTGTTTCCGTCGGCGCGCACATCGGTGGTCGGCGCCAGCAGCGATTTCACGGCCGAGGTCGTGGCCTCACCGCGGTGATGGTTGATCGAGGCCACCACATCATCGGGCGTCAGGGTCTTGCCGGAATGAAAGGTCACGCCCTGACGGATGGTGAACACCCATGTGCTGGCGTCATCGCTCGACCAGCTTTCTGCGATCTCGGGCTTGAGTTGACCATCCGAATCCACCTCGATCAGATAGTTGTGGCGCGCGGCGGCAAAGGTCTGGACATAAAGCTGGTCCCAAAGGCCCGGATCAAGGCTGTCGGTGGTCGAGCCATGGCCGATCCCGATGCGGAAGGTGCCGCCGCGGGTCTGCGCGCGGGCCGCCGTCGCGCCATATGGCAAAATCAGCCCGGCCGCGCCAACCGCTGCCGCGCCCTTCAGGACGCCGCGCCGGCTGATTGGGGCAAACCCCTGTCCTGTCGTGTTGAAATTCGTCATCTGTCGTCTCCCTGTGGTATGCGCCGCCGGTTGTTTTCGGTGGCTCTGGTCTGAACCGGGGGTTGTGCCCGGGGGTGTTGCACGATCAGCCGCCTTGCGTCGGTGACGTCGCCACGTCGCTCTGGCCCGATGCTGCGATATTGGCCATGTCCGCGCGGCTTTGTCACCCTATTCCTTGCGTCTGACACGATGGTGACAACGCCACCGGGAAAAACCATAACAAAAAAAACCTTGTCCATAGGGTGAAAAAATTCGTGGCTTGGCAAGATCATCCTTGCCGCCGCGTTTGTCGGTGGATTTGAGCCTTGGGCCCGCAAAATAATTCCGCGCCAGCTTTGCCCAAGGCTTTGAAACAATGCGGCTTTGGTCTAGGGTGGCGCAGCAGGCAGGGGAGAGCTGGCATGACGGCGATGTTGCGCGGCGGGGCGGGGCTCAAGGCGCCCGATCAGGTTTTCATCGACGGCCAATGGGCCAACCCGACATCGGGGCGCATGATCGACGTCATTTCCCCCATGACGGAAGAAAAGCTGCTGTCTTATCCCGAGGCAGGCACGGCCGATATCGACCGCGCGGTCGCCGCTGCGCGTGCCGCTTTCGATCATGGCCCTTGGCCGCGCATGGCCCCGGCCGAACGCGGCGCGTATCTTCAGCGTGTGGCCAGCCTGATCGAGACGCGGCTTGATGACATCGCCTGGGCCTGGACCCATCAGGTGGGCGCGCCGATCAGCCTGACCAGAAAGCTGGTGGGCCAGAACGCCACGCTGTTTCGCTATTATGGCGGCTTGATCGCAACCTATCCGTTCCGCGATGACCGCACGCGCGATGATGGCGGGGCGGTGCGCATCCTGCGCGAGCCCATCGGGGTCTGTGCCGCGATCTCGCCTTGGAATGCGCCGATGGTCTTGCTGAGCTACAAGATCGCGGCGGGTTTGGCGGCGGGCTGCACCATGGTGGCAAAGCCCAGCCCCGAAACCCCGCTCGAGGCCTATATCATGGCCGAATGCATCGAAGCGGCGGGCCTGCCGCGCGGTGTGTTCAACCTTGTTCCGGCGGGGCGCGACGGGGGCGATCACCTGATCCGCCACCCGGGCATCGACAAGGTGGCCTTTACCGGCTCGACCGAGGTGGGCAAGCACATCATGCGCGTCTGTGCGGACCGGTTGGCGCGCGTGTCGCTGGAACTGGGTGGCAAATCGGCGGCCGTGCTGATGCCTGATGCCGATTTTGCCCGCGCGATGCCCAGCCTGATGACCTATTGCATGCCGATCACGGGCCAAGTCTGTTTCTCGCTCACGCGGCTTTTGGTGCCGAATGCGCGCAAGGCGGAATTTCTTGACATGTTCTTGTCGGGGGTGCGCAGCATCAAGGTCGGCGATCCAGGCGATCCGGGCACACAGATGGGCCCGCTGGCCATGGCGCGGCAGCGCGATCGGGTCGAGGGCTATATTGCCGCCGGTCGCGCGGGTGGGGCCACGGTTGCCTGCGGCGGCGGGCGGCCCCGCGGTCTTGATCGCGGGTTTTTCATCGAGCCGACCGTGCTGACCGATGTGACAGCCGACATGAAGGTGGCCCAAGAGGAAATCTTTGGCCCGGTCGTGTCCGTCATCGGCTATGAGGATGAAAACGATGCCGCCGCCAAGGCCAATGCCACGGTCTATGGGCTGAACGGCGCGGTCTATGGCCAAGATGTCGAGCGCGCCTATGCCTTTGCCCGCCGGATGCGCACGGGCGGGCTGACGATCAACGGGCTGATCGTGGACCCCAAGCACCCTTTCGGCGGCTATCGCCAATCGGGCATGGGCCGCGAGGGCGGGCCCGAGGGTCTGGACAATTACCTTGAGGTCAAGACCATCCACATCGCCTGAGGCGCCGGGCAAAGGTTTCCGGCTGACAGCGCGCGGGCCGGCCATCCGCTGCCCGTTTTGGGCATGTGTTCCACATGCTGTTGCCAACCGGGCGGGCCCCGCTTGATCCCTACCCCCTACGCAAGGAAAAAGGGGCGGCGTGAGCCACCCCTTTCTTGTGCGATGCGCGGATGATCACTCGTCGCGGCGGCGGCGGCGGTCTTTGCGGTCCAACGTGCCATCGCGGATTTCATCGCCGATCTGGTCCAGAACGCGGTGCAGGTTCGGGGCATGCACCGCCTGTTCCAGCACCGAATCGAGCGCCTGCAAGATCGCGCCGCGCGAGCCTTCGACGCTGCCCACTTGCGTGATGTCGATCTTGCCGATCTTTTCGATCGGTTTGACCATCTCGGCCACGATCTTGGGCATGGACTCAAGCCGGGCCAATTCGATTTCGTGGGCAAGCGTCGCCTCGGAGCGGGTGTTTTGCGCCGCGATGTGACCGGCCATGGCTTCGGTCTCGGCGCGGCGGGTGGCCAGCATCGCCTCGGCGTCGAATTTCGCGGTCTCGACCCGGTCCTTGGCCACCTTGCGGGCGGTTTCGGCGGCAATCTCGGCGCGGCGGGCTGTGGCGGCGGCGTCGCTTTCGGCGGCGATGCGCGCCAGATCGCGCTTGCGCTCGGCCTCGGCCGATGCCCGCGCGCTTTCGATAGCCTCATGGGCGCGCACGGCCTCGGCGCGCGCCAGATCGGCCTCGGCCTGTGCGCGGCTTTCCTCCTGGCTTTTGGCCAGCACCTGCACGCTGCGATCTTGTTCGGCGATTTCCAGCGTCTTGGCGCGCAAGATCTCGGCTTCGCGGATGGCCTGTTCGCGGGCGATGTCGGCGGCTTGGATCTCGCGCTCCATATGGATGCGGGCTTGCGCGGCGGCGCGTTCGGCCTCGGCCTTGGCGCGGGCGATCTCGGCCAGTTGTGCCGACATCAGCGCCTCGACCTGTTGGGCCTGGGCAATCTCGGCGCGGCGTTCTTCAAGGTCGATTTCCATCTTGCGGCGTGCGGCCTCCATGGCGGCACGGCGCACGCTGACTTGCGTGTCGCCCTCGATTTCGGCGCGCTCGCGCTTTGACAGCGCAATCACCTCGGCCAGTTTGCGAAGGCCCACCGCGTTGAAGGCGTTGTTTTCGTCAAGCGCGGAAAACGGCGTCTGGTCAAGGGCTGTCAGCGACACGCTGTCAAGTGACAGGCCATAGCGTTCCACCACGGGCGACAGGGCGGTGCGGATTTCGGCCACGAATTCGGCACGGTTTTCATGCAGCTCATCCATGCTGTGGCGTGCTGCCACAGCGCGCAGCGCATCGACAAACATCCCTTCGATCAGAAGCCTCAGATCTTCGGGCTGAAAGCTGCGCTTGCCAAGCGCTTGCGCCGCGCGCGTGATCGAGGCGGCGGTGGGTGGCACGGACAGGTAAAACTCTGCCCCCACATCAACGCGCAGCTTGTCGCGGGTGATCAGCGATTGATCACCCGCGCGCCGCACCTCAAGGCGCAGCGTCTGCATGTTGACGCGCGCGACCTCATGAAACCACGGCAGCGCGATGAAGCCGCCATCGATGGCGACGCGCCGCCCGCCGATGCCGGTGCGCACAAGGCTGATCGCGTTGGAGCTGCGCTGATAAAAGCTCGCGGCCAAAGCCACGAGGATGGCCAGAATGACGATCAGGGCGATTGTCCAGAAGATGGTGTTCATCGCGTGGTCCTTTTCTTCGTGCTCAAAGCCCTTCGAGGCTTGTTTGGGTCTCGGCCGACAGACCGCCATCGGCGGCAAGCGCTGATCCGGTCATGCCGGCAGCCAGCGCAGAGAACATGAAAACCGCCGCTTGTGCGGCCTGGTGCTGGCCCATGCCTGCCTCAAGCCCGCGCGCGGCGGCAATGTGGGGCGGCAGGCGCCCATCGGGGCTGGCCGTGACAAGGCATGCGGTGCGCGGTCCCTGCGGTGCCCAGGACCAGCGGTGCTGCATCACCCATGCCTCCATCGCCCAGGCGATCAGCCTGGGCGTCAGCGCGGGTTCGGCCGCAAGCCCCCAGCGCTGGCCAAAACCCTCAGCGCTGTCCCGGCGCAGCGCAAGCGCCGCACGGATCAGGCCCAGATGCTGGGCGCGCGCGCCATCATGGGCTGTGCCCTGTGTCACGATTGCCCCGCCCGCCGCCATGCGGGGCGCCAGCCGCAGGGCCAGCCGCGTGGGGCCCATCACGCCGCGCAACAGCGCCTGTTCGACCGTGTCCGCCGGATCAAGGGCCGGCACAAGGCAAAGCCCGTCCAGCCCATCAGGCAGCGCCTCGGCCAGCCGGTCGATGGCGGCGGGCTCGCCCGGATCAAGGCGGAAGAACTCGCTCACATGCGCAAAGCCCGCCACCGCGTCGATGCCGATCACCTCGGCCCCGGCCTCGGTCGTGGCCTTTGCCACCGCCAGCCCAAGCCCGCGCGCCGATCCAAGGACCGCGATGCGTTTGCCGGACAAAAGGGCGGGCATGTGCGACATCAAAACACCGGCGGATAGGGGCGACCGCCGCGATCAAGCGTGATCCAGCGGGTTTCGGTAAAAGTCTCGATCGACCAGCGCCCGCCATGCCGCCCAAGGCCAGAGGCCTTGGATCCGCCAAAAGGCACATGGGGTTCGTCATTCACCGACGAGCAATTGACATGGCACATGCCCGTTTCCAGCCGCCGTGCGATATCGAGTGCGCGCGCCTCATTGGCGGTGAAAACCCCGGCTGACAGCCCGTATTCGGTGTCATTGTTGATGGCGATGGCGTCCTCATCGGTGGCAAAGGGGATCACGGGAACCACCGGGCCAAAGGTTTCGTCGCGGTAGACCAGCATATCGGGCGTGACATCGGCCAGAATGGTGGGTTCCACAAAGCGGCCATTGATGCCGCCGCCCACGATCACGCGGGCGCCCCTGGCAATGGCGTCGTCAAGCTGTGCTTTCACGCGCGCCACCTGACGGTCGTTGATCAAGGGGCCGATCACGTTGGATTTATCCGCCGTGTCACCCACCTTGAGCCGGGCTGCGCGTTCGGCGAAACGGGCAAGGAATTCGGGGTAAATGCTCTCTTGCACCAGCACCTTTTCCACGCTCATGCAGATCTGGCCCTGATGCATGAAGCTGCCGAAATTGGCGGCCTGGGTGGCGCGCTCCATCTCGGCGTCTTCGAGGATGATCAGGCTGTCCTTGCCACCCAGTTCCACACAGGCCTTTTTCAGATGTGCCCCCGCCTTGGCCGCGATTGACCGGCCCACGGGTGTCGATCCGGTGAACGAGATACCCTTGACATAGGGGTGTTCGATCATCTCGTCGCCCATGGCGCCCACATTCTCGCGCGCGCAGGTGATGACGTTGAACACGCCGGGGGCAAAACC
This sequence comes from uncultured Roseicyclus sp., assembly GCF_937892565.1. GTDB lineage: Bacteria > Pseudomonadota > Alphaproteobacteria > Rhodobacterales > Rhodobacteraceae > Roseicyclus. The sequence goes on along the minus strand of NZ_CALAHQ010000004.1, from coordinate 25,217 downwards.
CGCCTCGTGCAGGATTTCCGCGAAATAGAGCCCGCCGCTATAGGGCGTGTCTTCGGAGGGTTTCAAGACAATGGTGTTGCCCGCGGCCAGCGCAAAGGCAAAGCCCCGCGCGGTCAGGATGCCTTGGAAATTCCACGGGCTGATGACCGAGATCACCCCCATCGGATAGCGCACAGCGGTCGAGAACTTGCCGTATTCCGAGGGCAGGATTTCACCCAGATTGTGATAGCAGGCAGCCGCCGCCGAGCGAAACACCTCGGCCACGTAATGCGCCTCAAAGGCACCCTTGCCGACCCAGCCGCCGCCTTCGGCCTGGGCGGCGGCGATGTAATCAGGTGCGCGGCGTTCCCAGATATCGGCGGCCTTGTGCAACAGATGGGCGCGCTGGGTGTATTTCATCGCAGCCCAGCCCTTGAACGCAGCATGGGCCGCCTCGATCGCCATGCGCGCCTCGGGGCGGGCGCCGTCGGGCGCTTCGGCGTAAAGCGTGCCGGTCGAGGGGTTGATATCGGCAAACCTGCGGGCGGTCTGAACCCACTGGCCGCCGATATACATGCCGCGAAGGGTCTGGGTCTGGGGCATCTCAGATCTCCGTGCGTTCGAATTGCGACGTGCCGGGGCGGCGGCGATAGCGTTCCAGCGTGCCGCCGGTGGTCTCGCTCAAGCTCGGCGTCGGGGCAGGGGCGGGTGATGCGGGGGCCGGTGCTGCGGTCGCGGTCGCGGCCGGGGCTGCGGGTCGTGCGGTGGGGCGCAGCGCCGGCAGGGCGCTGGTCTCGCGTCGCCCTGTCATCGCGCGGCGCGCGGCCTCTTCCATGCTGGTCATCATCTGTGACAGCGCGGCATCCCGGGCTGCACCCAGAATGGCTGGCGGGTTGCCCGGACGCGGCACAAGGGTCGGGCGGGGGCCTGTGGTCTCGATCGCCTGCCGCCCGGCCGCAGCCACGACCGCGTCGATATCCACGCCCGAGATCTGCGAGGCCGAAACCGACATGCTTGCAGCGGGGCGCACGCCAAAGGCTTTGCGCGGCGCATCCGCAATGGCTTGCGCGGCGCGTGCGGGGGCAGGGGTCGCGCCACGATGGCCCGCCGCACCGCCCAGATAGGCCGCCTGTACCGCCGGATCGCGTTTCAGGGTATCGGCGCGATCCTCACGCTCGACGCGGCCATTCTCAAGCAGGTATCCGCGATCGGCGATGCCAAGCGACAGCTTGGCGTTTTGTTCCACCAGCAAGATGCCAAGCCCCGCCGCCCGCACCGCTTTCAGGCTTTGGAACAGATCCCTCGACAAAAGCGGCGACAGGCCCAGCGACGGCTCATCGAGCATCAGGATCGTCGGGTTCGACATCATGGCGCGCCCGATGGCGACCATCTGTTGTTCGCCCCCCGACATGGTCGAAACGGTTTGCCCCGCCCGGTCGGCCAGCTTGGGAAACAGCCGGATCAGCCGGTCATAATTCCCCTCTGCCTCATCGCGGGCGCGCGCGGGGTTGGCGCCCAGCATTAAGTTTTCCTTGACCGTCAGCTCACCGAACACGCCGCGCCCTTCGGGCACCAGGGCGATGCCCTGTTCTACCACCTTGTGGGCGGCCAGACCCAAAAGCGGCTCGCCGCCCATGCTGACCGGGCCCGAGGAATGCCCCTCGCAAATCCCCGCGATGGCCTTGAGCAGCGTGGATTTGCCCGCGCCATTGGCGCCAAGGATGACGACGATCTCGCCCGGCTTGACCGTCAGCGATACCCCCGACAGCGCCCGGTGCTTGCCATAGGAAACCGCAAGATCGCTGACCTCAAGCATCCTCATCCTCTCCCAGATAGGCGCGGATCACGCCGGGGTCCGACAAAACCTCGGCCGGGGTGCCTTGGGCGATCTTGGCGCCCGACGACATCACCACGCAGCGGTCGCACAGGCTGCGGATCGCGTCCATCACATGCTCGACCAGAATGATCGTGCGCCCCTCGTCGCGCAAGCTGCGCACAAGATCGATGCCGGTGGCAAGCTCGGTCGGGTTCAGACCGGCCAACCATTCATCCAGCAGCAGCACCGCCGGATCGCCCGCCAGCGCGCGCGCCAGTTCCACCCGCTTGGTGTCGATATAGGTGAGCGAGGACACAGGCAGGCCGATGGCCCCCCCAAGCCCCACCCGATCCAGAAGCTGGCGGGCATGCAATTCGGCGGTTCTGCCCCATGTGCGGCGATGACCGAAAACCGCGCCTGCCACGACATTTTCCACCACACTGAGTTCCGGCAAAAGCCGCACAAGCTGGAACGTGCGCCCCACACCCAGGCGCGCGGTCTTGTGTGCGGGCAGCCCGGCCAGATCCGCGCCATTCAGGCGGATCGACCCCTCGCTTGGGGCAAACAGCCCCGAGATCATGTTGATCATCGTGGATTTGCCCGAGCCATTGGGCCCGATGATCCCCATCACCTGATGCTCGGTCACATCAAAGCTCATGTCGCGCACCGCGACCAGACCGCCAAAGCGCTTGGTCACGCCTTGCACCTGAAGAACGGTCCGGCTCATGCCCCGCCCCCCTGATGAAAGCGCCGCCGGATGCGCGCCCAAAGTCCGACAAAGCCTCCGGGAAGCACATAGACGATCAAAAGAAACACCACGCCCAGCAGCAAGAGCGTCTGGTTGGGGGCTTGGCGCGTGATGAATTCCCACAAAAGCGTAAAGGGAATGACGCCCGCCAAGGGCCCCCAAAGCCGCCCCGTGCCGCCCAGAAGCGCCATGATCACGACCTGAAAGGACAAGAGCGGCGCAAAGGCGGTCGAGGGTTCGATATAGATGTAGCGCGGGGCCAGCATGGCACCGACCGCCGCCGCCGCCATGCCGGGAATGGTGAAAAGCGCCACCTTGGCCAGCGCCGTGTCGATGCCGACATGACGCGCGACGGTTTCGTCATTGCCGATGATGCGCAGCGCAAAGCCCAGCTTCGAGCGCCCGATCAGCCAGCCCGCCAGATAGACAAGTGCCGCCAACCCCAGAAGCATCCAGTAGATGTCGCGCTCGGTGATCGAGGTCAGCACATACATGCCGCGCTGCCCGGTCTGGTTTTGCACCCATGTCACGACCTGGCGCACCAGTTCGGCCAGCCCCAGCGTGAAGATCACGAAATAGACACCCGACAGGCGCAAGGTCACCATGCCGACCAGCGCGGCCAGGATCCCGCCAAGGCCGGCGGCAATCAGCGGCAGCATCCAGAAGGGAAGCGTCTGGAACCCAAGGCCCGTGACAAAGGTGCCCACCCCGAAAAATGCCGCCGTCGCCAATGAGATGTAATGCGTCGGTCCCGAAAACAGCGCCCAGGACGTCGCCAGCACGACGAACATCGCCATGGTGGTGGCCATGCTCAGCCAATAGGGCCCGGCCACGAACGGCACAAAGACAGCAGCGATCAGCAGCGCCACCCAGGGAAGGGCCTTGAGAAATTCCTGTCCGCTCATGTCGGTTTCTTTCCGAACAGCCCCTGTGGCCGGAACAACAAGACGCCCAGAAACAGCACATAGGCCGCCGCCAGCGTCAGGCCCGGGTCGATCAGCCGTGCGACGGCGGTTTCGCAAATGCCCAGGATCATGGCCGCCACGATCGTGCCGCGGATATCGCCGACCCCGCCCATGATCACGATGATCAGCGCCTTCATGGTGAACAGGATGCCGACCGATGCATCAAGCGTGAAGAACATCGAGATCAACGCGCCCCCCACCGCCGTCACCGCGCCGCCAAGCCCAAAGGCCAGCGCGGATGCCGCGCGCGTGTCGATGCCCACCAGCCGTGCCGAGGACGGGTTGACCGCCAGCGCCCGAAGCCTGAGGCCCGCGCGCGTGTAGCTCAGCCACAGCCACAGCCCCAACCCGATGATCGCCGCCAGCACAAAGGCCACCAGCCGGTTCTGGCCATAGGACGACCCGAAGATGTCGACGGGTTGGGCCAGATAGGCGTAATTGAAATAGCCGCCCCCAAACAGCGCGGTCATGATGCCGACCAGCGCAAAGGACATGCCGAATGTCGCAAGGATGCTGTCGACCTCAAGCGCGCCGCGGCTTTTGGCGCGGCTGACCAGCGGTTGCAACATGATGCGGTAGATCAGCCAGTTCAGCACGAACGCAATCGGCGCGACCAGCACAAGTGCTGCCACCGGGCTGACCTGTGCGGCGGTATAGGCCCAGAAGGCCGCGAAACCGCCCGCCACCAGAAGCTCGCCATTGGCAAGGTTCATGATGCGCGCGACGCCGTATTGCAGGTTCAGCCCCAGCGCGATGAGGGCATAGGTGCCCCCCAGCAGCAGGCCGGTGATCAAGATGAACATGTTGCGCCCTGTTCCCGAAAGAGACGGGCGGCAGGACAAGGCCCGCCGCCCGCATCAGATCAGATCAGTTCCAGCCGTCGAACAGCTGAACGTCGACGGCCCCGTCCCGGCCGCGCGCGGCCACACCACGGAACACGCCGTTCTGCCACTGTCCCACGGTCCAGTAGCGCTCGTTGTCGTTGTTCTCGTTGAAGTTGACGGGGCCAAGGATGGTTTCGTAGCTGTTGGCGCGATCCTGAAGATGCGTCAGCACCGCCGCGCGGTCGGCCGAACCGACAGCCTCGATCGCCTGACCCAGAACCTCGAGCGTGGCATAGGTCGCGGCCGAGGCCCAGAAATCGGGGCCCTGTCCGGCCAAGGCGGTGTGCGCCTCGACAAAGGCCTTGAAGGCCGGGTCATCGGCATTGACGCCGCCCATGCCCATCACGCCCTCGATCTGGTCGCCAAAGCGGGCAGCATAGCCCGGAAAGGCGGTCGCGACGGCGGTGAAGAACACGCTGGGGGCAAAGCCCTGCACGATGGCCTGATCGGTCAGCGCGAAGGTGTCGCCGGGATAGGACCATGCGATAAAGGCGTCGGCTTCGGCCGATTTCGCACCGTCGATGATCGGGGCCAGATCCTGTGTGCCCAGCGGGTAGGACGATTCATACACGATCTCGAAGCCCGCGTCTTGCAGCACGGCCTTGGAAATGCCCAACATCTCGATCCCGAAGGCATCCGCCACATTGACCAGCGCCACGCGGTTGCCGATCGAACCCGCTTCGCGCAGTTCCACCAGAACGCGGGCGGTGTCTTCGGCCATCACGCCGGTGCGGCCCAGCAGGAAGAACATGTTGGGAAACTGAGCGGCCAGTTCGGGCTGCTGGTTGGTCACGGCGGTGCCCGTGATCTGGGGATAGCCAAGCTGGGCAAAGATCGGGGCTGCGGCAAGGTTCAGGCCCGTGGAATAGGGCGAGACCATGAAATCCACCTGATCTTGCGTGGCCAGACGCTGGGCGGCCTGAATGGCCTGCTGCGGGTTTGTCTGATCGTCATATTCGACCAGCTCGATCATGGCCTTGCCATTGGCAAGCTGCAGGCCACCCGCTTCGTTGGTCTGATGCACCCAAAGCCGCACGGCGGGCCAATGGGTGACGGCAGCGCCGCCCGCAAGCGGGCCCGACTGCGGCGCGGCCGCGCCAAGACGAATCGTCTCTTGCGCCGATGCGGCGCCAAGACCGGCTATGGCCAGCGCCAATGTGGCGGTGGCCGTCATGAGTGTTCTGCGAAGCATCTTTCCCTCCCGATCTGGGGCATGTGCCATGCAATTGCATGCAAACATCAGCCCCGGTTCCCTGTTGCGGCCGCTTTGACGGACGGGCGGATTGTCAGATCGCGCCTGTAAGCCTTGCGTTTGGGCGCTGTGCTGTCCTCCACGGCACGCCGCGAGCGCATTTTGCTTGTATACATTTCGAGATCAAGCGCTCTGCGGATATGCTGCACATTTTAAACCAGAGGTTGCACCGTGCTGGCTTAATCCGGGCAGGTGCTGGTCGTTTCCGGGCCTGACCGCGCGGGCAGGAAAAAAGCCGCGCAACCGCGCGGCTTTTCGTGGGCCATGACCGGGTGCCCGGGCGCGCCCGGTGGTCGTGGCGGGGCTTCAGACGACCTTGACCGTCAGATCGCCGACATGGGCCACATGACCTTCCATCACATCGCCGCGCTGGATCGGCCCGACACCTGCCGGGGTGCCCGTCATGATGACATCGCCCGGGCACAATTCGAAATAGCGCGACAAGATCGCGATCATCTCGGGCACTTTCCAGATCATCTGGTTCAGATCGCCCTCTTGCTGCACCACGCCATTGACCTTGAGCCAGATTGCGCCTTCGCTGGGGTGGCCGATCTCTGACGCCGGAACCAGGGCCGTGCAGGGGGCGGATTTGTCAAAGGATTTTCCAACCTCCCAGGGGCGGCCAAGCTTTTTGGCATCGCCCTGCAGGTCACGCCGGGTCATGTCAAGACCCACGCCGTAGCCATAGACATGGTCGAGCGCCGTTTCCACGGGGATGTTCGATCCGCCCTGTGACAGGGCCACGATCAATTCGATCTCGTAATGCACATCATTGGTTTCGGTCGGATAGGGGAAATCGCCGAAGATGATGTTGTCGGGGCTTTTCTGAAAGAAAAACGGCGGCTCCTTGTTGGGGTCATGGCCCATTTCTATGGCATGGGCCGCATAGTTGCGCCCGATGCAATACACCCGGCGCACTGGAAATGTCTTGTCCGAACCCGCGACAGGAAAGCGCGTGATCGGGGCTGGGTCAAAAAGGTCGTTCGATTGTGTCATTGTCGGGTTCCTTGGTGGTGGTCTTGCGGCGGGTGATGCCTTACCCCGAAGGGTAGGGCAACCGCCGTCAACTGTCGGTCACGGTGCTGGATTTGTGCCAGAACACAAAACGGCGCTGGGTCCAGACCACGGCCATGAAGATCGCCAGTCCGATGACGCTGAGATAGATGATCAGCGCAAAGACGCGTGCGGTATCGAGATTGGTGGAGGCCACCCGGATCAGATCGCCAAAGCCCCGGCCACCGCCCAGAAACTCGCCGGTGATCGCCCCCGCCATCACGCCGACCGAGCCGATTTTCAGGCCGGTAAAGAAATGGGGCATGCCCGTCGGCAGCTTCATTTTCATCAGTGTCTGAAACCGCGTGGCCCCCATGGTCTTGAACAGCATGCGGGCGTTGTCATCGGCTGCATGCAGACCGGCGGCGGTGCCCACGATGATCGGGAATGTGGCGATAAAGGTCGCCAGCGCCACCTTGCTTTCGATGCCAAAGCCCAGCCATGCGATGAACAGGGGCGCGAATGCCACCTTTGGCATGGTGTCGATGGCCACCAGATAGGGCATCACCGCGCGCTCGCCAAAGGCAGTTTCGCCCACCAGGACCCCCAGCGAAAAGCCGATCGCGGTTGCCAGCAAGAATGCATACCCCACCGTCTTGAGCGTGATCCACAGCGGGGTCAGCATGTAGCCGCCGGTGAACAGATTATGGCCCACGAAATAAAGCTGGTTTGCCGTATCGCCGGGCGACGGCAGCAAGATCGGCGACACAAGCCCCGTCAGATGCGTCAGCTGCCAGATCACGATGAAGATGACGAAAATCGCCAGCATCGCGACCCAGCGCGGCACGCGGTCGAACCATGAGACATTTTCGACCCAGACCGTGCTGGGAAAACCGCCAGAGGCGGCGTTGCCTTGATCCATCAGGGTCATGCCAATGCTCCTTCGTCCAGTTGTGACCGGATCCGGTCGACCAGCGCCCCGAATTGCGGCGTGGTCATCATCTCAAGCGTGCGCGGGCGCGGCAGATCGATCACCACCTCTTCCACAAACCGGCCGGGGCGGGGCGACATGACATAGACCACATCCGACAAGATCACCGCTTCCTGGATGGAATGGGTGACCAGAAAGGTCGTCGCATTGCGCTCGCGGCAGATGCGCTGAAGCTCCATGTTCATGAAGTCGCGCGTCAACTCGTCAAGGGCGCTGAAGGGTTCATCGAGCAATAGAACCGATGGCTGCGACACCAGCATCCGACAGATCGCCGCGCGCTGGGCCATGCCGCCCGACAATTCGTTGGGAAACACATGTTCGAAGCCGGTCAGACCGGCCATCGCCAACAGATCGCGGGCGCGATCATGGGCCTGCCGGGCGGCAGCCTTGCCGTCGCGGATCTCGATGGGCAGCACGATGTTTTCCAGGACCGTCCGCCAGGGAAACAACGTGGCTTGCTGAAACATCATGCCGATGTCTTCGCGCGGGCCCATCACGGGCTTGCCTTCCAGCATGACGCTTCCTGCCGAGGGCGGCGTCAGACCCGCCATGATCTTGAGCAGCGTGGATTTCCCGCACCCGCTGGCACCGATGACGGAAGAAAAGCTGCCTTCGACAAGGGTCAGGTTCACGTCGTCAAGCGCATGGATACCGCGCTTGGCGTAGAATTTGTTTACGCCCCTCAGGACGTAGACCGGCCGCGCATCCTGTGCGGCCGGTTCCTTTTGTTGCGGTGAAACGCTCACGGAAGCGTGTTCCATGCTTCGACGAAGGCATTGGAATAGACGACCGAGACATCGGGCAAAGCAGCCGGAAGATCGCCAGAGGCCACGAGGTTGTCGTGCCAGACCTGCCAATGCTCGGGGTCGTTGTAGCCCCAGCCATTGTCGGGGTTATGCGGCAAGCCCTTGGCCAGAACGGCATCAAGCAGCGCATTTGCAAAACCACGATCCTCGATCTCTTGCGGGTTGGCCACTTCGAGATGGTCCAGCACGCGATCGCGGTTGGCGGGATCACGGGTGAAGATGGTCGCGCGCACCAGCGCCCGGCCGAAGCCTTCGACGATTTCGGGGTTCTCATTCACATAGGCGGTCATGGCGGCGTAGCCATTCCCAAAGAGTGTGTCGAACTTTTCGGGGGTGATGTCGCGCATCGGCATGCCGCGGAAGGTGATGATCGCGCGGTCTGCCAGGGACCCGACATAGGCCACGATATCGCCGCGCTGAAGGCCCGCCGTTGCAGGCCCGCCGTCACCCACGGGGATGAAGGTATAGTCTGCCGGTTCGCTCATGCCGTAGTCGGACAAGATCGCGCGGGCAAAGCCCACTTCGGCACCATCGGCCGTGCCGACCCCGATCGTGGCACCGCGAAGATCCTCGGGCGACTGGATCGGCGATCCTTCCTGCACCAGGATGCCGAACGAGCTGCGCGGCAACGAGTTGTAAAGGAAGGTCACCTCGACACCGCGCGAATTGGCGACGATGACGGGGGCAGGGCCGGGACGGCCGAAATCGGCCTGACCTGCGGCCAGTGCCTGAAGGATCGCGGACGAGCCGTTGACCGCCTGTGTGGTGACCGAAAGCCCCTCATCAGCGAAATAGCCTTCGCCCACGGCCACATGGACCGGGAACGAGTTGATGGCCGACGGGCTGGGCGAAACGAAAGTGATCTCTTTCACATCCTGTGCCGCCGCCGCCAGAGGCATAAGCCCCAGCGTGGCTGCAAGGATGCCCTTGCGCGTGAAACGAGCCAAGGTCTTCATGTTTGCAGTCCTCCCTGTTGGTGAGAATGTCCCGCCGGAGATGTCTCCAATCATCGCCGTCCGGGTCTTGATTGGTCGGTCCTGGCACGGGCCAACCAATTGCACTGGTCCCAAGCCCTCAGGCCGTGACCTTGTCCTCGCTGGCCGCATATTTTCCACTGGTCTGTGGCGGCAGGGGGCCAAGCCCCTTGGACGTGCGTTCCAGCCGCGTCTCGCGGGGCCATGTGCGGTGCAGATCATCGTGGACCTTGATCATCAGCCGCCCCAGATGGGTGCATTCCAGTTCGATCGTGTCGTCATGCTGGATGCTGCTGAGGCCGCGATGATTGGTGCCGGTGGCCAGAATGTCGCCCGGTTCCAGCGTGTGGATCGAGCTTGCCCATGAAATGCAGCGCGCGATGTTGTGGGCCATGTCGCTGGCGTGAAAATCCTGTTTCAAAACGCCGTTCACCCATAGTTTCAGCGAAATGTCATAGGGATCGGCGATCTCGTCGGCGGTCACGATCCAGGGGCCGGTGGGCGCGAATGTCTCGCGCGATTTGCCCTGAAAGAACACGTTGCGATCGGGCGGCAGGCCACGGGCCGAGCCATCGAGAAAGTTCATGTAGCCAAAGATATGGCCCATCGCATCCGCTTCCGCGACATTGGAGGCGCGCTTGCCGATGATCACGGCGAATTCCGCTTCGCATTCGAAATTGGACGCGGGCGCATCGGGCAAGATCATGCGCTCGCCCGGGCCGATCACGGCGTTCGAGACCTTGTGGAAGGCATTGATCGGCGGCGGCGCGGGCAAGGTGCCGTCTTCCATGTAATTGGTGGCCATGCACACGATGTTGCGCGGGCGCGGCAGCGGTGCGCGAATGCGGATGGAGGCGAGCTTGACGCCGGGCGCGCTTGCGACATGCGCCTCGATCCGGGCGCGGTAGGCGTCGAAGTCAGCAATCAGCGCGGCCATCAGATCTTCGCGCCGCAGATGCGGCAAATCGGTCAGAAGCCCCGTCACATTGACGCCTTCATCCCCCCGCAGCACGAAAACCTCGTGGTCATTGCCGTAGAACAGCCGCATGCGTCTTCCCCTTGTGTCGGTTGCTGTTGTGATTCTTTGTTGCCTTTATCCGAAGGATTGTCGATTATTTTCTTCGCGGCAAATCTTTTTCGGAAAAGATCATCCGATCGGCACTTTGTCGAACCTGCTTTTCATCGGACTGTGCTTTGCCAAGGGAAGGCCTGCGTGAGATGTCGGGCGTTTGTGTCGTGATTTTGAGGACTTGCCGGATTAAACACGATGGCTTAGGTGCCGGGCGTCAATTTGGCCGGGAAAGATCGGCTATGGGAACGGGTTATGTCGGATAAGGCTCAATCGCTCGGCATTTCGGTCTTTCACGAGATCAAGCGCGATATCCTTATGGCCACGCTGCCGCCGCGCCAGAAACTCGGGCTCAAGATGCTGTCGGATCGCTATAATTGCGGCACCTCGCCCATCCGCGAGGCGCTCAATCAGTTGACCGTCGAAGGCTGGGTGCAGCGCATCGACAAGCGCGGATTTTTCGTGGCCGATGCCTCGGCGGTTGATTTCGGCGACATCTTGCAAAACCGGTGCCTGCTGGAAGGTGAGGCGCTGCGTCGGTCCATCGCCCAGGGCGACAGCCGGTGGGAAGAACACGTGGTCGTCGCCCATTTCCGGATGAGTGCGCTGGACCGAGACGCCGACGACAAGCCCGGCGCCGTCGTGTCAGCCTGGGAAGTGGCGCATCGCAACTTTCATCAGGCGCTGATTTCGGCCTGTGGTTCGCGCATCTTGTTGGAAAACTGCGCCCGGCTATACGAATTGAACATCCGCTACCGTGTCTTGGCGCGCGGAAAGTCGCGCGTGGTGCGCAACGTCTTGCATGAACATGACGAAATCAAGGCTCTGACCCTCAAGCGCGATACCGAGGGGGCGGTCGATGCGCTGGTGCGTCATTACATGGCAACGGGGGAATTCCTGTTTCCCAAGACCTGACCACGGGCCACAGGCATGCGCCAGCTATGCGGCGCGGCTCAGCCCGATCCCTTCGATCAGATGGCGCAGACCCAGCCAGCCGCCCAGCCAGATCATGGCCGCCACCACCGGTGCGTGCACCGACAGGACCGACATCGCCCCCAGACCTTGCCCGACCGAACACCCCGCCGCCAGCACCGCGCCAATGCCCATCAGGACCGCGCCGCCCATCTGGCGCTTCAACTCGCGCGGATCATCACAGGCTTCCCAGCGGAACCCATCGCGGATCACGCTGCCGATCAGCGCCCCGATGACCACGCCCAAAACCGAACCGATGGCGAAATCGGGTTCCAGCCCTGACGACAGCATCGTGTAACGGATGGTGTCGCCCACCGCGGCGGTGAAGCTGTGCGAATGCACCGCGACAGGGTCAAAGCCGTTGTCGGCCACCCAATAACTGCCCACAAACCCCGAGGTGATGGCAAGCCCGGCCATGCCGGCCCAGAATATTTCCGTGTGGCGCCTTGCCCGCAGCAACGCCATCGCCGCGCCGCCCGCCAGGATGACCCCAAGCCCCCCCGCGACCGCAACGGCCGGCAGGGCGCTGGCGGCCCCGATCACATGCGCCCAGCCCTGTGGCGTGTCCTGCATCGGATCGATGGGGAAAAAGCGCGCCCGTATCGCGGCCAAAGGCCCAAAAAGCATGACATAGGCCGTAACCCCCATGATCAGCGCGATGACCAGCGCCCGCAGATCGCCGCCGCCCAGCCGCGCCAGCATGCCGTAGCCGCAATTGCCCGCCTGCGCCATGCCATAGCCAAAGAGCAACCCGCCCAGCGCCGCCCCGCCCAGCGTAAAGCCGTTTTGCAGATAGATGGTTTGGTCAAGCCGGATCAGCCCGGCGGCCTCGGCCGCGAAATTGGCGGTCATGGCCACGCCCAAGGCCAGCACCCACATCCACAGCCGCCCGCGGTCATTGCCGTAATGGACATCCTCGATCATGCCCAGAGTACAAAAACGACCCAGCCGCGCCGCAAGCCCAAGCACAACACCACCGCCAAGGCCGATCAGGGTGATCGTCCAGCTTTCTCCAACAAGTTCGAGCACGTTCCCTCCCTTGCCGCCAGACGCGCGCCGGTCTGGCGGGGCGCGTCAGGTGCAGAACAACTCGTAGACACGTTCGATGATCATGCGTGCCCGGTCATCTGTCAAACTGTAATAGATCTGCTTGCCGTCGCGCCGGGCCGTCACCAGCCCCTCAAGCCTGAGCCGCGACAGCTGTTGCGACACAGCCGCCTGCCGCGAAGACAGCATTTCCTCGATTTCGGTCACGGATTTCTCGCCATTGGCCAGCGAACACAAGATCATCAACCGGCCCTCATGGCTGATCGCCTTGAGAAAATCCGATGCGGTCTGCGCATTGTCGCGCAAGCGGCGCCATGTGGCCTCGTCTATGTCCTGGTCCACCCGTGGCAAGACGGATGCGCGCATCTCCGCCCGATCCAGCGGGTCAAGCCCAGCCAATTCGTTGTGCACGGTCATGTCATGATCCCCTTTGCGCGCAAATTGTCGCCTTGCGCCGGCAAATCAAGGGCAAAAACGGGCGATGGTCTCATCTGCCTGCATCCTGTGTCGCCCAATCCGCATCGTCTTGCCGCAACAGCCGATCAAGCAGCGGCCAAAAGAAATCTTCGCCCGGATAGCCCTCGATCCGGCCGATTTCCTGCCCGTCACGCACAAGCACAAAGGTGGGGGTGTAGACGGGGCGGCGCGCAAGGGTCAGATCCTTGGGCAACGCGTGCAGATCGACCACCCGCAGCGGCGCCGCGCGGCCTTCGGGGGTGATGGGGTATTCGGGGCCGACATCGGCGTGCCAGCTTATGCAATAGGCACAGCCGCGCTGTTCGACCATCACCAGTTCCAGCCCATCCGCCCGCAAAGCGCCGGGTGCCAACAGCAGCGCACAGATCAGCAGCCCCGCAAGCTGCACAACCATGCGGCGAAAAAACTGTTTTGACTGCAACGTTGACGAAATTCCCATGAGGCCACTAATATGAATTCTTGAATGTGAAGTCCACGGCAGGTCCCTCAAATGTTCGACATTTCCATGACGGGTGCCTTTTTTGCCGGGCTGTTGTCATTTCTGTCGCCCTGTATCCTGCCGATGGTGCCATTCTACCTGAGTTATCTGGGCGGGATGAGTGCGTTCGAGGTGGCCCAGGGCGGCGCCGTGACGCGGGCGGTCCGGTTGCGTGCCATCCTGGGGGCGGCGGTCTTTGCGGCGGGCGTGCTGACGGTGTTTGTGGCGCTGGGCGCCTCGGCGTCGGTCTTTGGACAGGTGCTGCGCGACTGGTTCGATGTGCTGCGCTATGTGGCGGCCGCGCTGATCATCGCCATGGGTCTGCATTTTCTGGGCGTGATCCGCATCGGCTTTCTCAATCGCAGCTTGCGCGCCGAACCCGGCGACAGCGCCAATCTGGGCTTGGGCGGCGCCTATCTGATCGGGCTGGCCTTTGCCTTTGGCTGGACGCCCTGCGTGGGCCCGGTGCTGGCGGCGATCCTGTTTCTGGCGGGATCGACCGGATCGGCGGGGCAGGGGGTGGCGTTGCTGGCCGCCTATGGGGTGGGGATGACGCTGCCCTTCGTGCTGGCGGCTGGCTTTGTCGGGCCCTTCATGCGGCTGATGGGCCGCTTCCGGCGGCATCTGGGCATGGTCGAGAAAATCATGGGCGGCGCGTTGGTGGTGTTTGGCATTTTGATCGCCACCAATGCGCTGCTCTACATTGCAGAGTGGATGATCAACACGTTCGAGGTGTTTCAGACCATCGGGTGACGCACCCCGCCACAGCCAAGGGCAGCAGGAGGCCCAATGCCATGTTTGCAAGACTGACAGGATGGATTGCCGCAGCGATGTTCGCGCTGGCCACGCCTGCGCTGGCCGAGTTGGGCGATGACGGGCTGCACATTGCGCCCTGGATCCATGAGACCTTCCTCGACCTGCGTGAGGATCTGGCCGATGCCAACGCCCAAGGCCGCCGCTTTGCCGTGATCATCGAACAGCGCGGCTGCATCTACTGCTCCAAGATGCATGAAGAGGTCTGGGTCGTGCCCGATATCCTCAAGATGCTGGAGGAAGATTTCTATTTTGTCCGCATCAACATGCATGGCGCGACCGAGGTGACCGATTTCGACGGCGAGACGATGGAAGAGCGCCAGATCGCGCGGCGCTGGCGCAATCTGTTCACGCCGACGATCTTGTTCTTTCCCGAAGCTGTCCCCGAGGATGTGACCGGGATTGAAGCGGCAGCCGTCGTCATGCCCGGTGCCTTTGGTCGCTGGACCACCTTCAACATGCTCAACTGGGTCCTGGAACAAGGCTATGCGGGCGAGGAAGATTTCCAGCGATATCATGCCCGTATGTTCGCACAGCAAGCCGCGGCGGGGGCTGTCGATTGACCTGCGGGTGGCACAAGATGGCGCTCACATGCAAAAAATCAAATGTGTTGTTGCAATCATTGCGCGTGTAGGTCTACGGTATACCACGGCCTACTGACTCGGCCAAAGGGAGGGAATCGAAGTGAAGCGCCAGATCATGCTGGCGGCAGGGCTCATGCTCGCCGCAACCAGCCTTCAAGCCGATGTTGTTGCTCCAAACGATGTGGTGGCAAATGAATACGGTGAAATCGCAGCGTCCTTGACCGGACAGGCCGGCAACCCGCAACGCGGTGCCGAGATCATGGTCAGCCGGGCTGCGGGAAACTGCCTTGCCTGTCATCAGGTCAGCGCACTGGATGAATTCGCCTGGCATGGCGAAGTTGGCCCCTCGCTCGACGGTGTGGCCACACGCTGGGACGAGGCCGGATTGCGCGGGTTGATCGTCAATGCGGATGTGATGTTCCCCGACTCGATCATGCCCTCGTTCTACCGCATCTCGGGCTATACCCGTCCGGGCGATGCCTACACAGGCAAAGCACCCGAAGGCGAGCTTTCGCCCCTTTTGGCAGCACAAGACATCGAGGATGTCGTTGCCTATCTGATGACCCTGACCGACTACTAGGCCGGTCGGTATTCGTACAAGAATTCAAGGAGAATAGTCTCATGACCCAGACACGCAGGCAATTCGTCGGCAACGGTTTGGCGATTGCGGCGGCCTTTTTCGGTCTTCCGCATATCGCAAACGCCGCAACGCTCGAAGAGGCCATCGCCACATTCACCGGTGGTTCGGACGCGGCTTCGGACGGTATCACCCTGATTGCCCCCGAGATTGCCGAGAACGGCAATACCGTTCCAATCGAGGTAGATGCACCCGGTGCTGCCGCGATTATTCTGTTTGCCGCTGGCAACCCAAACCCCGATGTCTGCACCGTCAATTTCGGCCCTGCTGCCGGATCGCATATGGTTTCGACCCGCATCCGCCTGGCCGGTGAGCAAGAAGTTGTCGCGATCGCACGCATGGCTGACGGCAGCTTCAAGCAGGCGCGTCAGAATGTGCGTGTGACCATCGGCGGCTGCGGCGGCTGAACCAGTTAGGACAAGGAGATAAGACAATGGCAGAGAATGTTGTTCCCCGCGTCCGCGTTCCGCGTGATGCTTCCGCTGGCGAGAGCGTATCGGTGCGGACTTTGATCAGCCACCCGATGGAAAGTGGCATGCGTCGTGGCAGCGATGGCAATCTGATCCCGCGTCAGATCATCAACCGCTTCACTTGTGCCTTCAACGGCGCGATGGTGGTCGATGTCGAGATCCAGGCGGGTGTCGCCACGAACCCCTATTTCCAATTCGATGCCAAGGTGGACCAGAGCGGCAGCTTTGAATTCACTTGGTATGATGATGACGGATCGGTCTACACCGAAACGGCAGAAATCGCAGTCGCCTGACGGCGGCGACAAGATCAGACCGAGCCGTCGCAAGGGAGGATTGACGACCATGACTGGAAAAACGCTTCTTGGTGGCGTCGCGGCGGCAGGGCTTGCCGTCGGGGTGGCCGGGATCGGTTTTGCCGATATCCGGACGGGTGACAGCCTGGTGATCAATGGCGATCTCGCCATGATCACCGAGGCACCAGCGCCCGAGTTTCTGCAAGATCGTGTCACTACGATCTATTCAGGCTGGGTGTTTCGGACCGATGAAACCCGCGCCATGCAGGCAGATGATTTCGACAACCCGGCCATGCTTTATGCCGAGCAGGGTTTGACAGCCTTTGAGACCGCGATGGGCAGCGAAGGCAAAAGCTGCGCTAGCTGTCATGAAAATGCTGAAAGCCTTGCGGGTGTGCGGGCCAGCTATCCCAAGTGGGATGCCGAGCATGGCGCGGTGCAAACCGTCGAGATGCAGATCATCGAATGCCAGACCGAGCGTATGGGCGTTGCTGAACCCTATGGCTATGACAGCCAAGCCATGCGCAACATGGCCTCGCTGATCGCATCTGTTGGGCGCGGCCAGACGATCAATGTCGCCATCGACGGCCCCGTGGCCGAGACCTGGGCCTTTGGTGAAGAGATCTACTATACCAAGTATGGTCAGCTCGAACTCAGCTGTGCGGATTGCCACGAGAACAACTATGGCAACCTGATCCGCGCCGACCATCTGAGCCAAGGCCAGATCAACGGCTTTCCGGCCTATCGCCTGAAGAACGCCAATGTGAACTCGGTCCATGGTCGCTTTCGCGGCTGCATCCGTGACACGCGCGGCGAAACTTTTGCAGTGGGTAGCCCGGAATTCGTGGCGCTTGAGCTATACGTCGCCTCGCGCGGCAATGGCTTGACGGTCGAAGGGCCGTCGGTGCGCAACTAATCCATCGACAACGCCGTCCCGGATGCAGTCTGGGGCGGTGTCTACGTTCATACATTCATATTTTGGAATAACATCAGAGGTTGCATCATGATCTCGCGTCGCCATTTCGTGCAGGCCGCGCTGGCCACCTCGGCGCTTTACGGGGCCTCGGGCTTTGGCAACTGGGCGCGGCTGGCCGCGCAGCAAACGCTGTCCCAAGACGATCTGATCGGCACGGGCGGTCCGGGCAATGTGACGCTGATCCACATCACCGATATCCATGCCCAGACCCAACCGATCTATTTCCGCGAGCCGGAATTCAACATCGGCGTGGGCATCCATGCGGGCCAGCCGCCGCATCTGGTGGGGGCGGAATTTCGCGCGCGCTTTGGCATCACGCAGGGCTCGGCGATGGATTACGCGCTGACCTACACCGATTTCGAAGCCATGGCGCGCGGCTATGGGCGCATGGGCGGGCTTGACCGCATCGCGACCGTGGTCAAGGCGATCCGGGCACAAGCCCCCCACGCGCTGTTGCTGGATGGGGGCGACACATGGCAGGGTTCGCTGCCCAGCTTGCGCACGCGCGGTCTGGACATGGTCCAGCTGATGAACGCGCTCGGCGTCGAGGCGATGACCTCGCATTGGGAATTCACGCTGGGCTCTGACCGCGTCAACGAGCTGCTCGAGAACCATGTCGATCCTGCCTTTCTTGGTGCGAATATCTTCGATGTGGAGTGGGATGAACCGGTCTATGATGACTACAAGATCTTTGAGCGCAATGGCACCGCCATCGGTGTGATCGGTCAGGCATTCCCCTACATGCCGATTGCCAATCCCGGCTGGATGTTCCCTGAATTGAGCTTTGGCTTGCGCCGCGATCGCATCGCCGAGGTGGTGCAAGAGGTCCGCGCGGCGGGCGCCGAGGTGGTGGTGCTGTTGTCGCACAACGGCTTTGACGTGGATCGCCAGTTCGCCCGCGACATTCCGGGCATCGACGTGATCCTGACGGGCCACACCCATGACGCGCTGCCCGAACCCATTCAGGTCGGCAATACCTTCCTGATCGCCAGCGGGTCGCATGGCAAATTCCTCAGCCGCGTCGATCTCGATGTTCAGGATGGCGCGATGACGGGCATCAGCCACCGCCTGATCCCGATCCTTTCGGATGTCATCGCGCCCGACCCGGAAATGACTGCGCTGGTGGCCGAGACCCGCGCCCCCTACAGCGCCGAAATGGCCGAGGTGATCGGCCAGTCCGGATCGCTCTTGTATCGGCGCGGCAATTTCAACGGCACCTGGGATGATGTGATCTGTGACGCGCTGATTTCCCAGCGCGACGCCCAGATCGCCCTTTCCCCCGGCTTCCGCTGGGGGGCCGCTGTTCTGCCCGGTCAGGACATCACGCGCGAAGATATCTACAACGTCACCGCAATGACCTATCCCAATGCCTACCGCATGGAGATGTCGGGCGGGCAGCTGCACACCATCATGGAAGACGTGGCTGCCAATATCTTCAACCCCGATGCCTATTACCAGCAAGGCGGCGATATGGTGCGGGTGGGCGGCATGGGCTACCGCATCGACACCACCCAGCCGCAGGGCAGCCGCATCACCGAAATGACGCTGCTGGCCACCGGTGAACGGCTGGTGGCCGATCAGAATTACGTGGTGGCCGGATGGGCCAGCGTGAACGAAGGCACCGAAGGCCCAGCCATCTGGGACGTGGTCGAAAACCACATCCGCGCGCAGCGCACCGTCACCCTTGAACCCAACAACACAGTCGACGTGGTGGGCGGCTGAGGCCGCAACCGGAACAACAGAGGTATCGAAACATGACCGACACCCCCAGACAGACCCCATCGCGCCGCCAGTTTCTGGCCGGTGCCGCCGTGGCGACAGGGGCGGCTGCGACCGGCAAGCTGGTCCATGCCCAGGTGGCAGGCCCCGACCCGAAGATCACCGAATTGCAGCCCTGGATGCAGTATCTGGGCGACGGCGTCGATGCCAAGCCCTATGGCTTTCCCTCAAAGCACGAGGCCAATGTCGTCCGCCGCACGGTGCCATGGCTGACCGCCGATGCGGTTTCCTCGATCAATTTCACGCCGCTGCACGAGCTTGAAGGGATCATCACGCCCAACGGCTTGTGTTTCGAGCGGCACCATTCCGGCGTGGCCGACATTCCCTGGGCCGATCACCGGCTGATGATCAACGGGCTGGTCGACAACCCGATGGTCTTCACCATGGATGACCTGATGCGCTTTCCGCGCGAAAACCGGACCTATTTCCTTGAATGTGCGGCCAACACCGGCATGGAATGGCGCGGTGCGCAGCTCAACGGGGTGCAGTTCACCCATGGCATGATCCATAACGTCGTCTATACCGGCGTGCCGCTGCGGCTGTTGCTGCAAGAGGCGGGCGTGCGGACCACGGGCACATGGCTTTTGGCCGAAGGGGCCGATGCCTCGGGGATGACGCGGTCGATCCCGATGGAAAAGGCGCTCGATGATTGTCTGGTGGCCACCCATATGAATGGCGAACGGTTGCGGGCCGAACAGGGCTATCCGGTGCGTCTGGTCGTGCCCGGCTGGGAAGGCAACATGTGGGTCAAATGGCTGCGCCGGATCGAGGTGGGCGACATGGCCTGGCACCACCGCGAGGAAACCTCCAAATACACCGATCTTCTGGCCAATGGTGTCGCGCGCCGCTTTACCTGGGAGATGGACGCCAAATCCGTCATCACCAACCCCAGCCCGCAAGCGCCGATCACCCATGGCCCGGGGCCCACGGTCCTGAGCGGGGTTGCGTGGTCGGGGCGCGGCACCATTCCGCGTGTCGATGTCACCATTGATGGCGGCATCACCTGGCATCAGGCGCGCATGTCGGGCCCGTCCTTGGACAAGTCGATGCATCGTTTCTACTATGAATTCGACTGGGATGGGCGGCCGCTTTTGCTGCAAAGCCGCGCCCATGACAGCACCGGCTATGTCCAGCCCACCAAGGACCAGCTGCGCGTCGTGCGCGGGTTCAATTCCATCTACCACAACAACAGCATCCAGACTTGGGCTGTCAATGAAGCAGGCGAGGCGGAAAATGTCGAAATCGGTTGAGATGATGAAGAAACTTGCCCTTTGCTCTGCGCTTGTCGTCGTTGGTGCGGGCCATGCCCTTGCCGAAACCCCGGCCCCCGCGCGCGACGGCGGCTTTGGTCTGGGGCGCACGGCCTTGCCCGAGGAAATCGCCGCCTGGGATATCGACATTCGCCCCGATGGCTTGGGTCTGCCCGTGGGGTCGGGCGATGTCTATACCGGCGAAGAACTCTACATCGACAACTGCGCGGCATGCCACGGCGATTTCGGTGAGGCAGTGGGCCGCTGGCCGGTTCTGGCGGGCGGGCGTGGCACGCTCGATGGTGAGGACCCCCACAAGACCATCGGCTCATACTGGCCGTATCTGTCGACGGTGTGGGATTATGTCCACCGCGCCATGCCCTATGGTGGAGCGCAATCGCTCAGCAATGATGATGTCTATGCAATCACGGCCTATCTCATGTATCTCAATGACATGGTCGATGATGATTTCGAACTTTCGAACGAGAATTTCCTTGAGGTGGCGATGCCCAACGAGGCCGCTTTCCTCATGGATGATCGGGCCACAACGGAATTGACCGCCTTTGCGGCCGAACCTTGCATGGAAAATTGTCGTGACAGCGTGGCGATCACCGCACGCGCCACGGTCTTGTCGGTGACCCCGGAAACCGAAGGCGCCGCAGCCACGCCTGCCGCCGTGGTCGAGACAGCCACAGCACCGGCCCCGGCCGCAGCCCCCGAACCCGTTGCATCGGCCGGGCCCGACCCGGAACTGGTCGCGGCCGGCGAGGCGCTGTTTCGGCAATGCGCCTCGTGCCATCAGATCGGCGATGGCGCCAACAACCGCACAGGCCCCATGCTCAACAACACCTTTGGCGCCCCCGTCGGCAGCCATGACGGGTTTCGCTATTCGCCCGCCTTCGTGGCGGCCCGCGACGCCGGCATGGTTTGGGACGAGGCAAGCCTGACGGCCTTTCTTCAGGATCCGCGCGGGACGATTGCGGGCAACCGAATGGCATTCCGCGGCCTTCGGTCCCCAGAAGAAGCGGCAGCCATGATTGCCTATCTGCGCGCCACCGGCGGCGAGGCGCCATGACAGGGTTGCGCGCATTCACCGGCGCGTTGACCTTTGCGGTTTTGGCAGCGGCGACCTTCCCGGCGCTGGCCGAAGGCGACCCGGCACAGGGCGAGACCCTGTTTCGCCCGTGCCGGGCTTGCCACATGATCGGGGACGGCGCGGTGCATCGCGTCGGGCCCCATCTGAACGGGATCGTGGACCGCGCCATCGGGGCGTCTCCGGGGTATCAGTTCTCGGATGCGCTGGCCAATGCAGGGGCTGAGGGGCGCGTCTGGACCGAAGGCTCGCTGGATCGCTACATGGCGGGCCCGAGCGATTATTTCCCGGGTACGCGCATGGTGTTTCGCGGCGTCCGCTCCGAGCAAGATCGCCAGCATCTGATCGCCTATATGCTGGCAGCAGGCGGGCGCAGCGAAGCGGGCGCGGAATTGGCCGAAGTGGCCGTTGCCCCCGAAATCGCCGCCATTCTCGAGATTTCAGGCGATGTGCCCTATGGCGAATATCTGTCGTCTGAATGCACCGCATGCCATCGCGACAGCGGCGGGTCCGACATTCCATCGATCCGGGGGCTCGCGCCGTCGGTCTTCATTGCAGGAATGGTTGCCTATCGGGATGGATCGCGCGAACATCAGGTGATGAACACCGTCGCACGGCGGCTGGGCGATGAGGAACTTGCGGCACTTGCCGCCTATTTCGCGGTGGCTCATTGAGGTAACGGTCAAATAAAACATGCGTCACAAGATCGGCGCCACAACATGACGCCCCACAGGGGCAAAAAAGGGAGAAATGACATGACCATCAACAGACGCGCCTTTCTGGGGACATCGGTTGCCCTGACGGCATCCTTGGCCGCGCCGATGATTGCCCGCGCACAGGCCACGCCGCGCGTGGTCGTCGTGGGCGGCGGATCGGGCGGGGCCACGGCGGCCCGCTATATCGCACGCGACAGCGCGGGTGCCGTCGACGTCACGCTGATCGAACCTCAGCGGACCTATCACACCTGCTATTTCGGCAATCTCTATCTGGGCGGGTTCTTCAACTATGACGACCTCGGCCATGGGTATGGCGGGCTTGCCAGCAACTACGGCATCAATGTCGTGCATGACTGGGCTGTGGGCGTGGATCGTGATGCCAAGACGGTGGCGCTGGCCACGGGTGCCAGCGTTCCCTACGACAAGCTTGTGTTGAGCCCCGGCATCGATTTCGTCGAAGGCAGCGTTGCGGGCTGGTCGGTGTCGGCGCAAAGCCGCATGCCGCACGCCTACAAGGGCGGCACCCAGGTCGAATTGTTGCGCGCCCAGATCGCGGCGATGCCACAGGGTGGTACATTCGCCATGGTCGCGCCGCCCAACCCCTATCGCTGCCCGCCCGGCCCCTATGAGCGGATCTCGATGGTGGCCCATTACCTGCGGGAAAACAATCCGACCGCCAAGATCTTGCTGGTCGACCCCAAGGAAACCTTTTCCAAGCAGGGGCTGTTCGAGGATGGATGGAACCGCCATTATGCGGGCATGATCACCCGCATTGGCCCCGATATGGGAAGCGCGGTGGTCGAGGTTGATCCGGCCGCGATGACCGTGACCATCGATGGCGTGGTCGAAAAGGTCGATGTCTGCAACGTCATCCCCGGCCAGCGGGCGGGTCAGATCGCCTTTGCCGCGGGCATCACCGATGGCAACTGGGCGCCCGTGTCGGCCTATGACATGTCGAGCAAGGTCGATCCCGACATCACCGTTCTGGGCGATGCGGCCGCACAGGGCGCGATGCCCAAATCCGGTTTCTCGGCCAACAGCCAGGCCAAGGTGGCGGCCAACGCCATCGTGTCGGCGCTGACCGGATCGCGGGCCTTTCCGGCGCGCTATTCCAACACCTGCTGGTCGCTGCTTGACACCGATGACGGCATCAAGGTCGGTGCGACCTATGAAGCCTCGGCCGAAGGCATCGTGGCGATCGACAACTTTGTCAGCCAGATTGGCGAAGCCGCCGATCTGCGCGCGGCGACCTATCGCGAAAGCCTCGATTGGTACGCGGCCATCACCACGGACATGTTCGTCTGATCACAAGGGCCCGCGGGCGGCATCGTCTGTCCCGCGGGTTCCACCAACCGGAGGCGGCACCCATGACGCGATACTTGAGCTTCGGCCTGACCCTGGCCATGATCCCCATGACCGCCATGGCACAAGACGCCATCACATTTCCCTATCCGGGCAGCTTCGAGGATGCCAGCTTTGCCGTTGAAAGCGCGATCATCGACCGTGGTCTGGTGATCGATTTCACCAGCCATGTGGGTGACATGCTCAACCGCACCGGGGCCGATGTCGGATCGGCGGAAGTGATCTTTGACAATGCGCAGATCTTTCTTTTTTGTTCGGCCGCCGTATCGCGCCGGGTGATGGAGGCCGATCCGATGAACATCATGCACTGCCCCTATGGGATTTTTGTTGCCGAACGCGAAGGCGCGGTGTTGATCGGCCACCGCGATTATCCCGATGGCCCCATGCAAGAGGTCGAGGCGCTGCTCGATGCCATCATCCTTGAGGCGATGGCACAGTGAGCGGCGACAATCGGTATGACCGCTTTTTTGGTGCCGAACTGGACGCGCTGAAACAGGCCGGCAATTATCGCTTTTTCGCGGATCTCGAACGCCGCCGGGGGGCTTTTCCCGCAGCGCTGAACCGCCATGCCGGCGGCGCACGGCAGATCACGGTCTGGTGTTCGAATGATTATCTGGGCATGGGCCAGCACCCCGATGTGCTGGCGGCCATGCATGCGGCGCTGGATGCGATGGGCGCGGGCGCAGGGGGCACGCGCAACATATCCGGCACGACGCACGCCCATGTGACGCTCGAGGCGGAACTGGCGGATCTTCATGCCAAACAGGCCGCGCTGGTGTTTACCTCGGGCTATGTGTCGAATTGGGCCAGCCTTGGCACGCTGGCGGCGCGCATGCCGGGGTGCGTGGTGGTGTCGGATGCCGGCAATCATGCCTCGATGATCGAGGGTATCCGCCATTCCCGTGCCGATCGTGTCCTGTGGAAACACAATGACATCATGGATCTGGAGGATAAGCTTAAGGCGATACCTCAAGACCGGCCCAAGATCGTGGCCTTTGAATCCGTGTATTCGATGGATGGCGACATCGCCCCCATTGCCGCGATCTGTGATCTGGCGGAACGCTATGGCGCGATGACCTATCTTGATGAGGTGCATGCCGTGGGCCTGTATGGCCCGCGTGGCGGCGGCATCGCCGAGCGCGAGGGGCTGATGGGTCGGATCGACGTGATCCAGGGCACGCTGGGCAAGGCTTACGGCGTGGTCGGTGGCTATGTCGCGGGCTCGGCGGTGATGGTCGATTTCCTGCGCAGCTTTGCCAGCGGGTTCATCTTTACCACCGCCCTGCCGCCCGCGGTGGCGGCTGGTGCCGCGGCGGCGGTGCGTCATCTCAAGATCAGCACGGCCGAGCGTGCCGCCCATCAGGCCCGTGTGGCCGAGGTGCGCGCGCGCCTTGATGCGCACGCCATCCCGCATCTGGCCAATGACAGCCACATCATCCCGGTGATGGTCGGCGACCCGGTCAAATGCCGCTGGATTTCCGACCAACTCATGGATCGTCACGGCATCTACATCCAGCCGATCAATTATCCGACCGTGCCCAAGGGCACCGAGCGTTTGCGCATCACGCCATCGCCCGTCCATTCGGCCGAAGATATCGACCATCTGGTGGGCGCGCTGGCGGATCTGTGGTCGCAATGCCGCCTCGCGCGTCAGCCCCTGGCCGCACAATAGCGCCTTGATGCAGGCCAACGCGCCCAAGGGTGCGGCTGTCTTGATCCGCTGAAAACCAAGCGGCCCAGACATGCTCGAAACCCCGCTGTCGGCCCGTGGCGAACCGCTGGTTCCGGCCGGG
>NZ_CALAHQ010000003.1 GCF_937892565.1 uncultured Roseicyclus sp. | reverse complement strand
CAACTCACCGCCCGCGCCCAGCTCTTTGGCAAAACCGACTATGGCAGGTATCTGGAGGGGCTGATTTGACACCGCGACACCCAATGGCCGGGCGGGGCTAGGCCATGCTGTTCCGCCTCTATGCCCTTTACCGTCGCTATGTGGGACATCACGCCGACCGGCTGTGCGGGCGTGCGATCCGGTATCATGGGCGACGGATTGGCCGTTTGGAACGCGTCTGGCGGATCGATGGAGCGCTGCGGATCGTGGGATGGACCAGCGCGCAGCATCTGCGGCTCAGCTGGCCCGGCGGCTGCGTGACGACGGTTCCGGGCATTGAGCGCGCGGATGTGCAGCATCGCCTTGGCCTGCCGCTGGAGACCGGTTTTGAGATCGAAGTGTCACAAGATGCCAAACCTCTGACCTTGCACGCGATCTTGCCGTCTGGTGTTGAAATATCGTGCCATGTGCCACACCCTTCTGAGCCGCCGACGGCTTTGGCGCGGAGCCGTCTTGCCCTTGCGTTTGTGCGCGACGCCTTGCGCGCGGCGCCGGTCTATCTGCGCTCGGTCGTCACGCGCGATCCGGCCGCGCGCGCGCGCATCAAGGAGATCCTTGGTCTTGTGGCCGTGTCACGGGGGTTGCCCATCGATGCCAGCTTGTTCAGCGATCAGCCGGCGCCCCGATCCGACCACCCGATCACCATCATCTTGCCGGTCCACAATGCCTTTGAGCTGTTGGAAGAGGCGCTGCGCCGGGTCGCGGCACACACCGATGTCGATTGGCATCTGATCTTGATCGATGATGCCTCGAGCGATCCGCGCGTGCGGCCGTTCTTGCGCGCCTGGTCCGATGCGATGGGCGATCGCGTCAGCTTGGTGGAATTGGACCGGAATCTGGGCTTTGTGGGGGCGGTCAACCGCGGTTTCGAGTTGGCCGAAGGCCATGCGGGGCATGTGGTCTTGCTGAACTCCGACGCCATGGTCCCCGAGGGCTGGGCGTCACGCCTGATTGCGCCCTTCGATCGGGACAAGACCATCGCTTCGGTCACGCCCATGTCAAACAACGCCGAAATCTTTTCTGCGCCGATGATCTGCCGGTCGATGCAAATTCCCGCAGGCATGGTTGATCGAATAGATGCGGTGGCACAGCGCCTGTCCTGGCCCGACCCCTTGCCACAGGCCCCCACGGGGGTGGGGTTCTGCATGGCGATGTCGGCGCGCTGGTTTGCACGATTTCCCCGCTTTGACACCGCCTTTGGCCGGGGTTACGGCGAAGAGGTCGATTGGTGTCAGAAAACCCGCGCTGCGGGCGCCGTCCATGTCGGGCTGCCGACGGTATTTGTCGAACATCGCGGCGGTGAAAGCTTTGGCCTTGCCCAAAAGCAAGACCGCGTGCTGCGGGCCAATGCGATGATCGCGCGGCGCTACCCGTCCTATGACGCCGAGGTACAGAGCTATATCGCGACCGACCCGCTTCGCACGCCACGGATCGCCCTGGCTGTGGCAATGGCGGGGGAATTGGCCACTGACGCGGTGCCGCTGTTTGTGGCCCATTCGCTGGGTGGGGGGGCCGATCACGCGCTCATGGCCGAGATCGCGACCTATACCGGACGGGGCCAATACGGCTTGATCTTGCGCGTGGGCGGGCCGCATCGTTGGCAGCTTGAGGTGCATGGTCCAAACGGTACAATGTCGGTCGGCACGGGGCAACTTGACGATATCAAGCGCCTTGTTGCGCCGCTGCCCGCGCTGCGCATGGTGTATTCCTGCGGTGTGGGCGACCCCGACCCCATTGGCCTCCCTGCGGCGATGCTGGCCTTGATCCGCCCCGATCATCCTGATCGGCTTGAGGCGCGGCTGCATGATTTCTTCGTGGTCAGCCCGTCCTATTGCCTGTTGGATGCCGATGGTGCCTTTCGTGGGTCGATTCTTCGCGCCAACCCCGACCCGGCGCATGGCCTGCGCCGGGCCGATGGCAGCGTGGTCTTGCTGGATCGCTGGCAAGACGCTTGGCACGGTTTCCTGTCGCGCTGTGCCGAGATCACGGTGTTTTCCCAAACAAGCGCGGCGCATCTATTGGCGAGCTATCCAGATCTCAGGGATGCCATCGTCTTGCGCCCCCATCAGATCAACGCATCGATCGGGCGGGTCGCGCCGCCAGCGCCGGGCGCGGGAACGCTGGCCATTCTGGGCAATATCAACCATCAAAAGGGCGCGGGCGTGCTGTGCGCGCTTGCGGCCAGAATGGCGCGTGCGGGCGGGCCCAGGCTGGTGCTGATCGGCAATATCGACCCGGCCTTTTCCCTGCCACCTTTGGTCCGGCTGCATGGCAGCTATCATGCCGGCGACATTGCAGAGCTGGCGCAACGCTATGGGGTTGGCGCGTGGCTGATGCCGTCGATCTGGCCCGAGACCTTTTCCTTTGCCACCCATGAGATGCTGGCCAC
>NZ_CALAHQ010000002.1 GCF_937892565.1 uncultured Roseicyclus sp. | reverse complement strand
CATCAGGGGATCGAGCGTCATGGGATGTCCTTTCGATTTGGCGATGCGGTTGTGATCGGCTATGTCTTGCCCATCGATCCCGGCGGACCGAGCGCCGTTGTGCCAAATGACGAGAGGTCTTCGTGAACAGCCCTGTCCCGCATCCCGCGCTTCGTGAATGGCGGGCGCATATGGCCCATCCCACGCGGGCCGTCGCGCTGATCGGGGTGGCGGCGATTCTTGCGCTGATCGGGCCTTTTGACACCGCCGAAGTGATGCGCCCCCTGCCTCGGGCGGCCTATTGGCTGGTGCATGTGGGGGCGAGCTATTCGGCGGGCTATATCGCAAACGGCCTTGCCGACCGCACGGCCCCCGACAGCACCGCATGGCGCATCGCCATCGCGGGGCCCCTGACGGGTCTGCTGGTTCTGGCCATCGTCTACCTGCTCAACGGGTTCGCCCTTGGATATTGGGCGCAAGGCCAAAGCCTTGGTCTTTTGGCGGCCAATGTCATGGCCATCGCGGTGATCGTCTCGGCGATCTTTCAGCTGGCCCATGCGACCGTGCCACCGCAGGCGACGACCCGCCACCCCCCGACCCTGCTCGAGCGCCTGCCTCTCGACAAACGCGCGCCCCTTGTGGCGCTCAGCGTCGAGGATCATTACGTGCGTATCCGGACAACCAAGGGCGAGGAGATGATCCTGATGCGGCTGGCCGATGCGATCCGCGAGACGGCGGCGACACCCGGGCTGCAGGTCCATCGCAGCCATTGGGTGGCGTTCGATCAGGTGGTGGCGGTCCGGCGCAAGGGGGATGGCGCCCTGCTCCAGATGTCGCATGGCCCCGATGTGCCCGTCAGCCGCGCCAATCTGCCCAAGCTGCGGGAGGCGGGGCTGTTGCCCCGGTAGCGCGATGGTCGAATGGATCACTTCGGACAGCCTGGTAGGCTATCACGACGCCGTCGCATGGATGGAGGCGCGCGCCGAAGCCATCGCCTTGGGCCGCGCGGATGAGGCGATCTGGCTGCTTGAACATCCGCCGCTCTATACCGCCGGCACATCGGCCAAGCCCGCAGATCTGACCGATCCCGACCGGTTCCCCGTCTTTGCCACAAGGCGGGGCGGTCAATACACCTATCACGGCCCCGGGCAGCGCGTCGTCTATGTGATGCTCGATCTGAACCGGCGCGGGCGCGATGTGCGCGCCTTTGTCGGGGCGCTGGAGCATTGGGTCATCGCCGCCTTGGCCGAATTCAACGTGGCGGGCGAAATCCGCCCGGGGCGCGTGGGCGTCTGGGTCGCCCGCCCCGACAAGCCGCCCCTGCCCGATGGATCCCCGCGTGAAGACAAGATCGCCGCCATCGGTGTGCGGCTGCGCAAATGGGTTTCGTTTCACGGGCTGTCGATCAATCATGATCCCGACCTGAGCCATTTCGATGGCATCGTGCCGTGCGGCATCCGGGGGCATGGCGTGACCAGCCTTGTCGATCTAGGTCTGCCGGTGACGATGGATGATCTGGATCTGGCGCTCGGGCGCAGCTTTGCGCGGGCCTTTCCCACGACCTTGCCCTGAACCTGGCGGCCGCCGATCTTGACGCTGCGTGAACTGGGACAATTTCCCTCACCCCGATGCGCGGCCGATTGACGCCATCTTTGTTGCGGGGCTGGCCAGCGCGCCCTAAACTGTTCAAAGGATTTGCATGATCGTGCAAGGCAGACCCTTGCCCAGCCATCGACGCGTGACAGACAGGAGTTTCACATGGCAGACGCCGCCATTTCCGGGCATGACCACGAACGACCGGGGTTCTTCACCCGCTGGTTCATGTCCACCAATCACAAGGATATCGGGCTTCTCTACCTGTTCACCGCAGGTGTCGTTGGCCTCGTGTCTGTCATCTTTACCGTCTACATGCGGATGGAGCTGATGGAGCCGGGCGTGCAGTACATGTGCGCCGAGGGTGCCCGCCTGACCGCCGCCGCGGTCGAGGATTGCACCCCCGACGGGCATCTGTGGAACGTGATGATCACGGGCCACGGCGTCTTGATGATGTTCTTCGTGGTGATTCCCGCACTGTTCGGCGGGTTTGGCAATTACTTCATGCCGCTGATGATCGGCGCGCCGGACATGGCGTTTCCGCGCCTCAACAACCTGTCCTACTGGCTCTATGTCGCGGGCACCACGCTGGCCTTTTGCGCGGTTTTCATCGATGGCGGTGCAGGCCCCGGCTGGACGTTCTATCCGCCGCTGTCGTGGCAGGATGCGCCCACCTCGCGCGCGGTCGATTTCGCGATCTTTGCCGTGCACGTCTCGGGGGCAAGCTCGATCCTCGGCTCGATCAACATCATCACCACCTTCCTGAACATGCGCGCGCCGGGCATGACGCTGCACAAGGTGCCGCTGTTTGCCTGGTCGATCTTTGTCACCGCGTGGCTGCTTTTGCTGTCGCTGCCGGTGCTGGCGGGTGCCATCACCATGCTGCTGACCGACCGCAATTTCGGCACCACCTTCTTTGACGTGGCCGGCGGCGGCGATCCGGTGCTGTTCCAGCACATCTTCTGGTTCTTCGGCCACCCCGAGGTCTACATCGTGATCTTGCCGGCCTTTGGCCTGATCAGCCATGTCGTGGCGACCTTTTCCAGAAAGCCGGTCTTTGGCTATCTGCCGATGGTCTATGCGCTGGTGGCGATCGGGGGCCTGGGCTTCGTGGTCTGGGCGCACCACATGTACACCGTGGGCATGACGCTGAACCAGCAGGCCTATTTCATGGTGGCCACGATGGTGATCGCGGTGCCGACCGGCATCAAGATCTTCTCGTGGATCGCGACCATGTGGCAGGGGTCGATCACCTTTGAAACCCCGATGCTGTTTGCCATCGGCTTCATCTTCCTGTTCACGCTGGGCGGTGTGACCGGCATCATCCTGAGCCAGGCCGCCGTGGACCGCGCCTATCACGACACCTACTATGTCGTGGCGCATTTCCACTATGTGATGAGCCTTGGGGCCGTGTTCGGCATCTTTGCCGGCGTCTACTACTGGATCGGCAAGATGTCGG
This sequence comes from uncultured Roseicyclus sp., assembly GCF_937892565.1. Classification (GTDB taxonomy): domain Bacteria; phylum Pseudomonadota; class Alphaproteobacteria; order Rhodobacterales; family Rhodobacteraceae; genus Roseicyclus. The sequence continues at coordinate 10,909 of NZ_CALAHQ010000002.1, read as the reverse complement.
GCCGGCAGTATCCGGAGTTTCTGGGCAAGGTGCATTTCTGGATGTTCTTCATCGGCACCAACATCACCTTCTTTCCCCAGCACTTCCTTGGCCGTCAGGGCATGCCGCGCCGCTACATCGACTATCCCGACGCTTTCGCGCTCTGGAACTATGTCAGCTCGATCGGCGCCTTCATCTCGTTTGCCTCGTTCCTGCTGTTCATCGGTATCGTGTTCTACACGATCTTTGCGGGCCGCAAGGTGACCGAGAACGCCTATTGGGGCGAGCATGCCGACACGCTGGAATGGACGCTGCCCAACCCGCCGCCGGAGCATACCTTTGAAGAGCTTCCGACGCGCGAGATGTGGGATCGTCAACCGCATCACTGAGCGGGCCCATGCCAGTCCTGATCGACACACCCAATGGGGCCCCGGATATCACCGGGGCCCTTTCTCGTCCCGATCAGGGCGCACCGCGGCTGCGGCTTCGGCTGACGCCGCATAAGTCGCTGACGCCCGAAGGCTTTGTCTGGTTCATCGGTGTGACCGCCGCCCTGATTGCGGTGCCGCTCGTGTCGATCCTTGGCACGGCCGTATTCTGGGCGCTCTTGCCTTTTGTGGCCGCATCGGTCTGGGCCATCTGGGTCGCGCTGAAACGCTCATGGCGCGACCGCGACATCTGGGAAGAGGTTCTGGTCTGGGACGATCTGATCCGTCTGGAACGCCATGAGCCGAACCGCCCGATCCGCGACTGGGAGGCCAACCCCTATTGGGTGCGTGTGGCCCTCTATCCGCGCGGCGGACCTGTGCCGCAATACCTGACCCTGCAAGGCGGCCCGCGCGAGGTGGAGCTGGGCGCTTTTCTGACGCCGCCCGAACGTGTGGGACTGAAACAAACGCTCGAAAGCGCGCTGCGCACGGCGGCGCTCTGAACGCTTCCATCAGCGTCGCGGCATTCAGCCCAGCCGTGCCTTAACGATCGGGCCCGCGGCGCCGAAATCCATCTGGCCCATATGGCGTGCCTTGAGCGCCGCCATCACGCGCCCCATGTCGCGCAGGCCTGTCGCACCGGTCTCGGCGATCGCTGCGGCGATGGCGGCACCGATCTCGGCCTCGGACAGCTGGCGCGGCAGAAACTGTTCGATGATGCCGATTTCCGCGCGTTCCTTGTCGGCCAGTTCCAGCCGCCCGCCCTCTTCATAGGCGCGCGCGCTTTCGTGACGCTGCTTGACCATCTTGCCCAGGATCGCGAGCACTGCGGCCTCGTCCACGCCGTCGGCGCGCCCTTCCCCGCGGGCGGCGATATCCTGGTCCTTGATGGCGGCGTTGATCAGCCTGAGCGTGCTGAGCCGGATGGCATCTTTCTCGCGCATGGCCTCTTTCAGGCCCGCGCTGATCCGTTCCCTCAGGTCCATGGCCATGCGTGTCACCTTGCACTGTTTCAGACGACCTAGATAAAGCAGACCGGCCGCGGCAACAACTCCCCACGGGGGCGGCTTGACCATGGCCCGCCCGCCCCGTATGCCGACGCCAATTTGCCGACCCGCAACACGGGAGCTGCCCCATGCCTGTCAAGCCCACCGCCTGTCTCGCCCTTGCCGATGGAACACTGTTCTATGGAAAGGGATTTGGTGCCACAGGGATGCGGGTGGCCGAACTGTGCTTCAACACATCCATGACAGGCTATCAGGAGATCATGACCGATCCGTCTTATGCCGGTCAGATCGTCACCTTCACCTTCCCCCATATCGGCAACACCGGCGTCACGCCGGAGGATGACGAAACCGCCGATCCGGTGGCCGAAGGCATCATCGTGAAATGGGACCCGACCGAGCCGTCGAACTGGCGCGCCACGGGCGATCTGGTGTCATGGCTGGACAAGACGGGCCGCATCGGGATGGGCGGTGTCGACACCCGCCGCCTGACGCGTGCGATCCGCCAGCAGGGCGCGCCGCATGTGGCGCTGGCCCATGACCCGAGCGGCAGCTTCGACATCGAGGCGCTGGTCAAGGCGGCGCGCGGTTTTCCGGGGCTGGTGGGGCTGGATCTGGCGCGCGGCGTTACCTGTGCGCAATCCTACCGCTGGGATGAAAAGCGCTGGGTCTGGCCCGAGGGCTACACCAAGCGCGAAGGCACCGCGCCAAAGGTCGTGGCGCTCGACTATGGCGCCAAGCGCAACATCCTGCGCTGTCTGGCCAGTGTGGGCTGCGATGTGACCGTCATGCCCGCCACCACAACCGCCCAAGAGGTGCTGGCCCAGAACCCCGATGGGGTGTTCCTGTCAAACGGCCCGGGCGATCCGGCCGCGACAGGTGCCTATGCCGTGCCGATGATCCAGGGCGTTCTGGCCGCCGACCTGCCGGTCTTTGGCATCTGCCTTGGCCATCAGATGCTGGCGCTGGCCTTGGGCGCGAAAACGGTCAAGATGAACCACGGCCATCACGGCGCCAACCACCCGGTCAAGGATCTGGAGTCGGGCAAGGTGGAAATCACCTCGATGAACCACGGCTTTACGGTGGACAGCCAGACCCTGCCCAAAGGCGTGATCGAAACCCATGTCAGCCTGTTTGACGGGTCGAACTGTGGCATCCGCATGGCCGACCGCCCGGTGTTTTCGGTGCAATACCACCCCGAAGCCAGCCCCGGCCCGCAAGACAGCTTTTACCTGTTTGAACGCTTCGCCGATGCCGTGCGGGCGCGCGCCGCGCGCTGAAGACCGCATTGGCGCACCCTGCGCGCGATTAACCGACCATTAACCTTGAACCTTCATGGTCTTGCGTAACGCGGGCGATGGGACTTGCGCCATCGTGGCCGCGTGGGGACGAGTGGTCGAGAGTGCGATGAACAGTTTGACAGAACCGGTCGCGGCCCCGGGCAGGACGCCGCTCCTTGCCATGGGGCAGCGACGACGCCCCGGGCCAAGCGCCTACCAGCTGGCGCTGGATCATGCCCGCAGCATTCCCAAGGCACCAACCCGCCGCCCCGCTCAGGCACTGGATGCCTTGCTTCTGGCCCGAAGCGCGGCAGGCTGGGCCGATCTGACCGCCGCACGCGCAGCGGCCAACGACAGCGGCCTGTGGCTTGGCCGGGTGCTTCTGGCGCGACATGTCGTATCCGAGCCCGATCTTTTGTCGGCACTGGCCGAAAGCCATGGTCTGACCCTGGCCGACGACCGCCCCTTGCCCTCGGACGGGCGTCTTGCAACCTATCTTTGCGCCGAGCAAGCGCTGGCACTTGATGCTGTCCCGATCGAACGCAGCGGCGGCGTGGTGGTCGTGGCGACAGATCGCCCAGACCGCGCGGATGCCATACATGCTGCGCTGCGCCTGCCGGCGGGCCTGCGCGCGGTGCTGGTGGTGGCACCACGTGCCCGGATCCTTGCGGCCCAGATCGCCCTTTACGGCGAAGCCTTGGCCCGGCTGGCCGAGGGACAAGCCCCCCTGTCGGTCAGTTGCCGCGGGTGGCGGGCGCACATGGCGGGCCGCGGCGTGGGTCTTGTGGCGCTGGCGATCACGGCTCTGGCCATCGCGCAACCGACGCTGGTGGTCGCCATGGGCTTTGCGCTGGCGCTCATGATCTTTCTGGGCAACATGGCGTTGAAGATCCTGGCTTTCGCGGCAACCCTGCGCGCCGAGCGTGTGCCCTTGCCGGCCGCAAGCACCCCGGCCAACGCCGCGCCCATGCCGGATCGGCTTCCGGTCGTGTCGATCCTTGTGCCGCTTTTTCAGGAACGCGAGATCGCAACCACGCTGATGGCAGCGCTGGCGCGGCTGGACTATCCACCCGAGCGGCTGGATGTGCTTCTGGTGATCGAGCAAGATGATCATCTGACCCGCACCGCCTTGGCCGCGATGGCCTTGCCCGGCTGGGCACGCATCATCACCGTGCCGCCCGGCCACCCCCGCACAAAGCCGCGCGCGTTGAATTTCGCCCTGAACTTTGCCCAAGGCGAGATCATCGGCATCTATGACGCCGAAGACCGCCCCGAGCCGGACCAGATTTCCCGCGTGGTGCAACGCTTTGGCGAATTGGGACCCGAAACCGCCTGTCTGCAGGGACAACTCGATTACCACAACGCGGGCCACAATCTGTTGTCGCGGCTCTTTGCCATCGAATATGCGATCTGGTTTCGGGTGCTGCTGCCCGGCGTCCAGCGCTTGGGGCTGGTGGTGCCATTGGGGGGGACCACCTTGTTCTTGCGTCGTGCGGCGCTGACACATGTGGGCGGTTGGGATGCCCATAATGTGACCGAAGACGCGGAATTGGGCCTCAGGCTGGCGCGCCATGGCTACCGGACCGAGATCATCGAGACCACAACCTATGAAGAGGCCAATGCCGCCGTGTTGCCATGGATCGGGCAAAGATCACGCTGGCAAAAGGGCTATCTGATGACCTGGGCCATCGCAATGCGCAGCCCGCTGCGGCTGTGGCGGGATCTGGGCATGGTGCGGTTTGTGGCGGTGCAGGTGCAGATCCTGTTTGCTGTCGCCGGGTTCCTGGTCGCACCGCTGCTGTGGTCCTTGATGATAAAGCCCTTTGGTTTTCCCCACCCGCTGGATGCGCTGGTGGGGCCACTTGGCTACGGGGTTCTGGCCACGGTTTTTGTGGCCAGCATGATCTTGTCCATCGCGCTGGCCATTCATGCCACGCGCGCGCGGCATTTGCGGCGGTTGCGACCCTATATCATTCTGGCGGACCTGTATTTCTTGCTGGGCACGCTTTCGGCATGGCGGGCGGCGGTTGAAATGCTGGTACGGCCATTTTTCTGGGCCAAGACCAGCCATGGGCAATTCGGGGGGGCCACTGCCGGTTTGCACAGCCCGCTCAGACCTGAGTCTTCTGTGCCTCTTCCTTGAGCCGGACGACAAAGGCGATGGACAGATGATCGCGCAGCGCGCGCGCAGCGCGTTCGCCATCGCGCGCTGCGATCGCCTCGACGATTTCCAGATGCTCGGCCAGGGCCTTTTCCCCCCGCCCCTTGGCCGCAAGCGAGGTGCGCGCCATCAGCGCCATGGAGCGATAGACAAGGTCAAGCTGCTGGACGAGATAGCGGTTATGACTGGCCAGATGGATCTGATAATGAAACCGCCGGTTGGCACGCGCCAAGGCCTGCGGATCACCGAGGAGCACACGATCAGCCTCGACCATGTCGCGCAACACTTGCACTTCTTCGACCGCTGCATGCTGCGCGGCCAGCCGGGCGGCCAGCGCCTCGAGTTCCTGACGAACTGCATAAAGCTCGGCCATCTGCGCATGGTCAAGCGAGGCCACGATCAGCGAACGACCATCCCTTGTCAGGAGCCGCTGGGTTTCCAGGCGTTGCAACGCCTCGCGGATGGGTGTGCGGCTGACGCCGAACCGTTCGGCCAGTTCCGATTCGACCAGCCTGTCACCGGGCCGATATATCCCCTGATCAATCGCATCGAGGATCAGGGCGTGGGCATCCTTTTGGGGATCGGGCGACATCTTGCTGGCCATTGCGAAACGGTCTCCTTTCGTATGCACGACCAAGGCTAGGCGGCCGAACCCGCCCTGTCCAGACTTGCGCAGCGTCCCCGCGCGCCTTAGGCCTATGCTCATGCCAAAGAACCGCTTTTCCCATGTCGAGACTTGGGTGTTCGATCTCGACAACACGCTTTATCCGCCCCAGACGGCGCTGTTCGACCAGATCAACATCCGCATGACCAATTGGGTGATGCAGGTGGCCGGTGTGGACCGCGCGCGGGCCGAGATCCTGCGCCACAGCTATTGGCGCGAACATGGCACCACGCTGGCCGGATTGATGGCTCATCACGCCATCGACACCGATGCCTATCTGGAAGACGTCCACCAGATCGATTTCTCGGTGATCGCGCCCGACCCCGGGCTTGCCCAGGCCATCGCGGCGCTACCGGGACGGCGCATCGTCTATACGAACGGCACCCGACCCTATGCTGAACGGGTGCTGGCCCATCGCGGATTGACGGGACTGTTCGATGCGATCTATGGGGTGGAACACGCCGGGCTTGTGCCCAAGCCGCAGCGTGCGGCCTTTGAGACGGTGTTTGGTCTGGACGGGCTTGCGCCCGCGCGTGCGGCGATGTTCGAGGATGATCCGCGCAATCTGCGTGTGCCCCATGAAATGGGAATGCGCACCGTGCATGTGGCCCCCGAAGCCGAACCGGCGGCCTTTATCGAACATCACACGGGCGATCTGACCAGATTTCTGGAACACCTCGTTTGAGGGGCCGAAAATTCGTACGAATTTTCGCAGACCGGATTTTTCGTACGAAAAATCCACTCCGGGCTGCTGTGGGGTTGGGACAGCCTGTCGCGTCGCCCTGCGCGGGGTCGCGCCCTAGCTATCGCGCATGACACAGCAGATACAGACGGATGTTTTCATCTCGGGCGGCGGCGTGGCCGGATTGACCGCCGCTGCAGCCTTTGGCGCGGCGGGCTTTTCGGTCGTCTGTGCCGATCCCACGCCCCCCATCACCGATGCCGCCAGCGCAGGGTCAGACCTGCGCACCACCGCCTTTTTGCAGCCGGCGCGCGATTTTCTGGATCGTATCGGCCTGTGGGAACGGCTGGCCCCCCATGCCATGCCCTTGCAGGTGATGCGCATCGTCGATGCCGGTGGCCCCGATGCCATCGCGCGGGTCGCCCATGATTTCAACGCCGCCGATATTTCGGACCAGCCTTTTGGTTGGAACCTGCCAAACTGGTTGTTACGGCGCGAAATGGTGGCGCATCTGGCCAGCCTTTCCACCGTGGATTTCCGCCCGGGGCTGGCCACAGCCCAGCTCCTGACCCGACAGACCGAAGCGCGCGTCACCTTGAGCGACGGCTGTCGGATCACGGCAAAACTGGTGATCGGGGCAGATGGGCGTGACAGCGCGGTGCGCCGTGCCATGGGCATCGCTGCGCGCACCCTGCGCTACGGACAAAAAGCTTTGGCCTTTGCGGTCATGCACGATCTGCCGCATGGAAATGTGTCGACCGAGATTCATCGTTCGGGCGGGCCTTTTACGCTGGTCCCCTTGCCCGACCGGGGGGGGGCGCCCTGTTCCGCTGTCGTCTGGATGGAGCGCGGACCCGAGGTGCTGCGTCTGGCCGCGCTGCCCGACGCGGCGTTCAACGCCGAAATGACCGAGCGTTCCGCGCATCTGTTCGGGCCGCTGGCGCTTGCCTCGCGCAGGACGGTCTGGCCCATCATCAGCCAGATTGCCGAACGCATGGTGGCCGAACGCGTGGCGCTGGTGGCCGAAGCCGCCCATGTCGTGCCCCCCATCGGCGCCCAGGGGCTGAACATGAGCCTCGCCGATCTGCGGGTATTGCTCGATCTGGCAGAGGCCGCTCGCGATGATCCCGGCGCAGCGGATGTTCTGGCGCGCTACCAGCGCGCGCGCCACGCCGAGATCGTCGCCCGCGTGGCGGGGGTGGATGCGCTCAACCGTGCATCCATGGCCGGGGCGCAAGGCTTGCGCGATCTGCGGCTGCGTGCACTCAATGCCATCTATTCCGTGGCACCCGTGCGCCGCGTGATGATGCGCGCGGGGTTGGGTGCCAAGGCGTAAAGTGGTCGTGTGTGGCAACCACCGCGCGTCGTTGAAAAGCAAAGATGCTCGGCCGCGCTTCAGGGAAAGACGCGGTCGATGCCATCTTGCAGTCGGGCCAGCGCGGCAGGCACATCATAAAGCTTGTCCAGACCGAACAGCCCGATGCGGAACGTCATGAAGCCGTCTGGCTCATCAACCCGCAAGGGGACACCTGCCGCGATCTGGATGCCGAGGGCTGCAAATTTCGCACCCGATTTGACGTCCGGGTCATCCGTATAGCTGACCACGACACCGGGGGCGCCAAAGCCATCAGCCGCGACCGACAAGATGCCCTTTCGTGCCAGCATGGCCCGCACACCATCGCCCAGCGCCCATTGCGCGGATTTCAACCGATCAAAGCCATAGGCGCGGGTTTCCAGCATGGTGTCGCGAAAGGCGCGCAACGCGTCTGTCGGCAGGGTGGCGTGATAGGCATATCCGCCCGCCTCATAGCTGGCCATGATGGCAGCCCATCCCTTGAGATCGGCGGCAAAGCTGGAGGATTGGGTCTGTTCCATACGCGTCCGTGCGCGGTCCGACAGCATGACAAGACCCGCGCAAGGCTGAGCTGACCACCCTTTTTGTGGGGCCGAGATCAGCACATCGACGCCGGTGGTGGCCATGTCGACCCAGACCGCCCCCGAGGCGACGCAATCCAGCACCAACAGCGCCCCGACATCATGGGCGGCATCGGCCAAGGCGGCAATGTAGCTGTCAGGCAAGATGATACCCGCAGAAGTTTCCACATGCGGCGCAAAGACGATGCCGGGACGGGTGGCGCGGATCTGTGCGGCCACCTCATCAATCGGTGGCGGGGCATAGGGCGATTGCGGGCTGTTGCCCGTGCTGCGCGCCTTGATGACGGTGACCGCGCGCGCGATCTGGGCGGCATCGAGGATTTGCGACCAGCGAAACGAGAACCAGCCGTTGCGCACGACCAGCACATCCTGACCCCCGGCGAATTGGCGCGCCACCGCCTCCATCGCGAAGGTGCCGCCGCCCGGCACGATCGCCACATGCGCCGCGCCATAGACCTCTTTCAACATGGCAGAGATGTCGCGCATCACGCCCTGAAAGGTGCCAGACATATGGTTGAGCGAGCGGTCGGTGAAAACGACGGAATATTCCAAAAGCCCGTCGGGATCGACGGTATCGAGCAGGGCGGTCATCGGCGCGGTCTCCTTGTTGGGTACCGGGGTAACGTGCGGGCGGGCGCGCTCCAAGCCCGAATGCGGCGAAAACACGGGCCAGGGCCCCCTGACCCGCGCCGATCGGGGCGGTGGGTTTCCGATCGGCGTCATCCCAGCGGGCCGGGGCGGCGTTCCTCGGACAAAAGCACATTCGCCTCGACCTGCCCCACGCCGGGCAAGGTCATGATCCGTCGCCGCAGCACGCGTTCGAAATCGGGCAGGTCCCGGGCCACGACGCGCAGCCGGTAATCGTAAAGCCCCAACACATGTTCGACCGTCTGCACCTCGGGTATGGCCACGACGGCACGTTCGAAATCCTCAAGGCTGACGCGACCCTTGAGCGCCAGCTTGACGCCCAGAAAGACGGTGACACCAAAGCCCAGCGCCTCGAGATCCAGGTCAAGACGCCGGGTGCCGATCACGCCCGCCTCGGTCAGGCGCTTGATGCGCCGCCATGTGGCGGGTTGCGACAGGCCAAGGCGGCGGCCCAAGGCGCTGGCCTTGAGGGTGGCATCAGCTTGCAGCGCGCGCAGGATGGCGCGGTCCGTGGCATCAAGATCAAGGCTCACAGCGGCACGGTCTGCTGATGCTTGATCGTGGCGATCTGCATCAGCGCCTCGATATCGGCGATATGGGGCAAGCTCAGGATGCGGTCGCGGTAGATCTCCTGATAATGGGTCATGCTGCGCGCGATCACGGCCAGCCGCACATCGACACGGCCCAGAAAGGTCTGGATCTCGGTCACCTCGGGCACAAGCCGGGCGGCGGCGAGAAATTCGTCAAAGGCGCGCGGCGCGGTCTTGTCGAGGGTCAGGCGCAGGCTGACCTCGACCCCGTAGCCAAGTTCGGACCAGTTGATCGTATGATGCTGGCCGCGCAGCACGCCCTGGGCCTGAAGGCGGTCGAGCCGCTTGTAGCAGGTGGCCAGCGGCATCCCGGCGGCTTCGGCCAATTGGGTCATGGGCTGGGCTGGATCAGCCTGAAGATGACGCAAAAGGCGGCGGTCGATGTCATCAAGCATGATTATTCACGAACTCCCGGTCTCAACGAATGAAATTATATCCATATTCGCTGATAATGCAAATTTCCTTGCGGCGAAAGACGCGAACCCAAGGCATGGTGCGCGCAGACTGATTCCCGCCATCCGAGGAGAAGAACAGATGCGCGTCTATTATGATCGCGATTGCGATGTGAACCTGATCAAGGACAAGAAGGTCGCCATTCTGGGCTATGGCAGCCAGGGCCATGCCCATGCGCTGAACCTGCGCGACAGCGGCGCCAGGAATGTCGTGGTGGCATTGCGCCCCGGTTCGCCCAGCGCCAGAAAAGCCGAGGCCGAGGGGCTCAAGGTCATGGGCATCGCCGAAGCGGCCGCTTGGTGCGACCTGATCATGTTCACCATGCCCGATGAATTGCAGGCCGACACCTACAAGAAATATGTGCATGACAATCTGCGCGAAGGGGCCGCGATTGCCTTTGCGCATGGTCTGAACGTGCATTTCGGGCTGATCGAGCCCAAGGCCGGCGTCGATGTCATCATGATGGCACCCAAGGGCCCCGGCCACACGGTGCGCGGCGAATACACCAAGGGCGGCGGCGTGCCTTGCCTTGTGGCGGTGCACAATGACGCGTCAGGCCGCGCGTTGGAAATCGGGCTGTCCTATTGTTCGGCCATTGGCGGCGGGCGCTCGGGCATCATCGAGACCAATTTCCGCGAAGAATGCGAAACCGACCTGTTCGGCGAACAGGCGGTTCTGTGCGGTGGTCTGGTCGAGTTGATCCGCATGGGCTTTGAGACGCTGGTCGAAGCCGGCTATGAGCCGGAAATGGCCTATTTCGAATGTCTCCACGAGGTCAAGCTGATCGTCGATCTGATCTATGAAGGCGGCATCGCCAACATGAACTATTCGATCTCGAACACGGCCGAATATGGCGAATATGTCTCGGGTCCGCGCATCTTGCCCTATGATGAGACCAAGGCCCGGATGAAAGCGGTGCTGCGCGACATCCAGACCGGCAAGTTCGTGCGCGATTTCATGCAGGAAAACGCCGTCGGTCAGCCGATGTTCAAGGCAACGCGCCGCATCAACGACGAACACCAGATCGAGGCGACCGGCGAAAAGCTGCGCGCGATGATGCCGTGGATTTCCGCAGGCAAGATGGT
>NZ_CALAHQ010000001.1 GCF_937892565.1 uncultured Roseicyclus sp. | reverse complement strand
TCCGGTCACACCGAAATCTATCGCGGCGCGGAATACGCCGTGAACTTCGTGCCGAAAGTGAAACTCGAGATCGTGGTCTCGGACGGCATGGCCGACCAGGTGGTCGACACCATCCAGAAAACCGCCAAGACCGACAAGATCGGCGATGGCAAGATCTTTGTTCTCGATGTGGAAAGTGCCGTGCGCGTGCGCACCGGCGAGACCAATGACGACGCGGTCTGATCCGCGCACCCTTTCGACGAAAAGGAAATCGTAGACATGCACACCAAATATCTCCTGCCGCTCGCAGCTGTGGCAACCGCCGCGCTGCTGCCAACGATGGGCCTCGCGCAGGACACCGCCGCGGCCGCCGAAGAGGTCGTCGAGGCCGCAGCCGCGGTCGACAACGCCTTCATCTTCAACACTCTGCTATTCTTGATCAGCGGCTTTCTCGTGTTCTGGATGGCCGCAGGCTTCGCCATGCTCGAGGCAGGTCTGGTCCGGTCCAAGAACGTGACCATGCAGCTGACCAAAAACATCTCGCTCTTCTCGGTCGCGGCGATCATGTACTGGCTGATCGGCTACGGCATCATGTATCCGGGCGACAACTGGCTGGTGCAAGGCTGGCTCGGTCCGTTCTTCTCGCTTGCCAACCTTGGCGGCGATCCGGCGCTCGACGTGGGCTATGCCACCGGCTCGGATTTCTTCTTCCAGCTGATGTTCTGCGCCACCACCGCATCGATCGTGTCGGGCACGCTGGCCGAGCGGATGAAGCTCTGGCCCTTCCTTGTGTTCGTGGTGGTGCTGACCGGCTTCATCTACCCGATCGAAGCGTCGTGGCAGTGGGGCGGCGGCTGGCTGTCGGAAGCAGGCTTCTCCGACTTCGCAGGCTCGACCCTTGTGCATGCCGCAGGCGGCGCTGCCGCTCTGGCCGGTGCCATCATCCTTGGGCCGCGTATCGGCAAATACAAGGACGGCCGCGTCACGCCGATGCCAGGCTCCAACCTTGCCCTGGCCACGCTCGGCACGTTCATCCTGTGGTTGGGCTGGTTCGGCTTCAACGGCGGTTCGCAACTCGCCCTTGGCACCGAGGCTGATGCCAATGCCGTCGCGATCATATTCGCCAACACCAACATGGCGGCGGCGGCTGGCGCGGTCACCGCACTGATCCTGACCCAGCTTCTGTATGGCAAGGTCGACCTGACCATGGTGCTGAACGGCGCGCTGGCTGGCCTCGTGTCGATCACTGCCGGTCCGCTTGACCCAACGCTCTTCGGCGCGCTGTGGATCGGGGCCATCGGCGGTGTGATCGTGGTTTTTGCGGTCCCTATGCTCGATAAGCTCAAGATCGACGATGTCGTCGGTGCCATCCCGGTCCACCTGCTTGCAGGGTTCTGGGGCACATTGGCGGTTCCTTTCTACACCGAGGGCACCAGCTTCGGCACGCAGATTTTCGGCTTCGTCGCCATCGGCGCATTCGTCTTCGTGACGTCGCTGATCGTGTGGGTGATCTTGAAGGCAGTCATGGGTCTGCGCGTCAGCGCCGAAGCCGAGGTCAATGGTCTCGATGTTTCGGAACTGGGCATGGAAGCCTATCCTGACTTCACCAAAGGCTGATCCGTCTCCTCCCTTCGGATCAATCCTGGGGGCGCCTTCGGGCGCCCCTTTTTTCATGGCGGTCCCATCTTCGGGCACGCCATCCCCCATGCGTCAATGCCCCGTGCGTCAATCGCCGGTCTCGCCCAAAGCGCCCAGATGGCTGGCACCGCGCGCATGGGCCAGATCGATCTGGCGCTGGCGTTCGCGGAACCGCGCGCGGTCCGCCGGGCCATAGTCATCCACACACTGGTGGCACTGCACGCCCAACTCAAAGTCCGCCCTCGCGCGATCCTCGGGCAGGATCGGTCGCCGACACGCCCGGCACAGCTCATGGGGCAAGGTTTCAAGCCCATGGCCAACCGCGACCCGCTCATCGAAAACGAAACAGCCCCCTTCCCAAAGGCTGTCTTGTTCGGGCACCTCCTCAAGGTATTTCAGGATGCCGCCCTTGAGGTGATAGACCTCCTCCACGCCTTGCGCCTTGAGGAAGGCCGTGGATTTCTCGCAGCGGATGCCCCCGGTGCAGAACATGGCGATGCGCTTGTTGTGAAACCGGTCCTTGTTGGCCACCCACCACGCGGGAAAATCGCGAAAGCGTGTCGTGGCCGGATCCACCGCGCCACGAAACGTGCCGATCGACACCTCGTAATCATTGCGCGTGTCGATCACCGCCACATCGGGCGCGGAAATCAGCGCGTTCCAATCTTGTGGCGCCACATAACTGCCCACAAGATTGCGGGGGTCGGTGCCGGGCACGCCCATGGTCACGATCTCGCGCTTCAAGCGCAGCTTGATCTTGCCAAAGGGCATGGTCCGGGCCGTGCTTTCCTTCCATTCCAGATCGCCACAGCCGGGCAGGGCGCGGATATGGGCCAGCACCGCATCTATCCCGTCGCGGCCACCCGCGATGGTGCCGTTGATCCCTTCCGTGGCCAGCAACAGCGTGCCCCGGACCGCGTGCTGCTCGCACAAGGCCAAAAGCGGCCCGCGCAGCAGCGCGGGATCGGGAAAGGTGGTAAATTTGTAAAGGGCCGCCACGGTGATCATGTCTGCCAGATACGCGGTTGCACCTTGCCGCTCAACCCGTAGGCTGGTGCCACCTGTTTTTGGCAAAGGCCCCAAGATGCGCAACGCGACCGCAGCCCTGATCGTCATCGACCTCCAGAATGATTTTTGCCCCGGCGGCGCGCTGGCCGTGCCGGGGGGCGATGCCATCGTGGCAGGCATCAACGCGCGGATGAATGATTTCGGCGCCGTGATCTTGACGCAAGACTGGCACCCGGCCGACCACCTGTCCTTTGCCAGCCAGCACCGGGGCCGCGCGCCGATGGAACTGACCCAGATGCCCTATGGCCCACAGGTTCTGTGGCCCGACCATTGTGTGCAGGGCACGCCCGGCGCCGATTTCCACCCCGCGCTCAACACCAGCCGCGCCGATCTGATCCTGCGCAAGGGCTTTCGCCGCCAGATCGACAGCTATTCGGCCTTTTTCGAAAACGACCGGGCCACGCCGACCGGGCTACGGGGCTATCTGACGACGCGCGGCATCACCGATCTGACGCTTGTGGGTCTGGCCCTCGATTTCTGTGTCCATTACTCGGCGGTCGATGCCGCACAGCTTGGGTTTGCTGTCACCGTCCAGCAAGACCTCTGCCGGGCCATCGATCTGGATGGCTCGCTGGCGGCCGCCCATGCCGGGTTGCGACAGGCGGGCGTCGTGCTGGCTTGAGCGATCACTGCGCGGCCAGCATGCCCCGGTTTGCGCCCCGCCGGGCCAGCACCGCATCACCGGCATAGATCCCGGCGACCACCGCGCCAAAGGCCATGATTGCGCTGATCCCCAGTGTCGGCAGCCCGGCCAGCCCGGCCCCGACCGTGCATCCCCCCGCCAGAACCCCGCCCAGCCCCATCAGAACCGCACCCCCAAGGCTGCGCCCCATCTGCCCGGCACCGCTGAACGCTTCGATCTGGAACTGCCGCGACCCCAACGCCGCCGCAAGCGCGCCCAAAAGCACGCCGCCCACCAGACCCACGCCAAAGCCCGCCGTCGTGACCTGCGCCGCGATGCCCCAGAACAGCGCATCCGCCCAAGGTCCGGTAAAGGCCAGCCCCTGCAAGGCGATGGGATCAAATTCGTCAAACAGCACGAAACCCGTGCCGATCCATGCCAAGGGCACCAATGCCCCGATCAAGGCGCCACCCAGCAACATCGCGCCGCTGGCTTGCGACCGGATCACGATCAACAGCGCCAGCCCCGCGATCACCACGGCCCAAAGCCAGCCCGCCCCCGGCAATCCGTCCAGCGGCACGACCACAGCGCTCAAGGCCAGCCGCAGTGGCGCAAGCGCGCCCTGCAAAATGGCCTGCGCCGCCAAAGCCGCCACGATGATCGCCACCAGCGCCCGCAAATTGCCCGATGCCGACAGAACCGTCAGCCGCGACAGGCACCCGCGCGCCAACACCGTGCCAAAGCCGAACATCAGCCCGCCCAGGATGATCGATGCCACCGGCACCGATCCGGCGGCAAAGCGATGCGCCTCGAACGACACCAGCCCCAGCGCCACCGCGCCCTGCGTGCCGATCACGGCGACGCCCAACGCCATGGCCCAGACGCCCCGCGCGGCCCCGCGCTCGGCCCGAGACCCGACAAGGGCACGACGCAGACAGAACCCTGTCAGCTGCGCCAGCACGCCAAAGGCGAGGCCAATCATCAGCCCGAACCAGACCGAAGCCGCCTGTGGTGTGATCCCAAGACCCAGTGTTTCGAACATCGCGCATCCCCGCCGGGCCGATCTGGCCCCCGAAAGCGCGACCTAGGCGCGCCCAGACCCTTTGGCAAGGCGCGTATCCGGAACAAAATAAGACATAAAGGCGCAATCAAGGAACGCATGTTCTGCCATGGATCCGATCTCACAACATAACGGGCGCTTTGTTCCAGAAACCCTGACGCCGGTCCCTATTGTGCAGCCGTCACGCCACCATGCCCTGCCACAGCCATACCTTGGTGCCTGAATGATCCACCGGCCCCACCGCGTCCAGCCCCAGACCGGTCGCCTGTGCCAAGCCTTTGTCGCTGGTCACGATGCCGACCCGCCATCCGGCGAACCGCGCCTTGAGCGTCGACCCCAGCGCGCCATAGACCGCAAAGAGCAACTTGCGCTCCCCGATCCGCGCGCCATAGGGCGGGTTGGTCAACACGATCCCCGGGCCCACCCCCTCGGGCGGGGTCAGATCGCTGACCGCCTGCCGCTCGAACCGGCACAGCGCGCCAAGCCCCGCCCGCTCGGCATTGCCGCGCGCGCCCCGGATCGCCCCGTCATCGCGGTCAAAGCCGAAAAACCGCGCGCCCCCATCTTTGCTTTCCAAATCCTCCGGGGAGCGCGAGGGGCAGAGCCCCTCGCTCCCGCCCCCCACCAATTGCGCAAAGGCGAAATCCCGTGACCGCCCCGGCACCAGATCGGCGGCGATCTCGGCTGCCTCCAGAATGATCGTGCCCGAACCGCACATGGGGTCGATCACGCATTGCGAGCCGTCAAACCCCATCTGCCACAAGAACCCCGCCGCCATCGTCTCGCGCAGGGGGGCCTTGCCCACGAATGTCTTGTGGCCCCGCCGATGCAGCGGTTCGCCGGTCGTGTCGATGGAAAGGGTGCACAGATCATCCTCGATCCGCGCCTTGAGCACGACCGCCGCTTCAGCGGCCACGCTGAACCCCGCCGCCGTCAGCGCGCCCGCAATCCGCTGGGCGGCGGCCCTGTCGTGATAGATCTTCGAGCTTCGGCACACGGCCTCGACCCTGACCGGAACATCGGGGCGCAGCCAATCGCCCCAGGCCAGCTTGCGCGCCCGCTTGTCCAGCTGCGCCAGATGCAGCGCCCGAAAGCTCGCCACGCGCCACAGCACCCGCACGGCCGTGCGCAGGCTGCGGTTGGCGCGCGCCGCCTCGGCCAGATCGCCCAAGACCTCGACCCCGCCGGGCACGGCCTTGATCCCCGCAAAGCCCGCCCGCGCGGCCTCGGCCGCCAATGCCGCTTCCAGCCCGGGCTGGGCCACCAGAAACAGACCGCCCGGCGCCGTTACCGGGCCGGGCGCGTCATCGGACATCGCTGATCCCTCAGTCCTTGGCCCGCTCGACATAGGTTGCGTCCTCGGTGTTCACCACGATCCGCGTGCCCGGCCCGATATGGGGCGGCACCATCACGCGCACACCATTGCCTGCAATGGCAGGCTTGTAGGACGAAGACGCCGTCTGCCCCTTGACCACCGGTTCGGTCTCCATGATCTCGACCGTCACCTTCTGCGGCAATTCGATGGCGATGGCGATCTGGTTATGCACCGACAGATGCACCGACATCCCGTCTTGCAGCCAGACCTTGGTGTCGCCCACCACGTCTTCGGTCACGGTGATCTGCTCATAGCTTTGCGGATCCATGAAATGGAACCCTTCGCCATCGGCATAGAGAAAGGTGAAAACACTGTCTTCCACATGGGCGCGCATCACACCTTCGGTGGTTTTCCAGCGCTCGCTGACCTTGGTGCCATTGTCGATGCGCCGCATGTCCACCTGGGTCACGGGCGTGCCCTTGCCGGGGTGGAAATTCTCGGCCTTGAGGATGACATAGAGAACGCCGTCGATATCGACGACATTGCCCTTGCGAAGCTGGGACGCGATGACCTTCATGAAGCCCTCCGGGTATGATCTCGCTTGAGGGCCTGCCGCCCCCGCGTTAGACGCAGCCGTTAGCGCATCCGCCACGAAAGGGCCAGACATGACATGGTGGCACCGCGACAGCCATGCCGACCGGCGCCCGATGCTTTTGGCCCGTGGCCGCATCATGACCGCGATCCGCGCCTGGTTCGCGACCCAAGGCTTCACCGAGGTCGATCCCGCCTATCTGGTCACATCCCCCGGCAATGAAACCCATCTGCATGCCTTTGCGACCGTGGCGATGGATGACGCGCTTGTCGCACGCACCCGGTATCTGCACACCTCGCCCGAGTTTGCGATGAAGAAACTGCTCGCGGCGGGGGAGGAGCGGATCTTTACCCTGGCGCGCGTCTGGCGCAACCGCGAAGGCGGCCCGCGCCATGCCGTCGAATTCACCATGCTGGAATGGTACCGCGCGGGCGAGGGGTATGAGCGCCTGATGGAAGATTGCGCCGCCATCCTGCGCATCGCCGCGACCGAGGCCGGGGTCAGCGCCTTTCGCCACCGCGACGCAACCTGCGACCCGTTTGGCCCCCTCCGCCGCACGAGCGTGGCGGCCGAGGCCGCGCGCCACGGCGTCGATCTTCTGGCCACGCTTGACCGGCCCGGCGATCTGGCCGCCCGGCTTTCGGCCATCGGCATCGCGCCCGGCGCCGATGACACATGGTCCGACCTGTTTTCGCGCCTCCTGACCGCGCGGATCGAGCCGGGTCTCGGGCCCGGCCCCGTGATCCTCGATGCCTATCCGGCCCCCGAAGCCGCGCTCGCCCGCAAGAACCCCGATGACCCGCGCGTGGCCGACCGGTTCGAGCTCTTTGCCTGCGGCGTGGAACTGGCCAATGCCTTTGGCGAATTGACCGACGCCACCGAACAGCGCAGGCGCTTCACCGCCGATATGGACGCAAGGCAACGCGTCTACGGCCAACGCTACCCGCTTGATGAGGAATTTCTGGCCGCGCTGGCGCAGATGCCCCCGGCCGCGGGCTGCGCGCTGGGCTTTGACCGGCTGGTGATGCTGGCGACAGGCGCCCCGCGCCTGTCCGATGTGCAATGGACGCCGCCCGCCTAGACAAGCGCGCGCGCCCTTGATCTAACCTCCCCCGACGAGGAGCCTGCCCATGGTCGACATCGCCACCCGCGTGCACAATCACAAATGGAAGATCGACCCGATCGTCCGGTCGCTGATCGACACCGATTTCTACAAGCTGCTGATGTGCCAGTCAGTGTTTCGCAACAAGCCCGACACCACCGTGACCTTTTCGCTGATCAACCGCACCATGCGCGTGCCTCTGGCCCAGCTGATCGACGAAGGCGAGTTGCGCGAACAGCTTGACCATATCCGCACCCTGCGGCTGACGCGCGGCGAAAGCACATGGCTGCGCGGCAACATGTTTTACGGCAAACGCCAGATGTTCACGCCCGGCTTCATGGAATGGTTCGAGGCGCTGCGCCTTCCGCCCTACCATCTGGACCGCGTCGGCGATCAATACGAGCTGACATTCGAAGGCGCATGGCCCGAGGTGATGATGTGGGAAATCCCCGCACTCGCCGTGCTGATGGAGCTGCGCGGGCGCGCCGTGCTGCACAAGATGGGCCGCTTCGAGCTTCAGGTGCTCTATGCCCGCGCCATGACCAAGCTGTGGGAAAAGATCGGGCGCCTCCAGCGCATCCCGGGCCTCAGGATCGCCGATTTCGGCACCCGCCGCCGCCATTCCTTTCTCTGGCAGGACTGGTGCGTCCAGGCGATGGAGGAAGGGCTGGGCGCGGCCTTTGCCGGCACCTCCAACTGCCTGATCGCGAAAAACCGCGACCTCGAGGCGATCGGCACCAACGCCCATGAACTGCCCATGGTCTATGCGGCCTTGGCCGACAGCGATGCGGCGCTGGCCCGCGCGCCCTATGACGTGCTGTCGGACTGGCACGAGGAACATGACGGCAACCTGCGCATCATCCTGCCCGACACCTACGGCACGGCGCGCTTCTTGCAAAACGCCCCCGACTGGCTGGCGGGCTGGACCGGCATCCGCATCGATTCGGGCGATCCCGTGACAGGGGCCGAAACCGCGATCGGCTGGTGGCAATCGCGCGGCGAAGACCCGCGCGAAAAGCTGGTGATCTTTTCCGACGGGCTGGATGTGGACGTGATCGAGGCGCTCCACACCCGCTTTTCCGGCCGCGTCCGGGTCAGCTTTGGCTGGGGCACGCTGCTGACCAATGATTTCCGCGGTCTGGTGGCGGACGACGCCCTTGCCCCGTTCTCGCTGGTCTGCAAGGCTGTCGCGGCAAACGGCCGGCCCACGGTCAAGCTGTCCGACAACCCCGAAAAGGCGATGGGGCCGGA